>PCUV01000033.1 GCA_002786915.1 Comamonadaceae bacterium CG12_big_fil_rev_8_21_14_0_65_59_15 | reverse complement strand
GGCGTCATCTAGCATAAACAAGGGCTCGGATACGAAATCACTGCTGAAAAGCGCTTGCCTCTGCTGCCCATCTGACTTTACATGGGCTTCACCCGGACACGAAATGGCAAAAACAGGTTGGGGTCCTTGACGTATGTTTTGTGATAAGTGCGCGGCGGCGGTCGTAGGCATAGAAAATACGACTATGATTATGATGGCCAGCAGGCGAAATACTCTCATGATTTTCCTCTTTAGAAGCTTCTTTCAGACAGTTTACTCTTTCGGAACGCTGATGAAAAGACCGAAGAGCAGGTTTTCTGTAGGGGCTGAGCTTTTTTCTTTAGCAGCTAAAGAAAAAAGAGTACAGAGTATATTTTCATGCTCGTGAAACACTCTACCATAGCGGCTTTCCTGTGGTTCGCCTGAAAGGCTAACCACGTGCTGAACACCCCTGTTTTTAGCAGGGCTATGGTCCCCAGACCTCCTTGCATTCGCACCCCCCCACCCAGCACCCCCAGGAGGTTTACAGAATGCATGTTCTGTAAAGGCGCCCCGCTCGGGGAGCCCAAGGTGTGAGACTACCCGCAGAAAGCCTGTTTGCTGAGAGAAGCACTCTGATTGCTCGTAAATTGTATTTAGCACTAGGCCCGAGCAAGGTCTGATAATCGCGATTATCAGACAGCACCGGTTTGCAAGGCCCATGACGGACAGCGCCATGGATGGCGATGGCGGGCGTTGGACTTGCTTTGAGGTGCGGTTTGCCGGGCCGGGCTCGAACACCGCAGCCTCCTGGGGGTGCTGGGTGGGGGGCTATATGGCTGAAACTTCCTGGCTGTCCTCCTTGTCTTTTCGTAGTTTGGCTCCTGGGTGAGTGGCCAAGTAAACTTCCTTCAATTTTTGAATGCTGACATGCGTATAGATTTCCGTAGACTCAAGCTTAGAATGGCCAAGCATTTGCTGAATGAAACGGATATCCGCACCTGACTCCAGCATTAGTGTAGCCATGGTGTGCCGGAAAAGATGGCAAGATCCTTTTTTGCCCAAATCCGCTGATTCTACGTATCTTCCAACCGTTCGGGTAACCCAGCCCGGTGTCATACTGGTTCCATCTACGGTCAGAAACAAGGTCCCATCGTCTTGAGCTGGAACCAAGTTCGGCCGCACTTCGTCCAGGTATTTCCTCAGCCATGTAAGGGCTCGATCACTGATCGGAAGATACCTGTCTTTTTTGCCTTTTCCCTCTCGGATCATCAGCACGTTTCGCTCTTCATCCACGTCAAAGAGTTTGAGGCTAAGCAGCTCTGATCGCCTAATACCTGTAGCATAAAACATCTCCAGAATGGCCCTGTCCCTGATTCCCAATTCATCATCAAGTGGCACGGTCCCTAGGATTTTTTCCGCTTCTTTGGCTGTCAGAACGGCCCGAGGTAATCTTTGGCAGCCTTTGGGTAGTTCCAAGTCTGAGGCCGGATTTGACAGTATATAATTCTGCTTGGCCAGAAAACGGAAGAAGGCTTGGATGCCGGAAAGATAAGAGATCTGTGTTCGAAAGCTCAGAGGATTTCCGTTGGACTTTCGATAGTAAAACAAATGTCGCTGATACCGTTCCAGAATTGGGCGGGTGATGTCTTGTGGCTTTGTGAGGCCTCTTTCTTCACACCAATGACCAAAGACCATCAGTACATGTGACCGCCGTTGAATAGTGAATGCCGAAAAGCCACGCTCCCGTAATCTGGCAAAGTATTCTCCCTGCAAAGCGCCCATTCCATAGTGATCACCCAAGGACAGAGGTTTCATGATTGGGCACTTTTGCCCTCTGCGACGCATCAGTCGCCACCCTCCACCGTTGCTTTCGAGCCGTTGCCCGGTGGAACATGCATGGTTCCTTCCTTAGCAGCTAAAGGAAAAGAGCTATGCCTATGATACGACCCCGATTTTCGGGGGACCCCCTTTAGTGCTGTTTTAAGCGATTCTTCCGAAATTTCCACGGAAACCGGCTGTGGTTCTTCGGTTGCGGAACCCAACACCCCCCCCACAACCGGGGCACAACGGGGGCACAACGGGGGAACAAAGTCGGGCTTTTTGCCCCACAAAGTTGAGGTCATAGTGTTAGATTTTTCGTTACGGATAGCAGCCACATCGAGTAAGCCCATGCAGAATTGCTCACCTTGCTTGCCCTGGCCGTTGTAGAGCAGCTCATAACAAATACGCTGGCCCTGATGGCCCCGATGAACTAACACGTATTCCAGCTCAAGAAGGCGCTCAATGTGAATCCGGAGTTGATTGTAGCTCCAGCCGGTAAATGTCAGAATGTCTCTTCGGTAGAATCGGTAGTCTTCTTGCCCGATGTTAAGCTGTTCACAGGCTCCTCTTACCATGTTTTCCAGGAGCGATAGAAAACGTCGAGTCTGAGGCGGTAGCTCGTCTAAGGTCCGGCCCAACACTTCGTGCATGAGGCGGTTAGCTAGTTCGATGTCTTCCAGAGTGACTTCCAGATAACGAAGCTCCCGGCCATTCTTGCGGTCAGTTTGAAAGGGTCTCTGGAATTGATGAAGAATCGTGATGGATTCAATGAGATCGAGGTAGCGATCATGATCCCTTCGGGTTCTGGTTTGATCATCCAAAAAAGTGAGACGGCGTGCATAGATGTTGATGACATAAACCGGCTTTAGGAGCCGTTGTGCGTTCCTGTGTTTCTGAAGTATTTTGTTGCGTTCCTGCCTGGCCCAAAGCCCTTCAAGGGTGCGGCGTTCACGTTGTAGTTTGTGGATAGCGCGGGTCTGTTCCCGGCTTTCATCGACGGTGAGCACGATACAGCGGTTTTTCAGTTCCTCCTCGATGTCGATGCTGGTGGTAGTAACGAAGATCATTACCGGACCTTCCACTCGATATTCATGGGTGACCAGGCGTCCGGTTTGCGGATCTTTTCCGGTGGAAGCAATGGTCAACTCGCCTTCACTTTGCAGTAGTTTGAGGGCATATGCGGCCCGCTCTGCCCCTTCTTCTTCTACGATGGCTAGAATTTTGTGTTTCAGGTTTATTTCTCCCATGTAAAACAGGGATTGACCGGTCATTGCCGAGTATTTTACCCGGTCTTCCTCGGGTATGAAGGCCAGCACAGCTTCCATGAGTGAAGTTTTCCCGGCGGCAGATGATGATTGGATTATTACCGCTAGCGGCGTTGCCAGCTTTCGAGAGACAGCGGCCAAGTATCCCGTAAGCTTGTTCGTTTCTTCGCCGACGATGCCGCAGGCCTCGAAGTCGGCAAGGAGTCGCTCGATCAGGTTTGGTGCATTCAGTAGTTCCAGGGCTTCCTCTCGCTCCTGGGGCGTTAGCACTACCGCCTTTTCATCGGGCTCAAGGGCTTTTTGGATCTGCTTGTCTTGAAGCTCCTCCAGTTTCAGCAGCACTTTCCCGAGGTCGGAGCGGATCATATCAACGTTTATTCGCAGTTCGGCGGCGGCCTCCTTTTGGAATGCCGCCCGACTCCGAGCTGAATACAGGTCAAAAGTATCTACGAAGAAGGCATCCCCATAGGAGGCCAGCAGGTTTACTTTCATCTGATCGTAGCTCATGTTCTTGTCCAGGCCACGGACTCGCCATCTACGATCACCAATGGTGATGATGGTTTCACTAGGCTTGATCTCTGTTGTTAGGCCGGAAGGCGCTTTCTCAGCGGCTAAAGGAATAACAGGCTCTTGAGTTTTTTCCTCTTTAGCTGCTGGAATGGAAGTTTCAGGAACCACGGAGGCCGATGAAGCATCCGCTTCT
This sequence comes from Comamonadaceae bacterium CG12_big_fil_rev_8_21_14_0_65_59_15, assembly GCA_002786915.1. Taxonomy (GTDB): domain Bacteria; phylum Pseudomonadota; class Gammaproteobacteria; order Burkholderiales; family Burkholderiaceae_C; genus Rhodoferax. The sequence goes on along the minus strand of PCUV01000033.1, from coordinate 1,308 downwards.
TGCCCCGATCCGGTTCCCATCCATTGCGCGTGTCGAATCACCAGCTCAAGAGCCTTACCCGGTGGCTGCACCTTCAGGGCGTATTCGTTAGCATCCATGCCTTTGGGAAACAGCACTCGAAAGCATTCAAAGCCTTCTTTCATCAGCTTTTCGGCCAGGGTTTCGGCAGCTTTGTTGCCGGCGGCGTCACGATCGTAAGCGATGAAAACGCGCTTGATGTCAGCTGCTTTGAAAGCTTGCAGGTGGTCATCGGTGAAGCCATTTATGCCGTAAGAGGTGGTGACGTTCCGGAGGCCGGAGACCCAGAAAGAAAGTGCATCGATGATAGATTCGCACAGGATCACATCGGGCGATGAGGTTAGAGCCTGGTAGTTTAAAACGCCTTTGTGGGGGCCGGGAAGGTAGGTATGATAAGCGGTCCCGGCGCGTAAGTTGTTCAGAACTTTCCGCCCGTAGATCTCTGAGACGTGGCCATGTTCATCGAAAATGGGAAACACGATCGAGCCGGTAAAGCGTTCATGGCCGGTTTCTCTGAAGATCCCAATGTTTTGGAGCTTGCCGCGGACCTGCGCCCCGGTTTGGCGGTTCTTTTCGGGAAGCCGTAGGCCGAGGGTGCGGTTTGCGTAGCCGAGCTTGAAATAGTCTATAAGTTCAGGGTGCTTCAGACCACGCTTTTCGAGGTATTGCAAGGCCTCTGGTGAGTCTTTCAGAGTTTGGTGGTAGTAATCGACCACTTGCAAGAGTAAGTCTCGCTCTTCTGCGCCGAAGGATACGGGCGCTGGAAGCTTACAGCGCTTGCGGGTGCATTTGGAAAGCTTGATAGGTTCACCAACTGTTAGCCCTGCGCCGCCGCCTCGTAGGAGTTCCACTGCATGACGAAAGCTTACCCCTTCGGCTTTCATCACCCAATCAATGACACTGCCACCCATGCCACAGGCCCCGAGACAGTTCCAGAGGTTCTTTTGTGGACTGATAACCAAACTGGGTTCGTGATCGTCATGGAACGGGCATAGACCGATCAGGTCTTTGCCGTGGGCCTTCAGTTCAATGCCCCGCGCTTCGGCCAGACGTTGAATGGAAATCTCGCTTTTCAGCCGCTCAAGCTCGGCTTCAGGGATACGGGGCATGGGAACCTCCTAAAAATGCTGTCAAGTGGAAATCTAAGGAAATCATGTGAAACTTTATGTCGTCAAAAAGATACATTTTTTGTATACTAAATTCAAGAAGAATCTGCAAATACTAAAACCGGGCCTATAATGAGGAGGTAGAAAGCGTGATTGCCACTCAGGAATACTTTTGGATGAAAGA
>PCUV01000080.1 GCA_002786915.1 Comamonadaceae bacterium CG12_big_fil_rev_8_21_14_0_65_59_15 | reverse complement strand
ACTACCGCCCCAGGTTGCGACGAGCCGACATCGAGGTGCCAAACCTCCCCGTCGATGTGGACTCTTGGGGGAGATCAGCCTGTTATCCCCAGGGTAACTTTTATCCGTTGAGCGACGCCACTTCCACGCGCTGGCGTCGGATCACTAAGCCCGAGTTTCCTCCCTGTTCGACCTGTCAGTCTCACAGTCAAGCTCCCTTATGCCTTTGCACTCTGCGACTGATTTCCAACCAGTCTGAGGGAACCTTTGGACGCCTCCGTTACTCTTTAGGAGGCGACCGCCCCAGTCAAACTGCCTACCAGCCACTGTCCTCTACCCGGATTACGGTGTAAAGTTAGAATTTAGATTACTTAAGAGTGGTATCTCACCGACGGCTCCACATCTCCTGACGAAAATGCTTCGCAGCCTCCCACCTATCCTGCACATAAGCAACCCAAATTCAATGGCAAGCTACAGTAAAGCTCCATGGGGTCTTTCTGTCCTGGTATGAGTAGGCCGTATCTTCACAGCCATTCCAATTTCACCGAGCCCCTCGCCGAGACAGCGTCCAAGTCGTTACGCCTTTCGTGCGGGTCAGAACTTACCTGACAAGGAATTTCGCTACCTTAGGACCGTTATAGTTACGGCCGCCGTTCACCGGGGCTTCGGTCAAAAGCTTCGGATTACTCCTAACCTCCTTCCTTAACCTTCCGGCACTGGGCAGGCGTCAGCCCCTATACTTCGACTTACGTCTTAGCAGAGACCTGTGTTTTTGTTAAACAGTCGCTTGGACCTCTCCGCTGCGACCACTTCATGCTTCACGAGTAAATCGCTACACACTAATGTGGCACTCCTTCTCCCGAAGTTACAGAGTTATTTTGCCGAGTTCCTTAGCGAGGGTTATCTCGCGCGTCTTAGTATTCTCTACTAACCCACCTGTGTCGGTTTACGGTACGGGCACTCTTTGTGTCACTAGAGGATTTTCTTGGCAGTGTGGCGTCAATCAGTTTGCAGAACGTATCCGCTTCAGTATGCACCTCAGATCAACATCCGGACGGATTTGCCTATCCAGACTACCTACATGCTACAAGGAACTATTCCAACAGTTCCCCTGACCTAGCCTTCTGCGTCCCCCCTTCGCTCAAACCACTACGAGTGGTGCAGGAATATTAACCTGCTATCCATCGGCTACGCCTTTCAGCCTCACCTTAGGCCCCGACTAACCCCACGCGGACGAACCTGCCGTAGGGAAACCTTGGGTTTTCGACGCATTGGATTCTCACCAATGTTTTCGTTACTCATGCCGCCATTCTCACTTCTGCTTCGTCCAGCACTGCTTACGCTATACCTTCGGCCTACAGCAGAACGCTCCTCTACCGATTAACCTAAGTTAATCCCGTAGCTTCGGTGCATGGCTTAGTCCCGTGAATTTTCGGCGCTGAAACGCTTGACCAGTGAGCTATTACGCACTCTTTCAAGGGTTGCTGCTTCTAAGCCAACCTCCTGGTTGTCTGAGCGTCTCAACCTCCTTAACCACTTAGCCATGACTTTGGGACCTTAGCTGACGATCTGGGCTGTTTCCCTTTCGACCACGAAACTTATCTCCCGTAGTCTCACTCCCGAGGAACGCAATGTTGGTATTCGGAGTTTAATAGGATTTGGTAGGATATTTCATCCCCCGCACCCAACTAGTGCTCTACCCCCAACACGCTTTTGCTCGAGGCTGACCCTAAAGCCATTTCGAGGAGAACCAGCTAGCTCCGGATTCGATTGGCATTTCACCGCTAACCACAGCTCATCCCCTAATTTTTCAACATTAGTGGGTTCGAACCTTCACGCAGTGTCACCCACGCTTCATTCTGGCCATGGTTAGATCATCCGGGTTCGGGTCTACCGCCAGCAACTAGATGCCCTATTCAGACTCGCTTTCGCTTCGGCTCCGGATATTTACTCCTTAACCTTGCTGCTGACGATAACTCGGCGGCTCATTCTTCAACAGGTACGCCGTCACTCTCTTAATAGAGCTCCGACTGCTTGTAAGCGCACGGTTTCACTACTATTTCACTCCCCTTCCGGGGTGCTTTTCACCTTTCCCTCACGGTACTAGTTCACTATCGGTTGCTGTTCAGTACTTAGCCTTACGAAGTGGTCTTCGCAGATTCAACCGGGATTTCACGTGTCCCGGCCTACTCGGGTGGACTTTCAGAGATAATTTGCTTTCGACTACAGGACTATCACCCGCTTTGGTCCAACTTTCCAGCTGTGTTCGTCTAACAAATCATTTTGTAACTCTGTGTAGCTAGGGCAATAACTACCAAAATCTCCCAACAACCCCACCATCACAACGCAGCCCGCTTTAACATGACAGTGGTTTAGGCTCATCCCCGTTCGCTCGCCGCTACTTAGGGAGTCGCTTTTGCTTTCCTTTCCTCGAGCTACTAAGATGTTTCAATTCGCTCGCTTACCTCTACCGTATCTATGTGTTCAATACGGAGTACCATGGCTTCACCATGGTGGGTTTCCCCATTCAGACATCCCGGAGTCAACGCTTGCTTGGCAGCTCGTCCGGGCTTTTCGCAGCCTGCTACGTCTTTCATCGGCTGACAGCACCTAGGGATCCCCCGTGCGCCCTTAATAGTTTGACCATAACGTCAAACATTGGTTTTCCATTCAATTTTTCTATGCAGTTGTCAAGGTACACTAACGTGTCGCTTCATAAATCTTCCGACCTACTCAGCTTAAAATACTCTCTCATCTTAACACTAGGTTAAGCACTCGTAAAGTACTTTAGGCTAACCAACTTCGGTTAATGGAGGTAAGCGGACTCGAACCGCTGACCCCCTGCGTGCAAGGCAGGTGCTCTACCAGCTGAGCTATACCCCCTCAGTGGGCCATCCTGGGCTCGAACCAGGGACCTCACGCTTATCAAGCGTGCGCTCTAACCAACTGAGCTAATAGCCCCTAATTGCTGAATGATCACTGAAAACTGAATAGCAAACTTGTCTGTCAAATTCTGTGAATCGACCTAATGGATATCACATGTACCGAAGTACCAAGCATTGAGAGGCTCTTTTATGTCTGACGCTCGCGCATCTGACTCGATCCTCTATTTGTAACACTTGAGCGCCGAAGCGCTTGCGAATCATCCCTAGAAAGGAGGTGATCCAGCCGCACCTTCCAGTACGGCTACCTTGTTACGACTTCACCCCAATCAATTGCCCCACCTTAGGCAGCTGCCTCCCAGAGGGTTAGCCCACCGACTTCGGGTTGAACAATCTTTCGTGGTGTGACGGGCGGTGTGTACAAGGCCCGGGAACGTATTCAACGCAGCATGCTGATCTGCGTTTACTAGCGATTCCTACTTCATGCAGGCGAGTTTCAGCCTGCAATCCGAACTGAGGGTAATTTTATGAGATTCGCTTCACCTCGCGGCTTCGCTGCCCTTTATATTTACCCATTGTAGGACGTGTGTAGCCCAGGACGTAAGGGGCATGATGACTTGACGTCGTCCTCACCTTCCTCCGGTTTGTTACCGGCAGTCAGTCTAGAGTGCTCAGCATTACCTGATGGCAACTAAACTCGAGGGTTGCGCTCGTTGCGGGACTTAACCCAACATCTCACGACACGAGCTGACGACAGCCATGCACCACCTGTGTTAGAGCTCCTTGCGGCACTCCCTGCTTTCACAGAGATTCTCTACATGTCAAGTCCTGGTAAGGTTTTTCGCGTTGCGTCGAATTAAACCACATCCTCCACCGCTTGTGCGGGCCCCCGTCAATTCCTTTGAGTTTCACACTTGCGTGCGTACTCCCCAGGCGGGATACTTAACGCGTTAGCTACGGCACAGCAGGGGTCGATACCCGCTACACCTAGTATCCATCGTTTACGGCGTGGACTACCGGGGTATCTAATCCCGTTTGCTACCCACGCTTTCGTACCTCAGCGTCAGGAGCGACCCAGAAAGCCGCTTTCGCTACCGATGTTCCTCCGAATATCTACGCATTTCACCGCTACACTCGGAATTCCGCTTTCCTCTATCGCCCTCTAGTCGACCAGTATCAAGTGCATCCTCGGAGTTGAGCTCCGGGCTTTAACATTTGACTTAATCAACCGCCTACGTACGCTTTACGCCCAGTAATTCCGAACAACGCTTGCACCCTCCGTCTTACCGCGGCTGCTGGCACGGAGTTAGCCGGTGCTTCCTCTGTGGGTACCGTCATTATCGTTCCCACTGACAGGAGTTTACATCCCGAAAGACGTCATCCTCCACGCGGCGTCGCTGCGTCAGGGTTTCCCCCATTGCGCAAAATTCCTCACTGCTGCCTCCCGTAGGAGTCTGGACCGTGTCTCAGTTCCAGTGTGACTGATCATCCTCTCAGACCAGTTACCGATCGCAGACTTGGTAGGCCTTTACCCCACCAACTATCTAATCGGACGTAGGCCCATCCTAAAGCGGCCGAAGCCTTTACTGATAGACATTACTCTAACAGCTTACGCGGTATTAGCCCACCTTTCGGCAGGTTGTCCCCCTCTTTAGGGCAGGTTGCCTACGCTTTACTCACCCGTCCGCCGCTTCATACACTCCCGAAGGAGTCTTCATCGCTCGACTTGCATGTGTTAGGCGCGCCGCCAGCGTTCGTTCTGAGCCAGGATCAAACTCTCAGCTAAAAAGCTTTGAAGCTATTAAGCTTCGTTTAAATTCAATCTTAACTCACATAAATTGACGTTGACTTGATTGCTATTCAGTTTTCAATGATCACTTATTCAGCTTACCGAACCGCTTTGGCGACCGTCAACCACTTCCAGTTAACTTTCTCAATTTCGTTCGGCAGTTAATTATCTTACCGGATTTCTATCGAGCTTGTCAACCCTTGAGTCGACCTTTTCGCCTCTCGAATCGGAGGACTTTCATCTTAACCGATCCGTTTCGACTGCGTCAAGGAATTGCATCCCTTTTTTTCAGTCTTTCTTTTGGTTCGCGTCGCCCACCGGGAAACTCAGTCAGAGTGCGTTTTTCGCTCTCTTTTCGCTGCCCTGCGTTCAACGTGAATTCATCATAACGGATCTCCTCTTCTACTGTCAATAAATACATCGGCTATTTTTTAGATTATTTTTATATTTAGCTTAACCAAAGAATAACCTTTGTGTCCCAGTCTGTATTTCAGCTCACTATTGCTCTCAAACAGGACATTGCCACACCTAAGCCTGGAGATTGGGCTGATCCCATCAGAATATTCCTGTTAAAATAAGAAAAATCAAGCAAAAAAAATTTCATTCATTCCTCAAAATTAAAGGCAGTCGTCAAATGCACAATGCTTCGCAAACTGAAATCTCAGAACTTATCCTGGAACTTTCACGCCATCTTCACCAACGTCATTTACTGGCGGCAGCTGATGGCAACCTCAGCTACCGCTTTTCAGATCAAGAAATCGTGATTACTCCTTCAGGCAAAAACAAATCTCGTCTGAAGCCCGAAGACCTGGCCTGGATGAATCTGAAAGGTGAGATACTGGCAGGTCAACCTTCGAGTGAACGCCTGATGCATCTTGAAATTTATCGCAAAGTACCTGAAGCCCGAGCGATTGTGCACGCCCACCCACCGACGGCAATCGCCTGGAGCCTGGCTCGCCCCGATCTGAGAGAACTGCCCACAGAGGCGCTGCCTGAAGTCATTCTGGCAGCAGGTAAAATTCCCGTTGTGCCCTATGCCCGCCCTGGCACACTTGAAATGGGAACCCGCATTCTGCCCTTTCTGCCCGATTGCCGCCTGCTG
>PCUV01000051.1:5414-7484 GCA_002786915.1 Comamonadaceae bacterium CG12_big_fil_rev_8_21_14_0_65_59_15 | reverse complement strand
TAGGTGCCATCTTTCTGAATGTTGGCATGTACCCGTTCGTTGATGAAACGCGAACGGCTATCGTCCTGATAAACACCTGGCCATGCGGACAACAAGTAGTAATTAAGGGCAGGGCGGCAGACGTGACAACCATCCGGGTTTTTCCAACTTAATGTCTGCATCAAGTCCGGCAACGCTTTCAGACTCAATTTGGTAATGGCTGCACGAACCTCATCATGGGTCAACTCGGTACACGCGCATAACGCCTTTTTGCTCGGCTTGGTCGAGTAGTCACCCCCCAGGGTGTTCGCCAACAAGGCCTCCACCAGCCCGGTGCAGGAACCGCAGGAGCTGGAAGCCTTGGTGTGCGCCCGCACTTCTTCCAGCGTGAAGAGTTTTTTCTCGACAATGGCCTTGACGATCGTACCCTTGCATACCCCGTTGCAGCCGCAGATTTCTGCCGAGTCCGGCATATTCGCCACGCTGGCCGCGCCACCACGGCCAGAATCGCCAAGATGCCCCTGGCCAAACAGAATGTACTCGCGCAGATCACTAATGTCCGTCCCGTCGCGCATCATCTGGAAATACCACGAGCCATCCACCGTATCGCCATACATCACCGCACCGCGCAACTTGTTGTCGCGCAGCACCAGCTTCTTGTACACACCGCGCGCAGCATCTTGCAGTATCAATTCTTCATCTCCCTCGCCGGGATTGAAGTCGCCCGCCGAGAACAGATCAATGCCGGTGACTTTCAATTTGGTGGAGACGGATGAGCCTTCGTAGCGCATCCGGCCATATTCGGCCAGATGATTGGCGGCAACCTTGGCCTGCTCGAATAGCGGGGCGACCAGCCCGTAAACCTGCCCGCGATGCTGCACGCATTCGCCCACCGCATAGATTTTCGGGTCATAAGTCTGCATGGTGTCGCTCACCACGATGCCGCGCTCGCAATGAATGCCAGCGGATTTAGCCAGCGCGATATTCGGACGGATGCCCGCCGCCATCACCAGCAGATCGGCCGCAATTTCCTCGCCATCCTTGAAGCGCAGGCCGGTCACTTTATCCTCGCCCAGCACCGCCTCGCTTTGCCGCGCCAAATAGAACTTCATCCCGCGTTTTTCCAGCGCTTCTTTCAACAGTCCGCCACCAACACGGTCCAACTGGCGCTCCATCGGCCATTCGCACAAGTGCACCACAGCCACTTCCATGCCCTGTATCGCCAGCCCATTCGCGGCCTCCAGACCCAGCAGCCCGCCGCCGATCACCACGGCACGTTTGCTAGTCTTTGCAGCGATCAGCATTTTTTCCACGTCGTCTATGCTGCGATAGGCCAGCACACCGGGCAGATTCATGCCCGGTATCGGCAGCATGATCGGGTTGGAACCGGTCGCAATCAGCAATCGGTCATAAGGCACGACCAGACCATCTGCGGTTTCCACTACGCAACGATGACGGTCAATCTTTGTCACCAGCTTGCCGACATGCAGCGTGATGTGATTATCTTCATACCACCCCCAGTCGTTCAGTATCGTTTCCTGAAACTTCATTTCACCCGACAACACCGGCGAGAGCAGGATGCGGTTGTAATTGGGCTGCGGCTCGGCACCAAATACCGTGATCTCATACTCATCCGCCCCCATCTTGAGCAATTCCTCGATGGTGCGTATCCCGGCCATGCCGTTGCCGATCACCACCAGCCGTGTTTTCTTGTTTACCATAATGCCTCCACAAAATTCTTTGTCGCATGATTGGACGCAGCCAATGGCTCAGCCCAATCCGTGTACCCGTTAAAACTTGAACTCACCCCATAGCCAGGTCTTCTTGGTGCCAACCTTGATAGCCGCCGCATCACCAGGGGAATAGTCTGCATACTTCAGGCCAACCGCGTAGTTCTTGTCGAAGGCATAGGTCGCCACGAGATCGAGTTCTTTGCCCAGATCGTTAATAGTGGGAGTGGATTTATCTGCCTTGAAGTCGTGATAGATCGCTTCGAGGTTGGTGTCGGCCAGCCGGGTTCCAGCCGACACATAAGTATCCTTCAGCCCCTGGTTGGGCGTGATCAGGAACAGGTCGGCTCAGCCATTGAAG
>PCUV01000051.1:3520-5396 GCA_002786915.1 Comamonadaceae bacterium CG12_big_fil_rev_8_21_14_0_65_59_15 | reverse complement strand
GGTGTCTTAAATGCTGTGTTGGCCGCACCCGTACCGGAACCCAGCACTTCATAACCCACTTTGAATGTCGCGACCCCGGTCACATCCACGCCCACCTCAAGCAGGGTGTAGTTGGCCGTATAGTTGGTCGCATTGCCGTGGGCATTGCTCTGTTGCGCAAGTTCCGCCGTGTACAGCAGCTTGTTACCGCCGATCGGCGCGCTGCCCTTCAGCCTGATGCCATATGTATCGGTGGAGTTGGCGGTGAACCCGGTCATCGCGTCATAGTCCAGCAGGTAGGCATAGCCAACTATTTCGGCGAAACCCCAGCCCTTGTAGTTGGCATTAAGGATGGTGGAACCCATTTTGTGGTTGCCGGAAAACGGTCCAGCATTTGGATTACCGGCACTGCCGAAGGCATTGTCGCTGAACACGCGGTTGACGTTGGTGATGTATCCCGCCGTGATGGTGGTATCGGGCAGCGATTTGTTGACCAGCGTGAAGGCATCGAAGGTCTGCTCGTTCTGACGCCAGCCGACGTTGCCGATGAAGCGGTCATTGCCCAGCTTGATACGCTGACGCCCCCACTTCGCGGTGATGTTGGGCAGACCACTGTAGCTCAGGTAGGCCTGGTTGATCTCGGTGGCTTCCGGGTCGGCCACAACAGAATAGCCATTGGCGGTTTGACCTGCGGCCTTGCTGTCATAGTTCTTGTTGCCCAGCGCGGTCAATGTTTCCGCTTCGACCATCGCGCCGAAGCCTTTGAAGGTGTCCGTCGTATAGCCCAGACGCAGGCGCGCCGTGAGGGCTTTCGCATTTTTGAGCGGGTTGTTTTCAGCCACGTTTTCGTAACGCAGTTGCAGGTTGGTCGAAACCTTGCCGCCCGTTAGCGCATCGGTAATGTTTTCGGCGGCGCGAGTCGGCGTGCTGCCTGCAAGCAAGGCGATGGCCGCGATACTCGTCAGGGATGGCAGTGTAGTCAGTCTGTTTGCAGATTTCATTGTGATGGTTCCTATAAAAAATTAATAATCAGGCGGCTTCGGGATGAGCATGACGCTCATATAAAAAGCGCAACACTTCAGAGCGCAAGCGCATGTATTCAGGATCGCCCGCCAGTTCCAGACGATTGCGCGGACGCGGCAGGCCTACCCCCAGGATTTCGCCTATCGTTGCAGCAGGGCCATTGGTCATCATCACGATGCGGTCGGACAGCAGCACCGCCTCGTCCACATCGTGCGTCACCATGATGACGGTGCTGTTGGTTTGGGCGACGATTTTCAACAGTTCGTCCTGCAACTGGGCGCGCGTCAAGGCATCCAGCGCGCCGAACGGCTCGTCCATCAGCAATACCCTGGGTTGCATCGCCAGGGCACGGGCAATGCCGACGCGCTGTTTCATGCCGCCGGAAATCTCGTTCGGCAATTTCTGTTCGGCGTGGGTCAGATGCACCAGTGCCAGCGCCTCGTGGGTGCGCTGATTGAGCTGCGCCTTGTCCTCTGTTGCGCTGAACACGCGCTCGACTGCCAGATGGACGTTTTCAAAGCAGGTCAGCCATGGCAGCAGCGAATGATTCTGAAATACCACGCCGCGATCCGGCCCCGGGCCGCCGATCTCTCTATCCGCGCACAACAAAATCCCGTCGCTTGGCATCAGCAAGCCCGCCACCAGATTCAGCAAGGTGGACTTGCCGCAACCCGAATGGCCAATCAGGGTGATGAATTCGCCGCGCGCGATGTTCAGGTTGATGTCCTTGAGGGCGACAAATACCCCTTTGCGCGTCCCGAAAGACATCTGCACGTTTTCTACTTGTACATAATTTTTCATGTCTATCCGATCAGTAACTGAAGCGTTTTGCCAACTTGACCAGCAGCATTTCCAGCAACAGGCCGACGATACC
>PCUV01000051.1:2583-3385 GCA_002786915.1 Comamonadaceae bacterium CG12_big_fil_rev_8_21_14_0_65_59_15 | reverse complement strand
ACGGATACCGGTCAGCATGTAAGGCAGCGTTGCCGGAAACAGTATCTTGGTGAAAATCTTCCACTCCGACAGATTGAGTACCCGCGCCACGTTGAGGTAATCCTGCGGCAACTGGCGCACCCCCATCGCGGTGTTGATGATCATCGGCCAGATACTGGAGATGAAGATCACCCAGATTGCGGCAGGATTCGCCGCCTTGAACACCAGCAGACCGATCGGTAGCCAGGCCAGCGGAGACACCGGCCTTAACATGCTGATGATGGGCGAGGTCATTTTGTCTATGAACTCGACGCGCCCGACGATGAAGCCCAGCGGGATACCGATCAGCGCCGCCAGACCGAAGCCGACACCGACCCGCCCCAGCGAATTGAGGATGTTCCAGCCGATGCCCTGGTCGTTCGGCCCGTGGTTATAGAACGGGTCGCTGAACAGAGCTACGGCGGAATCCCAAGTCTTCAGGGGGCCGGGAAGCGCCTCGCTGCTCTGCGCCAGTATCATCCAGACCACGAGAAACAAGACGGCACCGATCAGGGGATGGAACAGATGCTCGCCAAAAAAACGCCGGTACTTCATCACGCTCTCACCTTAAAGCTGGCGGCATATTTTTTCGGATCTTTCCCGTCCCACACCGTTCCGTCTATCAATTTGCTGGTACGCATCACGTCCTTCGGCACGGGCACTTTCACCTGCGAGGCCGCCTGTTTGTACAGCTCAATCTGGTTGATCTTTTTGGCGACAGCCAGATAATCCGGGTCTTCCTTCAACAGACCCCAACGCTTGTGCTGCGTCAAAAACCACATAC
>PCUV01000051.1:2295-2566 GCA_002786915.1 Comamonadaceae bacterium CG12_big_fil_rev_8_21_14_0_65_59_15 | reverse complement strand
AAATTCACCGCGCCGCCGTTGTAAAACTTCATGTAATTGGGGTCGTTCCATTTCTTGCCCAGCCCGTCCTCGTACTTGCCCTCCAGACGCTGTTCGATCACTTCCAGCGGACAGTTGACGTAGGACTTGTCAGCGATGATTTCAGCGACCTTGCGGCGATGAGCCATGTCGTCAATGTATTTCGATGCTTCCAGCACCGCCATAATCAGTGCGCGTGCAGTATTCGGATATTTCTGGCTGAACTCGGCGGTACAGCCCAGCACTTTTTCGG
>PCUV01000051.1:1904-2264 GCA_002786915.1 Comamonadaceae bacterium CG12_big_fil_rev_8_21_14_0_65_59_15 | reverse complement strand
CCAGCACTTTTTCGGGATGATCTTTCCAGATGTCCTGAGTGGTCGCGGCGGTAAAACCGATCTTGTCGTAAATAGCGCGGTTGTTCCACGGCTCGCCGACACAGAAACCATCCATGTTGCCGATACGCATGTTCGCCACCATCTGCGGGGGCGGCACGGTGATGGTCTTCACATCCTTGAGCGGATTGATGCCGTAACTGGCCAACCAGTAATACAGCCACATCGCGTGCGTGCCGGTCGGGAAAGTCTGCGCAAAGGTGTAATCGCGTTTTTCAGCATCCACCCGCTTTTTCAACGCAGCGCCGTTAGTCACGCCCTTGTCTTTCAACTGGTTGGACAGGGTGATCGCCTGACCGTTGT
>PCUV01000051.1:0-1864 GCA_002786915.1 Comamonadaceae bacterium CG12_big_fil_rev_8_21_14_0_65_59_15 | reverse complement strand
GCCAATACCCAGATGCACGCCATAGACCAGACCGTACAACACGTGCGCCGCATGCAGTTCACCGTTGGCGAGTTTGTCGCGCACCCCAGCCCAGGAGGCCTCCTTGGACAACACGATCTTGATACCGTATTTCTCGTCGAACTTCATTACCGAGGCGATCACCAGCGAGGCGCAATCGGTCAGCGGGATGAAACCGACCTTGACTTCTTTCAGTTCCGGCGCATCCGAACCCGCCGCCCAGGCCGCTGCTCGCGTACCCATCGGCACCATGGACATAATCCCGGCAGCCCCCAATATTGCCCCGGTCTGCTTCATGAAATCCCTCCGGCTGTTGTGTTCAGGTTCAGCTACTGTGATGATCTTTGACTCATTCATTTCCAGCTCCTTAATCGTTATCGTAAAAAGCAAAAAGCGTCCGACCGCGCATAAACGCAGTGGGACACCTTTGTCCGGTAGTGCAGTTCTCCGAATCGCCGTTGATTCGTTGATGCTATTTACTAAGCAATACTCGTGCCAGTAAGAATATTTACTATTTATTGATATAAATCAATAGGTTGCATATTTATACGTCCGTCTGATGATTGATGCTCATGCACCAATCAGTATCATTGGTGCAGCGGCCGCCTCAAATTCGTGCGTTTTCTGCGCCTTAACGTGAAACTCGCGCAGCGATTCGTTTGCCCTTTCTCCCGCTCTTGTACCCTTTAGGATGTGCGGGGGAAAGTTGGATAGGGGGAAACGGGCATGAAGAGTTTGCGAGTTGTTGCCCGCGGGGCAACATCCCTGCGAGAACCATTTCATCATCGGGGGCGGTAACTTGCCATGCCCGTTAGACACCATCACTGCGCCTTATTAAGGCTGGATAGGTTAATTAACCAGGGCGGAGTTGTTATATCCCATAACGGGACTATAATGCGCACGATGAAAATCGTCTCCGTCAAAATCCTGCGCGAGTTTTGGGTACTTTTCCCAACCGCAGAGCATCATCTAAAGGCTTGGGTGGATGAGGTCAAGCAGGCTGAATGGCATCAGCCGTCGGACATTAAAGAAAAATATCGCAATGCCAGCATCCTTAAAAATCGGCGCGTGATTTTTAACATCAAAGGCAATGATTACCGCCTAATTGTGTCGGTCGCGTATCGGTTTGGTGCGGTCTATATCAAGTTTATCGGCACACACGCGCAATACGATGCAATCAAAGCCGAAACAATCGAACAGGAGTAATACTCATGGAAATCCGCCCTATTCACACTGAAGCTGACTACCTGGCGGTGATGCGCGAAGTCTCAGGATATTTTGACAGTGAACCTGAGCCCGGCTCACGCGCGGGGAATCGTTTCGAGGTTTTGCTGACCCTGGTCGAAGTCTATGAAGCCAAGCATTTTCCGATTGACCTGCCTGACCCCGTTGAAGCGATTAAATTTCGCATGGAACAATCGAATCTAAGCGCGAAAGATTTAGTGCCGATGATCGGACGCTTAAATCGCGTATATGAAATCTTGAACCGGAAGCGTTCGTTGACGCTGGCCATGATTTGGAAGCTGCATCATGGACTGGGCATCCCTGCGGCAATCCTGATTCGTCCGACTAGCCCGTTGCAATCGGTTTAACCAAACGGCTTAATAATTTTGGATTTTAAGAATGACCTTTAACCTGTCCGAACTACTGAAAGACAGTGCCTACAAGCTCACGCAATGGGTACGCCATGAAAATATTTGTAACGTACGATGGGTGCCTGGTTCGCTATAGCAAATTTTCATTAGCTGTTCAATTCCCCGTCAATGTAACGGCACGGTAAATATGCGCCGTCCAGGCGAATTTGCAGTAGATTTCCTTTAAGTCCGACAGACTCCTAGCCATTCGA
>PCUV01000097.1:2146-7371 GCA_002786915.1 Comamonadaceae bacterium CG12_big_fil_rev_8_21_14_0_65_59_15 | reverse complement strand
GCAGTCTGGTAGCTCGTTGGGCTCATAACCCAAAGGTCGGAGGTTCAAATCCTTCTCGCGCAACCAATAAAATCAAGCACTTAGCTTGAAAAAACGCCCACTTCAAGTGGGCGTTTTGCTTTCTGTGCCCATTCTGTGCCCAATTTGTGCCCACGCTGTGCCCATGACTTTTTTCACTCTGGCAAGTTGACCATTGGTCATGTGCCCGAAAAAGGACATCTCGGGCACTTCGGCTAGAGAGAATTGCACTTAAAAATATTCAGAGCCGCTTTCTCAATTTGCCCCCTTAACGCCTTTGTCGGAGCCCAAGTTCCGCCTTGAGCGACGAACCTCTGAGAGGCATCAATAATATTGCTTGTCGCCTTTCTATCGGTCAGCATCGGTTCAAGCATGGCATCAACCAGTGCGACTTGTTGTTTTTCAAATTTGCCGGTATCAAGACAACCCCGGTGATCAAATTCTAGAATTGCAAACGTTTCCCGGCAGACTTCAGCTGGTTGCCTGTCTACAAGTTCAATCACCAGGTCTGCGCAACGTATGCGTTGATTTGCAAAATCAGGAATCAGTTCATTTTCAGGATTCCGCACCATCCGCTCAAAACGCTTGTTTGACATACGGTAGATGACACCATCTTTGTCAATCAGAAAACGCCTGCTGGTTAGTCCCATATTTATGCTCAATGTAATACTGACGCTGCACTGCAGCAAGTTTTGTACTTTCTATCGCTGCCTCAGGTGCAATTTTCATTGCGTCCCAACCTTACTCTGCAGCGACTTGGCTACCTGGCGTTCGTAAACTGCCAGTCTGAATGGTAGCCAATATTCGTACACGGCAACGATGGTAGTGCGGATTCGCTTTGCAAGAAGGCCGTGCAAATCAAGGCTGAAAAGGATGCATTCTCCCTGCCGAGACAAGCAACAGGTTAAGTCACATCGGCCAGCCAATTGAAACTCTAAACCAGGTTCAGAAATTCAATGATTTCGTCTAAGTGCTGCTCGTAGTCGCTCAAAGCATGATCACCTTGTGGCAACAATTTGACTGATTCGCCTGGAAAGTGCCCCGTCATCTCTTCCCAATCCAGCACTTCATCACCTTTGGCGATTACCGCAAAATAACGATCGGGATGGCTGATGTGGTCAAGCTCCATGGCTTGCAGTTCGTCAATGAATTCTGGCTCCAAAACAAAATGCTGACTTGCATCGTGCCACAGAGCATGTTCACCCAGATGAGGGCGCAGATCGCGTGCGGGTCGCACCGCTGGGTTTAACAAGACAGCCCGACAGCCAATTTGCTCGGCCAACCAGGTGGCGTAAAAACCACCCAATGATGAACCCACGACCGCCATGCTGGCTTTGGGCCACTGCGAAATAGATTTCAATACGTCATCCATGGCCTGTTTGGGTGATGCTGCCAGCATCGGGCACAGCCAGGTTACTGATGGATGACGGTTGGCGATGGCTGACGCTGTGATTCTGGCCTTATTTGAAGCGGGTGAGGACAGAAATCCATGCAGATACAGGAGGTGGGTTGTTTTCATACGTCATTGGGCAGCACATACCGCTGCAGCGATATCAAGTGAGCGCAGTCGCAACGCGGGATCAAAGACATCACACACCAGCATGAATTCATTGGCATGGGTGCTTTGTGCCAGTGCCTGCAGTCCAGATTGCACCTTGTCTGGCCCGCCAATCACGGCTGCAGCCAAAAAGTCGCCAATCGCAGCACGTTCCTGGGGGTGTAGTTGCTCCATGAAGTGCTTGACTGGTGCTTGCAAACGTTGACGCTCTCCGGTCAATATTCCCAGAATGCGCTGGTAAGTGCTGCTGGCAAGGAACTCGGCTTCGTCGTCCGTTGGTGCCGCAATCAGGGGAACACCAACGATGACATAGGGTTTGGACAGCACGCTGGAGGGGCAAAACAGGTTTCTGTACAGGTCAATCGCTTGGTGCAGCAGTCGTGGCGCAAAGTGGGCAGCAAAGGCGTAAGGTAGCCCCCGTTCAGCCGCCAGTTGTGCAGAAAATAGACTGGAACCCAGCAACCAGATCGGCACATTCGTGTTTTGTCCTGGCATGGCAACGATAGCCTGACCGGGCTCCACGGGTCCCAGCAGTCTTTGCAACTCTGCCACATCGCGCGGAAAATCCTGTTCAGTCTCGACCCGGTCACGACGCAGGGCGCGCATGGTAGCCCGATCGGTGCCTGGTGCACGACCCAGTCCCAAGTCAATGCGCCCTGGATACAGCTCTGCCAATGTGCCAAAGGCTTCTGCAACCACCAGCGGTGCGTGGTTGGGCAACATGATGCCGCCCGAGCCGACCCGTATGCGTTGGGTACCACCTGCGATGTGACCGACCAATACGGCGGTGGCGGAACTGGCGATGCCAGCCATGTTGTGGTGCTCTGCCAGCCAGTAGCGTGTAAATCCAAGAGACTCTACATGGCGTGCTGTTTGAAGTGAGATTGCCAATGCTTGGGCCACAGTGCCGCCTTCGCGCACGGCAACCAGGTCGAGCATGGAGAGTTTGATGTTTTTGAGGTTTGTCATGATGGGCTTATCGTGCCTGAAATCCTGCAGGTCTGTCAGCGCAAGGCGATGGATAAGCCTTAAAAATTTGAGCTGATGTGAGGTAAGTCAGCGTTAACCATCTGGGTTTGAGATTTTTACGGTTGAAAGCGTTGCACGCCCAATGTCAAGTTTGTGGCAAGCAGTTCGTCACAGCGAGTACCTGCCAACGACCAACAGCGGGTGCTCGCGGATGGCAGCTTACGGGTAGCAGAAAGATTTTCACTGCCGAGGTTCCGTAAAGCTGCCATTCAATTGGCGGCGTCCGATCCGCATTGCCGACATAGGCCACGGGCAACTCTGAGACAGGACTGCAGCGTTACCAGTCGCATATTGCAGCCTTACTAATTTCCGAACTGCAAACGTTAAGAATTTAAGCGGGTGGCTTCGCCGGATGCATGGTACGGCACCTCGCAGTTTCGACCTCCGGTAAATCTGGCTTCAACGCGCATCAGGCTTTCGACGGCGTAACGCTTTCCCTCCAATCTTTGCGCGACCCATGCCCAGAACTCCAAACTCCTGCCCAACTGGCTTAAATCCGGAGAACAAACGATACCAGTCCACCGGCCAAGCGCGACGGGGGTCTTAATCGCGGTGATGTGAGCGTGTACCGTGACGTACTCCTGTGGATCGCCAGGCCGCCACATCGCGGTCGGGATGTGTTCAGCGTGGACCATCTGATTGATTACATGTAGAACTCGATTCTCAGATAGATTGACCGCGTAGTCCCTTTTGTACATCTCAAGGGTCAGTACAGTTAGCACCGTCCCAGAGACAACATCCTGAATGGCCACCAGTAGGTTGTTGTCTTCAGGGCTCCAAAGAAGCCTGTGAATCAGATTTGACTCTGTCGATGCGCCAATTCGCTTTCCGAGCCCAGCATTCATCAGAGCCGTCAATTTGTCCGGCGGCACCCTAAAACGTTCGAGGATGCGTACAGTTGCGTGCTTGGACAGAAAGGCAGGAGGTAGCGGCATTCGTGGTCTGGCGATGGCGAGTGTTTATCAGCCCCAAGGATAGCCTGTTTGCAAAGGCCGGCTTCGCGCACTGCTGGTTGGTCCACGATTTTCAGACGCTCTGCGTCGGCAGCGTCCATTTGAAGTGGTGAATTGAAAGTCAGCTTTCTGGAGCCATGCTCATAACGCGGTGAGCAGACGTTAGTGGCCGCAATGGCCGCTAACGGGCAGGCAATTCGTAAGTCCGAAGGTCAGTTAAGGGCACGAAGTCGAAATTCACGAACGGCCGCTGATCGGTACCCTATTTGAAGGTGGATAGCTACTAAGTGTGTTGCGCTTATTTCTGACGAATCAGGCGGGGTCGACTGTTCAAAGTTTCCAGGGGTGGTCGAGATGAACTGCGCTTTGATGATTAAAAGAAGAATTACACGATCACTGCGGCTGTTGCGGCCGAATGAACACAAACTATTTTTCAGATTTTTTTCTGTTGAAGGTTCTTCGGTCAACTTCAGATGCGGAGAGATCTTGACCAAAGTACATTTCCAAGGCCAGTCTCAACACGTCTGATCGTGAGGGGATCTTATCGAGAGAACCCGATAGCTCAATCCGCTTCGCATCAATCAACTTGCGCAGTGTCTCTGACATCCGAAGGTTTAGTTGATTTCGTTCCATTTGTACATCCTTCAAAAGATTTTAGCAAATAAATTGATAGACGACTTGACAATCGTAAAAAAAGCTGTATCATCCGTTTGTCTATCAAATAAATTGACAGATATTTATTAAACTTTCAGGAGTGTCTATGGAAACAGAACTGCTAACAACGGATGAGCTTTCGGCTCGAATCAAGTACGACGCACGAACTATCAGAGAGCGGCTGAAGGATAGTGTTCTCATTGAAGGAGTTCACTACTTTCGCCCATTTGGCGGCAGAAAAATTCTATATGTATGGACAGCAATTCAGCGGGACATGAGAGCAGTATCACCAGCAAATTTGAACGTGAGTGCATGCGTTCCTATGTCAGCAGGGAGGATGCTTCATGCCTAGTATCCGAAACCGAGTGGACAACAACTTGCTGTTTTTCGATTTGCGAGTTGATGGGATTCGCTGCAGGGAGCAAACCCTGCTCCCCGACAACAAAGCCAACCGCAAAAAGCTACAGGTGATCCTCGACCAGATCGAGTCCGAGATTGCCGCTGGAACTTTCGTCTACGCCAACTACTTTCCCGGCAGCAAAGCCCTCAAACGGCTTGCAAAGCTGGGCCATGGAAATCAGGCCAAGACTGAAACCACAGTGGCTTCTGAGCAGGTCGTCAAATGTTTGGCAGAAGTGAGCGTGGCAGCAGGCCCCCTCTTCAAAGACTTCGCAAAAACCTGGTTCGATGAGCGCAGCATTGAATGGCGTCGCAGCCACATCAAATCACTGCTGTCCACGATGAACGGTCATCTGGTTCCCCACTTCGGGGAGAAGGTGGTCGGCAACATCACCAAGTCTGAAGTTCTTGAATTCCGCGCTCAACTCGGCAAAGTAAAGGGACGCGGAGACATGTCAGGTTTATCACCCAAGCGGATCAATGAAATCATGGGTCTGCTACGACAGATCATCAACGAAGCCGCCGACCGCTTCGAGTTTACGTCACCGCTGCTCAATATCAAAAAGCTGCGTCAACGCAAAACCGATGTTGAACCCTTCAGTCTTGGCGACGTC
>PCUV01000097.1:0-2123 GCA_002786915.1 Comamonadaceae bacterium CG12_big_fil_rev_8_21_14_0_65_59_15 | reverse complement strand
GCCCATCGTGACCAGTGATTCCGGTTTATCGTGACCAGTGATTCCGGTCGATCGTGACCGCTCATTCCGGTTTATCGTGACCAGTCATTGCGGCCGATCGTGACCACCGATTCCGGTCGATCGTGACCAGTGTCTGGAGCCCCTGCAGACTGGCCGCTGACGCGACCACATGAGCGGTTACTACAGACATCGGCAATCATCCAGGCGGCGAGCAGGAGCTGCGCATCTTTATCCCAACCCATTGGGCTAGTCTCACCAGTTTTTTACTGGAGCCGACATGCCCGATACCCGAAGGATCACTATGCGTCACATCAAAGACATCCTGCGTCTCAAACTTGAACACAAGCACTCGCACCAACAAATCGCCAACGCACTTGGCATCTCCAAAGGCGTCGTCACCAAATACGTCAAACTCGCCGCCACTGCTGACCTAGAGTGGGTGCAAATCCAAGCCATGCACGAGACGGCGCTACACCAGCGCCTGCTCGGTGGCGGCCCACCACACAAAAGCACCTTCACCGAACCCAACTACGCTCAACTGCATCAAGAGCTGCGCCGCAAAGGCATGACCCTGATGCTGCTGTGGCAAGAACACAGTGAAAGCCATCCGCAGGAGACGGTGCACAGCTACTCCCAATTCTGTGAGAACTACCGCCGCTTCGCCAAAAAGCTCAAACGCTCAATGCGCCAGACCCACCGCGCCGGTGAGAAACTGTTTATCGACTACGCTGGCCCCACCATCGCCCTGGTAGGGGGTGGCAAAGCACACATCTTCGTGTCTGCCCTGGGTGCCTCGGGCTACACCTTTGCCTACGCCACTCCCAGTGAAACCATGGCCGACTGGCTCGGTGCCACCGCACAGTCGCTGCGCTTTTACGGCGGCTGCACTGCTCTGATCGTCCCCGACAACCCCAAAGCCATGATTGCTGACCCCGACCGCTTTGAACCCAGGGCCAATGACACGGTGCAAGACTTTGCGCGTCACTACAACACCTCGGTACTGCCTGCGCGCCCGCGTCACCCGCAAGACAAAGCCAAAGCCGAATCGGCCGTGCAAGTAGTCGAGCGCTGGATACTGATGCGCCTGCGCCACCACCAGTTTGAGACCGTCGATGAGGTCAATGAGGCCATTGCACCACTGCTGGCGCAGCTCAACAACAAACCGTTTCAAAAGCTCACCGGCTGTCGCGCCAGTGTCTTTGCCGAGATCGATGCCCCGGCACTGCACGCCTTGCCCCTGCAAACCTGGGAGCTGGCCTGCTACAAAACCGTCAAAGTTCACATTGACTCACACATTCAATTCGATACCCACTACTACAGCGTCCCGCACGCCCTGGTAGGCCAGAGCGTAGAGGTGCGAGCCACCGCACGTGTGGTGGAGGTGTTGCATCGTGGCCAGCGCGTGGCCAGCCACGTACGCAGTGCCCACAAAGGCAAATTCACCACCGTGACAGAACATCTGCCAGCGGCCCACCAAGCCCATTTGCAATGGACCCCCGAGCGGCTGATTCACTGGGGGCAGGACATCGGTGTATCAACGGGTGCACTGGTCAAACGATTGCTGGAAACACGCCAACACCCAGAGCACGGCTACCGGGCTTGTCTGGCCTTGCTGTCGCTGGCCAAACGCTATGGCAAACCCCGGCTGGAGGGGGCTTGCGCCATTGGGCTGGAGCTGGGCACCACCCGCAGCAGCCATGTCAGAGACATCCTTGTCAATGGGCGTGACTTGGTGACCCCCAGCACTGCGTCTGAGTGGGTCAGCCCACCTCACGCCAATGTGCGCGGTGCAGCGTACTACCACTGATGGCAACAAATAAACCAACCAACCAACCAACAAAGGAATAAACCATGATGATGAACGCGACATTGGAACAACTGCGCAGTCTGCGCCTGGCAGGCATGGCCACGGGCTTGCAAGAGCAGTTGACGCAAGCGGGTCTGACGGCTATGAGCTTTGAGGAGAGACTGGCCCTGCTGGTGGATCGGGAGGTGCATTGGCGCAGTGACAAGCGTCAGGCACGCTCGCTCAAGGCCGCGGCGCTGAAGTATCCACAGGCGTGCATTGAAGATATTGACACCCGCGTTGGGCGTGGTCTGGATCGCAGTGCGGTGATGAGTCT
>PCUV01000075.1 GCA_002786915.1 Comamonadaceae bacterium CG12_big_fil_rev_8_21_14_0_65_59_15 | reverse complement strand
TATTTTTAGAAGAAAACAGGAGCCGAAGAAAATGCACGTTCATTCCGGCTGAAATCCGGCAGTTTCGGGTCGGCGGTCACAAAAGCCCGTTCCCCTGACCCAATCACCCGACCTCACCAGTGTCTGGTTTGACCGGCCTTGCAGCAAACCAGGCTCAATACCTAAGCCGGACGATCCGGAACAGATGACCCCGGTTTTGCTCCCTCACTGGGGGGCAGGGGTGGGGGCTGGAGTCGACTTGCCACTGGCATCGAACCAAGGCAAGCCCCCATCCCAACCTTCCCTCAAAAGGGGAAGGAGCAATACCTCCACAGCACCTGAATTCTTCGCACGATTTGCAAAGACTTGACTTGTTAGTGACTAAGTGGGCAGCAGAAGCCTTTGCTCTAAATGAGTTTTGAAGTCTCTTTTTGTGTGGATAAACATGTGAACGATGAGCTGCTGGCTGTTGAATTCATAAACAACCCGCGTCTGCCTTACCAGGGTTTTACGGTAGTTGTCGTAGCCCAGTGCGCTCAGTTCATCGATGCGCGTACCCAGCAGGGGATTGGCTGTGATGAGTTTAATGGCATCTTTGAATTCTTGATTCACTTGCCCCCACACCAAGTCGCCAAATTGCTTCTTGACATAGCTTCTGATTTCACGGAAATCTGCTTTGGCACCATTCAGGATGACTGCATGGCGAGTCATGCCTGTGCGTCCATTTCCTTGAAGAAATCGTCTGCAGATTGAAAATGGCCCTCTTGGAGTTCTTTCCTGCCAAGACTCAAAAGTTTGAGCAGTGCCATCGTTTCTTGTTGTCGTTCGTAGGCTCCAATGTCCATGACTACCATTTTTGCTTCACCATTTTGGGTGATGATGATTGATTCTGGATTGAGCAAAAATTGCTTAACCATATCGGCTGCATTGGACTTGAGGTATGAGATGGGCTTGATCTGTGCGGCTAAGGACATAGTGATCTCGTTTGTAGTGGGTTGGCTTAATATAGCCGAAATTTTGGCCACTTTAGTTCGCTAGTGCAACCAGGGTGCAAACGCCTTGGCCAGTTGTTGCAGCACGGCCGAGTCAGGCAGCGGCAAGCGTACGCTGGGCTGGCCTGTGATGGGATCGCGCTCGATCTGAATCGGTGGCTGGGGTGTGCCCTGGCCACCTGGCGCGCCGCGTGCCTGCGCCAGGCCTTGCAACAGGGCTGCACCGGCTTGCAAAATGGCCGCCCAGGGGTCTGCGTCGGCGCCCGCGCTGGCGTTAGGGTTGACATTGCTGCTGCTCGCAAGGACGGGTTGCGGGCCAGCGGTGTCGAGTTCAGTCTGGCGCGGCTGCGTCGGCGCATCCTTGCTGTGCGGGGGCATGACGGACGCAGGCGCTGGTAGCGCACTTTGCGCCGTACCGGTCATATTTGCCGCATCGGCCAGCTCTGCTGGCGCTGGCGCAGACTGTGGCTGAGCCGCCCGGTCGGCGCTTGCGGCGTCGTCGGTGTCGGCTTCCACTTCGCCCACCGCAGCCGCGACTTTTTCGACGCTTTCCATGAATTTGGACAAGCGCGTGCCCTGCATGAAGACCTCGTTGGCGCCGCCGTCCAGCACCCCGGCAAAAAGTGATTTTTTGAACGCCAGCACGCCCAGAATGCCTTCTTCAATGCTGCCCTGGCCAACAAAATTGATCACCTGCACGCCGCGTGACTGGCCCATGCGGTGCACCCGGCCAATGCGCTGCTCCAGCACCGCCGGGTTCCACGGCATGTCCATGTTGACCACCACGGCAGCGGCGTGTTGCAGGTTGAGCCCGACACCGCCCGCATCCGTCGATAAGAACAGGCGGCAATTGGCGTCGTTGTGAAACGTGTCCACCAGGGCACCACGCTTGTCGCCGGGCACGCTGCCGCTAAACAGCACATGACCCCAGCCACGGCTGGCCAGGCGGCGCCGGATCAGCTCGTGCGTGCCCAGCCACTGGCTGAACACCACCGCTTTGGTGGCCGGGTCTTGCAGCAACTCGTCGAGCAGCGTCATCAGCTCATCGACCTTGTTGCCAAAGTCGGTTTCGTGGTCGAGCAAAAAAGTGCTGTTGCACGCCATGCGCATGTTTTGCAAGGCGCAGTGCAGGCGGCGCTGATCGGTGTCTGACAAAAAGCCGGTCTGGCGCCAGCGCGCCACGATGCGCGTCACGGTCGCACCGTTCTCATCATGGTGCAGGCGCTGCTCGGGCGTCAGGGCGACAAAGATGCGGTTATCGACACGCTCGGGCAACTGCGTCAGCACCTCGGCTTTGCGCCGGCGCAGCAGCACCGGTGCCAGCGTCTGGCCGATGCGGTCCAGCGCGCGGTAGCCCACCACCCGGCCCGCGTCGTCGCGCTGCTGGTGCTCGTCGAGCAAGCGCCAGGTCGGGCCCAGGCGATGTTGATCGACAAACTGGACAATCGAAATCAATTCTTCCAGCCGGTTTTCCAGCGGCGTGCCGGTCAACACGATGGCATACGGGCTGACGACGCGCTTCAAGGCGCGCGCGGCGATGGTGTTCCAGTTTTTGATGCGCTGTGCTTCATCGGCAATCACCAGGTCGGGCGCCCAGGCGGCTATCAGATCGGCATCGCGCGCCAGCGTTTCGTAATGGGTGATCTTGCAAAACACGTCCTCGTCATACAGTTTTTGACGTGTTGCGCGCAAGCCACTGATAACCTGCACGGTGCGCCCGGTAAAGCGCGCGAACTCGTTCTTCCATTGGTGTTTGAGCGACGTGGGACACACCACCAGCACACGCAGCACGCCAAAGTGGCGCGCCAACAGCTCGGCCGCGGCGATCGCCTGCACCGTCTTGCCCAGCCCCATCTCGTCACCAATCAGGCAGCGTCCGGCGCGCGCGGCAAACAGCGCGCCTTGCATCTGGTAGGGGTACAGTCTGGACTTGAGCAGCTTGGTCAAGCCTTTGTCCTCAGCGCCCTGGGGATAGGCCCGGGTCAGCAGCGCAGCACGTTGCACGGCATCACGCTGCTGCGCCACAAAGCGCCAGACATCGTCGTCGCAGCGCAGCTCGTGTTGGCCGTCTTGCGCGGCTTGTAGCAACGCCGGTAGCTCCTGGGCGCCATCCGGGCGCAGCGCCCACCCGGCATTGGCGTCAAACAACTGGCGCGCTTGCTTGAGCCAGGTGGACGGGCAGCTGGCCCCAAGCCGCAGGCGCACCTGGCGCTGACCGGCGTAGTCCAGCCACACCTCACTGAAAGCGGGCTGAAAACCACGCACCAGGGCCGCCTTGCCACCGCGCTTGGCCAGCAACTTGCCCAGCGTGAATTCGATGTGTTTGCAGGTGCCCAGGTCATTGGTGGCAAAGTCAAAACAGGTGCAATGGTTTTGTCCGACGGCCTGGCCGCGAATCGTCACCCGGTAGTGGCTGCGACTCTCTGGATTGCTGACGGCAAAGTCAGAGAACACGGGGTCTGGCCCCAGGTTTTTCAGGCCAAAATTTTGTTCGCGGCCAAACTGACGGCGCAGTGCCGTTTGCCAGTCAGCCACCGCCAGTTCCGGCGGTCGGCGCGTGCGCGACAGGCGTGGCTCGGTCGGCTGGGCTGGTTTTGACTTTTTGACTTTGGATGTGTGCGCAGTGCGGGTGAGTTTGGGCATAAGTATCGACCCTTAGATTGACCATTTTTTTTGCGATAACTTGCTTGACTCCGATCGGGTTGGGATGCAGCGCAGTTACCGCTTTTCTTTTTCATCCAATTCAAGGTGTCAGCATCAATTGTCTGAAAAGCTCTTGAGCTTTAGCGGTTATTTCCGGACTGGCAGACGCGTTGCCGTTGGCGGCTTCAGATTGGAAAATATCAACCATTTTGAGCGCCAACTGCCCCACGTCTTGGAGCTCGGTCAGTTTGCCTTGATTGGCCTTGATCAATAGCTTTTGCACCAGACTGACACTGGATTTACCGGCCACCTTGAGCAAGGCACCGCCCCCTGGCACAGTGCCTAGCACCGCCAGCGCACGCTCAATTTGGCTAACCGTTTCACCGGACAGCGCATCTTTGCCGGTGGTGACGGTGTAAAGCGACAACAGGTTGCCAACCATCGGGCTGACATCGAGCAGGGTGCGCACGGCCTTGCCTTGCATCAGACGCCGCACCGGAATCAGATGCTCTGCGCCACGAAACAGTGTCTCAGCCGTCTTGGTCGAAAAATAACTGCCAATTTCTGTTGCCAGACGAACCAGCGGGTCGGTGTGGTCTGCTGCGTGTGAGACCCTGAGCATGGCAACTTGCATCCCAGGGAAAGTTGGCCATGCGCCGTAGCGCAACTTGGCCAGGGCCGGGTTCCAGGGCATGGCCGCAACACGTTGGCCAAATTCTTCTGACAGTTGTAACTGCCGTACGAATGGCGCCAGACTTTGGGCAAAATCGTTCGCCTGGCGAAAGTCCATCTGTGGGTTGCTACCAGACTCGCGTGCCACGGCGGCTAGCCGCAGCAAGTCACGCTTGGCCGCTGGCAACAGTGCCGTGGCTTGTGCCAACGACAGGTTGGCAAAGTTTTGTGGAATCATGGCCTGAAGCTGGGGCAAGTTCAATTGCTGAACTTGCTCGGTGCGCAAAGCCTGCACCTGCGCCTTGGTGAAAGCTGATAACTGACCCGGCTGCAAGGCCTGCAAGGCGAGCGTGTCCAAACTGGCGATTTGGGCTGTCGTGATCTGTCGAATTTGGGCCGGGGTCAGGCGCGCCAGGCTGTTCGGTGTGACGCTGACGGTCGGCGCACGGGTATCCGGTGCGGCTGTGCTGCCGGTCGTGCTGGAGGATTTGGTGGTGCTGGTGCTGCCGGTTGTGCTGCTTGTGTTAGTTGCCGTCGACTGACTTGAAATGGCCATCGGCACCGAATCAGCAGGGCCGCTGGCCAGCAGGCTTGGGCTCGGACTACCGGTTGATGGGGGCGGCACCGGTGGCGGCACGGTCATTGGCACTGGCGCAAAGGTCGGCACGATCGTTAACGTGCCGTCAACAAAGGTTAACGAATAATTGCCACTGGTCAATCCGCCAGGAGTGATGATGTAGCTGCCCGGGTTGATAGCGCCTTGACTGGTACCGCTGTAGCTCAGGGTTCCACCCAGTACGTTACTGAGCTCATCATTGACAAAGCCGCTGTAGGCCACCCCGTTGCCGCCAGAATAGGCGATGCCAGTTTCCACAAAATTCGCGTCATTAGCTGTCACCGTCAGCGGCGCTTTGGTGATGGTCAGTGTGCCATTGACCAGATTCGTGAAGTCGTAATTGGTCGCCGCCAGCGTGCCCGCGCTGGCGCTGATGGTGGCGCTGCCGACACCGGTGCTGGGCGTGGCGGTGGTGCTGGCGCTGCCTGAGCCGGTCAAGCCTGCGGTACCAGCGTTTTCACCGTTGACGAATCCAGTCACGGTGGTGGTGAAGGTCGGGTTGGCCG
>PCUV01000035.1 GCA_002786915.1 Comamonadaceae bacterium CG12_big_fil_rev_8_21_14_0_65_59_15 | reverse complement strand
TCCTGAGAATAGGAAATTGGGGAAATAATGCAAAAAACGCCGCAATTTAGACCAAAAAATGCCAAATTTCACCAGAAAACCCGAAAGCTGCACGACGGGTTCTGCTGTGCGCTGAATTGTTCAGCGTTTCCCTAATTCAGCCTGCTCAGCCGTAAAGGATTCCTTCAAGGCATCCATGCCATCGCGATCATAGTCGTAATCGTCGAAATTCAGCTGTAGCACATCCCGAAAAGCACATCCCGAAAACCGCTGCGCAGATTGGGCAAGAAATGACGATCATGGATGGAAATGACAATGACATCATGCCTACCTTCGAGTTTCTCGGCCTGATGCAGTGGAACAAAATGGACATTTTTAAGCATATCTGCACCAATCGAGTTCAAGAAACGTGAATTGATTCAATCCCCGGAAATTTTCTGCGTTATCCATCAAAATCCCATCCGCCTTTTGCCGCCAGAACCTGCCAGATAGTCGCGGATTTCGTCGTAGCTGCCTTCTTCGTTGGCATATTCCACATAGTTTTTGGCGACCGCCAGCCATTCCAGCGTGGAGGGTTTGATTTGCTTTAAAACGGTGACGATGTCCTTGTTGTCTATCGGGCGCTCGTTGCCGGTTTTGAGGATGTCGGTCAGCGCAATATCGGCGGCCTGACTGACCAACGCAGCCAGATCCGCACCGGAAAAGTGTTCGGTGTTGCGGGCAATTTGCGTCAAGTCCAAGGGCGCGACCGGTTTATCGGCCAGATGGATGCGCAATATGGATTCCCGCGCGGTTTGATCCGGTGGCGGGACGAACAGGCGCTGATCGAATCTGCCGGGGCGTTTGAAGGCCGAGTCTATATCCCACGGCGCATTGGTCGCGCCCATCACCAGTAAGCCTGCGTTGTCGTTACCCACGCCGTCCAGTTCGTTGAGAAAGGCGTTGATGGTGGTGGTCATGCCGCTGTGGCGCATCAGTTCGCGCTTGCGTCCTAACGCGTCTATCTCATCAATGAAAAGAATAGCGGGTTTATTGCTGCGGGCAGTCTCGAACAGGCGGTGCATGTTGCGTTCGCTATTGCCGACGTAGAGATTAAGGATGTCATGTATGCCGACGTTGAAAAACGCCGCACCGCATTCACCCGCCACCGCCTTGGCGAAATGGGTCTTGCCGCAACCCGGCGGACCGTACAGCAGCAAGCCGCCTCCGGCTTTTTTGCCGTATTTGGCAAACAGTTCCGGCTTTTGGAACGGCAGGATGATTTTCATGCGGGCGGCTTCCTTGAGCGATTCCAGCCCGCCTACCTGTGCAAAGGTCACCTGAGAACGGGTTTTCAAATCGAGCGGGCGAAAATCGGAAAGGTCAACCATCGGGTCATCCACGCTTTTTTGCTTATGGCTGCGGCGCGGCTTTATCCCTTTGGCTGCAAAGGCGGCAAGCAATTCCTCAACATCGTGATCCGGTGCGGCATCCATCAGATCATCCAGTTTTGCTTCGGCCTCCGGGACGCGGGCGGTTTCCAGCAGTGCGCGGATCAACAGCGCGGCCAGTTCCGGCTGCTGCTTTTCCACGGACTGTTTGAGCCACGAGTCCATATTTTCAAGCAGCTCTGTCCACATTTGCAGCGCGGACAGTTTGCGTGCCAGTAGCAGCGCCAGATCCGGATTATCCGGGGAGGCGCGGTAAGCGGCGTGTATCAGCTTGAGTTCGTCCAATGTCATGCAATTCTCCGTAAAAAGTCGGCTGTGATGATACCCGTCAGTGCCAGCGCCAACCCCAGCAACAAGTTACCCGACAGGCTTAATACAGCAGGGTCGTGACCGGCGGACAGAAACATCAAAACAAAACCGTGCAAAAACAATAATCCCCAATAGCCAACCCGCTGCTTTTCCGGCAACCATAATCTGCCGAGAATATAAAGTAGCAAAGGCTGAACGAAGAGCAGATACACAACAAGCTGATTCCAGGAAGATGCCAGCAAGGGCGCGAACAGCGGCGGCAAACAGGCAGCGAGGTTGAACCAGGTATTGCGCGAATGGATCAGCTCATGCAAAAACGCCTTTGTCACGCCTGATTTTCGCGCCTCGCGAAACGCCTGCCATACTTCGCGAATTGATGCCCAGGGAACAATCAGTATGACTTTCACGATCATCATGATCAGTGTGCCGATGTAAGCCATGATGACCAGCCCGACGCTCATAGCCAGAAAAATCCCTGCACCCTGCTTTGTCAGTCCAACCCAGGCCGCAGCAAAATCGTTAGGGGCAATACCTAGCGCGATGTTTACAAAATTGAAGCCGACGATCAGCCGGAAAATTTTCTTCTCATAGGTCGCCAGCGCCACACCCACAATCCAGATGACGATAGCGCCCGAACTTTTATACGCCCATTGCAAGTCCGCTGGCATCAAAAATTTCACCGCGAGATGCAGCAGCGTAAAAGCTGCCGCCAGCAACAAGGTACGCCTAAATTGTTGTGTCTGTTCGTTGTAGAGATTCCGGTGCGCTTTATGCTGGGGATCCAAGTGCAAAACCGAGCGCAACAAATCCAGCTTCTTGCCGCGATGATGCTCAAGCCGTGCCAGCATCCCCAGCAATTCGACATGATTCGGGTCCAGCGACAAACCGGTATTCACCGAGGTCAGCGATTCCTCCTCTTTATCCTGGTAATACAGGTTTTTAGCCAGTAGAGAGTGCCAGGTTGGATTATTCGGCTCCATATCCAGTGCGCGCCGGATACACAAAACCGAATCGTCATAGCGGCTCATGTCATACAGCACCGCAGATTCCAGCGCGTGCGTATCGGCACAGGGCCACAGCGCCACCGCCTGCCGCGCCTCTTCAAGCGCCGCCTGAAACAGTGACTGACCGCACAAGGTGCGCGCCAGTTCAATGTGCAAGACGGATTCCTGCGGATAATGGCTCAACGCTTCTTCAGCCAGTTTCCGTGCTGCGCTATAGTCACCCAGCAGGCGCATGCAGGCGGAGCACAACTCAAAGGCGGAAACCGGGTCGTCATCAGCATAAATATGCGGGCGCAGCATTTCCAGCGCATCGCGGTAACGCTCCAGATTGAACAAAACCTGCGCCCGCTCCAACAGACCGGATTCGGCGCTATGCGTTTGGGTGTGCGTGTCGGTGTCGGTCATACTGTCAAAACGTATTTCAGGGACGTAGGTCGGGTTTTAACCCGACATGTTGAACGGGTACCCGCCCATATGTTTTTCGGGTTAAAACCCGACCTACTGATCATGGCTTTTTGCCCGCTTCCGGCTGGTCGCGCTTCTCGATCTTGAGCTTGTGTTCGGCAAGATTCCTGGTCATCACGACGGTAGCCGGGGCATCCTTACCGTAAAGTTGTTCCGCGACGCGCGCGGCTTCTTCAAGGTAAGGGGTGGCTTCCTTGAGGCGCTTGAAATGAGAGAGCATCCCGCCGGTTTTACTGAGGGTGCTGATGTACTCATAGTTGAGCGCGCCCGCGCTGCGCTCCATTTCCAGCGTCCGTTTGAAATACGTTAATGCCTGATCCGGGTGACCAATCAAGCCCTCAGTGCCCGCCAGCGATTCGGTAACCACGATGATGGATTTAAGATTCTTTTCCTTGTCCTGATTCAGCAGTGCAAGCAGTTTTTCCAGATAGGGAATGCTTTCACCATGCAATTCCTGTTTCTGTAGTGCTTTGAGGATGGTGCGGATAGTCGTCAGCTTCTTTTCGGCTGGCGCCTCATGCGCCTCCTGATAGGTCAATGCCAGCTTGCCAAGTTGCACGGCGCGCAGCGGTTTTGTATCGATGGACTCTGCGGCAAGTCGGCGCATCAGCGACTGGGTGTGTTGATTGTCCATCCCCCAGTGCCTTTTCATCACCTCGAATGCCTGCTCCAGTGCGGGCAGCGTGTCCTTGCCGGTATATTCATCGGCACTCAGCGCCTCAACGAGTTTTTCGATGGTCACAACCAGCCCTGAGGGCGGATTGCCATCGAGTCCATCCAGATAATTCATCACGCGCAAATAGAGCGGCACGGCCTGAGCGGGCTGTTTGCCCTGCATGTAATTATCCGCCAGCGCATTGGCAGCGAAGATTACCGAAGGATGTGAGGGCGACAGCAGCTTTTCCAGCTCACCCAGCCGCTCGATGCGCAGCTTCAGTTCCGTTGCCGTATCCTTGTTGGCACGGGCGGCAAGCGCACTGGTAAATAGCTGATCCACTGGCGCGCGGCGCGCCAGCCAAGTTTTACTCTGTTTGGCGAACCAGTCGTGAGCATCCTGTGATAGCTTGTTCTGCCAGCCGCGCTTTTTAAACGAATCGAAGTCGTTCAGAATATCTGCAAGCTCCTCCCTGGTTGCGACAAGCGGCAATGCCTTCTCGTACCCTGCCCATGCGCGCTCCTTGTCGCCTCGCAACAGCCAGGTATGACCAAGATTTACCGTTGCTCCCAGATCGCCCGGATCGAGTGCGATTGCTTTCATGCAATCGGGTTCAGCATCGGCAGAGTCTCCCAGCAATATCTTGCCCCAGCATGTTGCACTCCATGTCGATGCGGCATTCGGGTTCAGTTCAACTGCATGCAGAAGGTCGGCAAAAGCCAGCTCACGTTTACCTTGTTCCGCATACAGGACACCCCGCTGACTCAAGGCTTGCGCGTCGTCGGGCAGTACCTGCAAAAGTCGGCTCCACAACTCGATTGCCTTGTCCGTTTTGTGAGCATCGATGGCGGCAAAAGCTTCTTTGCGCAACGACGCTATGGCGCTCTGTTGATCTGATGACAACTCGGGTTGAGTGCTCGCAACATATCGACTCTTGAGCGAAACAAGCGCCCGCTCCAGCGCCTTGTCCTGAAGCGAATCTGGCGCTTCATTGGCGATCAGAATATCGGGTGCAATGCCTGCGGGCGCACTCGAACGCCCCAATGGCGTTTGCCAGCGCGCAGTGGTCAGCTTGAGCGCCGTTGCCACCTTGTTGTTCTGCTCTGACAGCGGCAATATCGTCTGTGTCGAGTCCTTACCGAAGGTCGGCATACCGATAATCAGCGCGCGACGGTAATCCTGCAATGCGCCGGTGACAATTTCCGGTCCTGCCGCCGACCAGTCGTTAACCAATAACACCAGCGGAATCTGCTTCACCCAAAAAGGCAGTTGCTGCAATGAACGGAAATCTTTCAGACTGAGAACGTCATCGTTGTTCTTGTAGGTACGCTTCATATACTCTGCCCGCCCATGCATCGACACCAGCAAAGCATCAGGGGGCAGGAAGGCCGCGGCCAGCGCCAGCGATTTATCGAGCAGTCCGCCCGGATTGCCGCGCAGATCCAGCACCAGCCCTCTCATCTCACCCGACTTGTCCAGTGCCTGCATGGCTTCGACAAACTTCTCGATGGTGTCATTGTGAAAGGCGCTGATTTTGACGTAGGCGTAACCCGGTTTCAGCATCCGCGAGTAAGTATCCCCCGGCAAAGCCGGGGG
>PCUV01000065.1 GCA_002786915.1 Comamonadaceae bacterium CG12_big_fil_rev_8_21_14_0_65_59_15 | reverse complement strand
ATTGGCAACAATGCGTCCTATATAAATCAATGACTTACGATAGACAGCGGGGGTCGAAAGCGCTTATTACGCGAAACTTACGTTAAAGTCCGGATAAGATGCTTGAACTTTAAGCCCAGCGAAAATGAACGGCGCGTTGCCCTGCCACAGTTCTTCTTGAGCTAGGTCAACATGGAGAGATTCGGGATAACCCTAGAATCTATCTACTCCAGGCGAAGCAGCGCTTTGATCTGGCCCGATGAACTGCGTCGCGCAGCATTATTTTTCCCTCGATTGGATTGTTATGAAACGGCTTTTGGTGTTGGTTTTGGTGCTGTGCTTTGATGCCATGATGGGCGTGGGTGCTTGGGCTCAGCAAGTCGTGGTGATCAAGGGCCAGGTGCTCGAAGTCAAGGACGTTGAAAATTACACCTACATGCTGCTCAAGACCGACAAGGGCGACACCTGGGTGGCGGTATCCACCGCACCGGTGATCAAGGGCGCGGCGGTCACCATCCATGATGCTGAACAGATGGACAACTTTGAGAGCAAGGTGCTGAAGAAAAAATTTTCCAAAATTTTCTTTGGCAAACTGGAGCAACCCAAATTAAACGCAGCCCAACAGGCTGCGCAGGTTGCGGCGGCGCACGGTGAGGCCGCCAAGGCACCTGTGATGACCGATGTCAAGGTGGTCAAGGCCAGTGGTGTGGATGCCTATACCGTGAGTGAGCTCAACGCCAAGGCTGCCACACTCAAAGACAAGCCGGTCACGGTGCGCGCCAAGGTGGTCAAGTTTTCAGGCAACATCATGGGCAAAAATTGGGTTCATTTGCGCGACGGCTCTGGCGCGGCCAAGGATGGTTCTGATGACATTCTGGTGACGACACAAGAGTCGGCCAAGGTGGGCGATGTGGTGACGGTCAAGGGTGTGCTGCGCACCAACAAAGATTTTGGTGCTGGCTACGTTTACAAGGTCATCGTCGAAGACGGCAAGCTACAAAAATAGTTGACGAGACCGGGCTAATCAAGCTCGTAGTCGGCGCTGCCGCCGCTGCGGTCCATCAGGCCGTGCCAGTCATAGGTGGCAAGCTCACTGTGAGCGACGGTCTAATCAGCTTGACTGGAATGCCACCTCGGTGCCAAACATGCGAGCCAGGAATTAATTGGGAATTAATTGGAATCTGACCCCAATTAACTCAATTAACTCCAATTAACTCTGAGATGCCACTATTTTTCGTGGCAGGTTTGGCAAGAAGTCATGCCGATACCATAGCGGGTGAGCTTGGGCAGGGTGGAGCGATGGGGTTCGTGGCAACTGGCGCAATAAAACATTTTGCCCGGCCGTTTGGGGTCTGGTGCAGCGTCTGTTTGGTTGCCCAGCGGGTGCCCCTTGGTGCTCAGACCTGAGATCAAATGGTCGCTTTTCTCGATGTCGGGGTGGCAGTCCAGGCAGAGTGAAGCCGGTTTCATTTTCAGCAGACCTTGATAGTCGCTGGCGTGCGGGTTGTGGCAATCCAGGCACAAGCCGGTGCTTACCGGGGCATGCACCATAGGACCCTCGAACAGGGCCTGTTCATGGCAACTGATGCACAGCGCGGGCACCTCAGCGCGTAGGCCTTTGGCAAAATGCCCCCGGTTCAAATGTGGTACTTTGCTGACATCCAGGTTGTCGTGGCAGCTTGAGCAGCCCATGTGAACGGCGGCATGAACTACCTTTTTTTTTGTCATCTGGTGGTGGCAGTACCGACAATCCAGCGCCGCCGTGAGCTCAGTCGCTGCCATCAGTAGCACGAATACGGCTGCTGAAGCGGTATTGCTGCGATGCATTTAAATCTTTAGTCCGTTGCAGGGCAGCCAGACGCTGACGGGCTGGCCGGACTCAGGCTGGCGTCCAGTGCCAACGCCTGCTTGAAGGCCGCCAAGGCCTCAGCGCAATGGCCTTGTGCGGCCAGAATCTGCCCCAACAGCGTTTGCGCGCTCGCCAGTTTGGGGTCGTGTTCTAGGCTCTGGCGCACACTTGCCAGTGCTTTGTCGTAGCTCTTGCTGTTGAAGAGCATGGCAGCCATGGCCCGGTAACGGCGCGCTACCTGCGTCTGGCCGCTCTCGCTGGCCCGCTCTGGGCTCAGTGTGCGCTGCATCTGCGACTCAGAGATGTCACCCAAGAGAAGGTGCATGCGCGAACGCAACACGGCACAAAAATCAATCGTCCGATAGGGTTCAAACGCGGTCAGCTTGTGGTCTGGCCCGATCACCGCCACCACGGGGTGCATGGCCAGGGCCAGACTGCCATAAAGCGCGTCGCCGGGATCCAACAGCACCGTGGCACTAAAACCGGTTTCATGCACCAGTGTGCTGACATCAGACAGCGCTTCAGAGTCTGAGACCACACCTACCAAGTGCATGGATCTACCAGCAAACTCGCTCAGGCAAGGCCCCAACTCTTGCATTGCCGCGCGTGAGCGCTCCTGATGCGGCCGAAAGAAAAACAGCACGGTGCTGCCTTTCTCGGCCAGCAGTGGCTGTTTACTGCCCTGTAGTGTCGTCATCTCAAGGTTGGCCACGGGTGTGCCGATGTCAGTATGGGCACTGGCTGCCAGACCCACGCCCGCCAGCGCCGGGAGCAGGACCAGCAACCAGATCAAGTGCTTGATGGTTTGCAGCGGCATTTAAGGTGCCTTGCGGTTCGCGTAGCTGCGCTCTTGATGGCAGGTTTTCTGACACGAACCACCGGTTGGGGTTTGTTGGTAGTTGAGCTTTAGCACCCAGCCGCTTGAACCGTAAGGAACGCCGTCGCGGATGTGGTGTTTTTGCTTGGAGGCATGTACTTCATGGCAAGCGCGGCAAGTACGGCCCCGGCCAGGTTGCTGTAAGTGGACATAGTGCAGGTTCTTCTCGCCATTGCGAAAACGCGTCAGCGTAGTGGTCTGGGCGGTAGAGAAGGCCTTTTCTTTGTGGCAAGTAAAACATAGGTCGTAGGCCTCCGGATCGTAAGGGGCATAAAACTCTTTTGGGTAGTTTCCATCAAGCAGCCGGAATTGGTTGCCGCCGTGCGGCTGATGGCAGGCCACGCAGTCTTTGTGCTTCACCGGGCCATGCCAGTCGGGGTTGTTGTTGAGCCAGGCTTTCATGTTTTGCAGTTTTTTGCCGTTGGCGCCGACCATGGTATCGACGTTGTGGCAGCTCAGGCACAGGTCAAAGGGGAGCTGGAGCAGCAGCCGCTCTATCTCGCTGGCGTGCGGGTTGTGGCAATTAAGGCATTTGGCGCCGCTGCTCAGTGCTTTATGCGGCACGCTGGCACTGGTCAGGACTTCAGCAATTTTCTTGTGGCAACCGGTACACAATTGGCCGGTCTCTTGCAACAGCATTTTTGGGTAATTGGCGTTGTGTGGGTTATGGCAATTGGTACAGGCGGTTTGCGCCGGGGGGTGTGGGTGGGCGCGCTTGAGCACACCCTGAAATTCTTCATGGCAGCCCAGGCACAGTGCCGTCACGGGTTTGATCAACGGACCGGGCTCCTTGGGGTCGTTGTTGGTATGGCAAAGCTTGCAGTCGCCAGCTTCAAAAGGTGCGTGCGCTGAGACGGGTTTGCCTGTCAGGGGAGCTAGTACCCCGGGCGGCAAGCCGCGGGCAGCGAAGGTGGGCGATACCCGTATGTCCGTTTGTGCTGGTGCAGTTTTGGCGAATAGCACCGTTGAAAACGCCACTGCCCAGGCGAGTGATACAGAAAAAATATAGCGCATTTCAGACATGGTCCATCCATTGTGTAAAAAAGCCACTTAGCCCGCGCTAATCAAACGGCTCAACCTCGACCAAGGGCACTGCTGCAACAATCCCAAAGTTATTCACCTCTTGTTGCAGTTCTCTGCTGTCCGTTTCTTGACTTTCTCTTTGTCGAAATATTTTTGCCAGTCACGCCACAGCCGCCGCATTAAAACATTGTCGATCTGACTTCAAATTGATATGGCTCAATGGATCGGAAATTCAACGACATGAAGCTACCCGAGAGATGTACCACAGCCCTTTTGCCGGTCGCGTACGGTTTGTTGAAGGGGATGTTCATGGGGTGTTTATCCAACAGGTAGTGCTTTTTCAGGATGCAAAGTGCGCAAAAAACTGTCACAAGGCAGGCACAAAACGCCGCTGATCTTCAACGCTTCGGTACCCATGTACAGCAGACAAACTGTTGCTTCTGGGTAGTCTGCCTGAAAGGCTTTCAGGGCGCGCAAATCAGTGGGGTACACGTTGCGCGCGCGCTTGACCTCCAGCGCCACAAACACGTCAGCGCCATACAGCACAAAGTCCACCTCGCTGCCTGATTTGGTGCGCCAGTAAAAGAGCTCGGCCGGCACGCTGCGGTAACTCGCCCACGCGCGCAGATGTTGCGCCACCAGGCCTTCAAGTGCCATGCCTTCAATCTCTTGGGCGCTGTCCAGCGGGCCGGTGGGTCGAATCGAGCGATACACACCGGTGTCAAAAAAGAAAAACTTGTCATGCGCCACCAGATGCCGCTGGGCGCGGCGGGTAAACACCGGCACCCGGAACGACAGCAACAAGTCTTCCAGAATTTCCAGATAACCCTCCACCGTCTTGCGCCCCACCTGGCACTCACGCGCCACCTCGGCAAGGTTGAGCAAAGAGCCGTGCGAAAAGCTGATGGC
Source organism: Comamonadaceae bacterium CG12_big_fil_rev_8_21_14_0_65_59_15 (assembly GCA_002786915.1). Classification (GTDB taxonomy): domain Bacteria; phylum Pseudomonadota; class Gammaproteobacteria; order Burkholderiales; family Burkholderiaceae_C; genus Rhodoferax. Next base: position 23,067 of record PCUV01000065.1, on the reverse strand, counting down.
TTCCAGAAACCGGGCAAAAGCGCCCACATCGCGCACCAGCGCTTCCGCCTGAACCTCTTCTTTCAGATACAGCGATGCATAGGCGCGCAAGGTGTTTTCGGGCTGGGCGGCGCTCCACACCAAAGGCACCAGACCGATTTCAAGCGCTCGCTGCAGGTCAAACGCCGCACCCAGTTCGGCCGCCATAAACGGATGCATGTGCAACTCGGTCAACCGACCCGCCAGCAAATTGGCGCCACCCCGACGCAGCTTGCGGGCACTTGATCCAGTCAAAATGAAACGCAGGGGCCGCTTACCTTCCACCAGGGAATGCACCACGTCCAGCAGTGCGGGCACTTTTTGAACCTCGTCGATCACCACGTCAGTGGCTTGTGGCTGCGCGGCAAGCCGTTCCAGCAACCGCTCTGGCCTGGCCTGAAACAGTCGAAAGGCCTCTGGGTCCAGCAAGTCAATCCAGACTGCGTCATCCCGCAAAGGCCGCAACCAGGTTGATTTGCCCGTGCCGCGCGGGCCAAACAAGAAAAAACTGCCGGTATGAGGCTGTATAAATCTTCCACTTGTTTCCATATTTGCTTCTTATTTGGAATTTACTAAGCAATTATGACATAGTTTGTTCGACATCAGCGCAGCAATGCCCATGGCAATTGGCCGAAAGATATTACTGAATACGCCCGCAGAAGAGGCGCGGATTAACGCTGGTATTGCCGCCGACCCTGACGCCCACGAGGTCAGCGATGCAGAGTTTGCACTGATGCGCCGCAAACCCGGCAGACCACCTGCGGCGGTCGTGCGCCCAATGCTATCCATTCGGGTAGACCCTGATGTGGCCACGGCCCTGCGTGCCAGCGGCAAGGGCTGGCAAACCAGGGTGAATGCTCTGCTGCGCCAGGCGGTTGAGCAGGGCAGGTTGCAGACCTGACCGCGCCGCACTGGCACTGCAGCAATCTGTTCAAGAGTTGCGGGGGGTCATGGGGCCAAGTGAAACAACCATGATGGAGAGATCACGTCAGGCTGCCGCCATCACCTGTGTAATGCCATCGGTCAAATGCTCTTCCAGCCCGAGCGACAGCGGCAGGCGCACCAGGCGGTCACTGGTCTGGTTGGTGTGTGTCATGTCGCCAACGGTACGACCTACCTGCTGGCCACGTGGCGATGAATGCAGCGGAATGTAGTGAAAAACGCTCAATATATTTTTGGCCTTCAGCCCTTCTATAAAATGGGTTCGTTGCTGCAAATTGGGTAGCAAAATGTAATACATGTGAGCGTTGTGCGTGCATTCGCGCGGCAACACCGGGCGGCGCAGTTTGCCCGCTTGCTCCAGGCTGGCAAGCCACTGGCCCTGCTGGCCGGGCAGAAAGGGCCAGCACAAATGGTCACCTGCAGGCCGATCAGCACCAGCCAGGCTTTGCCCAGGCCGGGGGGGTAGCCAGTGGCTGACTTTCGGATTGATCACTTTAAAAGTCGTTTAAAATGGAACTTAATTCCAATATAAACGATTTAAATGTACGCTCGCACGCTCTCAAAAACCATTCACGCCATCAGTGACAGTTTTCCTGTTTTGCTGGTGACCGGCCCCCGGCAAGTGGGTAAAACCACCTTGATCGAAATGTGTGCCAAAGAGGGCGCGTCGGCACCACGGGCTTATGTGACGCTGGACGACATGGATGCGCGCGCCTTGGCGCAGCGCGACCCGGTGCTTTTTTTGCAAACCTGGCAGCCACCGCTGATCATTGACGAGATCCAGTACGCGCCAGCGTTGTTTAGCGCTATCAAGATCATGGTGGACCGGGACAAACGCAATGGTCTGTTTTGGCTCACGGGGTCACAAAAGTTTGAGCTGATGCGTGGCATCACCGAGAGCCTGGCCGGGCGGGTCGCCATTGTTGACCTGCTCGGGCTGTCACAAGCCGAGTTGGATGGACGCGCAGCGCTGTCACAGCCCTTTGTGCCTACGGCGCCGTGGATCGCCGCCGCTCGCGACGCCAGTGCAAAGGCTCCCAAGCCGCTGCTGGCAGTTTTTCGGCAAATCTGGCTGGGTTCATTCCCACGACTGATTGGCCAAGGCTCCAAAACGCGGGATGTGTTTTACCGCTCATATATCCAGACCTACATTCAGCGCGACGTGCAGGATGTGCTGAAGGTTTCGGACCCGGTGGCGTTTAACCGTTTTCTGGTGGCAGTGGCGGCCAGAACTGGGCAGTTGCTCAACTACGCCAACCTGGCCCGCGACGTGGATGTTGACAACAAGACCGCCAAGGCCTGGCTTTCGGTACTGCAGACCTCGGGCCTGATTTATTTGCTGCAACCGTATCACACCAACTTGACCAAGCGTATGGTCAAGACGCCCAAGCTTTATTTTCTGGATACCGGTTTGGCGGCTTATTTGACCAAATGGCCTGATGCCGCATCGCTGGAAGCGGGCAGCATGTCGGGCGCGATGCTCGAGACCTGGGTGGTCAGCGAGATCATCAAAAGCTATTGGCACAACGGCCTGGAGGCCAACCTTTACTTTTACCGCGACACCGACCAGCAGGAGGTGGACTTGTTGATCGAGTCCGGTGACACCTTGTATCCGGTAGAAATCAAAAAAACGGCATCGCCATCACAAAATGCCAGGCGCCAATTTGTGGTGCTGAACAAGCTTGGCAGACCCATTGGCCCGGGCGCCGTGCTTTGCCTGGTGGAGCGCGATGTGCCTCTGTCGCAAAGCGTGACAGCAGTGCCGGTGGCTTACCTTTAACTGACCTTCGAAGTATGAAAGAGGACTGCCAGTGCGGACTCCGATACGCAAACCATGACCCCGATGAACAAGCCGGGGCCACCCAGGTACTTACAGCATCATCGGCACCAAGAATGTGGCAATAGACTCAGCCCTTGCTATTCTTGGTCCAGGTATACAGGTTGGTCACCGCGTAATTTCTTTGCGAAGATAGGCGTCATTGCCAACGGCGTGATGCAATCCATGGCTCCTGGACTGAGAATGGAATGGGCTAAATACTAATATTTTGTACGGATAATCGAATAAATACCGGTTATCTATGCAAAAATATGTTGCCATGAACCTCGACCAACAAGTCCGTGCGTTGGGTAGTGTGCCGTTCAGTCACGGTTCGCTGTTGCCGCTGCTGCACGGGTACAAGCGCCCCAACGACAAGATTGCTCGCTGGCTGGCCGACGGGCAGTTGGTGCAGTTGCGAAGGGGTTTGTATGTGCTGGGCAACCACTGGCGCACGATGCCTGTCTCGTTGCCGCTGCTGGCCAATGCACTGATGGGGCCGTCTTATGTCTCGCTGGAGTTTGCCTTGAGTTGGCATGGGCTTATCCCGGAGAGCGTGCAGGAGGTGAGTTCGGTCACGATGCGACGGGGGCGGCTTTTTGAAACGCCCCTGGGGCGTTTTTCTTACCTGCATGTGCCGAGTGCGTGGTTTGCGATCGGGGTGCGGATGGAGGCTGGCCAAGACGGGTTGACGTTCTTGATGGCCAGCCCGACCAAAGCCATTTGCGACAAGCTGGTGCTAACCCGGCGGCTCCAGGCGGTCAGTGGCAAAAGCATGCGTGCGTTTTTGTTCGAAGACCTTCGTCTGGAACCCGAGGCCGTGCGTGCGCTTGACCAAGATGTGATCCGGCAATGCTTGGCCACCGGGCACAAGCTGCGGCATTTGCAGGCGCTGCAAAAATGCGTGGAGGCGATGCAATGAGCCCTGTGGTGGACCAGATGTTGCAGAAGTACACAGTCGGCACGCAAGAAGATGCCACCCAGGCCTTGCGCGAGGTGATGCAAGAAATTGCGCTGGCCGGACTGTACCGTGGCGGGTTTTTTGACAAGGCAGCGTTTTATGGCGGAACCTGCTTGCGCATATTCCACAGTTTGCCTCGCTTTTCAGAAGACCTTGATTTTTCGCTGCTGCGTCCCCAGCCGGATTTTTCTTTTGCGCCTTATTTCAGGAGCCTGAAGCAGGAGTTTGCCGCCTTGGGGTTTGAAGTGGAATTGAATGAAAAGGAGAAGACCGCCAAGACCAGTATCGTTTCTGCCTTTCTGAAGAACAACTCGACGGTGTATGACTTGAAGGTGATGGGCAAAAGAACCATCAAGATCAAATTCGAAGTGGATACCGATCCACCCCTGCGCTTTGCTACGCAGGAGAACCTGTTGCTTCAGCCGTACTCGTTTTACGTCAAATGTTTTTCATTGCCCGATTTGTTCGCCGGAAAAATGCATGCCCTGCTGTACCGGCAGTGGCAGAACCGGGTGAAAGGGCGCGACTGGTTTGATTTTGAGTGGTATGTCAGAAAAGGTACACCACTGAATCTGCAGCATTTCCTTGAACGCGCCCGGCAAAGTGGTGACATGAAAGCCGATACCCTGGAGCCGACGCAGTTCAGTGACTTGCTGCGCGAGCGGATTGGTCGCCTGGATGTTGATTCGGCACGCGAGGATGTCGTGCGGTTTATTCGCGAACCAGACCAGCTCAGGATTTGGTCGCGTGATTACTTTCTTCAGTTGAGTGCCATGGTCCGGTTTGCGTGACCGTGCAAAAGACATAAGTTGATCGCACCAGTAGTACTGCACCCAAGAAATACAGCGGCCAATACCGATGTCAGGTTTGTTGTTCGGCAATGGCACAACCCATGATACAAAACTACCGATCGGTAAAAAAATATTTGCTCACGCTTGGACTTACAATAAAACTACCGATCGGTAATAAAGCTGCCAACATGGACCCCAAACAACTGCAATCCGGCGTGACCATCTCGACGATGAAAGAGCTGGGTGGCCCCGACTTTGCCTGTTGTTATGCCCGTGTCAGGGCCATCAGCATGCAACCGATGGTGGATTACATGGGCGGGTTTGAGGTGGTTGCCGACTTTCTTCCGTCACCGGCTGAACTTGCATTTCGTGAAGATGGGGTCAAGCTGACGCTGGCCCAGAGCAAAAATAGCGTTGATTTTTTCAAGTCTGAAGCATCCAAGCATCAAACCCAGTACCAGCGCGTGATCCGTCGATTGCTGGACTCTTATGTTCAGGCGCAGTCAGCAGTTGCGGGGCAGGTCAAGCGCAGAGTCTCCAAAAGTGCACCAAGGAATTAATTGGAATCTGACCCCAATTAATCTTATACCGTTTTACAATTTTGCATGACAACCATCGCGCCCGTCACCGAACCATGCGCACAAACTGAGGCCGTGACCAAAATTCTTTGTGCTCAGCCGCAACTAGAATTTGCCGTTCTGGTGGGTAGCCGCGCTACCGGCAAAGCCAAAGCTGACAGCGACTGGGACATCGCCCTGCAATGGTCGCCACAGCTTGACTGGTTTGGCGTGCTGGGCTTTACCGAGACCCTGCGCCGCAACCTGGCAGAGGCGCTGTACACAACACCTGATGCCATCGACCTGATTGAATTGCGCCGCGCCAATCTGCCCATGCGTGCCAGCGTGGCCGAAGACGGCGTGCCGCTGATGGGCGAAAACACACTGGCTTGGGCTCATTATTTGCAACGCACATGGCGCGAGCTTGAAGACTTTTATTGGGACAAACAGCATGCGGCTTGACCTTTACCAAGCAGAAACCGCACACGTTGCGGCAGAACAAAGTGCTTTATTGGCGCAAGCCAAAGCCATTCTCAAACAAGGCCGTACGCTCACACCGCTTGAGCAAGGCGGCATGCTCCACGCGCTGCCAATACTGATTGAAAATGCCATTGGCAAAGCCAAACAGCTGCTCAAGGCACACAAGCAGCCCATTCCTCTTTCGGGCTACGATGCATTTAAGGCCCTGGCAAACAGCGGACTTTTTACACCAGACGAGCTACCTGTGTGGAACGCCATCATTGGCCTGCGCAATCGCATCGTGCATGACTATATGGACATCGACATGGAGCAGGTTACCGCTTTGGTGTTGGCGGACAAAGACCAGTTTGTTGTCCATTTTTTATGCAAAGACTTTGCACAATGATGTCGGTCCCCTTTTATACAGCGCTACCCCTGCCCCCCAAAAGTGCCAGAGGGAGCAAGACCGGTCATTAATTGGAATCCGACCCCAATTAAATCTATACAAAAAAAAGATCAACAACTACCACAAATGCATAAAATCTTCACCTGATAATAAAAAAATGAGGTTGCCGTGATCGGTTACGAATTTCTTCTTTCCAAGATCAGCATCCCCATGATGCCGCTGCAGCAGCCTGCTCGGATCAAACCCGTGACTCGGGTGGAATCCATGCCAGATCTGCTTGCGATCCCGCGCCAGGTGGCACCGGATGATGACAGCCTATTGAGCCATGTTCTGTTCGCTCTGCGCTACGAAAGCATTCAAATTCCTATCCTCGAACAGGCACTGCGACTGGTTTCCGCGGCTGCACTGCTGGCCGGCCTGGCGCGCCAGCCCAAAGGCGGCTATTTGCGCCGAGCCGCTTACTTTTGGGAAAAGGCCAATCACCAAGCCCTGCCGTTGTCACAGGAAACAACCGGCGGCAACTACCTGGAGATTTTTGATCCGGCTGTGTACTACACCGGCCAAAACTGGGAGCGCAGCCAGAAATACCGTGTCGTCTTCAATGGCATCGGGCCTTACGACTACTGCCCAATCGTCAAGCGCGACAAAAAACTTGAGCAAGCCGGAAGCCAGACCCTGGAGCGGTTTCGTCAATGGGCAGAAGACCCCCAGAATGCCCAATTGCTGGACCGCGTTATGAGCTGGGCTTACCTGAGTGAGACCCGTGACTCTTACGCCATTGAAAATGAAGTGCCAGCCCCTGACAAAGAACGGGCTTTCCTGCAAGCCATGGCGCACCTGCGTGACAAGAGACCCCTGACGGAGGATTACCTGACCGAGCTGCAAAACTTGGTCATCAGCAACCCGATGAAAGCCGAAGTGCAGTTTCGGACTTCGCAGAACTGGCTGCAACGCGGCGGACGAGGCGCTACAGGAATTCGCTACGTGCCGCCAGAACCGGACAGCATGGTGAGGTTGATGGACGGTTTTATGCGCATGGCCAATGCCCAGGACGAAGTACCACCCTTTATCAAGGCCGCCTTGGTGAGCTTTGGCTTCGTCTTCATCCACCCCTTTATGGACGGAAACGGTCGGATCTCTCGCCTGCTTGCACATTACACGCTCAACCTGAAGGGTGTACTGCCTGATGTGAACGGTAGTCCGGCCATCCTGCCGTTGTCGGTAGCAATGAAGAATAACGAAAGAGACTACCTAAACACACTCGAGACCTTTAGCCTACCCGCACGCAAGTTGTGGAACGTCGTGCACATCAGCGACAGCGACTTTCTTTTCGACTTCAAATCGACACCGCTAATTTATGCGCACTGGTCTGGCCAACAAGCAGCCAAATACGTCACCGCTTGTGCTGATGCTGCGCTGGCTCAAACGCTCATTGACGAAGCGCTATACCTGCACGGATATGACCGCGCATTTGCGCAGATCGACAAAAATTATGACCTTCCAGACAAGACCATTAATCTGCTGATTCAGTGGATTCACAGCAACCATGGTCAACTGCCAGAACGCCGTAAGAACGCAAAAGAACTGGTTCTTTTGCAGCCCGGCCAAATCGACGGCATTGAAGCCATTGTCGTCACCGCCTTCGGGATGAAAGAAGGCAAAACCGGCTGAAATCTGGCGGCTAACCGGCCAGTGGTGTTGCCCAGGCGCAAAGCTGGCATGGCAGGCCTTGTTGCTTTTAACCGAGAAAATCCATTAGGGCACAGATGGATGGCGAGGCGAGTTGCGAGGCAGTTTGGGCGGGCGTGAGGCGTTCATAGCCCAGCTATGAACAACGAATGACCGTTCAAAATGACCGCAAATCGGCCGCCAGCCGCTGCGCAGGGTCGAAGACCCGCCTAATGGATTTTCTCGGTTTAAATTTCCTGCCAGTGTGGGCACGGATCGTCGCAGTCAAACCGCCGCCATCACCTGTGTGATGACATCGGTCAAGTGCTCTTCCAGCCCCAGCCACAGCGGCAGGCGCACCAGGCGGTCACTGGTCTGGTTGGTGTGTGTCATGTCACCCGCTGCGCGACCTACCTGCTGCCCGCGCGGGGACGAATGCAGCGGGATGTAATGAAAAACGCTCAGAATGTTTTTGGCCTTCAGCGCTTCTATGAACTGGGTTCGTCGCTGCAAAGTGGGTAGCAAAATGTAGTACATGTGGGCGTTGTGCGTGCATTCACGCGGCAGCACCGGGCGGCGCAATTTGCCCGCTTGCTCCAGGCTGGCAAACCACTGGTGGTAGGTGCCCCAGATGTCCAGTCGGCGTTTGGTGATGGCATCGGCTTCTTCCATTTGCGCCCACAAAAAGGCGGCAATCACTTCGCCCGGCAGGTAAGACGAACCCACGTCCACCCAGGTGTATTTGTCCACCTGACCGCGAAAGAACTGGCTGCGGTTGGTGCCTTTTTCACGCACCATTTCAGCCCGCGCCACCAGCCTGGCATCGTTGACCAGCAGCGCACCGCCTTCGCCCGAGATGATGTTTTTGGTCTCGTGGAACGACAGCGCCGCCAGGTGGCCAATGCTGCCCAGTGGGCGGCCCTTATAGCTGGACATGATGCCTTGCGCGGCATCCTCTATCACCAGCAAGTTGTGGCGGCGTGCGATGTCCATGATGGTGTCCATCTCGCACCCGACACCGGCGTAGTGCACCACCGCAATGGCCTTGGTGCGCGGTGTGATGGCCGCTTCTATCTTGGTCTCATCAATGTTGAGCGTGTCGGGCCGAATATCCACAAACACCGGCACCCCGCCGCGCAACACAAACGCGTTGGCGGTCGAGACAAAGGTATAAGACGGCATGATGACTTCGTCACCGGGCTGGATGTCGGCCAAGATGGCGGCCATCTCCAGCGCTGCAGTACAAGAGTGGGTGAGCAGCGCTTTTTGGCAGCCGATGCGCTGCTCCAGCCAGGCGTTGCATTTTTTGGTGAACTGGCCGTCACCCGCCAGGTGCCCGCTGGCGTGCGCCTGCGAGATGTACCACAGCTCTTTGCCGGTCATGTAGGGTTTGTTGAAGGGGATGTTCATAGGGCAGACCCTGAAAGCATGGGTTCTTGAGACTCCCAAGGATTAACGATCAAAACCGAGGTGAATGTAAAGTCCTGCACGTTGCGTGTCACCAGCGTCAAGCCATTTTCAAGTGCACAAGCAGCAATAATGGAATCGAACGCAGCAATGGTCTTACCCATACCTTCGGCTCGCGCACACATGGCCGCCCAATGCTCTGCGGTCTGAACAGTGAACGGCAACACACGTGTGTCGAATGAGTTTTGCAGTTTGATCAACCAGGCCGACAAGTCCTGTTTGCGACGCGAAGTCGGTAACTTGGCCACACCCCGATGCAATTCCGCCAAAACCATGGCGGCTGTAAACAAGTCCAGATCAGAGCGCTCATTGACCCAAGCCAGCACCGCGGGGTTGGGTTCAGACTTGATCAACTCTGAAAGGAGGCAAGTGTCGAGCAAATACTTCATAAATCGATGGCGCGAATGGGCTCGGCTGAGCGCTGCAACGCCAGCGCCTCGCCACGGGGTGCCTCTTGCAGCACTTTGACCAGCGAGGGACCCTGGTGAATTCGCCGGTATTGCGCTGCGGCGATCACCACCACGGCCTCTTCTCCGCGTCGTGTCACCCATTGCGGCCCCACCGACAAAGACTGCTCAACCAACTCACTAAACCGGCTTTTAGCCTCTTGCAATTGCCAAGTACCCATGGTTTTCCCTTCCTGCATAAATAAACTAGCGCAAACAGACTAGACTGACTAGTTCGCAAATTTTCAACGACCCAAATCAGATTGTCAAGCGCTAAATCGGAATTTTGGTGGCAACCAGAAGCCGCGACCCGCCCAGGCCAAACCGCAGCCCGGCACGGATCAGCAGACGTTCCAGGTTCATGATGGTTTCAAACACCGCGTTAAGCCAACTGGGCAAGCGCAGCTCTGACAAGTCGGCCTCGTCGGCTTTCTTGCGCTGCTTGCCCAGGCGCGATGCCAGCATGGCGGGCAGCAGCAAGCTGACGAACGATGTCTCATAGGCCAGTTTGAAACCGGCACGCTGCACTTTTTGACGCAGCTCGTCCACTTTGTAGCGGCGCACATGGCAGGCGTGGTCATCGGCTGAACTCCACAACCAGGGGTGCTGGGGCACCGTGATGGCGATGCCACCGCCCGGCTTTAAGGCCTGAAACATGGAGGCCAGAACCGCCTCGTCTTCTTCAATGTGCTCCAGCACATCAAAGGCGCCGATCGCTTCAAACTCGTCCACATAAGGAATGTGCCTGGCATCCATCTGCAGCAACTCGGCCGCATTCACGCGCGCTGCCGCATAAGGCAGCCCTGCGCTGAATATTTCGCTCCCAACCAGACTGGCCGCCGGATAAGCTTGCGCCACACCGGCCAGCACATAACCGGTGCCACAGCCAATTTCCAAGTAGCGCTGCAGAGCCGGAAAGTGGCGTTTGAGTGCCCAGACAATCAACTGGTTGCGCGCGCGAAACCAAAAGTTTTGCGCTTCCAGCGCGGCGAGTTTTTCGAACGCTTCAGGGGGAAAACCGGCACCGCCTTCGGCCAGGGCAGGGGCCAGCAGCGGCAAGCAGTTGACGCGGGGTGGCACATGGGCACAGGCCGGGCAAGTCCAGTCGGCAGACTCAAAAGTAGTCTCACAATTTGGGCAAAGTTTCATGCCGGGCTACCGCTGGTTGTGGCCGGAAAAACCCAATAGCGTTGCGCGACAAATAGCATGACGGCCACCACCACAATCATCGCGCCTTGCACCCATTGGTGCGGCCACCCCATCTGATCGACCAGCAGCAGGAGCGCTGACAGGTTGACGACATAGCCCACCGCATAAACGGTCGCGTAGCGAACAAACGCGGGGGTAGCTGCACCGTTGAAACGGAAGGACCATTGCTTGTTGAAGACAAAGGTCTGTAGCACGCCGACAAGGTAGAGCAGGCTCATGGCTACCTTGGGGTTCCAACCCCAACCAGTCAGCAGCAGGTAGATCACGTAGACAGCAGCATTGCTGCCCAGCCCCACCAAAACGTAGCGCAAAAATTGCTGACGCGCTGGCACCGCTTTGTTCATTGACCGCTCAGGTAGGCTTGCTCCAGCGCCAGCAAGTCCTGCTTGCGCGCCTTGAGTTTTTTGGCTGGCACACCGGAATAAATCATCCACGGTTCGGTGGACTTGGTCACCATTGACATGGCACCGACCGAACAACCTTCAGCCAGCGTCACCCCCGGAAATATCAGCGAGCCGGTGCCCACGATGCAATGCCGACCGATGTGAACTGCCTTCCTGGTTTCGCTTTTGAAGCGGGCGGGCACTGTCGGGTTGGTGAGCGTGCGGCCAGAGTAGTCGTCGCTTTGGGAAAACACGTGGCAGCCATAAGCGAGGCCGGCAAAGTCGTCAAATCGAATGCCCTCGGTGCCACCCGCTACGTTGCAAAACACGGCAATATGCACATTGCGGCCAATCGACACCTTGCCTGAGACCACACAAAAATCATCAATACGCGAGTGGTCGCCCATGTCGATCAGCTCGGGGTTGTAGATGGCCGCGCGGTCGCTGATGCGTACGTCTTGCCCAAGCGAGTGAAAACCCATGGCTTGCAACTGCGCGGATGTCAAAAAAGCCATGCTCAGTGCTCCTGGGTTAACGCCGCTTCAGGCTCGGTTGAGGCTGGGCTCTGCATCTGGCGGACAACGTACTGCGGCTTGCGGTTGACGTTCAAGTGCAGCCGCCCCACGTATTCACCGATAACGCCCAACGCCAGCAGTTGCGCGCCACCCAAAATCAAAATGGCGATGATGGTGGAGGCAAACCCGGGTACCTCGATGTTGGACGCAAAGAATTGAATCAAGTAGAAAAGACCGACCCCAAAACCCGACAGCGCCGTGACAAAACCCAAGCCACTGACCAGTTGCAACGGTATCAATGAAAAATTGGTGTACAGGTTGAGTGATAGCACCAGCAGCTTGCTCAGCGAATAGCCGCTTTGCCCCTGCTCGCGCGGGTGATGCGCCACCTCAATGCCATCAATCCGGCTGGTGCACCAGGCCAGCAGACCGTCCAGAAAAGTGAAGTTGAGGTCGTAAAACTGCACGCTGTGCGCCAACTGGTGGCGCATGATGCGAAACGGCGAGGGCGTGATGGGGTGGCGAAACACCGAGCGGTAAAAATGCAGCACCAGCATGGAGCCCAGATTGCGCCACCCGGCATGGTGACGCTCTGGCGGGCAGCCATAGACCAAGTCCAGGCCATGCTGCTTGATGTGCACTAGCAGCTTGGAAATTTCCTCCGGCGGGTTTTGCAGGTCGTCATCCATCGTGACCACGTACTCACCCCGCGCCAACCCCAAACCACACATCAGCGCGTTGTGCTGACCGTAGTTGCGCATCAGTTGCACGGCCACCAGGTGTTTGCCGTAGGCTGGGCGCAAGCGCTCAATCACCGCCCAGGAATCGTCCGCGCTGCCGTCGTCAATCAAAATAATTTCATAGCGATCGGTGATGGGGGACAGCACCTGGCTCAGGCGTTGCAGCAACGCCTCCAGCGTGCCTGCAGAGCGATACACCGGCACGACGATGGACAGGTCCAGCTCGGACGCTTTTGCCAGTGCGTTTTCAGGTTGCTGGTTTTTCATGCCTGGGTGGATGCGATCAGATGGTTCGTGGGGCATTTTATTCAGCAGCGTGTCATGACCGTGCAAACTGGATGAGAGATTCAGGGCTGCCTTGATCGGCGGCTCGAAGCGCCATCAGATAGGCGTTCCTCGCCCCGCTTGCCACTGCGAGCGAGGCGTGTCCCCAAGTGAATCGCTTACCGCCCAGTTGAGTGATCAGAACGTCTGCCATCAGGCGAGCGTGGCGCCCATTGCCATTGGCGAATGCATGCACCATCACCAATTGGTGATGAAACCTTACCGCCAACTCGTCTGGTGGGTAAACCTGGTGGGCTACTTGGTAGTGGGTGTTGGCCAACAAATCATGCAGGCGCGTCGCAATCTGGCTGGAATCCACGCCAATGTTTTTATTGCTTGATCGAAAAGTGCCGGCCCAAAGCCATGTTTTGTCGAACATCTTGCGATGCAGCTCGCGGACGAATCCCTCTTGCAGGATATCCTTCTTTTTTTGTCGAAAGGCCCAGTGATCGCCTGCCACGATGTTGGCTTCTTCCCAGGTATTCAGGGCCGCTTGGGTGGTGATGTGTTTCGGCACCAGTCCGAGAGCCTCGTCCGGATCAATCGGCGTAGCACCTGGCGCGTCGTAAAAATCGATCACCATAGCGCGCGCCAAGACCCATCGAGTAACTCCTTTGCCAGCAATTCAAGCTGAACTTTCCGCCCGGTGTCAGTGACAGACTGATCTTCCAACGACATGGAATGCGACACGGGCCGCATTCTTTCCTCAGCGGCCTTGAATGCGCGCCGTTTCAACCTTGTTTCAAGCGGTTCACGTGGCACCAGTGCGTATTGCAGTTCGCAGTCCAGTGCCTCTGCAAGTTTGCGCAAGCTCGTCAACGAAATCACTTGTTGCGCCTCTGCTGTCTCCAGCTTTCTGATGCCGGCGCTGCTCATGCCGACCCTTGCAGCGAGTGCGGTTGCCGGCATCCCTAAGGTTTCGCGAATCGCGCGTGACCACCCGGTAGACGGACGCGCAGGCAGATTTGCTGCACGCCAAGTGCCAAGGACATCTTCCATTTGTTGAAGTTGAAGGGCTCGGAGTCGTTTATTCATGCCAGTCAAAGGTTTGCTTTTTATTCATAAATAATAACTTATAAGTTTGTATATGTAAACAAAAAAGAAACTTATAAGCGCTTATTCGTGTGGCTTCTTGAATCCGATCAACACCAGCAGCCCCCACCCCAACGCCCCCAGCATCAGCCCCACACGCAGCCCCGGCAACTGGTAGTCCAGCGCCACCTGATGCTGCCCCGCCGCCAGCGGGATGCCCGTCAAGCCCATGTCGGCTGATACCGGCTTCACATCCTGGCCATCGACGCGCACCTGCCAGCCCCGGTGCAGCGGCATCGACAGCACCAGCACGCCCGCCTGTGGCGTGTTCACGGTTCCGGCCAGATGCGTGTTGGAGAAAGCGGTCAGTTGCAAACCGCGTGACTGCAAGTCCCGCGCCGGTTGGAAGTAATTGGCGTCCAGCGTCAGCGCGCTGGCCCCCAGCAACACGCCTAGGTCAAAGGGTTCGCCATACGCGGGCAAGGCTTGGTCCAGCACCACGGCATTCATTAGCACAATGTCTTTGAAGATTTCTGCACGCTTGGGCTCAAACTGGTTCAAGCTGTCAAACTGTGTGCGCGTTAACTGGCGTGTCTGCACCACGCCCAGCGGCAGCGCGAAGTCGTTGCGGTAAATCGTCAAACCATGGCCGTTGCTCACCGGTGTAAAGCCTGGCCATGCCAGCGGCGCGCGGCTGATCAGGTACTTCACCCCCAGTAGCGACTGCAACATAAAGCGCGGCCCCGGGTCGGGCAGCCAGTTGGTGTAGTTGACGGCAGGGGATTGCTCTGGTGGCGGAATCAGCCCCGTTGCCACCTGAAAATCTGCCGCCGCTTTGCTATGAAAACTATAAGACGCCACGCCCCTGTAGTCTTGCACCAGGGCATCTGCCAATGACACGGAACGGTAGCTTTTTTCAATGCGGTACACGCCAGGGTCGTTGTTGCGAACGGTCTGCAACGCCTGTACGGTGCCATCTTGGTAAGCGTTGTTCAGTGGGGTAACAATCTGGCGGCCTTCCAGGTAAGAACTGCGCGCAACCAGCAGCGCGTCCAGCAGCACCAGCGCTATCAGCGCCGGGGGCCGGGCGGCGGCGGGCAAGAGGCGGCGCTGCGCCAGCACCAATACCACGGCAGTCAACAGCGCCAGGCCGATCAGTTTGACAACATGCGCCGTCCACACCCGCGGGCCCAGTTCACCCAGGTTGGCAACGATCAGCAGCATTGCAAAGCAAGCAATTCCCGCCCACAGCATGCGCGTATCGACACCGTCGCGCAGCACCCGCTGCAGCGCCAGCAGCGCCAGCAATAGCAACAGCAGCGTGACCCACAGCGTTGAGACACGAAAGTAGGGTGCCGCAAACCCCATCGCCGCCAACCGGAACACCGGCAGCACGATGTAAGCCGCCAGCGCAGCCAGCCCCCAGTACAGCGCCCTGCGCTCTTGCGTGCTGCCGCGCGCCAGTTGCGCCATCAGCAGGAGCGGCATCACGCCAATGTAAAAACCCGGCCCCTCCAGATAATTCCAGTAGCCGCGGTAGGCGCTGCCGACTCCAAAAATGTCCTTGTGCAACAAGCTGCCCAGTTGTACCTGGATCAGCGACAGGTCTGTCACCGACAAGCCTTGGGACAGCAGCTTGTCAAACAGGTTCTGCCCACCGCTGACCCGCGATCCGTCCAGAAATTGCAGCATCATCGGTAGCAGCGCCGGTGCCGCCATCACAAACCCCAGCGCCATCAAGGGCGCGATGCGCGTTACCCAGGCTTTCAACATGGCTCTGGGATCATCGCTCAGCACCACAAAAGCCACCCCGGTCAGCGCCAAAAACACGCCCAGCGAGACAAAGAACGACCCGCACACCAGCGCCAGTGCCACCACCAGCGGCAGCGCCAGCCAGCCGCCGCCGCGCAACTGCCG
This sequence comes from Comamonadaceae bacterium CG12_big_fil_rev_8_21_14_0_65_59_15, assembly GCA_002786915.1. Classification (GTDB taxonomy): domain Bacteria; phylum Pseudomonadota; class Gammaproteobacteria; order Burkholderiales; family Burkholderiaceae_C; genus Rhodoferax. Next base: position 7,416 of record PCUV01000065.1, on the reverse strand, counting down.
CACGATGGCCCACAGAATCAGCGGCAACAGGATGAACACCGCAGCCTCAGAGTCCCACTGCCCGTTGATCACCACGTAGCCGCAAAAGGTGTAGGCCAGCGCGCCAGTCACCTGCACCGCGCCGCTCTGAAACCACAGCCGCAGCAGCGCCAGCATGGCCATGCCCCCCAGCACCAGCTTCAGCACATAGACCCAGATGCGCAGCGGCAGCACGTTGTCTGGCCCCCCCAGGGCGTTGAGCCACATAAACACATCGCCCAGCCAGAGCGCGGTAGCGCTGCCCAACCCGATGCCAAAAGACCAGCCGGAATAGCCCTCTTGCGCCACAGTGCGCGCGATGTGCTGGGCAATTGGGGTGAAGGCGGTGAAGGTGTCGCTGCCAATGTCGGTGTAGGCAAAGTAAGCGTCACCCGACAAAAAACGCCAGAACATCGGCACGATGGCCAACAGTTGCAAGCCCAACAAGATTAGAACGATTTTGATCTTACTCATGGGGTTCCAGGCGTGACAGACTGGTTGGATGGTTCATGCATAAAAAGTGCCTCTAGCCCTTGTTAGATAAGCGCAAGCAGCTATCAATTTGATGTGGCTGACCAAGCTGCATCCAGGCTACGGCTGAGACGACACTTACGCGAACAAAAATCATGGGTGGCGATGATAAGCGCCCCCCCGCTACCAAGCTACAGGGCATAGATCAAAAATCAAGAGAATCCGCCGTGTCCGCGCTATAGGAAATTAACTGTACTCTGACCCCAATTAACCATTGCGGCTGAGCAAAGTGCAATCTTGGGGCAACAGTCACGACCACCGGAATGCGCATTTTTGATCAATTTCAGAAAAAAGATATAGAAAAAGCGCAACAAAAACTATTTTTTAGCATAATGAAGCATGAACAGTGAAAAAGAAGATTGGGCGGGCGGTGCATGGCTGGCGGCTACTTACGGCATCGAGCCGGTCATGCCCTTGGCTGTTGTCAGCCGCATTGGTGGCCGCCGCGCGACCCTGTCCGCGGACGGCATCACCACCGAGACCTATGTGCAGAGCATGCGCCCAGCCTCAAGCTTGCGTGGGCACTTGACATTTCACCTCAAACACGAGCTGCCGCACCTGGAGTTGCTGTCAAGGCTGTTTTCCAGGATCAATCCGCAAGAGCTGGTGGCCTGGGCTGCCGACGAACCCTCAGGGCAGTATGCCAGGCGAGCCGGTTTTCTATATGAGTTCCTGACTGCCCGGCAGTTGCCGATGCGCACTGAAATGGCAGGTGCTTATGTGGATGCCATCGATGCGCAAAAACTTGTCGCGGCATCCAGGGCGCAGGCTATGCCAGACCGACGCTGGCGCGTTCGGGACAACATGCCGGGCACGCGTGATTTTTGCCCGGTGATCCGTCAAACAGCCCAAGCGCTGACCATGATGGCGCTTGATGTGCCGGGCTTGATTCACCAGCTTGCGCTTGAATTTGGCGACGAGTTGTTGATGCGCTCGGCGGTCTGGATGACGCTGCGCGAGAGCAAAGCGAGCTTTGCCCTTGAAGGCGAGGCCGATCAACAGACGCGCATCGGGCGCTTTGCCGACGCCTTGGCGCGCCGCTGCGGGCAAGGCGCACCGCCGCTGGACCACGCCACGCTGGCCGAGTTGCAGTCTGACATTCTGGGCCAGCGCACCACACTACAGCAATTTGGCCTGCGCCAGTCGCCGGTGTTTGTCGGTGAAGTGGTGCGCTTGCAGGAGCTGGTCCACTACATAGCGCCACCCGCCACAGACATTGCTGCCATGCTCGATGGCGTGCGCACCTTTTTGCAACGCACGCAGGGGCAGTCGCCGGTGTTGCGCAGTGCCGTGGCGGCTTTTGGTTTTGTCTATATTCATCCGCTGGCTGACGGCAATGGGCGGGTCCACCGGTTTCTGATGAACGACATCTTGCGGCGCGACGGTGCCGTGCAAGAGCCGATGATCCTGCCCGTCTCATCCTTGATCACCAGCGATCAGGCTGAGCGACGCGCTTACGACCTGATTCTGGACGAACTATCGCGCCCGCTGATGCGCTCGGTGGCCGATTTGTACGCATTTGCGCCCACCACGCACGTTTATCCGGACGGCATCAGTTCGAATTTTGTGTTTCAGGGGGACGACAGCGCCCGCCACGTCTGGCGCTACCCGGACTTGACTAAACACGTGGTCTATCTGGCCCGCGTGCTCGAACGCACTATTCGGGAGGATATGCGCGAGGAGTCGCGCTACCTGCGCAGCCACACCCAGGCCAGGGCGGCCATCAAAGACATCATTGAAATGCCCGACCTGCAGATTGACCGGGTCATTCGCTCTGCGCAGGTCAACCAGGGCCAGCTCTCCGGGCTGCTGGCCAAAGAAATCCCCTTGCTTGAGGCGCCGGGTGTCTGGGCGGCGATCAGGCAGACCATTGAAAACGCATTCAGGAGTCAATGATGCGTCAACGTAGTCCCGCCCAATGTCGCCATCACATCGATAAAAGCATTGGCTATTTTCAAAGATAAAAATTGCTTCTATCCCTTATCACATAAGCGCAAGCAGCTATCAATTTTATGTGGTTGACCAAGCTGCACCCACGCCACCGGTGCCAGCGCCAGCGCCAGCGGTTGCACCAGCATCGCCCAGTAGCCGGGCACAGCACCGGTAATCAGATCGCGCCCGGCGCTGCCAAAAAGCAAAAAAGTCAGGTGCGGCACCAACACCGCCGCCACCAGCAGCGCACCCAGTTGGCGCTGCGTCTGCATCACCCGCGCGGCACCGGCTAACCCGCTAAGCACCAGCAGCGGCACAAACCAGGGCGCGCCGCCAATCAACTGGTCAAAGAAACGCAAGGTGGCCAGCAGGTGCCCAAAGCCACCATTGAGCCAAAAGCCAACCGACCCGCTCTTGTCCACCCGGCCGTCAATCGCCAGTATGTGCGTCGTGTAGATCAGCGCAAACAGCGTCAGTGTCACCAGCCACGGCCGCAGCGCGTGCCACCACTGCGCGCGCGGCAACAGCGCCACGCTGGCCATGCCCAGCAAAATGGGGTAGAGCAAAATCTCGCGCATCGACGCTGCCAGCAGCAGCACCGCCATCGCCGCCCACAGCAGCCCACGCGTGGCGCGCTGCTGCGCTGCCACCAGCAGTGCCAGCCCGGCCAGCGTAATCGCCATCGCCCAGCCATCGACAAACACCACATAAGAACTGGTGCTGATGTTCAGGTACGCCGCCGCCACCAGCAGCGCGCTCAGCAAGCCAGCGCGGCCATTGGCCAGTTGCGCACCAATAGCGTAGGCGCTGCCCACCGCCAGCGTGGCAAACAGCAAAAATGCCGGAACCAGCGCAGACCCCTGCGCCGGCAACAGTTGCCACAGTGCAAACAGCGTGGGTAGCCGGTAGCCCGGCACACCGTTGGGCAGGCGAAATTCTCCCATTGCGTCAGCCTTGTAGGTGGCAATCACCGCGTCGTAATACGGCACGCCCGCCTGGGTTTGATAGAAAAAACTTAAAAAATAATCCCGATCACCTGGCGTCTGGCCGAGCGCTGGCGGGGTGTTCAGCCAGGCGTTGACAGTTGGCTCGCCCGGCGTGAAAGCACCTTCGTTGTAGCGCAGGGTGGACAGCCAAAGCAGCCCCACCAGTACCGCCACCACCAGCAGCGCCAGCCAGCGCCGCAGTTGCGTTGGGTTAGCGCGCTGGCCCAGTACCCAAGTCAAAGCCATGGCAGTGGTCACCGCAAGACCGATGTACAAGCCAAGCGTGGCAGGCAGCTCCAGAGCTGACCCCAAAAACCAGGGCTGCGCCACCCAACACCCCACACCCAGGCCAGCCAGCGCGCCCGGCAGCACCGTGCGCGCGTCTTCATCTGCCACCAGCGCCAACAGCACACCCACCAGCGGCCCGGCCAGCCACACTGGCAGAACAGCCAGCAGCCCATAGACCAGCCCCAGATGCGCGATCAGGGACAGGGCAGCGACTACACTTATGCGCACAAAATTCATGGGTGGCGATGATAAGCGCCACTCGCTGCCAACCAGCAGGATGTAGATCAAACATGAAGCGAACCCATGGCGCCCAAGTCATCGCGCAGGCGCTGCAAACCGCCATCGCACACCATCAGCGCGGTGATCTTGTTTCTGCCCGCGCGCTGTACCAACAAATCCTGGCGCAAGAGCCGCAGAACCCCGACGCGCTGCACCTGCTGGGCCTGATCGAACATCAGCAAGGCAACAGCCAAGCGGGGCTACGGGCCATCCAGCAAGCCATCGAGCTGCGGCCAGATGACGCCACCTTTCACTTCAATCTGGCCAACATGCAACAAGAGCTGGGGCAGTACGACCAGGCCATTGCCAGCTACCAGCGTGTGCTGGTGCTACAGCCTGATTCGGTTGAAGCGCTCAATTACCTGGCTATTGCGTGGCGCCTGGCGGGCGATATGGAGCAAGCCGAGCAGACCTTTCGCCGTGCGCTTGATCTGGGTGGTGACCGACAAGCTGAAATCCATAGCAACCTGCTGTTTACCCTGTTGCATGACAGCCGCAAATCTGCCGCAGAAGTATTTGCCGAGCATCAGCAGTACGCACAGTGGGTAGAGACACCGCTCAAGCCGCTGTGGCAACCCCACACCAACAGTCGAGATACACAACGGCGCCTGAAAATTGCTTATGTTTCGGGCGACTTTTGCGCGCATGTGGTGGCCTATTTCATCGAACCCATTTTGGCGCAGCACGACAAGTCTGCGTTTGAGGTATTTGCCTATTACAGCTACCACCTGCACGATGCCCATACGCGCGCCATTGCCAACAGCGTGGACCATTGGCGCGAGTGTTTTGGCGTGACCGACGAAGGCGTGGCGCAGTGCATCCGCGACGACGGTATAGACATCCTGATCGACCTGTCAGGTCACACCGTCTATAACCGTTTGCCGGTGTTTGCACGCAAGCCGGCACCGGTTCAGGTCAACTGGGTTGGTTACCCGGGCAGCACCGGGCTGACCTGTATCGATTACTGCATCAGTGACCCCTGGCAAGACGCGCCCGGTGTCACTGAGCGCTACCACAGCGAAGCCCTGGTTCGCCTGCCCAGCGGCATGGCGTTTGAACCCGACCCAGCCTCGCCACCCGCTAACCCGTTGCCCGCACTGCAAGGCGAACGCTTAACGCTGGCTTGTTTGAACAACCTTAGCAAAGTTAACCCCGCAGTCATTGCCCTCTGGAGCCGTATCCTGCACGCCCTGCCACAAGCGCGGTTGATGCTGGGCAACGCTGGCGAAGACAGCGTTCGCGCGCGCCTGCTAGGCCTGTTCGCCCAACACCAGATCGGGCCAGAACGGCTGGTCTTGCAACCGCGCGTACCCATGGCGGATTACCTGGCACTGCACCACCAGATTGATCTGGCGCTGGATCCCTTTCCCTACAACGGCGGAACAACGACTATGCACTCATTGTGGATGGGCGTACCGGTGGTGTCGCTGACGGGCGACCATGCTGTGTCGCGCCTGAGCGCAGCGCACTTGTCACGCGTGGGCCTGAATGAGTTCATCAGCCACAGTGAAGATGATTATTTGCAATGCGTGCTGACCTTTGCCAATGATTTGCCGCGCCTGAGCCAGGTGCGCCAGTCACTGCGCCAGCGCATGAACGCGTCAGAATGCAGTCCGGCCAACATCACCCGCCATGTCGAAGCGGCCTACCGTGAGATGTGGCGCAAGTGGTGTGGCACAGCGGCTTGCAAAGGTTCATTGGCATGCGTAAAGCGCTGAACCATAAAACTCCATAAAATTTCATAAAAATTCATAATTGCCATTTTCGATACGGCAACCTTGATGGAGTCCATGATGCAAAAAGAAGAATTTTTTCACCGCACAGAACTGGCCAAGCGCTTGAGTCAAACGTTAATGTCGGCAGACGGTTCGTCGGGTCTTTTTATTACCGGGCCACGCCGTACCGGCAAAAGTACCTTTATCCGTGAAGACTTCATTCCGGCTATCGGTGGTCCGCAGGGCTCACACATTGTTTACGTCGATCTTTGGGCCGATCAGGATGCCAATCCAGGCGATGCCATCGTCGCTGTCATTCGATCAGAGTTGCTGAAGTTTGATAGTTTCATCCTGCGGGCAGCCAAAGGGGTCGGCATTGACAAAATCAAGGTGGGTGGCATGGAGATGAGTTTGAATCAGGTTGGCTTTGGTCAAGGCGAAACGCTGACAACGGCCTTGACCATGTTGGCCATCGCTTCCAAGAAGTCGGTTGTCCTGATCATTGACGAGGCTCAGCACACACAAGTCACCGAAGAGGGGCGCAAGGCGCTGTTTGCTCTAAAAGCAGCCCGGGACGCCATGAATGCCACCAATGGGCCAGGGTTTCGTCTATTTGCGACAGGATCCAACTCAGACAAACTGGTGTCGTTGGTCGAAGACAAAGACCAGGCTTTTTATCAGGCCCCCTTGATTGTCTTGCCGCACCTTGGGGACGATTATTTGGTCTGGCTACGAGAGCGGTTACCGGTGGATCCCCGCCCCAGCATTGACGCCTTGAAACGCGCTTTTACCGCCTGTAACTACCGACCAGAGCCGTTGCGCGCGGTTTTAAGAGAGATTGGTCTGGATTTTGACCTGCATCCCAATGAGGTTGATGCACGTTTTGAAGCCATGATGGCGGCCTCTTTGACCCGAACAAAATCCCATTTTTTTCAACAGGTCAATGGGCTCAATCCACTTGAAAGCGCAGTTTTGAAGACCATGGCCAGCCAAGGGAAAAACTTTGCGCCCTACACCAAAGATGCTTTTTCTTCATACAAGGCATTCATCCTGGCCAACACGGGTGAAGTTGCTCAAGACATCAATCAGTCTTCCGTTCAGATGGCGCTAGAGCGGCTGCGCAGCAACAAATTTATCTGGCGCGCTGGCCGGGGTGCCTATTTGATTGAAGACAGTCAGCACTTGGATTGGCTGGGTGAGGCCCTCGTGCAGGCGCAGGCTGATGTTGCGCGTGCCCGGACCGAACTCCAAGCGCGTGCATCGAAAGTTGTGCCAACAAATTTTTGAACATGACAGCAACCCAACCCACCAACGATGCCTTGGCCGCCACCTTGCAGCAAGCCATAGAACTGCATCAACAAGGGCAGCTCCGGCAGGCGCAGGCCTTGTATCGCCAGATTTTGCAGAGCAACCCAGCGCACCCGGATGCGCTGCACTGTGGATGGGTGTGCCGGTGGTGACGCTGGCCGGGCAGCACCGCAGCATGAGCAAACCCGCACGCAACGACCCCTGCCCGTGTGGCGGCGTACCGCAATCTGGGCCAGATTTTGTTATTGCAAGGTGCACCTGAAAAAGCCGAAGCCTACTTTCGTGTGGCCGCCGGACCGAACATGTCGAATTTCAGCCGGTTTCAAAATGCGCAGTTAATTGAGGCCAAATTCGCCACA
>PCUV01000110.1 GCA_002786915.1 Comamonadaceae bacterium CG12_big_fil_rev_8_21_14_0_65_59_15 | reverse complement strand
ACGCAACAGCCAAAAACTAGTACGCTCTAACGTATTGATTCTTAAGGGTATTTTTAGGTGGTTGTTAAAGTCCGGTTAAGTCCTCAGCAGTCATTGCTTTGGCAAACAGCCAGCCTTGATAGGTGTTGCAATCCTATTGGAGAAGTGTTGAAGTTCATACAAGACCATTGTGCTAAACGAGCTCAAAACGATGATAACCAAACAAATCTGGTTACCCTATCTACTGCATGAACCTTTGCCTCTGTTTAAGGTGCACCGAAACTACCTATTGGGAGAAATCAGCACAAAACGGGCACACACTTCCGGCACACTTTTATTGAAATCAGACATTTTCTAGCCTCAAGTCGAACAGTAGTGCAAGGCACACGGACGAAAAAAAATCCCTCGTAACTCATTGAATTACAAGGGATTTTTTAAACTATCTGGCGGAGCAGGGGGGATTCGAACCCCCGGGGGATTTGACTCCCCGCACGCTTTCCAGGCGTGTAATTAAGTAAATTTAAAGCGTTATAAATCAATTAGTTAAACTGTTTTTAAAAATAAAAAATGGATAACGGGCACAAAACGGGCACACTTGTTTTAAAATTTTGGAGCACAAAACCAGTGTGAAGGACCGAAATGGCAAACTTTCGAAAGCGTGAATCCGGGCTATGGCAAGCGACAGTTCGGATGACGGGATACCCATCTCAATCAAAAACTTTTGAACGAAAAATCGATGCCGAAATTTGGGCTCGCAAGATCGAAGCGGACATTGACAGAGGGATTTATCAGAACTCATCTGACGCAGAAAAGACCACGCTCTCTGACCTGATCGATCGCTTCAAAAATGAATACGCACCGTTTCACTATCGCAAGCGCGAAGACGAAAAAGAGTCCTGGCGCTACCAGCTAGCCCGGCTTGACTCGCTGCTTGGCAAATACTCTTTGGTGGCCATCGACCAAAAAGTTGTTGGTGTTTACCGAGACTTGCGACTAGCTGGCAACAAGCAAACGAAAATGCCAGCGGTGAGTAACTCAACTGTGCGCAAAGAAATCTTCATGCTGTCCAAGCTCATGAAGTTCGCGCAAATTGAGTGCGGAATCATGCTGCCCCGTGGCAACCCGGTCGACAACGTGCGCAAGCCGTCTGAAGGAAAGGGACGTGAGCGCCGTCTGACCAAAGAAGAGTTTGCTCGCCTTGAGACTGAAATCAAAAAGTCACGAAACAAGCTGCTTTATCCAGCTTTCCAGTTCGCCATCGAAACAGCTGCGCGACAAAATGAAATTTTGTCGCTGACTTGGGAGCACGTGAACCTTGACCGCAAGTTTGCGCTTCTGAAAGACACCAAAAACGGTGAGGAACGTGCAGCACCGCTGTCCTCAAAAGCCATTGAAGTGTTGAATGCCTTGCCCAAACCACCAGGCAAGTTGAATCCATCCGACCGGCCCTTTCCCATGGACCGGACTTGCCTTCTGAGCGTCTTTCGCTATGCCAGCCAGCGCGCCAAAATTCAAGACTTCACCTGGCACGACTTGCGCCATGAAGCCATGAGCCGTCTAAGCGAAAAGAGCGATTTCTCGATTCTTGAGCTCGCCTCCATTTCCGGCCACAAGACGCTTCAAATGCTAAAAAAGTACACCCACCTGCAGGCTGAAAAATTGGCTGAGAAGATGGGGTAGCGACCAGAGGTTGCGTTTGTCCGTTCGACTGACTACGGGGAGTTGATAACGTTTTCAGCCTCCCCAAGTTCTCGCAGCAACACGTCAAAGCTCGGCGGCTCGGTCATGAACATGGGGCGCATCGTCGCGTAATCGCGCGCCAAATCAGCCTGCCGTGCCCTGGGTGGCACCAGCCGGAACGACCCATGGCAGGCCAAATCGTAACGCGCCCAGCCTCGGGCAAATACCCGGCTTTTCCAGTCCACAACGCGCTCGCACTGCGCCTTGTCAGCCAAAAACTGCGGTGCATCGGCGTGCGCCAACAACCTGACCATGTCGAAATAGTGGCGTGCATACCGGTCTGGCGTGGGTGAATCATGAGGCCGGTGGTACTCCGCATGCAGGATGGTTGCTTTCTCCCAAAAAGTGCGCCGCAACTCCAGCGCCACCACCTCACATTGCCAGTCACCAAACACGGGCGCAAACACACTGGCAATCAGCGGTGCAATGGGGTAGCGCCCAGTAGGTTGCTGGTCGGTCAGCGTACCCAGCTCCAGCTTGACTTCGCGGCGCACATAGTCAAAACCGTGACCCTGCGACGTTGGATACCGAAAATTCACGATGGGCGACTTGGCGTCCGCATCCAGCTCGTAATGAAGCCATGTGCCTGCGGGTGCGGTGCCCAGCGCATCAATGATCGCGCTCTCCAACAAGGGCAAGACCACCAGCTGCACCTTGTCCGCACATAGGCGCTGCATTTCCAGCACGGCGGCGTCACGCTTGACGCGGCTGGTCAAAGTGTCAAAGCCTTGCGCATCAGCACCCACAAACTCCGGCACCAGGCACAGATCAATATCTTCCGAGAACCGGTCAATGACCCCAAACACCTTGGACAACGACGTGCCGCCCTTGAACACCAAATACGGTGCCAACTCAGACTGCGCAAACAACAACCGCAGCAACCACGACACCCAGAAATCCTTCTCCAGAATCACGGCATTGAGATGCAACGTGAGTGCCGCGTTGTCAAACGCCAGCTTGCGGTCCTCGACCGACATGGCCGTGAAGCTGCTGTTCATGGCCGGGCCACTTCACGAAAATGGATGTGCATCCACTCCGGTGCCAATGCGATATCTTGCAATAACGTGGCGCGTTCCACCGCTGGCAATTTTTCGCGCAAGCGCGCAATGCGTTGCTGCGTGATGCTGGCTGCGCCAAGACTACGAAACGCCTGAATCAGCAAGGCGCTCAACCGGCCTGCCGCAGCCATATTGCGTGGTGTTGTGCGCTTAAGAGTGATCTGGGTAGGCCCTACCTTTACCTTACGCGTCGCGCCGTCTGTCAGAAACACCACCTGTGCAGGCACCTGCTCAGACAAACCCAGCAGATTGGCTGCATAAACCCCCGATGGTTGCAGCCGAATGCCCTCTTTACGTTCCAGCGCCTTTGCCACCGGTTCAATGGCGGGCCACAGCAAACCCAAAACCGGGTGGACGACCGGCGTGTCGTACAGGCCGCGCCCTAAAAGGCGAATCGTACCGGCTGCCTTGCTGCGCGCGAGTGCGCTGGCCACCGCTGTGCGGCTGCCAAGATCGGCAAAGTCGGCAGGTGTGAACACCCAACCCGGCCCCTGTGCCTGGATGCGCTGTAGAACTTGGTCGTCAATAGAACCTGCGTGCTTGCTCATTTGCAACGAATAATACTATAAATTCGTTGCAAAACATGATTCAACCAGGTGTTGCAGGTTGCTCTGCCGGTTCATATTCCCCTGGCCGCTGAATTTGACTTGACTCGGTGGTCATCTGCAAAAACCGCTGCCGGTGAAAACCCAAATAATGGGCGTGCTGCACAGACATCCAGCGCAACCGCATGCCTGCGGCAAGCCCCAGCTTCTGCTGGTCGCTCGGCGGGATGGTTTTGGACACCAGCAACTCTCCCGCGCTTGAGAAGCTGACCAGAAAACTGTCGAATAGCACGTCGAGGTTCGCACTCAGCAAAAAGCCATTGAACACATCCAGCCGCTCGGCGTCAGATGCGCACTCGGCCCAGGGCTTGGCATGACTGGCACGTAGAGCTTGCGGCAGTGCCAAACCAGTCACTGCACAGGCACCGCCCCAGTAATCCAGCATGGCCTGGCGATAAGCCTGCTGCCCCACCCTCTGGCGCACCATGCGCTGAACTTCGGTGTTTCGTGCAGTCTCTGCGGGCAGGCTTGATAGCTCGCACTGCAACTGCGCCTCAAAAGCCACGACCGCCTGGTTTGGCAGTGCCTGCGACAGCGCAGCGGCCCGACGCAGCCACTGGGCCAACGCTGCCTCTGTCGGCAAGACGAAACCTTGCACCGGGTTGCCAGCCATGGGAAAAGTTCGCGCCAGCTCCTGCGTCAGCGTAGCCGCCCCCGATTGGATAGCGCCCCAGAAGCCATCGTCCGATGCCCTTACCATCACCTGCGCAGGATGCCTGGCTGAGCCCAACGCCACATGCGGCCCAACGCTGGGCAACACATTTTCAAAGCCATTGTCATGACCAGCCTTTTCGATCAGGGCGCGCTGCAGGGGGTTCATCAGTCGGCTTGCCAACGGTATTCGAAGGCGGTGGCATCCAGAACCAGCGCATCACGCTTTTCCTTGCCTCCCGGAATGTTCGGCATCATCATCAACTGCATGGAAATGGCATTGGTGATCCCACTCAAACACGACTTCGTTTTGATCCAGTTCACTGGGCTGAACACCTTGCCGCCCGGCTGGGTTTCGTTTGCAGCTGTTTCCAGCGCAAAATTCAGCGCAGTCGCCGCCACCGATACTACCCATTCCACGATGCCTTTTGCCTGAGCCTGCTGCCAGGCCACATCCGGTGCCGGTACCCGGTCTGTGTGCTTGCTGGCCACAGAGAAGCACATGGAGATTGCATAAAGGTGGTGGTACGGCACATAGGAACGCATTGCCAAAAGCGTTTCATTTAGCCCCTGTGGGTTTTCCTTCCCCCATGAGGGTTCAAGCGCTGTCATCCAGTCCTGCAGTGCAGCGATTCTTTCGGGGGTGTAATCCCGCTTGAACAGTTGCTCAAAATACTTGTCGAAAATCTTCGTTTCGCTGTAGGAGATGTTTGGCCGCTGCGAATGCCAGGCCATCAGGTTCTTGCCAAGGGTGCCTAAATCAATGGCTCGCGCCGAATTCTTGCCGGCCTGAATCTGTTCACCGCGTTTTGACAAAAACTGCCCATCCGGGTAACGCTGTTCAAACGCTTTCTTCAAAGCCAAAACGCGTTTGTCGTTGCTGCGCAGGTCCCGGGGCTTAACGGTGGACTGGGAGTTGGTCGAGATACTGATGCGGTCTGCCCGGTCATGCTGTGGGATCTCGTAGAAGCGAAACATGACATACGTTTCGTCTAGCTTCTTGACCTTTTCGCTGCAGGACAGGATGGTGGTGAGTGACTGACACCCATTGACCACGCTGAGCCCCTGCAGGTGCAGCGTCCCAGCCTCCAGAGTCATGCGTGAGCAAATGGCAGTGATGCCATTGTGGAAGAAAAAGAAGTCCCGGTGACGATCTCCATAAATCGTTGCCTTGATCTGCTTGTTCACACTGTTGCTCAGCCCCAGCGATTGGCGCACGTTCTTTTGGAACAGCGCACCCTCCTTGATCCCGGGAATGGTCAGGCAATTCTTCAGCGGCACGGCCGCAACCACAACCGCTGTGCCGGCAATTTCCATGTTCATGAACTTGCCCGCCTCCAGCTTCAAGTCATGCTTGAGATACGGGCTTTCCTTGAGCAAAGCCAGATCGTATCGGCGTTGCAACTCCTCTGTATCCACCAGCGTCAGGGTCGCTGGCAGGTCATCGGACTCAGCAAGCTCTTTTTGAAAAGTGGCCAGGTCGTTCTGGGCGGAGTCTGTCAACGTGCCGGTGGTAATCAGCTCGAAGTGAATGTCGTATCCATCCTCCAGCGCCAACGACAAATCCGTCAGGCGCTGTTTCAACTTGGTGTTGGCGTTCTCCTGCAAGCAAGCCAAGTCTTTCAGTTGCACCCAGGATGACAAAACTTCACGCAGAGGGCCAGAATCCACACTGCCGGTGCCAATAAACTTGCCCTGCACCACATAGACTGCCTGAGCGTCTTCATCAATCACAATGGCATCGATCTGCTTGTCATCGGCGCCATCAGTAATGCACAGCCTGGCCTGCTGGGCATCTTGGCCATGGATGTTGCGGATGTACCAGGCCACGAAGCGTTGCCCCTCATTGGGATAATGTTGCTGGTAATAAGTCTGGGTTATGTCTGTTTTGATTCTGTCGTACATGGTCACTCTCCCGTAAATTAATTCTGCTTCAACCAAGGCGGTTCCACTCAATGCGTCGGCGACTCCAGTGCTCGCCAATAGCTTGAGTGAAATCCTGCCGCACCAGCTTGGCGCGTGCCTCGCACCAATCGGTTGACTCACGCCGAATCACGATGCCCTCCAACGTGCCCTGCCGAAACTGGCTGTGCTGACGGCTCAATACATCTTTGAGCTGCGGCAGAGTACACCGGCCTTTCAGCAACCTGGGTACGGTGGCCAGACCCAGCGTGGCCGCCAGCTCATTGCGTCGTTGCGTGCTCCAAAACTGACCCTGGCTGCGGGCGTACACATCGAACAGCAAAAACCAGTCTGGCAGATGGTCGTAGTCCAAGGAGTGCCGCGCGGCGCACCACTCACCAAACAGCATCAAGTCTGCGGGAGCATGTTCTGCCAGCGCTGCACGCAATGTGTCGCCGTGCAAGAGCAGCCATTCGGGTAAGCGCGCAAACTGGCCGCCATGGGGTGCGTGCAAATACTGACCTCGGTTTTGGGCACGCAAGTCGCCGTCTGGCGACAGCGAAAACCCCAAATTGGCTCCATCAAGCTTCTCTTCCATCACCACATCGCCAGCCAAGAGTTCTGCCACTTCATCAGATGACAACACCTTATCGTCGCGTGGCGTGCCTTTCCCCAGCCAGGCAAGGTGTGGGGTATGGGGGAAACGGAAGAAGATCGTCATATCACCGCAACTTCTTGGCTGACCATTTTGGATGGCACCATTCAGCCCCAATGAGTTGATGCACAAAGACTCCGGCACATTCCATTTTTTCTTGCCAGTCATACCAATCGGTATCACAAGAATTTATAAGATTACTACCGCCAGTGATTCCGCCCGCTGCAAGCACAGCAGCTACCATTTTTCGGTCAGCATGATCCGTGATGACGACGCTTAAATCTGGATCTGAAATTTTTGCGCTTCCTGGTTCATCCCACTGCAATTCAAAACCAAAGAGTTGCCCAGTGGAAAATTTCTGCAGCACTACCTGCAACCCATAGTCTTGCTCTGTAAGTTTGTCTCGTCGAGCCACGCCCTTGTATTCATCGACAATAATCCAGCCCCAGTCGAGAACGATTTGCGCTTCACTTTCCTCAAATGAAATTAGCCAATCAAGCACCCTTTTTCTGAGCGCATCATCTTCAACAGGCGTTGCGTCTTCGGCAAATGGAGACGTTTCATGTGCTGCGCTGGCAACAAGTAAGACGTTGGTGTCAATGACGTGTTTGCTGATAGTCATTATTGTCTAGCCGAATCACCATCATCCCGAGACAATAGTCTAGCCTTTGCTTGCTCACGCGCCTCGCCAATTGCATCGCCAAAAAACTTATCCGGCCAATTGATAAGTGCCCCAAATTTATTGGGAATCAACTCCCGAAGTTTTGCTTGCATCCTTTCGCGTTCGACGAAATACATCGCCGCGTCATTGGGCCTGATCTGTTGTTTGGCGATCAGCGTTTGCATGCGCCGAAACAGGTGCTCTGAGTGGGTCTCGACAATGAACTGTACGTTTCGCTCCTTGCACACCCGCGCAAACAGTTCGGCCAATTTGCTCTGCGCCAGTGGATGCAAATGGCTTTCCGGCTCTTCAACAATGACGATATGACCAGGCTGGGCAAACAATGCCGCAACGATCACCGGGATGACTTGCGAAACGCCCACGCCGACATCCTTGAGGTTGCTCGCCTGACCGTCATTCTCAATCATCAATTCATAGCGCGCAGATCCGCCCAAAGCTCGGATGGATAGGCCATCCGCCAGATTCATCTCCTTAAGCCAATGAATCGTTTGCTCGAACAGTTGTGCCTCGGGAGGCAATGTTTTCTTGCGCTTGAGGGCCAACTGGCGTGCCACACCACTGGCAATCAAAGCATCCACTGCTTTGGCCCCATCGTCACCAATGTGTGCAGGCATGCGACCAGCCCACAAATAGTCGCGTTGTGCCAATCGACGAAGCGGCCCGAGGTAAATGATGCGGCTCAGCTCGTCCAGCAAGGCTGGGCCAATTGGCTTTATCAATTCCGCCTGCACACCCAGCCTGTTGAGTGTGGCCGCTGAGAAAGCGAATGACCGTTGCGGACGAAAATCTGCACTTTGACCCAAAGACTTTGTTTGTGTGGCCAAGCTCAGGCGGTAAATTCCGGAAATGCGACGCTGAACACTGAACCCTTGGCCATCTTTCCCCAAGCGAAGGAACGACAACTCTGCGCTGCCTGCGGTGCCCTTGTTGTAGCGCGCAGAAAACAAGGTGGAGTTCAATGCGTCACCCTGCTCGCTCCAGCGGAACTCAATGCCAACTTGGTTCGCAGAGGTGCTCTCATTTGAGGCACCGTGCCGGCATAGAACGTCCTTGAACTGGCCCAGAGTGACCGAATCGTTGGCTTCGGGATTGCCCAGGTTCAGATCCAAGTTTGGGTCGTCCCCTTTCACCGTTTGCCTGATCAACAACAAGCTCTGGATCAGACTGGATTTTCCCGAAGAGTTAGTGCCGAGAAGCAAAGTGATTGGCGCCAACCGAATGGCACCCGTGCTGCGCCAAATCTTAAAGTTTTCAAGTTTCAAGTGTGTGAGCATCAGTGCAACTCTCCGCGTTCAAGCTTATCCCAAGCCTCAAGGACCAGCCGCTGAGTCCGATACTCGCCGAACTCATCTTTTTCGGTGTTTCTGAGAACACGAAAGGTTTCTGATGGATAGCCTTCACCCATCACATCGATGGGATCGAGAATGTAGCGTAGCTCATCTCGGGAAAGACCATAGGCGCGTGCATACCAAGCGTCCAACTCGGCACGCAGTTGAAGTCGACGTGCAGGATTCCATGCAAATGGTGGGCCTTGAAAACCAAGGTCATCTGCAAAACCTTTGAGACTGTGAGTGGTGTAAGTGAGTTCGAGAACCCTGCTCGCGATGAATGATTCGTCAGCAACAGAAAAAAAGTCTGGCGGCAAAACCGGGAACTGTTGAACTAGAAAAAGGTTCAGGTTTGTCCCGCTGACCTTCCATCGCGCAATGGCATCAAGGACCATAGATCCTAAATTTGCGATGAGACAAGCTAATTTCTTGCCCGAAACCGCCGTCCCCTGCCTCACAAGAATCAGGCTGTTGCCAAGCGCGGCAAAGGGCACGACACCTGAGATGAACCTTCTGATGTTGGAATGGTTACTCATCGATCGGAAGCATATGAACCAGCTTTTTTCGTAGTCACCCAAATGGTCATTCAGGACATTTTGGCTCACAAAAAAACGTGAATTCACTTCGAAACTTGGGTCGGAATACTGAGCAAGTGAAAGTCTTGGCAACGCTCGAGTGTCGTCAATCGCTCCGGGAGGGTAGCTGCCGAAGCGATGATCGTAAAGGGTCATCATCTTTGCTTCATAAAGTGGCAGATAACCGTCGAATTTTTGCGCTCGCGCTTGGACACCAACAGCGACAGATTTCTCATCAGGCAAGTCTGGTGCTGTCAAAAACAGATGACTGTCATTCGACATGTGAAACAGGGCTGAAAAGCTGATCTTCCAAGGGTTTGATTCCGAACTTTGCTCCGTCCTTTCACGAACGAAAACGGGAACTCTTTTATAAATCCCGCGGGTTATTTCGGCATCCATCTTTGAGCTGAAGACTGGGCAAGTCAGCGTATTTGGATTGATCAGAAGAAAATCTTCCGCCGATAAAGTAAACCGCTTCCTTTCATCAGAAAGTTCAGCAACTCCCTTGAGAAGAAATGCAAAGGATGCGGCTTCAGACTCCCCAAGTGTTACAAGTGAGAATCTGACCAGTGTCGCGACAGCCGGAAACACTCGATCTGCATTGTCGAAATCAAACAGACTTACCAAACGTTTCTTTTGGGTGATTGTCGCGAAGAAAGCCCTCGCAGATGAGTCTGTCGCAATCCCAGTTGGAACTATAAAACCAGCCCGCCCCGTGGCGTGGTGCACTTGGCCGATGGTCTCAGCAAAGAGCGCGTAGGTGTTCACATCTCCCACACCGGTTAAAGGGTATCGGCCACCATCCTCGCCTTTGACATGAGCAAACACGCTGGCCGCTTCCGCAGTACGTCGTGCTACTAAAAATTCGGAATAGAGTCTTTGTTCCGCCTCGCCCAACAACAGCGAGTGCTCAGATTGTGGAAACAAGTGTTTGCCGAGCATCCCTTCAGCAAGCCACTGAATACGCTGACTGCGCTCGGCCTTGTTCCTGGCCTGTGCGACTGCCGGATGTCTGGTGGCAAAGAACTCCTCCTCCTGCAACTTGATGCGTTCCCATGGCGGATTGCCAAGTACGCAATCAAAGCCACCAAAAGCGAAAACTTGTGGGAACGCCAATGGCCAGTGCAAAACACGGGCCTCCGCGCATGCCGCTTGAGCAGCAGCGAGGGCTCCGCGTTGAGCGGAAGGCAATCCATCCCCAAGCAGGGTGAGGTAAAGCGTTGCGCTTGTAGGAATTTCTTCCTCGGCGCTTGCTTTCTTGGGCAACAAATAGGCACCTACTAGCAGATCCGCAGCATGTGCAAGACGGCTGGACTTTGCGTTTACCAAAAACTCGCGATAGGCAACTTCTTTTTCAGCGATTTGGAGTGCAGTGGCGTCCGGCAGGTTTTCAATAACTTGCAGTTGGCTCAGCCCGCTTCCAGCCGCGCTTGCCACGTCAAGCTGCCCAAACGCTCGGGCGTTACGCTTCCTTTCCAAGTCTTTAAGAGCCACTGCATTGGCTTTGTTGAGTCGCTTGCACACGTCCTTGTCATCTCCGGAAAGCGGTTTGAACGCGTCCTTTGGGATGCCCAGTTCCAGTGTCTTCAAATCAGTGAGCCCAAACAATGCGTCACCGCATTGCAGGTGGTGGTCCAGAAAACCCAGCGGGCGACCTTCTTCAAAACCTTCCAGCCAAAGGGCGGTGCGCGCCAGCTCGATAGCCATGGGGTTGCGGTCCACGCCAAAAATGCAGCGGGCGATGACCTCACGCAGAGCGTGGCGGTAGGCCTGCGGGGTGACTACACCGTCGGGCGAGCGCAGAGCCGCCAGCCGTTCGGCCAGGCGGCGCGCGGCAGCCAGCAGAAAATGACCACTACCGCAGGCTGGGTCGAGCACGCGGATGGACAGCAAGGCTTCGATGGGGTTGCCGGGGTTGGCAGCCAGGCGCTGCTCGATTACCGGGTCCAGCGCGCTTTTGATCAACTCTTGCACCAGGCTGTCTGGGGTGTAAAAGCTGCCGGTGAGCTTGCGGTCGTTGCCAGCCACAGTACCCGATGACGTGCCCTCGCTGGTGAGGCCCACAAAACCAAATGTGCGGGCGTGCAGGTCTACCTCGGGCACCAACTCCAGCAGGCTTTCATAAACACTGCCCAGCTCTTCGGTGCCCATGTTGCGGTAATCAATGGGTGCCAGGCTGCCACCGCTCTGACTGGCCCAGCGCATGCTTTTCATGGCGGCTAGCAGGTCGGCGTTGGTGAGCTGTGCGGCGTCAAGCGTGGGGCACTGGGCGGGGGCGAACAGGCCGCCCAAGGCGGGCAGCCCCAAGCGCGATTCACCATGAGCGAGGCCCTTGGACACAATTTTGACGCCCTGCCAGAGGTCGTCAAACCGGGTGCGGGCGCGGCGGCGCAGGGACATGTCGCGCAGGCGTGCCAGGGCGTAACCCTGGGCATAGGTTTGCGAGGCGGCCAGCTTGGCACGTGCAGTGGCAGGATCGTCGTCGGTTTGCGGGGCGTTGGGCACCAAGCCGCGCTCTTCCACGCTAAAGATGAAGATGAAGCGGTAAATCAGCCGCAGCAGTTGGGCAAAGTAGGCCTCTTTGGTGAGGCTGCCGTCCTGCAAGGCTAGGCGCAAGGCATCGTTGGCGGGGTGCTGCACAAAACCTTGGCCCAGGGTGAGAAGCGCCTCGGTCACGCCCAGACGCAGGCCGTCGCGCACGCGGGTGCCTTCTTCTTGGCCTGCCTCGCGCCAGGCCTCCCAGACCACGGGCGCGGATGGTTCGGCAGTGCCACCCATGCCCGCACGGCTGGCGTGCAACAAGCGCCAAACATAAGCAAATTCGGCAAAGCGCTGGCCGCTGAGCAGGTCTTGGAGGTCAACCTCCAGGTAGCTGGGGCGCGTCAAGGTGGCGGCATCACGCAGCAAGCGCAGGGTTTTGCCGTTGGTGACCAGCGCCCACTGGTGGTCTGGGCTGGCGTTGAGCAGTTCCTGGGCCAGTTGAAAAGCGGTCTTTTTGCGGCTGCCACTGCCGGCAATGGCAAAGCGGGTGTCGGCATCGTCCAGACCCAAGGTGTGCGGGGCCACCACGACGGGCAAGGTGCGTTGCGGATTGACGGACGAGCTGGCCAGATGGGTGATGGGGTAGCTTCGCTCCCCCAAATCAATGCCAGCAACGGCACCCACGGAGACGTAACCAAAGGCATCGCGCAGCAGTTCGGTGACGAAAGTGGCGGTGGCGCGTTGGGCATCGAAGTCGTTGCGCTCCAGCAGCGGGGCAAAGCTGCGCCATTGGGCGCAGGCGATCTGGAAGGCGCGGCTGTATTCGTCTTTGAGCTTGAGACCCTTGGGAATACCGTAATCGGCCTCGGCTTGCAGGCGGGCTTGGCCCAAGGCGGCTTTTTCCAGCATATCGGGCAGGAACAAGCCGCCTTCCAGCCTCAGTGTTGGCAGGTTGAGCGTGGCGGTGTGTTTGCGGACGGTTTTCATGGCGAGCAATTACAGAGCGTCCGGCAGGAGGACATACACGCCAATCACATCGACCGGCAGACAAGGGGCCACGCTGTACTGGCCCACGTCGCGAGCGGCTTCGCGTACACGGCGGTGGTCGGCTAGCAGCGCCTGGGCTCGGCTCTGCGCCAAGGCTTCCAGGCGCTGGGGGTGGGCTTGCAGAAAGTCCAAAGCCTGCACCACTTCGCGGTGGACGGCCTCACGGGGCAGGTTACCGGTGGGCTGGCATTCCAGCAGAGATGCCGTGGCATCATCACTCAGCCACTCTGGCGCACTGCGGCCTTTTACAGCCAGGGTCACGGTCTCTTCGGCCATCATTTGATAAGGCTGGCGGCGGCGCACGTAACCCAGTTGGTGGCGTAAGCGCAGCAGGTAAACGGTGGTGACCACGTCCACAGCGTCGGTGATGGTGGCGGCGCTGCGCGCGGTGATGGTGGATTCGCCCTGCAGGGCATTTTCAATCAGGTGATCGGCCAGCACGGTGACCAGCGGGTGGCTGCGGTGCAGCTCGGCAAAGTCCAGTTGCAGAACAGGTTTGCGGCTGTCGGGCACCAGGCCTTCATCGGCCAGGCGTTGGCGCAGGGCCTCTGGCAGGTGCTGCGTGGGCAAGCGGTACTGCTGTCGGCGGGTGGGCTCCAGCGGGGCATTGAGGCGGGCGCATGCGCTTTGCACAAAGCGTTGCACGTCAGCACTGCTGCCCAGGGCGATTTGTTGCTTTTGCCACTCGGGCAGCACTTCGTCGGGCCGGATGCGGCGCTGGGCAAATTTGGTTCGGTTGAGCTTGGCTTTTTCCAGCGCGTCGGTCCACTGGGTCTGCAAGGGGGCCAGCAAGATTTCAGCATCGGCAAACATGTCGGGGGTGTATTGCGTGGCGTGGCGCTTCATCAAGGCGGCTTTGACCAGGGCTTGGTTGATGCGCAGCTTGTCTTCTGGCATGGGCACCAGTACGCCCAGTTCTTTCTGAATGGCCTCACCTTTGCGCAGGATGACGTTGAGCACAAAGCCATCGACCGGGTTGTCCTGGCCATAGAGCATGGTGCAGCGCACCTCGGGGGCTTGCTGCCCGAAACGATCAACCCGGCCTTCGCGTTGCTCATGGCGGGTGGGGTTCCAGGCCAGGTCGTAATGCACCACTGCAGTAAACAGGTGTTGCAAGTTGATGCCTTCAGACAGGCAGTCGGTGGCGACCAGGATGCGCCCACTATTTGCGTCTGCGCCATCCTCCATGTCTTCAATTTTGCTGCGCCGCTCTTCGGGACTGAGCTCACCGGTCACCACGTCCACCATCACTTTGGGAAAGTGCTTTTTCAGCTCGGCGCCAACGTAGTGGGCGGTGGCCACATAGCGGCAAAACACCACGGGGGCAAAGCCGTCTTTCACTAACCCCTCCATGTGGGCGATGAGGGTGGCCAGCTTGGGGTCACCCGCTTTGCCAGACAAGCGTTCAGCCTCATTGATGAGCGCTTGCAAGCGCTGTGTATTTTGCAGACGGTTGCCAATTTGGCCTGCGGGCTCCAAGTCGCTACCGCCCAAGTCGTCGGCTTGGCCGTCGTGCAGGCGATCATCTTCGAGCAGATCGTCATCACCTTCAGCCGCAAGTGCTTCGGTCTTGCCTTCGAGGCGGGTGGTCAGCGCCTTGACGGCAGCAGCAGGGCTGGAAGCCACGCAACGCAGCAGAGCCAGCGTAGCGTACCAAATGAGGCGGGCACCGCCCTGCTGAGTTTGCTCCACCGATTCGGCCATTTCACGGCAATACGTCTGCACCGCATCAAAAAAAGACCCCCAGTCGCCAGTCAGCTTGTAGGTGAGCTCGGTCTTCATGCGACGGGCAAAGCCGCGGCCATCTTGCGTGTCTGCCTGCCACTCGACGATGTCTTTGCGGCGGCGCTGCACGAAGTGGCGGGCGAGCTTGTCACGCAACGGATCGTCGGCCGAGGTGAGGTTTTGCAGGCCCAAAAAGGCAGGGTCGAGCAAGGAAAGCAGGTTGTAAAACGCGACCTCGTCGCCCGAGTGAGGCGTGGCGGTGAGCAGCAGCAGGTGGCGCTCTGGGTCTTTGGCCAGGCGTTGCAGCAACTCAAAGCGCAGCTGCTTGCCCGCGCCGCTGCTGGCACAGGTATGGGCTTCGTCCACGATGATGCATTCGGGGGCGATGCTTAAAAAATGCTCACGGTGGCGCTCGCTTTTGATGTAGTCCAGGCTGACCACAACAATCGGGTAATGGTCAAACAGGCCCACGCCATGGGGTAAATCGCGCTCCACACGGCTGGCACTGGCAGAGGTGAGTGCGATGGCTTGCATGTTGAAACGGTTGAGCAACTCCCCCTGCCACTGCTCCACTAGGTGGGGTGGACACAGCACGGCCAGGCGGCTGACTTCCCCGCGATCCATCAACTCGCGCACGATCAGGCCGGCCTCTACGGTTTTGCCGATGCCGACGTCGTCGGCGATCAGCAATCGCACGGTACTCAGGCGCAAGGCCATCAGCAAGGGCACCAACTGGTAGGCGCGCGGCTCAACGGCGATGTTGCCAAACGAGCGGAAAGGCCCGCCACCCGCGCGCAGCTTCAGGCGCAAAGCATCCCGCAAGAGCAAGGCGGCGGCGTGGTTGCCAGCTTGATCGGGATTGGGCCAGGCGAAGGTAGCCGGCTCAACAGGGGCAAATTCAAGCTCAGGAATCAGGGTGATGATGTCTTCATCCGCTCCGCCCAGGGGGCGCAAGCGCAGTAGGCTGCTGCCATCGTTTTGCCGGTTGTCTGAGGCTTGCACCACCCATTCGCGGTTGCGAGCACGCACCAGGTTGCCTGGGTTGAAGTCATGGGTGGCTGTGGTCATGCGTGAAAAGGTTTGGAATTAACAAAAGACATGAGGATAAGCGGCGAACTGCTCTGACCACTGGGCTGAATTGGACATATTTATAACGGTCCAGCCTTTATCGGTGAGTTCGGCCTGCCATGCAGACTGCAGAGGCCGCAGTATCACCAGGGTGCGGGCAGCTTTGTACTGACCTGCCACGGTAAGCTGGCCACCGAGCACTTGCAACTGCGTTTGATCAGGTGCCTTGTGCCCGCCAGCCTGAAGCGCGTGTTGCCATTCGTAAAAAAGTGCGTCGTGTGTTCCGGCATCCCCCACCACAGCGGGCGAGACAGCTACTTGGGCGTTGGCCAAAGCCACCAACATTTCAATGGCCTGCGTGTTGCGGCGGTTGATGTGGTCGTGGTCGGGCTGATTGAAATACGACAACAGGCACTGGTAGCAACCGGCTTCACAAATGCTGTGCCCGTCAGGGGTTTTTTGCTCCAACGCGGGCAAGTCATCTACCAACCAAGGGCCAACAGGGTCCTGATAGTGCATCACACGCAAGGCGGCAACTGCAACTTGGGCCATAGCCTGGGGCTCGGTGGCCAGGCGGGTCAACACACCGGCACCACCCTCAGCAGCCTCATAAAACAACAGGGCTTGGCGTTCGTCCTGCTTGGGCAGGGGTTCTGCCACCAGCTCGGACTCTTCAATTTGGAAGGTCATTTCAATGCCGCGTTTGAGGGCGGCTTGCAGAGTGGCCATGGCTTCCAGATCCAGCGGTGTCGTCGGGGCCAGAATCAGGATGTTGCGGTGGTCTTCCACGAAAGGGACGATTTGCTGGTTGGGTACCTTGTCAAGCAAATCGTCGCTGCTGGCGCCATCGTCGGTGGCACCTGGCTCGTCTTTTTTGCTCCACTGTCCGGTGATGGGGTTGATGTAAAAGCCGAGTTGTTCCTTGTCTTTGCGTCGGCGCCAACCGCGGTTGATGCGCCAAATCTGAGCGGCCGGAGAATACGTCAGTGCGGCCAAGGCTTGCGGCTCGTCACCACCGTCACTGCTGATGACCGACTTGTGTTGGGCGATTTTACCGTCCGGTCCCGGCAAAAACCGGTAGGTGGTCTGCAACTCGAAACCCTGGCGCTGGCGGTCTTCGTCGTTGATGGAGATGCGCTCGACGGGGATAGTCTCTACCGTCTCAATCCGGTAGAGGTTCCTGACCCAATCATGGTCGGTTAGCAGCGCACCACAGTTTTCGCAGCAATTTTGGTGTGGCTCAGTGCCATCGTCTTCACCCATGTGGGCGTACCCGCACTGGCTGCATACCCGGCTGGCCACAGTGGCGAGCGTGCTGTTGCCAGAGATGTGGTCCGCCGAACCAACGTTGAGCTTGGCGCGCACCACGCGGTACATGCGCCCCTGGTGGTAAATGAGGCTGCGGGGCCCGAACTCGGATAGCGCCAAAAAGCGCGGGCGGCTGACCATGCTGCCTTCGTCATCTTTACCTTTGGCAGCGGTACCGCCCTTGGCTGGAATCCAGGCCATGAGAGGTAAGCGCGGGAAGTTGTAGCCAGGCAAAAACCCCTGGCTGGCCAGGTAGCGGTAGGTATAAAAATCTGAGTTCTGCCCATTGCCAGATTTGAGCAACACACTGTATTGGCGGGCGGCATC
The DNA here is from genome assembly GCA_002786915.1 of Comamonadaceae bacterium CG12_big_fil_rev_8_21_14_0_65_59_15. GTDB lineage: Bacteria > Pseudomonadota > Gammaproteobacteria > Burkholderiales > Burkholderiaceae_C > Rhodoferax. The sequence goes on along the minus strand of PCUV01000110.1, from coordinate 10,631 downwards.
GCCATAGCGGCGCTGGGCGTTTTGCTTTTCTGAATGCGAAGTGGTGTAGCTCTTGACCACCTGGTCGGCCATGTCCATTTGCTTGCGGGTGGCATCGACCAAGGCGCGCCAACGCTCAAACGCCGCGTTGAAATCTTTACCCGCGCGCTCAATGGTGTTGACCACATGGTCTGCAGTGAACCAAGGACTGTTGTTGAGCACCGAGGCCAACTGAGCCATAAAGCCTTGAGAACTCTGCAGAGCGCGAGCAGTGACATCAGGGGCGAGAAGCTTGTCTCGTAACGCAGGCTGCAAGGGCTTGTCTGCCTGCTCCAGATCGAGCAGCGGCGCGATGCTAGTGTCCAACTGCACCTGTGCCGAAGCAAGCCACACCGCGTGCAAGTGGCTTTCAATCAAATCGCGGTTGGCCAAATCCAAAGTGGGGGGCTTGACGATACCGTGAACCATTTCGGTGGCGTGGTGAAAAAACCATTGGTCGTGCGGACTAAGCGCTGCGCAATACGTGATCACCAGTGCTTGCTGCCCTGAGCGTCCCGCTCTTCCACTGCGCTGGGCGTAGTTGGCCGGTGTGGGTGGGACATTGCGCAAATAGACCGTGTTGAGCGCTGAAATATCGACACCCAATTCCATCGTGGGCGAACAGAACATCACTGGCAGGCGCTCTAACGGCGCTTCATGGGCTGGGTTGTCCAGCCAGTCCTTGCGGTCTTTTTCGGTGTAACGGAAGCGCTGCTCCAGCAATTGGCGCCGGGCGGAATCCACTTGTGCGGTGTGCTCCTGCGCCTCAAAGTCGAACAGGGGGTGGCCTTGCTGACGCAGGGTTTGGGCCACGGCCTGGTAGAGGTTGCGGAAGAATTGGTTGTGTTTGCCGTCTTCCAGCGCTTGCGATTCATCGACCAGCAGCCAATCCATGGAGGAAGCATTGAGCCGCCAGCCAATGACCTGGCTGTCCACATCAAATTTCTGGACGTAGCCGTAGTTGGAAGCTGCCTGAAGCAACTGCTCCATCAGCTCAACCCACTGCGCATCTTTCCAGCCGACGACTTGTCCAGCCGCAGCACTATCTTTCCAGAAGGACGCTGCCTTGAGCTCCTTCAGGAGGCGGGAGCGAGAGCCGCCTGGAACCAGGTCAACGCGAGGCTTGCCTTTGTATTCAGGACGCTTGGTGAGAATCAGGTACTTGGAGGTTTCCAGGTTCTCGTCAGACGCAAAGGCCCATCGCTCGTTCAGGTGCTGGTGCGCCGTGGTCTTGGCCTTGTCTTGCTCCACCGCATCCAGGTAGCGCGTCTCAAGGCACAGACTGCGGCGCATGCTGTCAAACAACATGCGGGCCAATACAGAGCGTTGCGTGGGATTGATCTTGGACAGCACTGGGCTACCAGTGAACAAAGATGCCTCGGCCGCAAATTCACCAATGCCCCGGTAGGCAATGGACAGCAGGTTGAGCTGATCCAGATTGGGATTGTTGAAACGCCAGCCACGGCGCAGGTCGCGCAAGAGGCGGTACCCAATGATGAAGCGCAAGGTGCGCTGCGCATCTTGACGCGCCAGGCCCATCAGCTTGGGCGTGCGCAGGTATTCGGCCAGAGTGCCAAAGTCAGTCTTGTCAAAACCAAGCGCCTTGAAAACGGCATCTGCCAGAGATTCTTCAGTTAAAACGCCCTGGTTGTTTTGCAAAGCACCAATGAGGGCTGAGCGCAGGGTGAGCAAAAACACGAAGTCGTTGAAGTGCCCTGCCTGCAAGGCGGCATCTTGCCGGTTATCTGTGAAGCCCAGAAGCTTGCGCGGATCAGGCTGATCAGAAGGCATGTCCTTCGCATCAAAAAGCTGTCGGATGGCACTGAGCGTGAGGATGGTGGTGGCCGACGATCGCCCCTCTCCCGACAAGCTGGCCAAGCGATTGATGTCTTTGCCGTGGACTTCGTGTGTTTGGCCACAGTTCAGGCAGAAGCGAAACTTGCCGGGGATATACCAATAGGACTCGCCGCTGCCTTGCCAGCCTTGTGGGCTGACCTGAACGTTTTCGGGGACATGTTTCCTGAAAGTGCTTTTGATTTTTGGTTCGGCCTTGGTCAGGTCCAGCCAGGACTCGGGCAAATCCTCAATGGCACCTTTGTAGGACTGCTGCAGATTTGACGGACATAAGAACCCATAACGTGCGTTGTCGTCATCGTCGCCAGAGATATCGTCAATTTCCCGGGGGGTGTACTCCTGCGCAGCCTGCCCCGAGCGCCACACCGGATGGTACTCTTGCCCGCAATCACGGCAAAAGTGGACCGGATACAGTTGTGCACCTTCTTCTTGACGCCCGGGCGCAAAACGCTGGGCATCCAGTGTGATGTGGCGCACGCCAGCCGCCTCCAACGTGGCGAGCACTTTGCCGGGGCCGCTGATGAACTGGTGGAGCTTGAAAGCAAAAGGGGCACGGCCCTGTGCCGTCTTGACATCTTTGGCTGCCACCAAGAAGCGCTGCAAGCCAGTCGAGGCCTCCTCAAAGCTACATTGCGCATCGGTTGCCAAAAGGGCTGCGGCATCTCTCAAAGTAATGGGCTTTGCACGGCGGGGGGGCTCATCAGCAGGCAACTCTATGCCAAGCGTAAGCTCAGTCCAAATGGCCAAAGGGTCGTCGCTAAAGACTTCAAAGTCGACCCAAGAATGGGCGTCTTTCAACAGAGCAGCTTTCAGCAGCGGCTTGATGGCCAGCACGTCTTTAGCGGGGTTGGTGACCCGCTGAAGTGTTTCGCCAATCACGTCATTTTCTGTAACGGATGCCCCGAACAGCAAGCTGGCCACGCTCGCCACAGTTTGGTTGCGGTCGGCTTGTGTGCCCGTTGAAGACATGGTGGCCGATGTACCAATGCACACGAGTTGATCGGCTTTAAGTCGTTCACGCAAACGTCGCACCAGCAGCGCCACGTCGGCCCCCTGCCTGCCACGGTAGGTGTGGAGCTCATCCAACACCAGAAACTCAAGCCCCTGGCAGTGTTCCACCACCTGGCGGTCAACCTCTTCAAAGCGCGTGAGGATCAACTCCAACATCATGAAGTTCGTGAGCAAAATGTCGGGCGGATTGTTGGCAATCTCTTGCCGCTCGGTCTTGCTCTCTTGCCCCGTGTAACGGGCCACTGTAAAAGGGGCTTCACCTGCGGGGTAGCCATGCAGGAACTTGTCCAGTTCCTCAAGTTGACTATTGGCCAACGCATTCATCGGGTAAATAACGATCGCCCGCGTGCGATTCTGAGGGTCAACCGCCTTGGCCTTAACGATGCGGTCGATGATCGGAATGAAAAACGACAGAGACTTACCTGAGCCTGTGCCAGTGGTCACAATAAAACTTTGCCGCTTCTGTGCCTTGGCCAAAGCTTGCAACTGGTGGACATAAAGGTGCAGATCAGCAGACTTTCCCTCAGCTTTTCCAGCCTGGAAGATGTGCGCGCAATCTGGATGCAGCACCCCGTCTTTTGCCAATTGCTGAACCGTGCCGCTGCGCTTGTAGTTGGGGTTTATTTGAATCAGTGGCTCCGGCCAGTAACGGCCACGGGCATATTCTTCTTCCACTTTAACCAGAATATCTGGTGCTGCAACTTTGGAAAAGCTGCGAGAAAACGAGCTGTATTCGCCAATAAGCCGGTTGCGAAAACTGAAAACGTCATCCATGCAAAAGTCCCTGAATTGCTGGCTGGCTCTGACTCCTCAAAAGCCACTCCAATTTGTTCGAATTTCCGTAACTGTAACGTGCATGCCCCCAGTGGCAGCTTGCGTTGCACAATGCAGCAACAGTGCCGCGCGGACCAGGTTGAACCGAGTTCTTAATGTCGTCACCCAGCAAGTCGTTGATATTGACGCCGAGTTTCATACTTATATTTGCCTATCCTTGGGTAAATCTTATCTACGGCACCAAATCAAACTGGCCCCGGCATCAACATTTGCATAGACGCCATTAGTGTACCGGGCACGATTGGCAGTCGATGCTCCTTCAAAGTCAAGCAACGCGCGACACGGCTGTTTGACCGGGGTCTCGGGGCAACGCCCTGAGCAGGGGGCCGCTGCCACGTTTTTTGCTACGCAGAAAACGTGGGCACAAGGCCCTTACCCTGCACGGTGAGTCTCTGCTACTCCCACGCTGCTGGTGAATTGATTCGCCTGTCAGCTCGTCTGTCGTGTCATTTTGGGTTGGCTGTCGATTTGCTTGTCGGCAGCTCGTGCGACCGTAATTGATTTCCCTGTCAGTTCGCGTGTCGCGCACATTGTGTCGCCTGTCGCAACGCCTGTCACGCTAGAACTTGCGCCCTGCCGGTATGGGGATCATGCACAGCATCAGCTCAGAAATCGACTCAATCCTACGTGAAGAAATTGAACTTGCCCAAAAGGATGACCCTGCGCTGATCGTGCGCTCTGCCTTCGAGGTCATTGAAGATTTTTTGAGTCAAGGCATGTCACTGGAACGGATTGCTTCCGCCCTCCAAAAAAATGACATCAAGGTCACCAAAGGGCACCTGGTGCGGCACCTCGGCATCGTTCGAGAAGAGCGCGGACTCAAGCCATTGAAAAGAGGCAGAAAGCTCAAGCCTTCCTCCACCAGAACTGGTTTAACTCGCACCCCGCTTGAGTTGGAAGAACCGCTAGCGATGGATGCATCTCAGGCAAGTCAAGAAAAAACAAAAACGGAAGTTAATCGAACCAGTGCGAGTCAAACCCAATTTCCTGACGAAATAACAAAACTCAAGTTTATTGAGATCAAAGACGAACTCGTTGATGTTACAAAAATGAATATAGATGACTATTTAACTGTTTCAAAAACACTTCCAGAAAACGGAAAAATCCCCGCCGGGATGTTCGATGTGATTGCTGCCGAAAACAGAATACGGGGAATGTATGAACGCGCATTATCTCAATATGACGAAGCAATTGCCAAATGGAAGTCTGGACAATAGTTTATCGGTGTGAAGTTTAAACAACCAAAAGGATAATCATGATCAAATCATATTTTATTGACGGTGATAAAGGTGGTGTGGGTAAAAGCTTTATGTCCCGCTGCCTGGTAGATAGTTTTATCAACCATGAAGTTTCTGGTATGCCAAAAATTGATAAATTGATTGTCATCGACGCGGACCCGATGAATCCTGATGTGGTGTGCGATAACGGATATAAAACTGAAATCGTCAACGACATCCAGATCATTGGACTGCAACGCCCCATCAAATCAGAAGACGACTGGCTGAATCTGATCAATGAATTGGCTGAAACCCAGATCAACGAAACAGACGAAATCCGTCTTGTCTTTTCCTTGCCGTCTGCGGCCGGCCTCTACATCACGGAGTCCGTTTTAAGCCTGATGGCGCTGATGAATCCGACACCCATATGGGTGATGGGTATTGATGCGTCGAGCACCAATCAACTGGAAACCCGCGTGGGCAGGAGTCCCGTGTTTTACCAAGACGGCGTTGTGCTGATCAATTTGAAGCATGGCGCGGGAAAGTCTTTTGAATTTTGGGACAAATCAAAAATCAGGAAGAGCCTGTTGTCAGGCGAAGATTATTCATGGACCGAACTGGAGCTGCCGGCCATGATGCCGCGCGCGGCTGAGTTGATCGGCTCCATGCCATTGCACACGGTCATTGAAAAGGGCAACGTGGTTGGATCGGGTGTGGCCATCGGCACGCGCACGGTCGCCCAAACCTACCGTGGCATCGTTGGCCGCAAGCTGGCCGCCCTGGAGTCTTGAAGATGAGTGACGTTGATGAGGAAGAGCAGCGTGTCAGCAACCAAATCATCGGGGTCGTTGCTGCTGTGCCGCGGGCTGCACCGTCCCCGGCGCTTGCCCGGCGCCCTGGCACCTTGGTTGATGAATTGACAGCTCGGCTTGCGCCTTCCGGTTTGCCGTCTGATATTCAAAACATCGTTGATGTGGCGGTCCGCGCCGGAATGGGTGAAAGTGATCCCAACTGGATCTGGCTCTTGCCCGTGTTGTTGCGCCAGGTGCCTGCTGCAGCCATGCGAATTGAGTTTGAAGCGCTGTCGGGTGTGCTGGTCAAGCGCGCGCCAGGGCAGGGAAGGGTGCCCAGTCACGATGATGAAAATCTCGAATTGATTGTGTCCATGATGACGGCCATGCGTGGGGAGCTGCAAAAGTTCCCGCGCCGTGTTGGTGAGACTTTGAAGCCTGCAGTGACTGAGGCCGTGGTGGATGCTTTGGAGGCAGCGCCAAGCCGGGTCAAGGTTGACCTGGATGATGCCAGGCTGATCGCTACTGCGCGTGACGCATTCACATCGCTCTATGTGCTTGCGGCTGCCGGGATGGGTGCGTTTTCAACAGTAGCTGCGTTCATCATTGGCTCAAAATTTGGTTGACGGAGGGCGCCATGCTCGAACTCTTGATGATGTGCGCACCTGCCGTCGATCCGGTCACCATGGCCGCTGTGGTGAAGCAGGAATCTGGCGGCCAGCCTTGGGTGATCAACAACAACACGACCCGAAAATCAGTGACTTTTGCCTCAAAAGCTGCTGCCGTGGCCGCTGCGGTAGCAGCTGTCGGACGCGGTGAAAGCGTGGATATGGGCTTGGTGCAAATCAACAGCAAGAATTTGCCTGCGTTGGGACTGTCGGTGGAGCAAGTGTTCGACCCTTGCACCAACATCGCAGCCGGAGCAAATATTCTGGCTGCCGGCTATGAACGGTCCGGCTCGCTGGGCAGCGCCTTGAGCATTTACAACACTGGCCGGTCTGATTCGAAAATTGGTGTTGCCTACGCACAAAAAGTCTTTCAACAAGCCGGCGTGAAGGTGCCCGGGATACCTGGTGGCCAGGTGGCAAAATTGCCTGAGATGTCTTCGTTTGCAGCCAAACCTGCTCTGGCGCAAGTGCGGCTGGCGGTTACGCCGTCGCCATCTGCCGCCGGGCTTTTGCCCTTGAGGGCGGTTTTGCAGCCCGCAAATTGGCGTTGAACCGCCTTTGGGCACTGGCCACAATTTCCTTCTTGAGCTGGGATAAAACGGCTCTGCCATTGGCGCCTGTAAAGCCAAAGGCGTCACCCAGGTCGCTACCCGCCAAGTTGTTCAGTTCGTCAATTTGATCCAACTCACAGGAAAACGCCTCTTCAAATTTCAGGCGTTTGTCGAGCTGATCGGCCACTTCATCCGGTGATTCAATTTCGTCCTGAATGTCGATCGTGCCTTCATCGTCCTCATCACCCGCCCCACCAAACCGCCTTCCACTGCCACCCAAGCTTTCCAAATTATTGCCCCTGATTTTGTGCTTGAGCAGCTCAAACAGTGCTCCCTCATGTCCCGGTTGAAAGATGTCCAGACTCTTACCTTCAAACTGCCTGGAGAGATAAAAAATAATAATTTCCTGCGCAATATCACGCGCATCTTCACGCAGTTTGAAAGCCCACTTTTTCGACAATGATTCAAAGTGTTTGACATCCATTGAGTACCACCTTTCAGGATCAACAAATAACTACACCGCGTGTGACATTTGGAAGTTATTGGCTTTGAGTAACTTATCAATCTGCTTCTGCAACAACAGTGGCAATTCGATCAAGTCATTCATACGTTTGAATCCTGAAGCCAATGCCTTGAGCGCAGCCTGAAGTGCTTTGACAGTAATCTTCCAGGTGCGAGCTTGACCCAATTTTTGCCAGGTTCGGCTCAATAAGAATGCCTTTTGAAGCAGTTTTTGGTACGCCTGATATTTTTTGACTGCTGCGACAAACGCAGAATCACTGTTGCATACCGTCTTCAGGGTTTGCAGGTTTTTTAAATCACTCGTACTTGCTGTTTCGATAATGCTTTTTGCGACGTCTGCTACCTTCATTGCTATCCCTTGAAAATGTGTTGATGTCTGTAAATATACAGAGTGGCCACAATTTCACAAGCAGAATAAATTGCCAAAAATAAGGCAATTGTCCGGCCAATAGGCAGACCGTTTGTAGCAAGTAAATAATCAGAATACCCAAGTATTTCAGTGGGTCTTTTGATTCGGCGCGCTCTCAAAAGTGGAAACAACCGGGTGTTTGCAAGTGCTTGCGGATGGCCTGTATTCAGGCATGAAGACCCACCCCACCACGTCAGGCCAGGAGTTTCACCGCCGGTCTGACGATGCGCTTCGGCGAGCCCTGGGGACCGACATCCTTGCTGCCCTGGCTGATGACCAGGTAGTCGAGATCATGCTCAACCCGGCAGGAGACCTGTGGACGGACTCCCATGCAGGCGGCATGCAATGCATTGGCAGGATTGACCGTGTGCGTGCCATGTCGATTGTGGCCACCGTGGCGGCCATGCTGGGAACCACGGTCACTGCGGACAACCCGATTCTGGAATGCGAATTGCCTTTGGATGGGTCGCGCTTCGAGGCCTTGATTCCGCCAGTTGTACCGGCACCCACGTTTGCCCTGAGAAAAAGGGCAAAGCTGATCTTTAGCCTGGCGGACTATGTCAACACGATGGTGATGACGCAGTTGCAAGCCACATTGATCAAAGCCGCTGTGGCAGACAGAAAGAATATCTTGATTGCAGGTGGCACAGGAAGCGGCAAAACGACCTTGGCCAACGCGGTTCTGAACGAGATTGCCGTCATTTCACCAGACCACCGAATCGTCATCATTGAAGACGTGCTGGAACTGCAGTGCAGCGTCAAAAACACGGTGTTTTTGAGAACCTCTGCAACGATTGATCAAGTCAGTTTGCTCAGAGCCACGCTTCGCTTGAGGCCGGACCGGATTGTGGTCGGTGAAGTCAGGGACAAGTCGGCTCTGGCGCTGCTCAAGGCCTGGAACACGGGGCATCCCGGGGGCGTCGGCACGGTTCATGCAAATTCCACGGGCACCGCTTTGATCAGAGTGGGTCAGCTGATTCAGGAAGCAGGCGTGCCTGCTGCACCAGAACTCATCAGCGAAGCGGTCGATATGGTGATCTCGATCAGCAGAAATCCAACCGGCCGAATGATCGATGAAGTGGCCGAAGTCACCAATTGGTCAAGTGCCACGGGTTTTGAGCTGAGACGGCTTGGATAACTTTCAAACCGAATCGTGGACGCCGCACCTTATGAAAAGTGATTATTTCCCTGACAACAGCGCGAATACCATTTTCATTCAAAAAACCTACGGGAAATTATTACTGACCTTTGAGTTCATGATGGTCAGCGCCTTGCAGCTTGACATCGTTGCCGGCAATTTTTATGGTCAGGCAGTATGTCTTGTGGTTGGCATGGTGTTCATCAAATTGGCACACCTTGCAACTCAATCAGGAATCGGTAAGGCGGCTCAAATAGAGTACGCCATTAAACAAAAAAACAGGATCAGGGATGATCATCAAGCAAAAATTGCCAGGGTATTGCGGCGCGCTGCAACCGCACGGGTTGTGGCGCAAACATCTGTTTTTTGGTCTGCCTTAAAAGCAATCATTGCGGCTGACCTGCAGGTGCGCTCCATTGTCAAGTCGGTGCTGTGTACAGTGACCGATACGCTCACCCCCAAGCTTTTTCCGTGCCCGCCTGCCGCTCGCGCGTGAGCGTCGGCGGGTCATCGATCCCGCCCGCTGACTGCGTGGGCGCGCTAAATCTCCAAAATCTCTCGCTGGGATCAACTTTTAAAGTTGATCAAAATGCAGAATTTGGAACTGTTGGCTGCGGCCGATGTTGCGAAGATACTCAAAATCAGTGCCGCCTCCATCTGGAATTGGCAATACGGGCGCAAAAAGCCGCCACCCGGCTTTCCGCCGCCCGTCAAAATTGGCACATCGGTTCGGTGGCGCTCATCGGACATCCAGGCGTTTATCCTGGGTCTGCCCATCACGACCACGGGTCGAATCCCGCAGCCTGAACTGGCCCAACCAGCTCCAGCCACGGCGATGGTTCTGGTCAAGCCGGTGCGAGGCCGGGGTCGGCCTCGCAAGATTCAGACTGGCGGTTTGGGTTGATGCGTCCAAAAAGGACCTTCGAGGAAAACCTGGCGCTGGCCAAAGCACGGGGGCAACAAGCCGCGGCACTTCAAATAGTTGGCGCGGACAAACTTTTGGATGTGCAACTGCCCCTGTGGGCAGAAGTATGCCGGGGTGTCCCGAACAGTGTCCTCAGATCGGCACTGTTTGGGGTGGTCCGGCGCGGCCCCAGGTCGTTCCAGCAGCGCGTGCAGAAAGCCAGTGTCGAAGGGATCAGGATCATTCACACGGGGCCGCAACTGGACCAGGCTGACCTGGATGTGTGGGAACAAGCGCTGCAGCTGGCCAGAACGGGAGGGCTTGGGTGCAGGATTCAGTTCACTGCCTCACAGTTCTTGAAGAGCATTGGGCGCGGCAACGGCAAAAGTCAGCATGAATGGCTGAAGGGGGCGTTTGCGCGACTGGCGTCCAGCGTGGTCGAAATAAAAGATGCGCATCGGACTTATTTCGGCCCCATTCTTCATCATGGTGGCCGGGATGATCAGACCGGCCGGTACGTCATTGAAATGAACCCCAAAATCGTCGAGCTCTACGGCCTCGACGGCTGGTCAAGTGTGGAATTTGGCCAGCGCATGGCACTCAAAAAGCGACCCCTTGCCCAGTGGTTGCACGGCTATTACAGCTCCCATGCAAAGCCGTTCCCCGTCAAAGTCGAAACCCTGCAACGACTGTGCGGGAGTCAAAACGCCGCCA
>PCUV01000001.1:5654-6027 GCA_002786915.1 Comamonadaceae bacterium CG12_big_fil_rev_8_21_14_0_65_59_15 | reverse complement strand
CATCGGGTGCGTTCACCACGGTTGTTTCAACAACAGCCACCGATAGGTACAAAGCCACCATTGATGGCTTGACATTGATAGATGTGGCGGCGACCGGTACCAACGCTGATGCCGCCGCAATGGATACGGCTTTTGCAACCTTTGCAGCAGCCCATTCGGGCTATGTGCTGACGGGTACCTTTGCTACTAGCGACGCGCAGATCACCAAAGCTGACGGTACGGCCATTGTGTTTAACCAGGCAGTTACAGATGCCGCTGGTACAGGTGCAGCCGCAGGTGGCATTACTTCTGGTGCAGTATTTGGTGTTGCTGCTGCGACAGTGGTGGCTGGGATTGCTGGCATATCAGGCACCACCACCGCCGGCAATTTCGG
>PCUV01000001.1:0-5638 GCA_002786915.1 Comamonadaceae bacterium CG12_big_fil_rev_8_21_14_0_65_59_15 | reverse complement strand
CGGCCAATGGTGACTCAACCAACCACGGCACTGTGACCCTGAGCAGCACCAGTGCCGATGGCATCGTCTGGGCCGGCGCTGACGCTACCAAAGCCGGTTTGGCCGCTTCGGGCACTGCCACTGCCACCACCACCTCTACGGTGTCGAGCATTGCCAGCATGAATGTGCTGACGGTTGCCAACGCTACCAGCGCCTTGGCTGCCATCGACGGCGCCTTGTCCACGGTGAACAGTTCGCGTGCTGCCTTGGGTGCGATTCAAAACCGCTTCACCTCGGTGGTGACCAGCCTGCAAACCACGTCAGAGAACTTGTCTTCTTCGCGCAGCCGGATTCAGGACGCCGACTTTGCCTCGGAAACTGCCGCCCTGTCCCGTGCGCAAATCCTGCAACAAGCCGGCACCGCCATGGTGGCGCAGGCCAACCAGTTGCCCCAAGGCGTGCTGGCCCTGCTGCGCTAAGCGACATCGCTAGCGTCATTGCGAGGAGCGTAGCGACGCGGCAATCCAGGAAGTCATGGATGGCCGCGCAACGCTCGCAATGACGGGAGTTACATCAAAGCGACGACAGTCTGACTGTCGTCGCTTTTTTTTATATTAAATCGGCCTCTAGACCCCGTGTAGTCTGCGTGAGCAGCTATTAAAAAGTTACCAATGTCAAACCACGCCTTCGAGCCAACTGCCCGGGCGGGAGAACCCGGCCGTTTCGGCAAGTGCCCGTGCCTCGGTCTTGACAGCGCTCGCCAGCAAACGGCCAATGGCGCGTCGATGGACCAAAATCTGGCTGTCTTCAAAACCGGCATCGACCAGCCAGCGCCCCATGGCATCAAAAGTGGGTGCATACCAGTTCCAACCCATTTCAACGGTGCCCGAATAGGAACAACTTGCGCCAGACCCCTTTTGCATCTTGGTTTCAATGACCAGGCGCCCACCCGGCTTGAGGTAGGCAAAGCAAATGCGCAGCAACAGCAACGGATCGGTGACGTGGTAGATGACGCCACAGCAATACACCAGATCAAAGCTTTGCTTCCATTCGGGCTTGTCGTGATAGACGCTGGTGGCATGCACCGGCGCATTGCAGCCAAGCAACTGGCTCAGATGCGCCGCAGTGGCTGCTGCCAAAGGGTGTTCCTCGATGGCCTCAACCTGTGCGCCCAAGCCCGCCAAAATCAACAGGTCGCCGCCGCTCCAGCAGCCAATGTCGAGCACGCGCTTGCCATTCAGATCCGCTGGCATCATGCCCAGCGAGATGAGTTCGCTGGTGATCTCTGTATGCCGGTTGCCCATGGCGCCACTGCGCGTGAAGCCGTAGCCAAAATCATGGTTATGGCCCCAGACAAAGAAGTCGCGAAAGGCTTTGGACGAAGCACTTTGCCAAAAGTCGGCCGGCGCATGCTGGTCTGGATGGGCTTGCGCCAGTTCGGCAAACACGCGGCTGGACTCTGCCTGCGAGCCAGGCTGCCACTTGGCCATGGCCCGGTTGACCTGGCTCAAAGCATCAGACAGCGCAATTTGCTCTTGCGGTGCCTGGATATAAAAGGGTCTGCGAACGCGATCGACGGTCATGGTGGTTTCCAATAAAGTTATTTGGTGGCTTCAAGGTTGAGGCTCATCAGGCGCCCGGTCTGCTTTTCCATGTGCGGCAGGTAGCACTGTGAAAAATCGTCAACGGCGGCGTGTTCGGTGCTGCGCCAGTCCCAGCGGCGTGTGTTCTTGAAACCAATTTTTTGCAGCATGAAACTCAAGAACGGTTCATCAAAAATGATTTTGTGAAAGTCGTATTGATTGCGCTGTCCACCGCAAATCAGGCCGACCAGTCCGCTGAAGCCGTCCTGCAGCCCTTCCTGGTCATACAGCGCGACCACGGCGGCAAAGTCAGGCACTGCAATGCGCACCACGCCACCGGGGCGCAACACGCGGTACCAACCCTTTAACACCGCTTCAACCTCATGTCGGCCAAAATGTTCGAGCACGTGGGATGCATAAATCAGGTCCACCGAGCTGTCTGCAAAATCGCACAGGTTGTCAACCGAGCAGCGGTAGTCAATGTGCGGGGCATCAATAATATCGACGTGTTTATAGCCCGGGATGTAACGCATGCCGCATCCAAGATGCAGCTTTAGCGGGGGTGATTTTTGTTGTTTCATCAGGGTGCTACCAGGGTTGCAGGTGTGCCAATGGGTGAATTTTTTTGTTGCAAGTGATCAAACATGGCCTCGTAGGCATCTTCCAGTGCGCGGGCCAAACCGGCGGCGTCACACAGTGGGCTACGGGCCATGCGGGCGCGCTGGTTTGGCCGCATTGCCTGACGGCTTTTGATGTCGTCTGCCAGTACCACCACCTTGTTGACGTAGTCGTCTTCAGAATTGCTGACCCAGTCTGCCATGCCCAATGCACAGAGCATCGAGGCTGTCATGCGCGAGGCCATCCGGTCACCCATCAGTGTGACCACCGGCACGCCCATCCAGAGGGCGTCGCAGCTTGTGGTGCCGCCGCCAAGGCCACCCACGGGATCAAGGGCAATGTCCACCCGGTCGTAACAAGCCATGTGGCTGCGCCAGTCTTTTGTGATGCTGGCGTCGAGCAATTCAACGCGCAATGGGTCGATGCCATGCTGCATGAAGGCCGCAGCGATGCGCTCGCGGTTGCGCTGTTCCGCCAGTCCATGGGTTTTGAGCAATAGCTTTGCCTTGGGCAATTGGTTCAGCACCCTGGCCCAAAGCGCAATAGTGGCTGGGGTCAGTTTGACCAGGTTGTTAAAACTGCCAAGCCAGATGGCACCGCCGGGATCTGGCTGCCAGTGGCTCGCGGGCGCTTCCGCTTTGCCCTCATAACTGACCCAGGTGCGAGGCAATCGCCACACTTTTTCTGAAAATTGCGGGTCCGTCTCTGGCGGTGTCAGGATCGGGTCGCCAATCCAGTAGTCCACCTCGGTCAGCCCTGTCGTTGCAAAATAGCCGAGCCAGTGCGCTTGCACGGGTGCGGCACGACGTGCCAACACCCCCAGGCGGTTGTTCGCAGTGTGGCCATTCAGATCAATCAGCACATCAAGCTGATCTGCGTCGATGCGCTCAAACAAGCTCTGGTCTGACAGACCTGCCACGGGTACCCAGTGTTGCACCAGACCCGCCAGCCGCGCCGTGACGGCATCGGGGTTGGGGCACAGGCTGTAGGCAAAAACCTCGACCCGGCCCGCGTCGTGCCTGGCAAAAAGTTGTTCAACAAAGTAGCTGACCGCGTGTTGTCGGAAATCGGTTGAGATATACCCAACGCGCAACCGGCGGCTAGTTCGCGGCTGACGGTTAAAGTGGCGCGCGCGCGCCGCGCTACGCACAGCCTGCGGGATGCACGCGGCCTCCCAGTCCCGCGCCTGTGCAAGAAGCGACGCAGGCGCTAGCGCCGCTGCATAGTTGATGGTGAATAGCAGATTGCTCCGTGCGTCCTGGTCGTTAGGCTTGATCTCAAGCGCACGCCGGAAAAACGCAACGGACTCATCCAAACGACCAAGGTCTTTCAGGACCACGCCCAGGTTGGTCAGTGCATCAACAAAGTCTGGCTTGATCTCTAGCGCGCGGCGGTAGAGGGCTTCAGCCTCTGTGAGTCTGCCAAGATTTTTGAGGACTACGCCCAGTTTGTTGTGGGCATCAAGCATATCCGGTTGAATCGCCAGGGCACGGCGGTAGCTTGTTTCGGCATCCGCTAGTCGGCCTTGCTCATACAGGGTGATACCCAGGTTGAGATAGGCCTCGGCAAAATTGGGCTCAATCACCAGCGCACGGTGGTAGCTGGCCTCTGCTTCCATGAACCGCCCCTGCTCTTTGAGGGCGTTGCCCAAGTTGGTATGCGCCCACGCGTAATCCGGCTTGATGGCCAGTGCGCGGCGGTAGCAGGCCTGTGCTTGCTCAAACTGACCCAAATTTTTGAGCGTGACGCCGTAATTGTTCTGTGCTTCAGCATCATCGGGTAACAGCGTTGCCGCCATCTTCATGGGTTCGAGTGACTCTTGCGTGCGGCCCAGCAACTTGAGGGCAGTGCCCAGCACTTTCCAGCCTAACCCGTGTTGGGGGAATTGCGCCACGATCTGCCGGGCAAGCTGTTCCAAGGCGGCGTAGTGGCCCCCATTGAACAAAGTCATGACCTGCTCGATGTCTTGGGCAGACGGCCCGGCCAGCAGCGGCAACTGCCCGTGCTTGCCGGTGCCAGACTTTGTCTTTTTTGCGCTGGCGCGTCGTTGTGCACGGTTGGTCATGTCAAAAAAACCTGATGTAGTTGGTTTCAATTTACCCGGGTTGGCGTCAAGGGTGTCGGGTGGGAGGATTGGTTCAGGCGCTGTAAAAAACAGTCCTGCCGCAGCGCAAGTTTAAGCTTGATCCTGCCCTTGAAAGCGCGACTTAATTGCTTCCTAATGCCGCAAACCACCTCGGAGAACTTGTCTTCTTCGCGCAGCCGGATTCAGGACGCCGACTTTGCCGCAGAAACTGCCTCTCTGTCGCGTGCGCAAATCCTGCAACAAGCCGGTACCGCCATGGTGGCGCAGGCCAACCAGTTGCCCCAAGGCGTGCTGGCCCTGCTGCGGTAAGCGAACCAAGGCATGAGTTGAACCCGGCGTAGGGGTTCAAACCCAACAAGGCGACGACAGTCTGACTGTCGTCGCCTTTTTTCACATCAAATCAGCCTCTAGCCCTTACGTGGCAAGCGTTAAATGCTATCATATTAAATATTCAAAATAGCCTAGTTCATGCATGAGCGTGACAGCTAGGTGGCATTTTTGATACCATTAACCCATGCGAGTTGTGATTGATACCAATGTCTTCGTGGGTGCGTGTTTAGGTACTGGGGCCGCAAACCAGACGGTCGCTGCCTGCCTACGTGGTCAGTGCACGCCACTGATGGGTGCGGCGCTATTCTCAGAATATGAGGATGTCATGGGGCGCAGTGAGCTTTTCGCTCAGTGCAGGTTGAACCCGCAAGAGCGAAGCGATTTGATGGATATTTTTTTGGCCGTTTGCGAATGGACGCGGGTTTATTACGTCTGGCGTCCCAATTTGCCCGATGAAGCAGACAACCATTTGATTGAACTGGCCGTTGCTGGCGGCGCGGACTTGGTGGTGACACGCAATTTACGAGATGTACAAGGCGGCGAACTGCAGTTCCCGTCCCTGCGAATCATTTCACCGGAAACTTTTTTGAAGGAGATTTGATATGACGGCTTTAACGGTTCGACTACCCGATGAGAAACATCGCAGGCTCAAAGCCCTGGCTAAAAACCGTGGCACGCCGCTGAATCGGCTAATTGATGAGGTGACCACATTGATGCTGGCCGAATACGACACAGAGACGCGATTCAGAATTCGCGCTGCGCGCGGTGCCGGCAAAACAGATGCGGGCTTAGCGCTGCTGGCGAAGGTGAGCTAGCCCAGCCTGCCGCGCGCCGTGGCGCACCAAACAAAAGGCGATATGCTCCGGCGGCATCGCCTTTTTCTATATGCCAAATTTGCCTCTAGCTCTTGTCTGGAAGACGCAAGGCGCTATGAAAATTGGAATTTTCAGCTTCGTGTTTCACGTTAACTGCCATGCCTGCACAGCCGATAGAAGTCAAGTAAGTTGTCGCAAAAAGTTGTAAATCTGAGGTGTTAAATTTT
>PCUV01000053.1 GCA_002786915.1 Comamonadaceae bacterium CG12_big_fil_rev_8_21_14_0_65_59_15 | reverse complement strand
GAATTGGCAACAATGCGTCCTATATAAATCAATGACTTACGATAGACAGCGGGGGTCGAAAGCGCTTATTACGCGAAACTTACGTTAAAGTCCGGCTAATGAACTTTCTCGGTTTATGGAAAGGCTGTATTCAGTGTCAAGAAGGCGCACGCTGCCGCGATCAGCGCTTCGGGTTGGTCGCGCTGCGGGCTGTGGCCACAGTTGGCCAGTCTGAGCCGCTCTGTCTGGGGCAGGGCGGCGGCAATGCCATCGATCTGGCGCAGGCTGCCATATTCGTCGTCCAGCCCCATCACCGCCAGCAGAGGACAGCTTATCGTTTTGATTTCCGCCTCGATTGACCAGGCGCGAAAAGCCGGATCGAGCCAGATACGGTTCCAGCCCCAGAAAGCCGAGTCGGGGTCGTCATGATACTTTGCCAAACGCTGGCGCAAATCGATCTTGAGGTAGTTCAGGCGCGTTTGCTCGATGCTGGCAACGGTTTGGTCTTCAACCAGGATGTGCGGTGCCAGCAGGATCAGCCCCGCCACTTTTGCGGCAAAGTGCGCTGCGTACAAAAGAGCAATGGACGCGCCGTCGCTGTGACCGAGCAGCCACAGCGGCTGGCGCGCGCCGTCGATAGACAGCGCCGCCAACACGGCAGGGAGCACTTCATCGGCTTGCCGGTGCATGAAATCAACGCCCCAGATTTCGCTGGCAGCGCGCGGCGTGGACCTGCCGTAGCCGGGGCGGGAATAAACCAGACCGCGCCAACCCAGGCGTTGGCACAGCCGCTGTGGAAAATCCTTCCACGTGGCCAGCGAGCCCAGGCCTTCATGCAGAAAAACGATCAGCGGCGCAGCCGTCTTCTGGGGCGCAATCCACTCGTATTCGATGCGAACCGCGCGCCCGGCCCAGTCAATTTCGACCGAGCTCACTGCGTCGTGCCAGCCGTTTCGAGTTGACGCAATTTGAAGCGCTGGATTTTGCCGGTGGCAGTCTTGGGCAGCTCGGCGACAAACTCGATGTAGCGCGGGTATTTGTAGGGTGCCAGTTTTTCCTTCACAAACGCCTTGAGCTCATCGGCGCTGGCGCTCTGGCCGGCCTTGAGCACCACATAAGCCTTGGTCTTGGTCAGACCCTGCTCGTCGGCAACGCCAATCACGGCGGATTCCAGCACGCTTGGGTGCTGCACCAGCGTCGATTCCACTTCAAACGGCGAAACATAAATGCCGCTGACCTTGAGCATGTCGTCGCTGCGGCCCGAATAGGTGTAGCTACCGTCGGCGTTGCGCACATATTTGTCGCCGCTCTTGGTCCAGACCCCTTGAAAAGTCTCCTGCGATTTTTGTCGGTTGCCCCAATACAGCAGCGCCGAGCTTGGGCCGTTGATGTAGAGGTCACCGGTTTCACCGTCGGCCACCGGGCGTCCATCGTCGTCGCGCAAGGCAATCTTATAGCCAGGCACCGGGTAGCCGGTGGTGCCGTAGCGTACTTTGCCCGGCAGGTTGGACAAATAAATATGCAGCATTTCGGTTGAGCCAATGCCGTCGATGATCTCAACGCCAAAGTGTTCCGTGAAGCGCTCGCCCAGATCGCGCGGCAGCGCTTCACCGGCAGAGGAAGCCAGTCGCAGCGCGACTTCACTTTTGGCGGGCAAGTTGGGGCTGGCAAGCATGCCAGCAAAACCGGTCGGTGCGCCAAAGAAAACGCTTGGCTTGGCACCACCTACTTGTCCGAGCCAGCGCTTGAACACCGCCTCAGGCGTGGGCCGCTCGGCCATCAAAAGGGTCGTGGCACCCACACTCAAGGGGAACGAGAGGGCATTGCCCAGGCCGTAGGCAAAAAACAGTTTGGCGGCGGAAAAACACACGTCTTTTTCGCTCAGCCCCAGCACCGCGCTGCCGTAAAGCTCGGCCGTCCAGTAGGGATTGGCCTGGCTGTGCAGCGCGCCTTTGGGTGCACCGGTGGAACCGGAAGAATAAAGCCAGAAACCAGGGTCATCGGGGCCGGTGTCGGCCGCCTGCATCAGCTCTTTGGCGTCGGACAAAAAGGATTCAATCGTGCGGGCACTGGCGGGCAGTGCGCCCGTTGCGCGCGAGACGATCACGTTTTTGACTTCATGCGTGCGTTGCTCCAGTGCGCCGAGCAGCGTCGGCAGCAGCGCCGCCGACACCAGCACCGCTTGCGCGCGGCTGTGTTTGAGCATGTGCGCGTAATCGTCTGCCGTGAGCAGCGTATTGACGGCGACTGGCACAATGCCAGCGTACATCGCGCCCAGAAAACACACCGGCCAATCACTGCAATCGTGCATCAGCAGCAGCACGCGCTCTTCGCGGCGCACCCCCGAAGCCAGCAATGCGCCCGCCAGGCAACGAATGCGTTGCGCCATATCACCGTAGCTCAAACTGCCGACATCGTCGATGTAGGCGGTATTGGTCGGGCGCGAGCGGTTGCGCTCAATCAGGTGCTCAGCAAAATTAAAGTGCGGTCCAAGTGGGGGGATATTGGAAATGTTCACGGTTGTCTCCTGCGATGAGTTGTCATTTGAATTGATGCGCAGCGGCTACGGAAAATGCTAGTACCGTGCCCGGAGCGAGGCCCGGAACAGTCCGGTTCGGCGCCTTTAATCATTGTATATTCGACACCAGACGCAATCGGGGCATGGGTCAATGCCTACTAATTCCCAACATCGACAGAATCAACAGCATGTCGATCAACGGGTGCGTTGAAGCCATCTTGCGCCACGAGCAAGCAGGTGCTGGTGGAGCAGCCGCCAAAGCTGCGTCAACGGCTGGCGCATGAAGCGCCCTGTCGTTCGCTCCATTCAGGGGTGACGCCGGTCTTGAGTTGTTGGCGCAGCACCGGGTAGTCGGGCACCACCGACGCCACCGTGCGCCAGAATTGTGCGCTGTGATCCATCACGCGCAGGTGGCTCAGCTCGTGCACTACCACGTAATCCACCACTGCCGGGCTGAAGTGAACTAACTTCCAGTTCAGCCGGATCGAACCATCGGCGCTGGCGCTGCCCCAGCGTGTGGCCGCGTTGCTCAAGCCCAGTCTTGTGTAACGCACCCCCAGCGCCGGCGCAAAGTGGTCCAGCCGGGCCAAAAAGTGTTGCCGCGCCTGTTGCATCAACCAGGCTTGCACGCGGTCACGCACCTGTTTCGCCGTGGCGTTGTGCGCCAGGCTCACGCGCAACAGCGCGTGTGTGGCGTCGATGTTGATCAGTTGCGCGCCCTTGGCGCCAACGGCGTGCGCCGGATCAAGTTGCACAGTGATGGTCTGGCCCAGATACGGCAGTTGGGCGCCGTCGCGCCAGTCGATGGCCAGCGCCGCGCGTTGTGCGTGGCGCTCACGCACCTCATGCAGTTTGCGCAGAATCCAGGCCGACTTCGACTGCAAGGCGGTGTTCACGTCGCGCAGCGCCGCCCAGCGCGGGGCACGCACTTCCAGGCCCTCGGGCCCCACGCTAAAGCCGATGCTGCGCCGCTGCGAACGCTTGAACTCATAGGCCACCACCACCTCACCCAGGCGCACTTCATGGCTGGCGCGGGGGTGACGCAGCGGCACCTGCGGCGTGGCGGACGGCGGCCACGTGGGCGATGGTTGTAGGGGTTGCGTCAGCGCAGACTGCGGCGCTGGCTCTTTGAACTGCGCCGGTTGCGGCGAGCTGGGCGCATCTGCTGCCGGGGCAGCCGTTCCAGAGGCGTCGTTTGGCCTCTTTGAGGCTGTCGTATCAATGGCACGTTGCGCTTGTTCTGTGTGGTCTAGAGGCCAATTTTGTTCAAAAAGATCGAGCGTAAAACGCAACAGGGGCAGCATGGCACAAGCGCTTGGACTGGGGTTTGGGCGATCGCGTAGGTCGGCAATTTGGCTTGGTCGCGCTGCCTCAGGCGTACGCCCCTGGGTCGATGCGACGCAGCTCAGCCTCGATCCATGCCTGCACCTCACGCATCAGCGCCTTGGGGTCACGCCCGGCGCTGGGCATCAGCGGCCCGACCGACACCGCGACCACGCCTGAGCGCTTGACAAAGCCTTCCTTGGGCCAGCAGCAAGCCGTGGCTACGGCAATGGGCAGCACCGGCGCGCCGCTCTCCACCGCCAGCCGCGTGCCTGCCGTCTGGTAGGTGCCTGACTGACCGCGCGGCATACGAGTGCCTTCGGGGAACATGATGACCCAGGTACCCTGCGACAGCAGCCGCGTACCCTGCTCGATGACGTGCTTCATGGCCACCGTGCGTGACTCGCGGTTGATGTGAATCATGTCCAGGCGTGCCATGGACCAGCCAAAAAAGGGTATCTTGAGCAGTTCGCGCTTGAACACAAACGCCAGCGGGTGCGACATGAGCGTCGGTAGCCACAGCGTTTCCAGCGTGGACTGGTGGTTGCACAACAACACCGCAGCGCTGGCGCGGCCCAGCGGCAGATTGTCCATTCCTTGCACCTGCATGCGCACACCCAAAATGACGCGCGTGCCCCACATCACGACCCGAAACCAGTTCACCGCCACCCACCAGGCTTTGGTGCGCGAGGCGATGGAGGTCAGCAGCACCGCCAGCGTCCACGGGATTACCGTGGTGGCCATCCAGATGAAATGAAGGACAGAGCGGATCATCAATGGCAGCAGACAGGCAGGTTGACCACGCCATCAGGCGGGCTCAGCCTCACGTGACAACAAAAAGTCGGCCAGCGCGGACAAATCCTGATGCACCTGCGTGTTAGGCGGGAAAGTGGGCGGCAGGCTTTTGCCGCGCAGCGCCAGCGCCTTGCCGGTCAACACCAGGTGCGGTTCACAGCCCAGGGCCGCAGCGGCGACCAGGTCGCGCTCGGAATCACCCACCGCGGGCACACCGGTCAGGGCCATGCCGTAACGATCGGCAATCTGCTCAAACAAACCAGAGGCGGGCTTGCGGCAGGCGCAGGCGTCAGCAGGTGCGTGCGGACAATAAAAGACGGCATCCACCCGCCCGCCCAGCGCGGCCAGTTGCTGGTGTAGCTTGGCGTGGATCGCGTTCAGGTCGGACACCTCAAACAGGCCGCGCCCCAACCCGGACTGGTTGGACGCAATCACAATATGCCAACCCGCATGGTTGAGGCGAGCCATAGCCTCCAGCGCGCCGGGCAGCGCCACCCATTCATCGGCCGACTTGATGTAGTCGGCGCTGTCCTGGTTGATGGTGCCGTCGCGGTCGAGGATGATCAGTTTGATGGGTGACATGGCAACTGCCTTGGTGCGTCAGGCCGCCAGGCGCGACAGATCGGCGACGCGGTTCATGGCCTCAGACAAAGTATTGAGCAGCCCCAACCGGTTCAGGCGAACGTCGGGCTCGTCGGCATTGACCATCACGCTTTCAAAAAATGAGTCCACCGGCGCACGCAGCCCGGCCAGCGTTTGCAGCGACGCGGTGTAGTCACCGGCCGCAAATTGCTGGTCAGCACGCGCTGCCAACTGCTGGGTGACGGCAAACAAGGCCAATTCAGCGGGCTCTTGCAGCAAGGCAGGGTTGACGTGTGCGTTGGCGAGCGTTGCGGCGTCGGCTTTTTTGAGAATGTTGTTGATGCGCTTGTTGGCCGCCGCCAGCGCGGGCGCTTCGGGCAGGGAGGCAAAGGCGCGCACCGCAGCCAACCGCTTGGCCACGTCGCCCAGGCGCTGCGGGCGCAGAGCCAGCACGGCATCGACTTCCAGCGCGCTGAAACCCTGCTCGCGCAGGGCACCAGCCAAGCGCTCAAACACAAAGCCGCCCAGCGCTTTAGACGGATCGGTGATGAGGTCACCAAACACCGGCACCGCTTGGGCGATGAGTTCGTCCAGTTGCAATGGCAGGTTCTGGTCGCTCAGCATACGGATCACGCCCAGCGCGTGACGGCGCAGGGCAAATGGGTCTTTGTCACCGGTAGGCACATTGCCAATGCCAAACATACCCACCAGTGTTTCGAGCTTGTCGGCCAGTGCCACCACCAGCCCGACCTGGCCACGCGGCAAGGCATCTCCCGCAAAGCGCGGCTTGTAATGGTCTTCAATGGCCTGCGCCACCTCCACGCTCAAACCGTCGTTCTGCGCGTAGTAGCCGCCCATGATGCCCTGCAGCTCCGGAAACTCACCCACCATGTCGGTCAACAGGTCGGTCTTGGCCAGACGCGCCGCCTGCTCCGCCAGAGCCACCAGGTTGGGCACAGCCACGCCCGCTTGAACCAGCAAACCGGCAATGGCGCGCGACAGGTCACACACCCGCCCCATGCGTTGACCCTGCGTGCCCAGCTTATTGTGATAGACCACCTTGTCCAGCCCCGCCACGCGCGAGGCCAGCGTTTTTTTGCGGTCCTGGTCAAAAAAGAACTTGGCGTCGGCCAGACGCGGACGCACCACACGCTCATTGCCGCTAATCACCAGGCTGGCGTCGGCGGGCGCGATATTGCTGACCACCAGAAACTGGTGCGTCAACTTGCCCTGCGCGTCGAGCAGTGGAAAGTACTTCTGGTTCGCCTTCATGGTCAAAATCAGGCACTCTTGCGGCACCGCCAGAAACTCTTTGTCAAACTGGCACAGCAACACGTTGGGGCGCTCCACCAGCGCTGTCACCTCGTCCAGCAATGCATCATCTTCAATAGCGTGCACCCCTTGTCCTATAA
The DNA here is from genome assembly GCA_002786915.1 of Comamonadaceae bacterium CG12_big_fil_rev_8_21_14_0_65_59_15. Taxonomy (GTDB): domain Bacteria; phylum Pseudomonadota; class Gammaproteobacteria; order Burkholderiales; family Burkholderiaceae_C; genus Rhodoferax. The sequence goes on along the minus strand of PCUV01000053.1, from coordinate 21,761 downwards.
GCTCTGCAGCCTGATTAAGCTGTTGTACCAGCAGCGCGCGACGCTCTTGAAAGCTAGCAATCACGGCACCGTCAGCGCGCAAGGTAGCGGCATAACTGTCGGCGTCGGCAATCTCAACGGGCGACTTGCGCGCCTCAAACCGGTGTCCCTGCGTGGTGCGCCCCGCCGTCAGCCCCAGCACATTAACGGGCACCACCACATGGCCGTGCAAGGCCACCAGACCATGCGCCGGGCGTACAAAATGAACTGTGCTCCAACCAGGCAGATCACAGTCAGCACCAAGCTGGTAGCTCATGACCTTGGGAATCGGCAATTTTGTGAGTGTGGTCTCAAGCGCTTGCTGCAGCCCCACCTCCAGCGTGGCACCACCCACCAGGCTGTCGTAAAACAGCGCCTCTGCCTTGCCGTCTGGCGCGCGGCGAAGTCCAGCCGCCGCAGCCACCGGGTCGGACACGTCTGCGCCCAACGCTTGCAGCTTTTTCAGCAAAGCGGGGGTGGCTTGGCCGCTGGCGTCCAGCCCCACGCTGACCGGCATCAATTTTTGCTGCACCGCACGGTCGGGGGCCTTGGCCACCACGCGCGTGATGTGCACCCCCAGGCGCCGGGGCGACGCAAACGGCGTCACAACAGAGTCGGCATCGGCCAGGCCCAGCGTGCGCAATTGCGCTGCCAGCACCGTGGCAAACGCGTCGCCCAGCTTTTGCAGCGCCTTGGGCGGCAGTTCTTCTACAAACAATTCAACCAAGAGATGGGGGGCAGTCATGATTTTTTGAAATTTTCGGGCTTGCGTAGCGATGGGTAGGAAGCGGACACGCGCCTCAAGCGGCTTTTTTGGTCATCTGGGCCAACCATTCAGGGGGCGCCATGGGAAAGCCCAGACGTTCGCGGCTTTCAAAATAACTTTGCGCCACGCCGCGCGCCAGGGTGCGAATGCGCCCGATGTAGGCGGCGCGCTCGGTCACGCTGATGGCACCACGCGCGTCCAGCAGGTTAAAGCTATGCGCGCATTTGAGCACCTGCTCGTAGGCTGGCAGCGCCAGTTGCGCGTCCATGAGGTGTTTCGCCTGCTTTTCATGGGCCGCAAAAGCGGTCAACAAAAAGTCCACGTCGCTGTGCTCAAAGTTGTAGGTGGACTGCTCCACCTCGTTTTGCTTATAGACGTCGCCATAGGTCAACTTGGCACCGTCTGCGCTTTCGGTCCAGATCAGGTTATAGACGTTGTCCACACCTTGCAGGTACATGGCCAGGCGCTCCAGACCGTAGGTAATTTCACCTGTAATCGGTTTGCAGTCGATGCCACCGACCTGCTGGAAGTAGGTGAACTGCGTCACTTCCATGCCGTTGAGCCACACCTCCCAGCCCAGCCCCCAGGCGCCCAGCGTGGGGTTTTCCCAGTCGTCTTCGACAAAGCGAATATCGTTTTGCTTCAAATCGAACCCCAATGCTTCAAGCGAGCCCAGGTACAGCTCAAGAATATTGCTGGGTGCGGGTTTCAACACCACCTGGTACTGGTAGTAATGCTGCAATCGATTGGGGTTTTCGCCGTAGCGGCCATCTTTGGGGCGGCGGCTGGGCTGCACGTAAGCCGCCTTCCAGGGCTCGGGGCCAAGCGCTCTTAAAAAAGTAGCGGTGTGCGATGTTCCAGCGCCCACTTCCATGTCATACGGCTGTAGCAAAGCGCAGCCCTGGGCGTCCCAATAGGCTTGCAGTTTCAGAATGATTTGTTGGAAGGTCAACATAAGGTTTTGCCACCGGCCGGGCGTGGGCCGAAATTGTAGGAAGGCACGGCAGCTGCCGCGCGGGATGCGCAATTTTACGGGTTGGATGCGCGCCGCCATACCGCCCAGCCAAACACGACCAAACCACACATCCACACCGGGAGCTGCCCCCAGCGCGCGCTCCAGCGGGCGTAGGGCGTGACGCCGCTGCGGCCCTGCACAGTGGCAGTCAAAACACCTTGTGTATGCGGTGCAGTTTGATGCGTGACGACGCCCCGGTGATCCACAACAGCCGTGCGGCCCGTATTGGTGGCCAGCAAAAAAGTGCGGGCAAATTCCAACGCACGGACGCGTGCAATCTGTAGATGCTGATCCATCGCCAGATGCTCGCCAAACCATCCCAGATTGCTGATGTTCAGCAGCAAGGTAGGCGCCTTGGCAGCATCGGTGAATTGCGTCGCCAGTTCCTCGCTGAACAGATTCTCATAACAGATGGTGGCGGCGATGCGCTGGCCTTTCCAGTCAAACGTGGGCTGCGGCAAAGCGCCCCGATTGAAATCCCCCAGCGGGATCTGCATCAGATCGGTGAACCAGCGAAACAGCGGCGGGATGAACTCGCCAAACGGCACCAGATGATGCTTGTCGTACCGCCAGGTATCGGGCGCACCGGGGCGCCAACCCAGCAACGAATTGGTGTATCCACGCTCATCGTCGCCCAGCGGTATACCCACCAGCGCAGCCTGTTCGCCGGTGGCAAAACGGTGTTCCATGGCCTGCCAGTAACCGTCGGGCAACTGCTCTGGCAACACAGGAAAAGCCGTTTCGGGGGTGATGACCAGATCGCCTTGCGCGCTACGCAGTTGCTCGCCGTACCAGCGCAGCGCCTGCAATATGCCGGTGGCGGGCTGAAACTTTTCTTCTTGTGCGATATTGCCTTGCAAGAGCGTTACGCGCAGATGGCCTTGTGCAACCCCGCTTGCGTCAGGCAAGGCGGCCGTCAGCAACGGCAGCGCCATCACCATGACCGCTGGCGGCCACTTGCTACGCAGGGGTCCAGCTTGGATCAACAACGCCAGACTGGCCGCCAGTGCCGCCGCCAACGCCCCCACACCATACATACCCAACCAGGAAAACCCCGCTTGCAGCGGTCCGTCAACGTGCGCGTAGCCGATGGCATCCCAGCCAAAACCAGTCAGCCACTGGCCACGGGCGAGTTCTGCCAGCGTCCACAGCGCTGCAAAAACAAGAGCTGCCAGATTTTGGTTGACAGGCGCTAGTAGCCTAAAAAGCATACAAGCTACGGCGTAGTACAACGCCAACGCCGCGCCCAGCGTCAATACCGCTAGCGCGGCTAACGGCGCACTCAGGTCGCCGTAGCTGTGCATCGAGGTGTACAGCCAGCCAAAGCCCGCGCTTAACCAGCCCAGCGCATACAACCAGCCCAGCAACGCCGCAGCGCGCACGCTGGCAGCGCGCAACAGCAGCCCCACCAGCGCCGACATGCAAAAAATCTGTAACCACCACAGCGGGGCGCCACGCACCAGCGCAGCCCCGCCAGTTACACCAGAAACGTCCCACGGCCAAGCCAGACTGGCCGCCTGTGCCACGCCGGCCAGCAGCGCCAGCAACTGCCCGGGCAACCCGGTGGCGATGCGCGTGCCGCCAGCCGCGCCCTTAGCTTGCCACATCAGCGTCTGGGGTCACCTTGAACCACTTCACAGCGCCCCCGCGCGTGTGCAGCACGACAAACCTGAGCCCAGCCATCACGTGTTGCTCGCCGCGTTTGGGCACATGGCCCATTTCATGCGCGATCAAACCACCGATGGTTTCAAAACAGTCCTCTGGGTCTGAGCCTTCAAGCTTGACATCAAAGGAACTTTCAACGCGATCGATCGGGGTGTCGCCGCTGACGCGGTAACTTTTGTCGGGCAGGCCAAAGATGTCGCCTTCGTCGTCGGCAATGTCGAATTCGTCTTCAATCTCGCCCACAATTTGTTCCAGCACGTCTTCAATGGTCACCAGCCCAGCCACGCGGCCAAATTCATCGATGACGATGGCCAGGTGATTGTGGTTGCTCTGAAAGTCGCGCAGCAAATCGTTCAAACCCTTGCTTTCGGGCACAAACACCGCCGGGCGCAACAAGGCGCGCAAGTTGAGCTCGGGCGCACGCTGTAGCTTGAGCAAGTCTTTGGCCATCAGAATGCCGATGATGTTTTCGTGGTCGTCTTCAAACACCGGAAAGCGCGAGTGCGCGGTGTCGATCACGCCGTGCATGACCACGTCGTACGGGTCAGCGATGTTGACCATGTCCATGCGTGGGGCGGGCACCATCACGTCGCCCGCACTCATTTCGGCCATGCGGATCACGCCCTCGAGCATCTTGCGAGAGTCGGCGCCAATGAGCTGGTTTTGTTCTGCTTCGGCCAGGGTTTCGATCAGCTCGTCGGTGGAATCGGGCCCCGGGTGGATGAATTCGGCGATCTTTTGCAGCAAGGTACGCGAATCTTCGCGTTCGGGGCGCACAGGGTAAGAGTCAGACACGGCCAGATTGGCAGGACATGCGGTCGTTGAACAAGCCGCAAGGATAGCGGAAAAATGTCGAAACTTAATTGTCAGCGGCCGAACGCTGACGGGCGCGGCGATCCGGATCCCCTGGACGCCACGCCTGCGCGATGGCGCTGAACGTGTTGCGAATGAATTTGGCCTGTAGTTTGATCTGGTAATTGGCGTGCGCCAGTTGCTCTTCCACCATCTCCATCACCCTCGTATCGAGCGTTGCCGGTGGCAGTACCAGGTGGCCTTCGGATTCAGCACCATCACGCTCAACTTTGGCACCCGCGTTGCGGGCAATCTTGAGCATGGCCGTGTTTTCACTGAGCACATGCACATACATGGTGCGCACGCCTTCGTTGCGCGCGTGCATCACTGCACGCTCAAACAACCGGGCACCGTAGCCACGGCCACGCACATGTGGCAATACCGACACCCCAAATTCAGCGCCAGCCTTGTGGCGTTCAAGTTGTGAATAAGCCACATGCGCCATGGCGATGAGTGTCAGGTGCCGGTTGTAAATGCCGAAAATCTCGTCCCGCTCAAAGTTCAGCCCATCCACATAGCGCTGGATTTGCTCGTCATTGGCGGGGAAACCAAACCGGTAATAACGGTCATGCGCATTGAGCTCTTTCAAGTGCGTCGCAATACGCGCCCGGTGGTTTGCGCCCAGCGAGCGAATCGGCACCATCAGGTCTGGCTTGCGCAGGGCCGGCACAAGAGCCAACACCTTCTGCTCCGGGTGTCCGGCAGGGGTCAGCCCGCTGTCATCTGAAGTTTTTGGGTTGTTCGTCATGACTCCAATATAAGGGTAAGCCCTAGTCTTTAACCTCTAAAGCACTGAAATCCCGCAAAACACCTACAACTCCCTCACCTCAAAGCTGGTGGAAATGGCAGCCGTCTTGCCCAGCATCACGCTGGCGGAACAGTATTTGTCGTGACTCATGGCAATGGCACGCTCCACCGCCGACGCAGGCACGCCCTTGCCCGACACGGTGAAATGCATGTTGATTTTGGTGAACACCTTGGGGTCGCTGTCGGCCCGATCCGCTTGCAGTTGCACACTACAGCCACGCACGTCGTGGCGCCCACGCTTGAGGATCAGCACCACGTCATAGGCGGTGCACCCACCGGCACCGGCCAGCAGGGTTTCCATGGGGCGTGGTGCCAGGTTCAGCCCACCGTTTTCTGGCTTGGCAGCATCGGGGGCGCCGTCCATCACCAGCGTGTGACCACTGCCCGTTTCAGCCACAAACCCCATGCCAGAGCGCGTACCCAACGCGCCCGTCCAGTTCACTGTGCATTCCATACGCTTTTCTACCCTTTCAAAGTTCAGTGCTGTGCATTGTCACCTGATGTGCAAGCCAGGCTGCGGGGCTGGGCGCTTATCATCCGCCTCTTATGACAAGTTCCAACCTAACCCCTTTTGACTATCTTAAAAAAATCCTAACCGCGCGCGTCTATGACGTGGCAGTGGAGTCTGCCCTGGAGACCGCGCCGTCTTTGAGCGCACGCTTGGGTAATACCGTGCTGCTCAAGCGCGAAGACCAGCAGCCAGTGCACAGCTTCAAGCTGCGCGGTGCCTACAACAAGATGGCACAGCTGAGCCCGGCGCAACTCAAGAAAGGCGTGATTTGCGCCTCGGCCGGCAACCACGCGCAAGGTGTGGCGCTGAGTGCCAGGCGCCTGGGCGCGCGCGCGGTGATCGTCATGCCCACGACGACGCCGGGCGTCAAGGTGGACGCGGTGCGCGGTTTTGGCGGTGAGGTGGTGTTGTTTGGCGACAGCTATTCGGACGCTTACACGCACGCGGTGCAACTGGAAAAGAAAGAGGGCCTCACCTTTGTGCACCCGTTTGACGACCCGGATGTGATTGCAGGCCAGGGCACCATCGCCATGGAGTTGCTGCGCCAGCACCAGGGGCGGCTGGACGCGGTGTTTGTGGCCATCGGTGGTGGCGGGCTGATTGCCGGCGTGGCCAACTACATCAAGGCGGTGCGCCCCGAGATCAAGGTGATTGGTGTGCAGATGAACGACTCGGACGCCATGGTGCAGTCTGCCGCTGCGCACGAGCGCGTGACGCTGGCCGACGTGGGGCTGTTTTCTGACGGCACGGCCGTCAAGCTGGTAGGCGCTGAAACCTTTCGTGTGGCCAGCGCGCTGGTGGACGACTACGTGCTGGTGGACACTGATGCGGTGTGCGCCGCCATCAAAGACGTGTTTGTCGATACGCGCAGCATCGTGGAGCCCGCCGGTGCCTTGGCGGTGGCGGCGGTCAAGCAGTATGTTGCCACGCACAAGACCCGGGGCGAAACCTACGCCGCCATTCTGTGCGGCGCCAACATGAACTTTGACCGCCTGCGCTTTGTGGCTGAACGCGCCGAGGTGGGCGAAGAGCGCGAGGCGCTGTTTGCCGTGACCATTCCGGAAGAACGTGGCAGTTTCCGGCGTTTTTGCGCGTTGATTGGCGACCTGCCCAGCTTTGGCGGCGGCAAGGCGCTGCGCAACGTAACCGAGTTCAACTACCGCATCAGCGACGCCCAAAAAGCGCACGTGTTTGTAGGCCTGACCACGGCGGCCAAGGGCGAGTCGGGCAAGATCGCTGCGCACCTGACCAAACACGGTTTCCAGGCGCTGGACCTGACGCACGACGAACTGGCCAAGGAGCACATCCGGCACATGGTGGGTGGCCACAGCGCGCTGGCCAAGGACGAACGCCTGCTGCGTTTTGTGTTCCCCGAGCGACCTGGCGCCCTGATGAAATTTTTGAGCCTGATGCGCCCGGGCTGGAACATCAGCCTGTTTCATTACCGCAACCAGGGCGCAGACTACGGCCGCATCCTGGTGGGCGTGCAGGTGCCCCCAAAGGACCACAAGGCCTTTGACAAATTTTTGACCACACTGGGCTACCCCTGCGTGGAAGAAACCGCCAACCCGGTGTACCAGATGTTTTTGCAAGAATAATCGAAAATAATTGGGGTCAGACCACTCACGCCCTCGCACCAGCGATGTGCTCTGACCCCAACAAATGTAAGACCTTGCGGGTCAGACCACTCGCGTCAGCGACGTGCTCTGACCCCAACAAATGTGAGACCTTGTGGGTCAGACCACTCGCACCAGCGATGTGCTCTGACCCCAACTGATTAGGACGACCCATGGCCCTGACGCTAGACGGCAAACTGGTGGTAGCTATCAGCAGCCGCGCGCTGTTTGACTTTGAGGAAGAAAACCGCGTCTTTGAGCAAGCCGACGACCGCGCTTACATGGCCTTGCAGTTGCAGCGCCTGGACACGCCCGCCAAGCCTGGCGTGGCGTTTTCACTGGTCAAGAAATTATTGGCTTTTAACACCCGCCAAGGGGACAACCACCCGGTAGAAGTGGTGATTTTGTCGCGCAACGACCCGGTCTCCGGTATGCGCGTATTTCGTTCCGCACAGCACTACGGCTTGCCGATTGAGCGCGGCAGCTTCACGCGCGGCGAGCCGCCTTGGCGCTATCTGAAGCCCTTGCACGCCAACCTGTTTTTGAGCACCCACCTAAGCGACGTGCGCGCCGCACTGAGCGCGGGCGTTCCTGCCGCGCAGGTGTATCCGCAATCGGTACATGCCAGCGACGCGCATCCGCAAGAGGTGCGCATTGCCTTTGACGGCGACGCGGTATTGTTCAGCGACGAGGCCGAGCAGGTTTTTCAGGCGCAGGGTTTGCAGGCGTTCCAGCAGCATGAGGTTGACAAAGTGGGGCAACCTTTACCCGACGGGCCCTTTAAACCTTTGCTGGTAGCGCTACAAAGATTACAGCAGTCTGGCACCCCTGCGATGCGCATCCGCACCGCCTTGGTGACCGCGCGCAGCGCCCCGGCGCATGAGCGGGCCATCCGCACGCTGATGAACTGGAACATTGAAGTGGACGAGGCCATGTTTCTGGGCGGCTTGGCCAAGGGCGAATTCTTGCGTGAGTTTGAGCCCGATTTTTTCTTTGACGACCAGACCGGTCACATTGAGTCAGCAGCGCAGCATGTGCCTTCAGGCCATGTGGCCACAGGCGTGCGCGATGAAGGCGCTATGCCACACTAATTCTGCGTTTTTTCGATCTTATTGATCTTCGAAGGCGAAAAGTTGTAAATCTCGTTAGCCACAACGCCATTGGTGGCCAACGCGTTGGTCACAGGCTGCGGCTCCAACTGGTTACGCACCTGCTGCTGCACCTGCACCGCGCTGGCACTGGCCTCCCAAAGCGACTTGATATGGTCCAGCAAAATCTTGGACATGGGTTCGGGTGGCGGGTCTTCCACTTTTTCTGGGACCGGACGCTTGATGGTCCAGTCTTTCGGCGCAGAGGCCGCATCCGCGCCTGGGCGAGTCGGGTCGGACACGGTGCTGTAGACACCTTCGCCCGCACTGGTCTTGTTGTCGGTCGTGACCGCGCTGACCGGATGGACCAGATTGATCACACTCGGCATCGGCTCAACAGCAGCTACCTGAGTTTGCGGTGGGTTCACCGGCACCACGGGCACCACGCGTCCAGTGAACAATGCAGCAGCCTCGGCAGCCAGCGGCCGCGCAGACTGGATTCGCTCAATCGGTGTAGGTGACATAGTGCTTCAGGCGACAGAATTAGTCTGGGTCTTTCCTCCATTCGTACGTCTGTTAACGGCAGATTTGCGGGGTGATTTAGGCCTATTTCAAACTTTTTTCAAATTTTTTTAATGGTCAGGGGGTATCGCTATGCTGCATTCACCATGAATGAGGCTAATAACTAGGGTTAACCCTAACCTTAAAAGGTTGCACCCCACTTAGCATGGTGTTCATTTCCACACAACTCAAGGGTTCTCCATGTCCAGTGTCACGCTCGGTATCAAAGTCGATGAGATGTTTCGCGACCGCATCAAATCGGCCGCGCAGTCACAAAGCAAAACGCCGCATTGGCTGATTAAACAGGCGGTACTGCAGTACCTGGATCGACTGGAACACGGTGGTCTGGCCGCAGCGTTAGGCACAGTAGCACAGGCATCTCCGTCAGATTCAAATCTTGTCGAGGCGGATCCACCTGACGTGGCCCAGACGACAGGCCCGGAGCCAGCGTTTCTCGACTGGGCTCAAAACGTGCTGCCACAAACCGATCTGCGCGCGGCCATCACCGCTGCCTGGCATCGGCCCGAGCCGGACTGCGTGGCGATGCTGACGCCGCTGGCACAGGTTGCCGACGCACAACAGCGCAGTGCTATCGAACAGACCGCCGTGCAACTGGTGCAAGGCTTGCGCGCAAGCCAAGCCAGCGGTGGCGTGGAAGCGCTGGTGCAAGAATTTTCACTTTCCAGCCAGGAAGGTGTGGCGCTGATGTGCATGGCCGAGGCCTTGTTGCGCATCCCCGACAACGCCACGCGCGACGCACTGATCCGCGACAAACTCAGCCACGGCGACTGGCAGGCGCACCTGGGCAATTCGCCTTCGCTGTTTGTCAACGCGGCCGTCTGGGGCCTGATGCTCACCGGCAAGCTGACCGCCACCGCCAGCGAAAAAAACCTGGCCAGCGCGCTGACGCGGCTCATTGGCAAGGGCGGCGAGCCGCTGATCCGCCAGGGCGTGCACCGCGCCATGAAACTCATGGGCGAGCAGTTTGTCACCGGCCAGACCATTGCCGAGGCGCTGGCCAACAGCCGCGCGCTGGAGAAAAAAGGCTTTCGCTATTCCTACGACATGCTGGGCGAAGCCGCCACCACCGAGCTTGATGCCGAGCGCTATGTAGCCTCTTACGAACAGGCGATTCACGCCATCGGCAAAGCGTCCAACGGGCGCGGCATCCACGACGGCCCAGGCATCTCGGTCAAGCTGTCAGCGCTGCATAGCCGCTACAGCCGCGCGCAGCGCGAACGCGTCATGGGCGAGCTGTTGCCACGCCTGACCCGGCTGGCCGTGCTGGCGCGCCAGTACGACATCGGCATCAACATCGACGCCGAAGAGTCCGACCGGCTCGAGCTGTCGCTGGACCTGCTTGACGCCCTGTGCTTTGACCCGGCCCTGAGGGGCTGGAACGGCATCGGCTTTGTGGTGCAGGCCTACCTCAAACGCTGCCCGTACGTAATCGACTACGTGATCGATTTGGCGCGGCGCAGCGGCCGAAGGCTGATGATCCGGCTCGTCAAGGGTGCGTATTGGGACGCGGAAATCAAGCACGCGCAGCTGGACGGGCACGAAGGCTACCCGGTGTTCACGCGTAAGGTGCACACCGACGTGTCGTACCTGGCTTGCGCCCGTAAATTGCTGGCCGCACCCGACGCGGTGTATCCGCAATTTGCCACGCATAACGCGCAAACACTGGCCAGCATCTACCACCTGGCGGGCAACAACTACTACGCTGGCCAATATGAATTTCAGTGCTTGCACGGCATGGGTGAGCCGCTGTACGAACAGGTCACCGGCGCCGTGTCAGAAGGCAAGCTGGGCCGCCCGTGCCGCATTTACGCGCCGGTGGGTACGCATGAGACCTTGCTCGCGTACCTGGTGCGCCGACTACTTGAAAACGGCTCCAACTCGTCGTTTGTGAACCGCATTGGCGACCCCAAGGTGAAAGTGGAGGCACTGGTGAGCGACCCGGTGCAGGAAGCGGTGACACTGGGCGAGCGGGACGGTGGGCTGGGCGCGCCGCACCCCAAAATTGCCCTGCCGCGCCAGTTGTTTGCCCAGTTGGGAAACCAGTCGCGCACCAATTCGTGTGGACTCAATTTGTGCAACGAGCAACAACTGGCGTCACTTTCCGCCGGCTTGCTGCGTAGCGCACAAACCACCTACACCGCAGCGTGCAGCAGCACCCAGGCACTGGCGCTGAACCCTTCCACCGCCAGCGCAGACGGTTGGCAGCGTGTGGTCAACCCCGCCGACCTGCGCGACGTGGTTGGTTGGGTGCGCAACGCCACGGCACCAGAGGTGGCACAAGCGGTGGAGTGCGCGCAAGACGCCCTGCCGATCTGGCAAGCCACGCCGCCACAGGAGCGCGCCGCGTGCCTGAACCGCGCCGCCGACCTGCTGGAGCAGCGCACGCAAGCGTTGCTGGGGCTGATCGTGCGCGAAGCTGGCAAAACGCTGCCCAACGCCATCTCTGAAATTCGCGAAGCGGTGGACTTTTTGCGCTACTACGCCGCGCAGGTGGCTGCCACGTTTGACAACCAGAGCCAGCGCGCGCTGGGCGTGGTGCTGTGCATCAGCCCGTGGAACTTTCCGCTGGCCATTTTTACCGGCCAGGTCGCGGCCGCGCTGGCTGCGGGCAACTGCGTGCTGGCCAAACCGGCTGAGCAAACGCCGTTGGTGGCCGACGCCATGGTGCGCATCCTGCACGAGGCGGGCGTCCCCGCAGACAGCGCACAACTGGTGCCCGGCAGCGGTGAAACCGTGGGAGCGGCACTGGTGGCGCACGCGGGCGTGGACGGTGTGATGTTTACCGGCTCGACTGAAGTGGCGCGGCTCATTGCCAGCACGCTGGCCAAACGTATCAGCGCGCAAGGGCGCTGCATACCGCTGATTGCCGAAACTGGCGGCCAGAACGCCATGGTGGTGGACTCGTCTGCGCTGGCCGAACAGGTGGTGGCTGATGTGCTGGCCTCTGCCTTTGATTCGGCCGGGCAACGCTGTTCGGCACTGCGGCTGCTGTGTGTGCAAGACGACGTAGCCGACAGGGTACTGGGCATGATCAAGGAGGCTTTGCGTGAATGGGTGGTCGGCAACCCGGACCGCATGGCGACCGACGTCGGCCCGGTGATCGACGAAGACGCGCGCGCACTGATCGAGCAGCACCTTGTCAACATGCGCGCCCAGGGCTTGACGGTGACCCGCCCGGCGCGCGACGAGAGCGCCGACAGAGGCTATTTTGTACCCCCCGCCATGATTGAAATTGATAGCATTTCACGCTTGACCCGTGAGGTCTTTGGCCCTGTTTTGCACGTGCTGCGCTACCGGCGTGAAGACCTGCCGCAGGTGCTGGACGCGATCAACGCCACCGGCTACGGCCTGACCTTTGGCGTGCACAGCCGCATCGACGAAACCATCGCCAAGGTGACGCAACGCGTGCACGCGGGCAACGTGTATGTCAACCGCAACATTATCGGCGCGGTGGTGGGCGTGCAACCGTTTGGCGGCATGGGCTTGTCGGGCACCGGCCCCAAGGCGGGCGGGCCGCTGTACCTGTACCGCTTGGTGCAAGCCAATGCTCAGGGCGGCAACACGGCGCTGGCAGCACTGGGTGAGTCAAGTGCGATCCAACCCACCTTGACATGGCAAGAACGCCTGGCCAAACAGCCTGGCTTGCAAGCGTTGCAGCAACTGCAAAACGCGTTGCAACAACCGGCGCTAACCACGCTCGACGTCTGGCAGCACCCAGACGATGCCACACGTGCAGTCCAGGCCTGCGGCAGTTATCTGACGGCCAGCGTGCTGGGCGAGGTGTTCACCCTGCCCGGCCCCACTGGTGAGACCAATCGCTACCAGTTGCTGCCGCGCGGCACCGTGTGGGCTTGCGCCCAATCCACCCTGGGCATGGTGCACCAGATGGCCGCCGCGCTGGCCAGCGGTAACCGCTGCTGGCTTAGCCCGGGCGCGCTGGGCCATGACGCCATAACACGTTTGCTGGAAGCCATGCCGTCTGAAGTGCAAGCGCAGGTGAGCGTGCGCCCGAGCGACACGGTGCTGGCAGACGCCCACTGGAGCGCACTGCTGTTTGAAGGCGACTCCGACGACCTGCAGACGCTGGCGCTGCGGGTGGCGCAGCGCCCCGGCGCGCTGGTGCGTATTGACAACCTGAGCCCGGCGCAACTGGCCAGCGGTGCGCACTACGACCTGAGCGCGCTGATGCACGAGCAAAGCATCAGCACCAACACCGCTGCCGCTGGTGGCAACGCGCAGCTGATGACGATGGGGTAACCAAGTCAAGTACGCCAGCACCTCAGGCGCGCGCATTTCGCCGCAAAACCCGGCGCACACCTGACCCAATCAACCTGCCTCACCCGGAATCAGCCTTCCGGGTAAAACGGCTTGCCCAGGCTGGCGGGCATGTTGATGCGAATCCACTGCGGGTTGCGTGAGATCAACGCCAGCACCACGATGGTGGCCAGATACGGCAGGCTGCTGAGCAACTGGCTGGGCACATCCACACCCAAACCTTGCAAGTGAAACTGCAACATGGTGACACCACCAAACAGGTACGCCCCCAGCAGCACGCGGGCCGGTCGCCAGGTGGCAAACGTGGTTAGCGCCAGCGCAATCCAGCCCTTGCCCGCCACCATCCCCTCGACCCACAGCGGCGTATAAACCAGCGACAAATAGGCACCGGCCAGCCCGCACAGTGCACCACCTGCCACCACCGCCAGCAAGCGGATGCGCCGCACCGGGTAACCCAGCGCGTGCGCCGACTGCGGGCTTTCGCCCACACAACGCAGCACCAGCCCGGCCCGGGTTCGGTACAAAAACCAGATCAGCGCAGCAGCCAGCACCACCGTCAGATACACCAGCGGGTGATGCCGAAACAGCGCCGGCCCCACCCATGGCAAGTCACCCAACAACGGAACTGCATACGCCACGCGCTCTGGGATGCGCGCCTGCACGTAGCCGGTGCCGACAAAGGCCGAAAACCCGGTACCAAACAGCGTCAGCGCCAGACCGGTGGCGTACTGGTTGGTGTTGAGCCAGATCACTAGGTAAGCAAAAATGGCTGAAAGCACTGCACCAGCTGCCATACCAGCCACAAATCCAAGAGCATCTGAGCCGGTCAACACCACCGTGGCATAGCCTGCAATGGCGGCGCACAGCATCATGCCCTCCGCGCCCAGGTTGACCACGCCCACCTTCTCGTTGATCAACAGCCCGAGCGATGCGATCGCCAGCACGGTGCCCGCGTTGAGCGTGGAGGCCAGCAGCAGTGCGTACGACTCCATCAGCGGTTCCCTCCGCGGGTGACGGTCAGGCGGTAATTCACCAACGTGTCACAGGCCAACAAACTAAAAAGTAGCAACCCCTGGAACACCCCTGTCAGCGATTTGGTCAACCCCAGCCGCGACTGCGCCAGCTCGCCACCAATGTAAAACATGCTCATCAGCAAGGCCGAAAACACCATCCCCACAGGGTGCAACCGCCCGACAAAGGCGACGATGATGGCGGCAAAGCCATAACCGGCGGGCAGGTAAATGGTGAGCTGGCCGATGGGCCCGGCCACCTCTAGCGCACCCGCCAGACCCGCGCAGCCGCCAGAGATCAACAACGCCGCCCACAAAGCACGGCGTGACGAAAAACCCGCGTAGCGCGCTGCTGCGGGTGCCAGCCCGCCCACCTGCATGGCAAAGCCGGCGCGGGTGCGAAACAGGAACACCCACAGCGCGCCCACCCCCAGCAGCGCCAACAGCGCGCCAATGCTCACCCGCGAGCCCTCGAACAACCGTGGAATGCGCGTGATGGCGTCAAAATTCTTGGTCTGCGGAAAGTTGAACCCGAGCGGGTCTTTCCACGGCCCGCCGACCAGGTAGCTCAGTATCTGCACCGCCACGTACACCAGCATCAGGCTGACCAGAATTTCATTGGCGTGAAAGCGCTCACGCAGCACAGCGGTCAACGCGGCCCACAGCAGCCCGCCCAGCACACCGGCCAGCAGGATTGGCAGCACGATCCAGGGGCCGATCGATGCGTCGGCCGCCAGCGCCACACCGGCGGCAAAAATGCCACCCATGATGTACTGACCCTCGGCGCCAATGTTCCATACATTGGAGCGAAAGCACAGCGCCAGCCCCAAGGCAATGATCAGCAACGGTGTGGCCTTGACCAGCAGCTCGCCCCAGGCGTAGCCGCTTTGAATCGGCAACCAGAAAAACATCGACAAGCCCTTGACCGGGTCCTTGCCCAGGGCGGTGAACATCAGCGTGCCCACCAGCACGGTGACCAGCAGCGCCAGCAGGGGCGATGCATAGGTCCAGAAGCGCGAAGGCTCGGCGCGTGCCTCAAGCCGCCACATGCGCAGCCTCCGGTGCATCCCACAGACCACTCATCCATTGGCCAATTTGTTCCACGTTGGCATCCGCGACTGATATCGACGGTGACAAACGCCCGCGCGCCATCACATGCAAGCGGTCACACACCTCAAACAATTCGTCGAGCTCTTCACTGACCACCAGCACGGCACAACCCGCGTCGCGCAACAGCAGCAGCTCACTGCGAATTTGCGCTGCCGCCCCCACATCCACGCCCCAGGTAGGCTGCGACACGATGAACAAGCGCGGGTTGGCGTCCATCTCACGCCCGACAATGAACTTCTGCAAATTGCCACCTGAAAGCGAGCGCGCTAGCGCATGCACACCGCCGGCCTTGACCTGAAAGCGCGCGATGATGTCAGCAGCCTGACGCTCCAGCTGGCGCACCCGGATCCAGCCACCGGCCAGGCGCGGCAGGGCAATCGCTTCCTGGCGCGTCAACAGCAGGTTGTGTGCCAAGGACAAGGTGGGCACGGCACCGCGGCCCAGGCGCTCTTCCGGCACAAAATGCAGCCCCAACTGACGCCGATGCCCCGGGTGCAGCTGTCCCACATCGACGCGTCCCATGGCGATCGATTCGGGCGCAGCTCGGCAATCCTCGCCCGACAAGGCGCGCAACAGCTCTGTTTGTCCGTTGCCCGACACACCCGCAATGCCGACCACCTCGCCGCCACGCACCTGAAAATCAATGTCCTCCAGATCAACACCAAACTGCTCTTCACGGAGCAACGACAAATGCCGCACACGCAGCAGCACCGCCGCCGGTGGCTGCGCCCGGTGCACCAGAGGCGGCGGCTCAGCCCCGATCATCAGGCGCGACAAGGAGGCGTTGCTTTCCTGCGCCGGGCTGCACGTGCCAGCCACCCGGCCCCCACGCAACACGGTGCACGCCGTGCACAGTGCCCGAATCTCGTGCAGCTTGTGGCTGATGTAAAGAATGCTGCAACCTTCACTGGCCAACTGCCGCAGCACCACAAACAGCTTGTCAACCGCCTGGGGTGTCAGCACGGAAGTGGGTTCGTCCAGAATCAACAGCTGGGGCTGCGTCAGCAAGGCACGGATGATTTCCACGCGCTGCATCTCGCCCACGCTCAGGGTGTGCACCGGGCGCGTGGGTTCAATGCCCAAACCGTATTCGGCGGCCTTTTGCTCGATGTTGCGTGTGACCTCACGCAAACTCAATGCCTTGTCAAGACCGAGCCAGACGTTTTCAGCCACCGTCAGCGTATCAAACAGGCTGAAGTGCTGAAACACCATGCTAATGCCCAGCGCGCGCGCTTCTTGTGGGCTCTTGACATGTACGCGTTGTCCGTTGAAAAACAGCTCACCCGCGTCGGGCTTGACCAAGCCGTAGATGACCTTCATCAGGGTGGATTTGCCAGCGCCGTTTTCACCCAGTACTGCGTGAATCTCGCCGGGCTGCACGCTCAGGGCAACGTCGCTGTTGGCAACAACACCCGGGTACTGTTTGGTAATGCCGACGAGTTGCAGGCGGGCAAGAGTCATGGGGCTGGGTTCAAACAAGAGGCGCGCTCGCCGAAAGGAACGCGCGCATCAAAAGCGCTATTTTGCTTGAAGATACGCGCCCAGAATGAACCCAACGAGCATGAAAGTGAATTTGTTTGGCCCAGTGACGCGCCAACGGGCGCATCTCATCGCTCAGACGCCGGCCAAGGAACGTAAACCGCCCGGATCAACGAGATTGAGCACCCGGCCCGAGCCACTGATCAGGCTCTGATCGCGCAAATGCCGCAACACGCGGGAAAAGGTTTCGGGCGCGATGCCCAACTGCGCGGCAATGCTGCGCTTGCGTTGGTTGAGCTCCACCGCCAATTGGCCTTGCTCACTGGCGCGCGCGTGGCTGAGCAACCATTCTGCGCAGCGCGACTCGGCATCCTTGGCCAGGCGGCTGACCGCAAATTCAGTTTGCCGCCGGTGCGCCATGGCCACGTCGGTGAGCACGGCTTGCGCCGATTCGGGCAAGTTGGCAATCGCCTTGCGAAAGTCTTTGGCGGCGACAGCACGCAGTTTCACGGGCGAATCGGCCAGGGCGTCCACCAGATGTGGCAAACCCAGCACGACCGAACTGGCGTCCAGCCAGCATGGGCCTTCGAGCACACCGATCTGGTGTTCCATGACGCCAGACTCGATGACGCCCAGCGCTACGCGACCGGATTCAATGTAACCGACACGCTGGGTGTCGACGCCACGTTGTTGCAAAATTTGGCCTCGCGCGATGCATTGTTCGCGCGCCGACGGGTCGATGGTGTTGACTGAAAACATAGCGCGAACTTTGCCGCGCCGCAGCATCATCAACCTTGAGCCAGATCAACTTATTGGTAAAAACCCTGTTACTCACCCAGGTAAGCAGCCCGTACCTTTGGATCCTTGAGCATGTTTTTGGCGTCGCCCGACATGGTGATCAACCCCGAATCCATCACGTAGCCGCGGTCCGCTATGGCCAGAGCACGGCTGGCGTTTTGTTCCACCAGCAAAATCGTGACACCTTGCGCATACACGTCACGCACCACCTCAAAAATTTTGTCCACCATGATGGGCGCCAACC
Source organism: Comamonadaceae bacterium CG12_big_fil_rev_8_21_14_0_65_59_15 (assembly GCA_002786915.1). GTDB lineage: Bacteria > Pseudomonadota > Gammaproteobacteria > Burkholderiales > Burkholderiaceae_C > Rhodoferax. The sequence goes on along the minus strand of PCUV01000053.1, from coordinate 3,925 downwards.
CCATCGACGGCTCATCAAGCAACAACACCTTGGGGCGGCTCATCAGCGCGCGGCCCATGGCCAACATTTGCTGCTCGCCACCACTCAAGGTACCGGCCAATTGGTTACGGCGTTCTTTGAGGCGCGGGAAAATGCCGAACACTTTTTCCAGATCAAGCGCTATCTCTGCCTTGTCATCACGGATGTAGGCGCCCATTTGCAGATTTTCCTGAATCGTCATGCGGGTAAACACACCGCGGCCTTCAGGCACCATCGCCAGCCCTTGCTTGACCAAGTCCCACGGCCCCTGTCCATGAATGCTGCGGCCCATGTATTCAATGTCACCGTCGTTGATGGGCAACGAGCCGGTGATGGCCTTCATGGTGGTGGTCTTGCCGGCGCCGTTGGAGCCGATCAGCGACACCAGTTCGCCTTCTTTCACCTCAAAATCGACGCCCTTGACCGCCTGGATGCCCCCGTAGGCGACCTTGAGCGCTTTCACCTTCAATAATACTTGCGCCATGCTCAATGTCCTCCGGTGCCCAGATAGGCTTCAATCACTTTATCGTTGCGTTGCACGTCGGCGGGCGTGCCCTCGGCAATTTGTTTGCCATAGTCCAGCACGGTGACCCGGTCACACAGACCCATCACCAGCTTCACGTCGTGCTCGATCAGCAAAATGGTGCGGTTGTCGTTGCGGATTTTGTCGATCAGTTCGCGCAACAAGACTTTTTCGGTACTGTTCATACCCGCAGCGGGCTCATCGAGCGCAATCAGTTGCGGGTCGGTCGCCAGCGCGCGGGCAATTTCCAACCGCCGCTGGTCGCCATAACTCAGCGTGCGGGCCTTGAAGTCGGTCAGCTTGCCAATGCCCACATAGTCCAGCAACTCTTGCGCACGCTGGGCAATGGCAGCTTCTTCGGCCTTGAAAGCCGGCAGCCTGAACACCGCCCCAATCAGTCCCGAATGGGTACGCACGTGGCGCCCGACCATGACGTTTTCGAGTGCCGTCATCTCGGCAAACAGACGAATGTTCTGGAACGTGCGCGCAATCCCGGCCTTGGCCACCTCGTGCACTGCCGTGGGTTGGTAAGGCTTGCCCGCCAGCTCAAAGGTGCCCGTGTCGGGCGTGTACAACCCCGTCAACACATTGAAAAACGTGGTCTTGCCCGCGCCGTTGGGGCCGATCAAGCCATACACCTGGCCACGCTTGATCTGAATACCCACGTCGCTAAGCGCCTGCAAGCCGCCAAAACGCTTGGAGACGCCACTTACATTGAGAACGGTATCTGTCATGGTGTTCGGTTCCTCTGGTTCCGCGCCTGCACCCATCAGGCCTTGGTGGTGGGCAGCGACTTGCCGTGTTCAGGCGCCGGCCACAAACCACGCGGGCGCAGCAACATGATGCCAATCATGGCCAGCGCAATCAGCAACTGGCGCAGGATCGACGCGTCCAGACGGCCATCGGTCATGCTCTGCAAGGGCCCGGCCACATAGCGCAATACCTCGGGCAGGGCAGATAACGCCAACGCACCGACAATCACGCCCGGCAGGTGGCCGATACCGCCCAGTACCACCATCGAGACGATCATGATCGACTCCATGAGCGAAAACGATTCGGGCGAAATGAAGCCCTGGAACGACGCAAACATGGCACCTGAGACACCGCCAAAGGTGGCGCCCATGCCAAACGCCAGCAACTTCAAGTTGCGCGTGTTGATGCCCATGGCCTTGGCGGCAATTTCATCTTCACGGATGGCCATCCAGGCGCGCCCCACGCGCGACAGCTGCAGGCGGTACGAGATGATCACGCTGAAAATCACCAACACCAGAAACAGGTAGTAGTACAGCGTGACCGACGGCAACTCGAAACCCATCACTTCGGTCGATTTGCCAAAGTCCAGGCCAAAGAACGACAACGAATCGAGCTCGCCCATGCCCTTGGGGCCATTGGTGATGTTCACCGGGTGGTCCAGATTGTTCAGGAACACGCGAATGATTTCACCAAAACCCAAGGTCACGATGGCCAGATAGTCGCCACGCAGCCGCAATGTGGGCGCGCCCAGCAACACACCAAAAAAAGCCGCCAAGCCAGCACCAGCCGGAATAATGACCCAGATCGGTGCATGCATCCCCTGCGGGAACAGGGCGGCAAAAAATGGAAAGTTTTCAGTCAAGTGGGGCGAAGCCATCAGCGCGTACATGTAAGCGCCAATGGCAAAGAACGCCACATAGCCCAGGTCTAGCAAGCCAGCGTAGCCCACCACAATGTTCAAACCCAGCGACAGCATCACGTACAGCAGGGCGGTGTCAGCGATGCGTACCCAGGCATTGCCAAACCCCTGTAACACAATGGGCACCACCAGCAGCCCCACGGCGGCCAGCAAAAAAACGATGATTTGTTTTTGTTTCATCATGTTTTCTCCTTACGCCCGGTCCGCCACCCGCTCACCCAGCAGGCCCGAGGGTCGCAGCGTCAGCACCACAATCAGCACGATAAAGGCAAAAATGTCAGAGTAATGGCTGCCCAGCACACCACCGGTAATGACGCCGATGTACCCGGCCCCCAGCGACTCGATGATGCCCAACGCCACACCGCCCACCACGGCACCGGCCAGGTTGCCAATGCCACCAAACACCGCAGCAGTAAAGGCTTTCAAGCCGGGCAAAAAGCCCATCGTGTGTTGCACCGTGCCATAGTTGGCCGCATACATGATGCCCGCCACTGCGGCCAGCACGGCACCAATGATAAAGGTGGCCGAAATCACCACGTCGGGTTTGACCCCCATGAGCGCAGCCACGCGCGGGTTTTCGGCGGTGGCGCGCATGGCGCGCCCCAGACGGGTGTAGTTCACCAGCCACATCAACACCGCCAGCGAAATCACGGTCACAGCCAAGATGATGATCTGGGTGATGGAAATCACCGCACCCCCAATGTCGATCGGGTCACCACCGATCAGGTTTGGATAAGGCTTGTAATTGGGCTTCCAGATGATCATGGCCAGCGTCTGCAGCAGGATCGACATGCCAATGGCGGTAATCAAAGGTGCCAGGCGTGGACTGTTGCGCAGCGGCTTGTAGGCAAGTTTTTCAATGGTGAAGTTCAAGGCTGCCGCTACCACACAGGCGATGACCATGGAAATCAACAGCACCAGCCAGCCAGGTGCACCGGGCATGGCATCTTGCATCAACCCGATGATCGACCAACTGGTCAGCGCCCCCACCATCAGCACCTCGCCGTGGGCGAAATTGATCAGGCCAATAATGCCATAGACCATGGTGTAACCCAATGCGACCAAGGCATACATGCTGCCCAACACCAGACCGTTGATGATCTGCTGTATGAAGGTTTCCATAAAACTTCTCCGATTTTCAGTGGCACGCCAACCAACGACACAGACCGACAACCGACGTGACGACCAGCTCACACGCTGGGGCACGATCCGCATGCACCTGAACTAGCAAAAACCCTGCCAAGTCTGGTGCCTGGCAGGCGAGCGGTGGCGATTGTAGTCATGGGGTTGACAGGGTCTGGCAAGCCACTTTGCGGGTTTACCCTGAAAATCCAAAACCATTAGCAATCCTTAACGCAGATTAACGCGCCTGATCGTTGCGCTGTTTGAGCAGTCGTAATTTCTCGGCAATGCGGATTTCAAGGCCACGTTCGACCGGTTGGTAAAACCCAGGTTCAGGCATGCCGTCAGGCAGGTAGCGCTCGCCGACGGCAAACGCGTCTGGCTCGTCGTGCGCATAACGGTAGCCCTTGCCGTAGTCCAGCTCTTTCATCAGCCGCGTGGGGGCGTTGCGCAGGTGCATGGGCACCGGCCGGGTGCCGTCCTGCTTGACCCAGGCGCGCGCCGCGTTAAACGCCTTGTAGGCCGCGTTACTCTTGGGTGCCACCGCCAGGTACAGCACACATTCAGCCAACGCCAGTTCACCTTCGGGC
>PCUV01000048.1 GCA_002786915.1 Comamonadaceae bacterium CG12_big_fil_rev_8_21_14_0_65_59_15 | reverse complement strand
TTCACTAACTACCGGGCAAGAATTCTGTTTCATTGTGGAAAGTTGAACTTGGCAGTGGCTTAAAAAGTTCACAGTGAATTCAACGAAGAACCGATATTATTATTTTGGTTATAGATTGACTTCTCACAGAACCCAATCTTGGCACGTTGATGCCGTTACCGGCGTTGATGAAAAGCCAACCCGCACCCAACGGCAAGCTGTCGAAGGTACTGAATCGCTACAACCTGGCCAAAACCGATGCTGCTGGTACAACCTTTTACTGGTAGTCATGACCGTCTGCCCTTTGTCTGCCAATGCCTGCAGCTCATCGGCTGGCTTGCGCAAGGCAAATGCGCGGGTGAATTGCTGTTGATGATGGATGCCATGCGCAGGGCGCAGCGTATTGACCAAGAGGCCGACGGCCTGGGCCTGTTTGTCGATGCCCTGGATGAACACGCGGCTGGGTTTTATCAACGCGATGGTTTTCAGTGCTGTCCCGGTCAGCCCCTCTTGCTGTTTTTGCCAACGCATCACTTTGCCTGACCATGCTGAGCTATATCCTCAAACGTCTGCTGCTGATGATCCCCACGCTGCTGGGCGTGCTGTTGATCACCTTTGTGGTGATCCAGTTTGTGCCGGGCGGGCCGGTCGAACAGTATCTGGCCGAAGCCAAGGCGGGTGCTGGCAAGGGTGCCGTGGCCGAAGGGGGCGGTTTGACTTACCGGGGCGCGCAAGGGGTCGATCCCAAGCGCATTGAGCAAATCAAGGCGCTGTACGGTTTTGACAAGCCCGCGCACGAACGTTTTTTGCAGATGCTGGGGCAGTTTGCGCGCTTTGACCTGGGGCGCAGCTTTTTCCAGAACAAGAGTGTGGCCGAGCTGATCCGTGACAAGCTGCCGGTGTCGATCAGCCTGGGGTTATGGACGTTTTTCATCAGCTATCTGGTGGCGGTGCCGCTGGGTGTGGCCAAGGCGGTGCGCGCCGGTTCGCGCTTTGACCTGATCACCACGCTGCTGGTGCTGGTGGGTTACGCCATCCCCGGCTTTGTGCTGGGCGTGGCCTTGCTGGTGATTTTTGGCGGCCAGTTGCAATGGTTTCCGTTGCGCGGGCTGACCTCTGGCAACTGGGAAGAACTAAGTTGGGGCGCGCGCGCGGTGGACTATCTGTGGCACATCGCGTTGCCGGTCACAGCGATGGTGCTGGGCAGCTTTGCCGTGACCACGATGCTGACCAAAAATGCTTTTTTGGAAGAAATCCGCAAGCAATACGTGGTGACCGCCCGCGCCAAGGGCCTGAGTGAGCGCCAGGTGCTGTGGGGTCATGTGTTTCGCAATGCGCTGATTCCCATCGTGACCGGTTTTCCGGCGGCGTTCATCGGCGCATTTTTCACCGGTTCACTGCTCATTGAAACGCTGTTTTCGCTCGATGGGCTGGGGCTGCTGAGTTACGAGAGTGTGATCCGGCGTGACTACCCGGTGGTGCTGGGCACGCTGTATTTCTTTACGCTGATTGGCTTGGTCACCAAGCTGATTTCAGACCTGTGTTACGTCTGGGTGGACCCCCGTGTCAAGTTTGACTGACCCCCCCGTTGCAGTGTCCGCCGGGCCGTGGGCGCGCGCCTGGCGGCGCTTCAAGCGCAACCGGCTGGGTTACTGGAGCCTGTGGTTGTTTGGCCTGTTGGTGGTCTTGAGTCTGGTTGCTGAACTGATCAGCAACGACCGCCCGCTATTGCTGCGCTACCAGGGCGAACTGTACGTTCCGCTGCTGCATGACTACCCTGAAAAAACCTTTGGCGGCGACTTTGACACCGCGACCGACTATCTGGACCCATTCATCCGACAGCGCCTGAACAGCGACGGCAACTGGGCCGTTTACGCGCTCAATCCCTATGGTCCCAAGACGTTGAATTATTTTGCCAAGGCGCCCAACCCGAGCGGTCCAACTGCGGACAACTGGCTGGGTACCGACGACCGCGGGCGCGACTTGCTGGCGCAATTGATCTACGGCTTTCGGGTGAGTGTGTTGTTCGCCTTGGCGTTGACGCTGGTGGGGACTTTGCTGGGTATCGTCACCGGTGCCATTCAGGGCTTTTTTGGCGGCAAGACCGACCTGGCGTTTCAGCGCTTCATTGAAATCTGGGGTTCCATGCCCGAGCTGTACCTGTTGATCATTTTCAGCGCCATATTTGCACCCAGCCTGGCGCTGCTGCTGGTGCTGCTGAGTCTGTTTGGCTGGATGGGCTTGTCGGACTATGTGCGGGCGGAGTTCTTGCGTAACCGCCAGCTCGACTATGTGCGCGCGGCACGCTCGCTGGGTGTGAGCAACTGGCACATCATCACGCGCCATTTGCTGCCCAACAGCCTGACGCCGGTGGTGACGTTTCTGCCGTTTCGCATGAGCGGCGCGATTTTGGCGCTCACGTCGCTCGACTTTCTGGGCCTGGGCGTGCCACCGGGCACACCGTCGCTGGGCGAATTGCTGGCGCAAGGCAAAAACAGTATTGACGCCTGGTGGATTTCGGTCTTCACCTTTGCCGTGCTGGTGCTCACGCTGCTGCTGCTGACCTTTATGGGCGACGCCTTGCGTGACGCGCTGGACCCCAGAAAGGCAGATCAATGATGAAGATAGCCCCCACGCTTACGTCATCGGCCGCAGCGTTGCTGGAGGTACGCGACCTGTCGGTGGGGTTTGCGGGGCAAGAGGTGGTGCACGGCATCAGTTTCAGCATCGCGGCCGGAGAAAAAGTAGCCCTGGTGGGCGAATCGGGCTCGGGCAAGTCGGTGTCGGCTTTGAGCTTGTTGCGCCTGGTGCCCGACGCGCGCATCGGCGGCCAGGCCTTGTTTGAAGGACAAGATCTGTTGTCTTTGCCCGAACGGCAGTTGCGCGCCATGCGCGGGCAAGACATCGCCATGATCTTTCAGGAGCCCATGACGGCGCTGAACCCGCTCATGTCGGTGGGTGAGCAGATTGCCGAAGTCATTACGTTAAAACAAGGCCTAGCCCAGACACTATCTGCGCAAGCAGCTATTGCGTTGCTAGCAGAAACCGGCATTGACGAACCTGCACGTCGCTACCACGCCTTTCCCCACCAGCTCAGTGGCGGTCAGCGCCAGCGCGCCATGATCGCGATGGCGCTGGCGTGCCAGCCCAAACTGCTGCTGGCCGACGAACCCACCACGGCGCTGGACGTGAGCTTGCGCCTGCAGATTCTTGACCTGTTGCAGCGTTTGCAGCAACAGCGCGGCATGGCGGTGCTGCTGATCACGCACGACCTGAACCTGGTGCGCCGTTTTGCTGATCGCGTGATCGTGATGGAGCGTGGCCGTATCGTCGAGCAGGGCGCAACCACCGACTTGTTTGCCCACCCCCAGCACCCCTATACGCAGCGTTTGCTGGCCAGCAAGCCCGAGCGGGATGTTTTAGTCACTAACAAGCCCCCACCCCAGCCATCCCCCAGCGGGGGAGGGGGCAAGACAGAGTGCACCGTTTCTGGCTCGTCCGGCTTAGGAGATGGGACTGCGGTATCTGCGGTATCTGCGCCGCCCGTACTGTCCGCGCGGGGTTTGCGCGTAACCTATGCCACGCCCTTGCCAGGGTGGCGCGGCTGGTTCCGACGCGGTGAGTTTGTGGCAGTGCAGGGCGTCGATTTCAGTCTGCCAGCGGGGCGCACCCTGGGCGTCATCGGTGAATCGGGCTCGGGCAAGTCCACCTTGGCGCTGGCTGCGTTGGGGTTGTTGCCCTGCCAGGGCGATCTGACGGTGGTCGGCCAGCGCTGGGGGAATCACCGCGCCAGCAATCTGGCGTTGCGGCGACAGATTCAGGTGGTGTTCCAGGACCCCTTTTCATCGCTGTCGCCGCGCATGACGGTGGAAGAAATCGTCGGCGAAGGACTGACCGTGCACCAGCCTTCACTTTCTACTCAAGAGCGTCGTGCCCAAGTAACGCAGGCGCTGCAAGAAGTGGGTTTGGGCCAGGACGATGCAGCCGACGACGCCGTCGCGTCCGTGCAATCTTTGCTGGGGCGCTACCCGCACGAGTTTTCGGGCGGTCAGCGCCAGCGTCTGGCCATTGCGCGGGCGCTGATCGTTGCCCCCACCCTTCTGGTGCTCGATGAGCCCACCAGCGCGCTGGATGTGACGGTGCAAAAACAGGTGCTGGCGCTGTTGCAGCGTCTGCAGCGTGAACGGGGGCTGAGTTATTTGCTGATTACGCACGATGTGGATGTGATCTCCGCCATGGCGCATGAGGTGATCGTCATGAAAAGCGGACAGGTGGTGGAGGCGGGCGGTGTGGACCAGGTGCTGACCCGGCCCACGCACCCCTATACCCGCACGCTGGTGGAGGCGGCCACCTGAAAATGTGTTGAAAATCATAAGGATTGCGACCGGATTGCGAAGGTTTTCCGGTACAATCCGCGCGTTCACGACCAAACGGGCGAGTCACTACCGCCCGTTTTTTTTGGTCGTTTGTTTTATGGCATTGAAGCGGGGCTTGGGGTGGCGCTGAAAGAAGTTGTCGAGCAGATCGTCGTCGGACTGGGGTTCGATCTGGTGGAGCTGGAACGCTCTGCCGGGGGCCTGCTGCGCATCACGATCGACTGGCCCTGGGTACCGGGCGCTGCAGAGCGCTTTGTCACCGTGGAAGATTGTGAAACGGTCACGCGCCAGCTGCAGTTTGCGCTGGAGGTTGACGCAGTGGAATACCGTCGCCTGGAGGTGTCTTCACCCGGCATTGACCGGCCGCTACGGCACAGCCAAGATTTTGAGCGTTTTGCCGGGCAAGTGGTTGACATCACCCTGAAGGCGCCCATCGGGGCGGCGGCAGACGGCAAGGTGAGTGCTTTGCGCAAGAAGTTTCGGGGTGTGCTGGAGCGTTGTGATGCGCACGCACCGGCTTCAGAGGTGGCGCGCTGGCAGATCGTGTGGCGCGACGAGCTGGCGGTGAAGCCTGGCGTGCGTGTGAGCAAAAAGCGCGTTGCGGCACCCTTGCAAGCGCTGGGGTTTGCACTCGATGAGTTGAAAGAAGCGCGCTTGGCGCCGATCGTGAACTTCAAGGGACGCGGTCAGTCGGCGGCAGGTACGGGCGACGCGGCATTGAATTGATGTGAATTAAACGGATTTGAAACAGGAGAGCCTTGGCATGAATCGCGAAATGTTAATGTTGGTTGACGCCATCTCGCGCGAGAAAAACGTCGAACGTGATGTGGTGTTTGGCGCCGTGGAAGCGGCCCTGGCGCAAGCCACCAAGAAACTGTATGAGGGCGACGTGGACATCCGCGTGGCGCTCAACCGCGATACCGGTGCCTATGAAACCTTCCGACGCTGGCATGTGGTGCCTGACGAGGCCGGTTTGCAACTGCCTGACCAGGAAATTTTGCTGTTTGAAGCCAAAGAGCAAATTCCCGACATCGAGGTGGACGAGTACATCGAAGAAACCATCGAATCCCTGCCCATCGGCCGCATCGGGGCCATGGCGGCCAAGCAAGTCATCTTGCAAAAAATCCGCGACGCCGAACGTGAGATGCTGCTTAACGACTTCATGAGCCGGGGCGACAAGATTTTTGTCGGCACCGTCAAGCGCATGGACAAGGGCGACCTGATCATCGAATCAGGGCGGGTCGAAGGCCGCTTGCGCCGCGCTGAAATGATCCCCAAAGAAAACTTCCGCACCGGTGACCGGGTGCGCGCCATGATCATGGAAGTGGACTTGACGCTGCGCGGTGCGCCGATTTTGTTGTCGCGCTCCGCTCCTGAATTCATGACTGAGCTGTTTCGCAACGAAGTGCCCGAGATCGAACAAGGCCTGCTGGAAATCAAATCCTGCGCACGTGACCCGGGTTCGCGCGCCAAGATTGCCGTGCTGTCGCACGACAAGCGAGTGGACCCGATTGGTACTTGCGTGGGCGTGCGTGGCACCCGTGTGAACGGCGTCACCAATGAGCTCGCTGGCGAGCGGGTGGACATTGTGCTGTGGAGCGAAGACCCGGCGCAGTTTGTCATTGGTGCCCTGGCACCGGCCAACGTGAGCAGCATTGTGGTGGACGAAGAACGCCATGCCATGGACGTGGTGGTGGATGAAGAAAACCTGGCCATCGCGATTGGCCGTGGCGGGCAAAACGTGCGCCTGGCGTCCGACCTGACGGGCTGGAAGATCAACATTCTGGACGCCGCCGAATCCGCTGAAAAACAAGAAGGTGAGACGCAGGCCAGCCGCAGCTTGTTTATGGAAAAACTCGACGTCGATGAAGAAATCGCCGATTTGCTGATTGCCGAGGGGTTTGTCAGTCTGGAGCAGGTGGCGTATGTACCGCTGGAAGAAATGCTCGAAATTGAAAGTTTTGACGAAGACACCGTCAATGAACTGCGCACCCGTGCCAAAGACGCATTGCTGACCATGGAAATTGCCAGCGAAGAAAACGTTGACAAAGTGGCACTTGAGTTGCGTGAGCTCGACGGTCTGACGCCTGAACTGTTGAGTAAATTGGCCGACCAAGGCGTTCATACCCTGGACGATCTGGCAGACCTGGCCACCGATGAGCTCACCGAGATCACCGGCCAGTCTGCTGAAGACGCCACTGAAATGATCATGAAAGCACGCGCCCACTGGTTTACCGGCGACGCGGCAGAACAAGCAAACTGATCATGATTTAAACAAGTATTCCAGACAGCGCTGCACACGTGTTGGGCGCCGTCGAAACCAAAGGTTAGCCATCAAATGTCCAGTATGACCGTCGCAGAGTTCGCCAGCGAACTCAAAAAATCACCCGAGACCGTGCTTGAGCAGCTCAAAGCCGCTGGTGTGGCCAAGTCGGCTGCTTCTGACACCCTCACCGAGTCGGACAAGCAGCGGCTGCTGAGTTCCTTGCAATCTGCGCACGGCACTGCTGCGCCTGAGCGTAAGAAAATCACCCTGGTCAAAAAGCAGACCACTGAAATCAAGCAGGCTGACGCGACGGGCAAAGCACGCACCATCCAGGTGGAAGTGCGCAAGAAGCGCACCTTTGTACGCCGTGACGATCCAACTGAAGTAGCTGCGGCCCCCCCAGAACCGGTGGTGCTCGAAGAGGTATCTTCGGCCAAGCCCCCCCTGATCGACGAGCAAGAACTGGCTCGGCGCGAAGAAGAAGCGCGCCGCCAGGCCGAGTTGATCCGTCGCCAAGAAGAAGAATTGGCCGAGCGCCGTCGCCAGCGCGAAGCTCAAGAGCTAGCCGCACGTGAAGCCGCACAAAAAGCGGCTGAGCTGGCACAGCAGGCGCAGGCTTCGGCCGCTGTGGTGCCTGCGCCAGTTAACGAAACAGAAGTAGATGCTGCTAAGGCGGCGGAACAAGAAGCGAAAACACAGCAAAAAGCCCGTGACCAGGCCCGTGCAAAAGCCGAAGCGGACGCCAAGGCCAGCGCTGCGGCCGACCAGGCACGTGCGGTTGATCTGACCGATCGACGTCGCAAGGCCGAAGAAGAAGCGGCGGCCATCCGGCTGATGATGTCGCAACCGGGCAAGAAAGTCCCCCCCAAAAAAGAAGAACCCAAACCAGCGGCAGATGCCTCCAAGGCAGGTATCAAAGGCACTTTGCACAAACCCGCAGGCGGGGCAACCAAGCCGGCCGCGGCTGCACCCGGTGCGGCTGCGCCTGCGGGCGCAGGCAAGGAAGTCAAGTCGGCCAAGCTCTCTAGCAGCTGGGCGGGCGACCCGGCCAAGAAAAAAGGCATTCCCACGCGCGGCGACACCAGCGGCGGACGCGGCGGCAACTGGCGGGGTGGCCCACGTGGTCGCCGTGGCAATGACCGTGAAGAACATCACGCACCGGCCGCACCGGTCGAGTTCCGCGTGCTGGAAGTACACGTGCCCGAAACCATCACGGTGGCCGAGCTGGCGCACAAGATGGCGGTCAAGGCCTCTGAGGTCATCAAGCAATTGATGAAACTCGGCCAGATGGTCACCATCAACCAGCCACTGGACCAGGACACGGCCATGATCTTGGTGGAAGAAATGGGCCACAAGGCGATCATCGCGGCACTGGACGACCCCGAAGCCTTCACCGACGAAGAAGTGTCGCAACAACAGGCCGAAGCCTTGCCGCGCGCACCGGTGGTGACCGTCATGGGCCACGTGGACCACGGCAAAACCTCACTGCTCGATTACATCCGGCGTACCAAGGTGGCCTCGGGCGAGGCCGGTGGCATTACGCAGCATATTGGTGCCTACCACGTGCAAACCGCACGCGGCATGGTGTCGTTTCTTGACACCCCCGGCCATGAGGCGTTTACCGCCATGCGCGCTCGCGGTGCGCAAGCGACCGACATCGTGATTCTGGTGGTCGCCGCCGACGACGGTGTCATGCCGCAAACCAAAGAGGCCATCAAACACGCCAAGGCCGCCGGGGTGCCGATCGTGGTGGCCATTACCAAGATCGACAAGCCTGACGCCAACGCTGACCGCGTCAAGAACGAGTTGGTGGCTGAAGAAGTCATTCCGGAAGAATTCGGCGGCAACTCGCCGTTTGTCAGCGTTTCGTCCAAATCGGGGCAGGGCATTGACGAGCTGCTGGAGCAAGTGTTGCTGCAAGCTGAAGTGCTGGAGCTCAAGGCACCGGTGGACGCCATGGCCAAGGGTCTGGTGATCGAGGCGCAACTGGACAAGGGTCGCGGCCCGGTGGCCACGGTGCTGGTGCAGTCGGGCACACTCAAGGCGGGCGACGTGGTGCTGGCGGGCCAAACGTATGGCCGGGTGCGAGCCATGCTGGACGAAAACGGCAAAGCCATCAAATTGGCCGGGCCGTCGATTCCGGTCGAAATTCAGGGCCTGACCGAAGTGCCGCAGGCCGGTGACGAGTTCATGGTGATGTCTGACGAGCGCCGCGCACGTGAAATTGCCACCTACCGCGCTGGCAAGTTCCGCCACACCAAGCTAGCCAAGCAACAGGCCGCCAAGCTCGAGAACATGTTCACCGACATGACCGCCGGCGAGGTCAAGCTGGTGCCGATCATCGTCAAGGCCGACGTGCAGGGCTCGCAAGAAGCGCTGTCGCAGTCGCTGCTGAAGTTGTCAACCGACGAGGTGCGGGTGCAGTTGGTGTACGCGGCGGTGGGCGGCATCAGCGAGTCTGACATCAACCTGGCGATTGCTGCCAAGGCCGTCGTCATCGGCTTTAACGTGCGTGCCGACGCCGGTGCACGCAAGCTGGCCGAAGCCAATGGTATCGACATTCGCTACTACGACATCATTTACGACGCCGTGGATGAGCTCAAGTTGGCCATGTCGGGCATGCTGACACCCGACAAGAAAGAAGAAATCATCGGCACGGCAGAAATCCGCCAGATCTTCAAGGTGTCCAAAATCGGCTCGATCGCGGGCTGTATGGTCACCTCGGGCGTGGTACGGCGTACCGCGCGCCTGCGCCTGCTGCGCAACAACACGGTCATTTTCACCGGGGAGCTCGATTCGCTCAAGCGCTTCAAGGACGATGCCAAGGAAGTGCGCGAAGGCTTCGATTGCGGCCTGAACATCAAGAACTACAACGACATCGTCGAAGGCGATGTGCTCGAGTTCTTCGAAATCCGCGAAGTGGCGCGGTCGCTGTAACCCGTTGTATCTGCAAGCATCGTGCACAAGAAATCTGCCACGCCTAACCGCGCCTTCAAGGTCGCCGATCAGATCCAGCGTGATCTGACCGAGCTGATCGCGCGCGAGTTGAAAGACCCGCGCGTGGGCATGGTCACGATCCAGGGCGTGGAGGTCACGCCTGATTACGCGCACGCCAAGGTCTATTTCAGCCTGTTGCAGGGCGACGTTCCCGCGTGTACCGAGGGCTTGAACCAGGCCGCTGGTTTTTTGCGAGCCGGCCTGTTCAAACGCCTGCACATCCATACCGTGCCAACGCTGCACTTTATTTTTGACCAGACGCCCGAACGCGCCGCCGACATGAACGCCTTGATCGCCCGCGCCGTGGCATCCCGGGCCAAGGACGACTGAAAATAATTGGGGTCAGATTCCAATTATTTGGAAGCTGGTCTCAGTTTCCAGAATCATGCAGACATTGGTCGCACCTACCCCCCAACGCAAGATCGTGCGCCGCCCGTTGCACGGCGTGCTGCTGCTCGACAAGCCGCTGGGCTACAGCAGCAACGACGCGCTGCAAAAGGTCAAGTGGCTGCTGCGCGCTGAAAAAGCCGGCCACACCGGCACGCTCGACCCACTGGCCAGTGGCGTGCTGCCGCTGTGCTTTGGCGCAGCCACCAAATTCAGCCAATTGCAACTGGATGCCGACAAACGTTATGTGGCGCGACTGAAGCTGGGGGTCACAACCAGCACAGGCGACGCCGAGGGCGACGTGCTGCAAACCCGCGATGTTGCCGTCACGCCAGCGGATGTGGCGCGCGTGGCGCAGCAATTCACCGGCGCCATCACGCAGGTGCCACCGATGCACAGCGCGCTCAAGGTCGATGGTCGCGCACTGTACCACTACGCACGCGCTGGCCAAACCGTAGAACGGGCCGCGCGCAGCATCACGATCCATGCATTAAAAATGGTACTGGCCCCTACCGAACAGGGGTACCAAGCGATCGATATGGAAGTTACCTGTAGCAAGGGCACGTACATTCGCACGTTGGCCGAAGACGTAGGCGAGGCGCTGGGCTGCGGTGCCCACCTGAGCGCCTTGCGACGCACCGGCACGGGTGACTTCGACATGGCGCAGTGCGTCACGCTGAGCGCACTGGAGCAGATGCCCGAGGCAGATCGCCTGCGTTGTCTGCTACCCGTGGACAGCCTGCTGCGTCAGCACGCCCGTGTCACCTTGGACGCAGACAATGCGCGGCGTTTCCTGAGCGGTTTGTCGCGCCGTGGCAACTGGCCGCAAGCGCAGCAGGTGGCCGTTTACGCGCAAGACAGCGGCGCGCTGTTAGGCACGGCCCGCGTCGCCACAGACGAACTAATGCCCACGCGCCTGCTCAGCCCGCAAGAAATTGAACAGATGCAACAAACAGATTCCGACCTTTAAGAGAAAGCGAACCATGAGCCATCAACAAATCCGAAACATCGCCATCATTGCCCACGTTGACCACGGCAAAACCACCATGGTGGACCAACTGCTGCGCCAGTCTGGCACCTTCGCCCAACACGAAAAAGTGGTCGATACGGTGATGGACAACGACGCCATCGAGCGCGAGCGCGGCATCACTATCCTGGCCAAAAACTGCGCCGTGAGCTGGAAAGGTACGCACATCAACATCGTCGATACCCCTGGCCACGCCGACTTTGGCGGCGAGGTGGAACGCGCGCTTTCCATGGTCGATGGTGTACTGCTGCTGATTGACGCGCAAGAAGGCCCCATGCCGCAAACACGCTTTGTCACCAAAAAAGCGTTGGCGCTGGGCCTCAAACCCATTCTGGTGGTGAACAAGGTGGACAAGCCAGGTGCGCGCCCGCAGTTTGTGGTGAACGCCGCGTTTGATTTGTTTGACAAATTGGGCGCGACCGACGAACAGCTTGACTTTCCGGTGGTGTATGCGTCGGGCATCAACGGCTGGTCGTCACTGGAAGAAGGTGGCCAGGGCGAACAATGGGGCCCGGATATGTCGGCGTTGTTTGACACCATTCTGGAGCATGTGCCGCACCAGCAGGGCGACCCCAAGGCACCGCTGCAGTTGCAGATTTCTGCGCTGGACTTTTCCACCTTTGTCGGGCGCATTGGCGTCGGGCGCATCAGCCAGGGCACCATCCGGCCGATGATGGACGTGGTGGTCATGGAGGGCACCGACGGCAAGGCAGTGCGCGGCCGCGTGAACCAGGTGCTGACGTTCCAGGGCCTGGAGCGCGTGCAGGCCACCGAAGCCGGCCCGGGCGAGATTGTGCTGATCAACGGCATTGCCGACATCGGCATTGGCGTCACCATTACCGACCCGCTCAGCCCCATGCCGCTGCCGATGCTCAAGGTCGATGAGCCGACGCTGACGATGAACTTTTGCGTCAATACCAGCCCGCTGGCCGGGCGCGAAGGCAAATACGTCACCAGCCGTCAAATTTGGGACCGGCTGCAAAAAGAATTGCAGTCCAATGTGGCGCTACGCGTGAGCGAAACCGACGAAGAAGGCATCTTTGAAGTCATGGGCCGGGGTGAACTGCACCTGACCATTCTGCTGGAAAACATGCGTCGCGAGGGTTACGAGCTGGCGGTGAGCAAGCCACGTGTGGTGTTCAAGGAGGTGAATGGCGAGCGTTATGAACCGATCGAAATGGTCACCGCCGACATCGAAGAACAGCACCAGGGCGGCGTGATGCAGGCGCTGGGCGAGCGCCGGGGTGACCTGGTCAATATGGAACCCGACGGCCGCGGTCGCGTGCGGCTGGAATACCGCATTCCGGCGCGCGGGTTGATTGGCTTTACCAACGAGTTTTTGAACCTGACACGTGGCTCGGGCCTGATTTCCAACATCTTTGACAGCTACGAGTCGCACAAGGGCGACATCGAGGGGCGCAAAAACGGCGTGCTGATCTCGATGGACGCGGGTGAAATCTTCAACTACGCGCTGGGCAAACTGGACGACCGGGGACGCATGTTCGTCACCGCCAACGACCCCGTGTATGAAGGCATGATCGTGGGCATCCACAACCGCGACAACGACCTGGTGGTCAACGCCACGCGCACCAAGCAGCTTACCAACTTCCGTGTTTCGGGCAAGGAAGATGCGATCAAGATCACACCGCCGATCCAGCTCACGCTGGAATATGGTGTGGAATTCATCGAAGAAGACGAGCTGGTCGAGATCACGCCCAAGTCGATCCGCCTGCGCAAACGTCACCTGTCTGAGCACGACCGTAAAAAGGCGTCCCGTACTGGGGCGTGATCTGCTGCGATGAAGCTCACCCACGGCCGGGCCGTCTGGCTGATGGTGCTGGCGACGCTGTTGTGGTCCATCGCCGGGGTGGTGACGCGTCAACTGGAGCAGGCGCGCAGTTTTGAGGTGACGTTCTGGCGCAGCTTTTTTACCGTGCTGAGCCTGCTGGTGATTCTGCCGGTGTTCAAGGGGCGGGCGGTGTTCAGCCGCATGCAGCACGGGGGTGCGACGCTGTGGCTGTCGGGTTTGTGCTGGTGCGGCATGTTCACTTTTTTCATGCTCGCGCTGACCCTCACCACGGTGGCCAACGTGCTGGTGACGATGGCGCTGGTGCCGCTTTTCACAGCACTGTCCACGCGAATTTTCTTGGGGCACCGCATTGCGCCGCGCACCTGGGTTGCGATTGTGGTGGCGGGTTGCGGTATTGCCTACATGTACGGCACACACCTGGCAGAAGGCTTTAGCGTGCTGGGCACACTGGTAGCGTTGGGCGTGCCGGTTTCGGGTGCTGCCAACTGGACCATCACGCAACATTCGCACGCGCAGGGCAAAAATGTGGACCTGATTCCGGCCGTGCTGGTGGGTGGGGTGCTGTCGTCGCTGATCACGCTGCCGCTGGCGTGGCCGCTCCAAGGCTCTGGGCATGATGTGCTGTTGCTGGCGGGTCTGGGGTTGTTTCAGTTGGCTATTCCATGTGTGCTGGCCGTCGTTTGCACGCAGG
The DNA here is from genome assembly GCA_002786915.1 of Comamonadaceae bacterium CG12_big_fil_rev_8_21_14_0_65_59_15. Classification (GTDB taxonomy): domain Bacteria; phylum Pseudomonadota; class Gammaproteobacteria; order Burkholderiales; family Burkholderiaceae_C; genus Rhodoferax. The sequence goes on along the minus strand of PCUV01000048.1, from coordinate 90,163 downwards.
CGCTGGCGGCGCATGAGATTGCCTTGCTGGGGCTGCTGGAAGTGATTTTTGGCATTGTGCTGGCGTGGATTGGTGCAGGTGAAGTGCCAGGCAGCAATGTGTTGGTAGGTGGCTCGCTGGTGATTGGTGCGCTGGTAGCCAATGAACTGGTGGCGTGGAAGGAGCGGGCATGACAGAGGTGCAAGAAATCCTGGCTGAGGTGCGCGGCTGCGTCGGCTTCATCACGCTGAACCGGCCGGGTGCGCTCAATGCCCTGAACCTGTCGATGATCCGGGCGCTTACAAAATGCCTGCTGGCCTGGCGCGATGACGACCGGGTACAGGCGGTGGCGATTCGCGGCAGCAACAAGGCGGGTGTGTTTGGCGCGTTTTGCGCGGGTGGCGACATCCGGTATTTTCATCAAGCGTTGCTGGCTGGTGACCCCTCGACGGAAGATTTCTTTACCGAGGAATACACACTGAACCACCTGGTGCACCGCTACCCCAAACCCTACATCGCGTTCATGGACGGCGTGGTCATGGGCGGCGGCATGGGTATCAGCCAGGGCGCTTCGCACCGCTTGGTCACGCCGCGCAGCAAGCTGGCCATGCCCGAGACCTTGATCGGGCTGTTTCCCGATGTGGGAGGCGGTTATTTCTTGAGCCGTTGCCCCGGCGCTGCGGGGGAATGGCTGGCCATGACCGGCACCACCATCGGTGCGAGCGATGCTGTTGCGCTGGGGCTGGCTGACCACTGCCTGGCGATGGACCAATTGACCCCGGCGTGGGACGCTCTGGCGCAACTTCCGACGTTCAATGATGCCGTCATGGGTCGTTGGACTGATACGTTTTCGATAGCTGTCAGCGCAGACCACGCAAGCGCCAGAGGCCAAATTGACCATTATTTTTCGATGGACTCGGTAGCCACGATCGTGCAAGCGCTGGAGTCTGATGCGAGCGACTGGGCACGCCAAACGGCGGCGCTGTTGCGCCAGCGCTCACCCCTGATGCTGCACGTGGCGCTGGAACAAATCCGGCGCGCCCGCCACCTGACGTTGGCGCAGGATTTGCGCATGGAGCGCGACCTGGTGCGGCACTGCTTTTACCCGGCGCACCTGGGCCGCAGCGGTGCCCAGACTGAAACCGCCGAGGGCATCCGTGCGCTGGTGGTGGACAAGGACAACACGCCGCACTGGCAACCGGCGCGCATCGAAGACGTCACGCCACAGATGGTGCAGCCGTTTTTTGCCAGCCCGTGGCCGGACCACAGCCATCCCTTGCGCAACCTGGCCTGAACGACAGGCTTGTCAAAGCTGGCGGTAAACCGCTTCAGCGAGTTTCAGCAATTCTTCTTTGGGCAACTGGCCTGTCAGGGCATAGCCAAAGCCTTGATCCACCCAATAAAAGCTGGGCGTGCCGTTCTGGGTTTCAAAGCGAAAGCTGGTTTCTTGCCCAGACAGGCCGGGGGCCGCGCCCTGGTTCAGCGCGCCCAGGTAGAGTGTGACCCGCAGCGCAGCCGCGTTTTGAAACATGAACTGCGCCCTGGCACCCGAGTCACCCGGCAGCAACCGACCCCCCACCAATTCGAAACCTTGCGCGTTCAAATCTGGCACTTTCAGTGGCTTGCTCAGCCGCTTGGACAACCACTGCACCAGGTGCGTCTGGTCTTGCGCTGCCACCTCCACCGGATGCTTGAGCTCCGGGGTGTAAACACGATGCGCCACGCTGGCCTGACGCACAAAATTGTGTTCCAGTTGTGCGCGCACCATGACCGATGACGGGGTAAAACTGGCAGGTGCATTTTGCCAACTGCTGTGCGACAGCCAGCCGACACCAAAAGCCAGTACCACGCTGGCGGCCATGCCACCCAGGTGTCGCCAGTGGGCGCTTGTCTGGCGAGCGCTGGCGGCTTGACGTGCTGCGCCCTGCAGTGCCTGCGGCACGGGCTCTTGCAGCACGTCGCGGTACAACTGGCGCAGTTGCTCACGTTGCCATTGCCACTGCGCCAAGCGTTGTTGTGCGTCTGGATCCTGGGTCAGGCGCAGCTGCAGGCCTGCCAAGGCGTCCGCCGTGCCCTGGGTATCCACCAGGGCATGGAGTTCATCGTCAGTTAACGGAGTGTGGGCTTGAGGTGTCATGGCAATCGGGGGCTTACTTCAGCCGATGAAGCGTGGCGACACGCGGCGTGGTTGTGCATTTAGCAGCGCCATCGGGCACGCTGCGCACAGGTGCATCCAGCAGGTCCTGCAAGCGTGTGCGTGCGCGTGACAGGCGTGACATCACCGTGCCGACAGCCACCCCGGTGACCTTGGCCGCCTCGGCATAGCTCATATCCTCCAGGCTGACCAACAACAAAACTTCACGCTGCTCGGGCGGTAGCTGCAGCAGGCAGCGCTGCAGATCCAGCAACTGGTCGCTGCCCGAGGCGGGGGCCTGCAACTGTCCGGCCACTTCGTCAAACTCGGTCTGCGTCAGCCCAGCATGCTGGGGTGCTTGGCGCAATTGGTTAATAAACAGGTTGTGCATCACGCTGAACAACCAGGCACGCAGGTTGGAGCCGACCAGCCACAGCCGCCATTTGTTACAGGCCCGCTCCAGCGTGTCCTGCACCAGGTCGTCGGCGGCCCAGGTGTTATCCGTCAACGCCCGGGCGTAGCGACGCAGGGCAGGAATGTGCGCCACGATGAGGTCTTGGCTCATGCGGTCAGCGGTGGTGGCGGACAGGCTGGGGGCATAGCTTGGCAGGGCGTTAAACGTCAGGGCTTGGCGGTATGCCAGACGTTGTTGAAACCGTCGCCGGTTTTGTCGCCCGGCTTGTTGTCTTTGGACCAGTAATACAGTGGTTTGCCCTTGATCGCCCATTGCTTACCGCCGTCGTCACGCGTGACGACACTGAAGTCGCCACTGGCTGCGTCATCGGCGGTGACCGCCAGCGGTGGCCAGTTGGTGGCGCAAGGGCCGTTGCAAACGGATTTGCCGCTGCCAGCCATGTCTTTGTCAAAGGTGTAGAGCGTCATGCCGTTGGCGCCAACCAGCACGCCATCAACGGCTTTAACGGGTGCTGCTGCCAATGAAGCACAAGCGGCCATGGTCATTACAGCGAATGAACCGGCACACAGTTTGCGGGACAATAATTTCATGGTGATCTCCAGTTAAGGGTGTGGATGCAGTCAAGTGCCTGCACCCCCATGAACACGCTGACAGCACGATTTATTCCATTGATGTGAAAAAATTAACGCTGATGCACTTTCATGGCGCGCTCCACCTCGCGCTTGCCTTCACGGTCTTTGATGGTGTTGCGCTTGTCGTGCTCGGCCTTGCCTTTGGCCAGTGCAATTTCACACTTGATCTTGCCCGCTTTCCAGTGCAGGTTGATGGGGACCAGGGTGTGACCTTTTTGCTCCACCTTGCCGATCAGGCGCTTGATTTCGTCCTTGTGCATCAGCAGCTTGCGCGTGCGCTGCTTGTCGGGCGTGATGTGCGTGCTGGCCGTGCCCAGCGGCTGGATTTGCAGGCCAATGATGAACAGCTCGCCATTGCGGATCACCACATAGCCGTCGGTCAGCTGCACCTTGCCCTCGCGCAATGACTTGACCTCCCAGCCTTCGAGCACGATGCCGGCCTCAAAACGCTCCTCAAAAAAATAATTGAAAGCGGCTTTCTTGTTGTCGGCAATGCGGGTTGCGGTATCGGGTTTTTTGGCCATGAAGTGCAGTGTGTGATGGAAGCGAAGGCGGGCAGTGCTTGACTACAATGGCCACGCACCCGCGCATTCTATGAAAACCGTCAAAAAATCTGTCCTGATCTGGTACAGCCCGGCCGAAATGTATCGGCTGGTGGTCGATGTGGACGCTTATCCAAAATTTCTGCCCTGGTGCGACCGTGCCCGTGTGGTAGAGCACCATGAAAACGGCATGCTGGCAGAAATTGGCATGGCGTTCAGTGGTTTTCATCAGAGTTTTACCACGCGCAACACGCACATCACCGATCAACAGGTGCTGATTCAACTGGTGAACGGCCCATTTTCCAGGCTCGAAGGTGAATGGAACTTTATTTCGCTCGGTGCGGATCAGCGTGCCTGCAAGGTCGAGCTGACGCTGATCTACGGGTTTGAGCACAAGCTGGGCAAATTGATCGGCCCGGTGTTTGACAAGATTGCCGGCAGTATGGTCGATGCATTTGTCAGTCGGGCCAAGCAGGTCTATGGTGAGTAAGTTGCGGGTGAGTGTGGTTTATGCACCGGCCGCGCGCCAGGTGCAAGAAGTGCAGTTGGAGCTGGACACGCCGTGTAACGCTTGGGACGCTTGGGACGCTGTTGTGCGCAGCGGCTTGCCTGTGCTGTTCCCAGAACTTCTGGCGACGCCACCCGCAATTGGCATCTGGGGGCGCAAGGTGACTGCCGCGCACGCCCTGCGCGATCAGGATCGGGTGGAGTTGTATCGGCCCTTGCGCGTGGACCCCAAAGTGGCCCGGCGTGAGCGCTTTGTGCAGCAGGGTGCCAGAACAGCCGGGCTGTTTGCGAAGCGCCGCGCCGGGGCCAAGCCAGGCTACTGACCTTCTTGCCTGATCATTTGCAGTCGGAATCGATGATCGACTGGATTCGTTTGGCCTCGACCGCCCTGGCCGAGTCGTCCAAAAGTTCGCGTTCGCCCTGGGCATTGGTGCGGCTTAGGCGCACGCCAGAGTTCAGCCCGGCTTTGGCGGATTTGGCACGCTGGCAATTGTTGGCCTTGATGGCTAACTGACGCTGCTCATCGGCCTTGGCCTTGGCGGCTTGCTCCGCATCTGCCTTTTTCTTTTTTTCCAGCAATACTTTGTCAATGCCAAGACCCTGGGGCGCGCTGGTCGTACCCACAGGTGCTGAAGCCGTGTCTTTTGCAGGCGTGTCTGTAGCGTTGACCGCAGGTGCAAGCTGTGGCGCGCCAGGGCGCTTGACAATGGCTTTGTCGGGCACGCTCACAGGAGGCGCCCGGTCGCTGAAAACGTTGCGTCCATCTTTGTCCAGCCACTGCCATTGCGCAAAAGCCAGGGAAGAGGCCGAACAAAAAATTAAGAGCGACCAGCGGGCAAGATGTTTCATGGGGGTGAGTTTAGGTGACGGTGATGGTGCAGATTGTCGCGTTTCAACTGCTGACCGTTCTGTCTGCCTGTCGCGCGTCGATTTCCTCCGATTTTGCAAGGTAGTCGCCGCGATGCTACCCGCTGGTGGCAGATACAATCGCCGCTTTTGGAGCAAAACCCATGCGCCTGATTGGCAAAGCGCTCACCTTCGACGATGTTTTGTTGGTGCCAGCGTACTCCCAGGTCCTGCCCAAGGACACCTCTTTAGCCACCCGTTTCACGCGCGACATCGCGCTCAATTTGCCGCTGGTGTCGGCGGCGATGGATACCGTCACCGAATCCCGGTTGGCGATCTCGATTGCGCAAGAAGGTGGCATCGGCGTCATCCACAAAAACATGACGGCGCAACAGCAAGCGGCCAAAGTATCCAAGGTCAAGCGCTATGAATCTGGCGTGCTGCGCGACCCGGTGGTGATCACCCCGGAGCACACAGTGCAGCAGGTCATGGCCCTGTCTGAACATTTGGGTGTGTCCGGGTTTCCGGTCATTGAAGGCGGAAAGGTTGCGGGCCTGGTGACCGGGCGCGACCTGCGCTTTGAAACCCGGCTGGAATTGCCAGTGCGCCAGATCATGACCCCGCGCGAACGGCTGGTGACGGTGCCCGATGGCACCACCCTGGCGCAGGCCAAGGTGTTGCTCAACCAGCACAAGATCGAGCGCCTGCTGGTCGTGAACGACGCGTTTGAGCTCAAAGGCCTGATCACGGTCAAGGACATTACCAAACAGACCAGTTTCCCGAATGCTGCGCGTGACGCCCAGGGCAAGTTGCGTGTGGCCGCTGCGGTGGGCGTGGGTGAGGGCACCGAAGAGCGTGTTGAACTGCTGGCCAGGGTCGGTGTCGATGCGATTGTGGTGGACACCGCGCACGGTCATAGCAAGGGCGTGATCGACCGCGTGCGCTGGGTCAAGCAGCATTTTCCGCAGGTGCAGGTCATTGGCGGCAACATTGCGACCGGTGCGGCAGCGCTGGCGTTGGTAGAAGCGGGTGCTGATGCGGTCAAGGTCGGCATCGGCCCAGGCTCGATTTGCACCACGCGCATCGTCGCCGGTGTGGGCGTGCCGCAGATCATGGCCATCGACAGCGTGGCGCAGGCGCTTAAAGGCACGGGCGTGCCGCTGATCGCCGACGGCGGTGTGCGCTACAGCGGCGACATTGCCAAGGCCATCGCCGCAGGCGCTGGTACGGTGATGATGGGCAGCATGTTTGCCGGCACCGAAGAAGCACCGGGCGAAGTGATCTTGTTCCAGGGCCGCAGCTACAAAACTTACCGTGGCATGGGGTCGATTGGTGCCATGCAGCAGGGCAGCGCCGACCGCTACTTTCAGGAATCCAGCACCGCCAACCCAAACGCCGACAAACTGGTGCCCGAAGGCATTGAAGGGCGGGTGCCGTACAAAGGCTCCATGGTGACCATCATCTTTCAGATGGCCGGTGGCTTGCGGGCTGCCATGGGTTACTGCGGTTGCGCGACCATTGCCGACATGCAAGAGTGCGCCGAGTTTGTTGAAATCACCACCGCCGGCATCCGTGAAAGCCACGTGCACGACGTGCAGATCACCAAAGAAGCGCCCAATTACCGGGCTGAATAGGCACACTCCGGCCCCAGAGCATTTCAATGCACCAAAAAATCCTCATCCTCGACTTTGGCTCGCAAGTCACCCAGCTGATCGCCCGGCGCGTGCGCGAAGCGCATGTGTTTTGCGAAGTGCACCCCTGTGACGTGACCGACGACTGGGTGCGAGCCTACGCGCGTGACGGCAAGCTCAAGGGCGTCATCCTGTCGGGGAGCCACGCCAGCGTTTATGAAGACAGCACCGACAAGGCACCGCAAGCGGTGTTTGAGCTTGGTCTGCCGGTGCTGGGCATTTGCTACGGCATGCAGACCATGGCGCACCAGTTGGGCGGGGTGGTCACCAGCGGGCCTCAGCGTGAATTTGGCCACGCCAACGTGCGCGCCCACGGCCATACGGCGTTGCTGGACGGTATTGCCGACTTCACCACGCCCGAAGGGCACGGCATGTTGCAGGTCTGGATGAGCCACGGCGACAAGGTGACCGAACTGCCGCCGGGTTTCAAGTTGATGGCCAGTACCGACAGTTGCCCGATCGCCGGCATGGCCGACGAAGCGCGCCACTTTTACGCCGTCCAGTTCCACCCGGAGGTGACACACACCAAGCGCGGCGCAGCCATTCTTGAGCGCTTTGTGCTGGATATCTGCGCCACCCGTGCCGACTGGATCATGGGCGACTACATCGCCGAGGCGGTGGAAAAAATTCGCGCCCAGGTCGGCGACGAAGAGGTCATTCTGGGCTTGTCAGGTGGTGTGGATTCATCGGTGGCGGCGGCCTTGATTCACCGCGCCATCGGCGACCAGTTGACTTGCGTGTTTGTCGATCACGGCTTGCTGCGCCTGCATGAAGGCGACCTGGTGATGGAGATGTTTGCCGACAAGCTGCACGCCAAAGTGGTGCGGGTGGATGCCGCTGAGCAATTTTTGGGGCACCTGGCGGGGGTCAGCGACCCGGAGGCCAAGCGCAAGATCATCGGCCGTGAATTTGTAGAGGTGTTCAAGGCGCAAGCCATTGCCCTGACTGTTCAAGATGATACAAAAAAAGGAGCGAAATGGTTAGCCCAGGGCACCATTTACCCCGACGTGATCGAGTCGGGTGGGGCCAAAAACAAGAAAGCCGTGGTCATCAAAAGCCACCACAACGTCGGCGGCTTGCCTGAGCAACTGGGCTTGAAGTTGCTGGAGCCGTTGCGCGAACTGTTCAAGGATGAGGTGCGCGAGTTGGGCGTGGCGCTGGGCTTGCCGTACCACATGGTCTATCGCCATCCGTTTCCGGGGCCTGGGCTCGGGGTGCGCATTCTGGGCGAAGTCAAAAAGGAATACGCTGAATTGCTGCGCCGCGCTGACGATATCTTCATGCAAGAGCTGCAAAACTTTGTCGATGAAGCCAGCGGCAAAACCTGGTATGAGCTCACCAGCCAGGCGTTTACGGTGTTTTTGCCGGTCAAAAGCGTCGGCGTGATGGGCGACGGCCGCACCTATGACTATGTGGTGGCGCTGCGTGCGGTGCAAACCAGCGACTTCATGACCGCCGACTGGGCCGAGTTGCCGTACGCGCTACTCAAAAAAGTTTCCAGTCGGATCATCAATGAGGTGCGCGGCATCAACCGCGTCACCTATGATGTGTCAAGCAAGCCACCGGCGACGATCGAGTGGGAGTAGGCCAGTAACCATAACTTGTTGATTTTTTGCGTTTTTTTGGTGGGGTTTGAGACGAACTTGCACCACGCCGCAACTACTGAAAATAGTAGCTGTTACTGATCTGGCGCTGTGGCGCTGCGGCGGCCTTTGAGCACATACGACCGGGTTGGTCCTTTGCCCTTGAGGTTGACCAGTCCACGGTCTTCCAGATCAAATTGATCACGCAATCTGAAATAGACCGGTTCACTGACGCCGATGGCATTTGGTTGGCCCTGCGATTGGATCCGTTGTGCGGTGTTGACCGAATCGCCCCACAGGTCGTAGCAGAGCCGGGAACTGCCAATGACACCGGCAATCACCGGGCCGCTGTGGATGCCAACGCGCACCGCCAGTTCAAAACCGGTATGTGCCGACATGGCTTTGCACTCCTGAACGATCGCCAGTGCGAAATCGGCTATCCGTTCCACCTGGTGGTCGGTTGGTACCGGCGCGCCACAGATCGCCATATAGGCGTCACCGATGGTCTTGATTTTTTCGACCCCGTGCGTTTGTGCCAACTGGTCGAATTTGCCAAAAATGTTTTCCAGCACGTCGAGCAGTTGGGTTGGCAACAGGCGTGTGGACAGCTCGGTAAAACCGACAATGTCGGCAAACAGGATCGTGACCTCGCCGTGCAGTGCCACGGATCGCTTGCCGTCTTTCAGCGACGTTGCCACCGACTCCGGAAACACGTTGTATAGCAGTTGGTCGGCGCGCTCGCGCTGCAATTCGATCGCCTGACGATGGGTAAATTCGCGCAATGCCGCGCGGAAGGTGAATTTTTCAACCACGATGCCCATCACGCAGGCGGCGATGATGTTGCTTGTCCAATGGGGGCCCACTGCCGGAAAAGCCAGCCCTAACCAACCGGCCAGACCGACCGCAGAGCTGATAAAAAGCAAAGCATTGAAGCGTCCGGGCAGTGGACAGGACGCTGCTACCCCGAGCAGCCCGATGGCGTAGGTGGATAAGTCACCCGTGACGCCCGCCAGCACCGCGCTGGACCAACAACTGAACACCATGCCCATGCACAGAAAATAGCGCAGACCCAAGCCCGGTGATTTCCATGGCGCAGGCAAGAAGCGGTAGCTCGTCAAAAAGAGCAGCACACTCAGACGCCAGACTGTCAGCGCATCCACACCGCTGGAAAACCCCTGGCTGCGCCAAGCATCGAGCAACAGCAAAAAAATTTCGATGACCAGCAAAGTGTTGGTCACAATCCAGACGCGGCGCAAGCCGGACCGCACCAATTCCTGCTCAAACTGACTACGCCAGTCGGCTGGAAATTCCGGACTGGTGACAGGGAGTTGATTGGCAAGACGGATCATGCTGACGCGCGGCGATACGGCCGAGGCGCAGTATAAGCGCCTGCTTGGTAGCGGACTTTGCTAGCATTCGCCACCCCACTGATCAAGAAGGATGTTCATGGCTGGATGCGCAAAGATGTCCGTTGAATGCACTGCAGAGCAACGATGAGCGGCCCCACCTCGCCGACCGACGAACACTGGATGCGGCTGGCACTGGCGCAGGCGTGCGCTGCGGGTGCCGCAGGCGAAGTGCCTGTCGGGGCAGTGGTCGTGCAACGGGGCGCGCTGGTGGGGCAGGGGCACAACGCAACGATCGTTGGCAACGACCCCAGCGCGCACGCCGAAATTGTCGCCTTGCGCCAGGCCGCTGAGCGTCTGGGCAACTACCGCCTGCCCGATTGCGAGTTGTTTGTAACGCTCGAGCCCTGTGTCATGTGCGCCGGGACCATGCTGCATGCGCGTCTGAAACGGGTTGTTTTTGGTGCGACAGATCCCAAGACGGGTGCTGCGGGTTCGGTACTGGACTTGTTTTCGAACACGTTGTTGAACCATCAGACGCAGCTTCAGGGCGGAGTCTTGCAGCAACCCTGTGCAGACGCATTGCAGCAGTTTTTCAGCGCACAACGTCACCGGCTGGCCACGCACCGCGTGCAAACCGCGAGCACATTGCGACAAGACGCGTTGCGCACACCGGCGCGCTGTTTTGAACACCTGCGTGCGCTGCCTGGCTCGTCCTGTCTGTTGCATGATTTGCCAGCTTTGAACGGGCTGCGGCTGCATTACCAGGACACGTTGGTGGGCGGCGACGCCAACGGGGTCGTCGGCTTGCATGGGGCACGCGACTGGTGCGTGGCCTGGCGGCATGAGCTGACACAAGCCTTGGTACAAGGACGCCGACTGGTCTGCCCCGATCTGATCGGCTTTGGCCAAAGTGACAAGCCCAAAAAGATGTCGGCGCACAGCCTGGCCTGGCACGCCAGCTATCTGGCGCAATGGATCGAACAACTGGGCTTGACGCGTGTCACACTGCTTGTACCCGCTGCCATGCAAGCCTTGGCGCATGAATTGCAGCGCGTGGCGGGTGAGCGTATCCAAGGCATTGATTTGCACGAACCTGCGCCTGTCAGCGAACAGGAGCGTGACGCGCCTTTTCCGGATAATGGACACCGCGCGGCACTGCGCGCTTTCGCCAAATGGCTCTCATGAAAAAACATATATACATTTACTCTCCGTCGGGCGCTGTGCGCGACAAAGCTGCGTTTCGGCGCGGCATCCGGCGCTTGACCGCGCTCGGACACGAGGTAGAGGTTGACCCGGATGCACTGACCAGCTTTCAGCGTTTTGCGGGCGACGACGCGGTGCGCCTGGCGGCCATTGCCCGTGCCGCAGACAGCGGCGCCGATGTAGCCCTGATGTCGCGCGGTGGGTATGGTCTGACGCGACTACTGCCAGACATCAATTACCGCAAAGTGGCGCGCGCCATTGCGCGCGGTACGGCGTTTGTCGGCATCAGCGACTTCACCGCTTTTCAGAATGCCATACTGGCCAAGACCGGCGCCGTCACCTGGGCCGGACCAGCGTTGTGCGAGGGATTTGGCGTGGGGGGGGCACACAACAAGGGTACCGAGCCCGACGACATCATGACAGCGTGCTTTGACGATCTGCTCAGCGGGCGAGGCGAGGGCACCGGCTGGCGTCTGCCGCGCACGGCAGAGCAAGGCAACGCCCACGTGGGCAACGCCACGTTGTGGGGTGGCAACCTGACGGTGCTGACGTCTTTGCTGGGCACGCCTTATTTTCCTGCTGTGCAGGGTGGCGTGCTGTTTCTGGAAGATGTGGCCGAGCATCCGTACCGCATCGAGCGCATGCTCACGCAGTTGTTGTTGAGTGGTGTATTGGCGCGACAAAAAGCGGTGCTGTTGGGTCAATTTACTGAATTCAAGCTGACCTCACACGACAAGGGCTTCAATCTGGCGCAAGTGGTGCAGTGGCTTCGCAGTCACCTGAAGATACCTGTATTGACCCACTTGCCTTTCGGTCATGTCCAGACCAAAGTGTTGTTGCCGGTTGGCGCCAAAGTGGATTTGGTATCGAACGAACGCGATGTCTTGATGCTTTGGGGCCATCGGTGACCCTTGTGTCCGATTGACATAAACTTAGCCTCATGAAAATTCTGTTTTTTCACCAGGCATGAGCGTGCTGACTACGGTCGTTTTTGCCGATCTTTTTGGCAGCACCAGCGTTTTTGAGTCGCTCGGTAATGCCAAGGCGACCGAGATCGTTACACGCGCCACATCTTGGGTGGCGCAGGAATGCAAAGAGCGTGGTGGCAGGGTGATCAAACTGTTGGGCGATGGTGTGTTGGTGGTTTTTGACGATAGCAAAAAAGCCGTCGATACAGTGATTGCACTGCAACACGATTACCAATCCTTACTTGCTCAAATGCCTACCAACGCCTATATGCCGCTGCGCATTGGCGTGGCGCGGGGAGGTGTCGAGTTTGTCGATGACGACTGTTACGGAGATGCGGTCAACATCGCGGCGCGTTTGAGTGAATTGACCGGTGCGCATCAAATCTGGGTGAACCGCGATGCCATTGAAGACGGCTTCAACCTGCCCGACAAGCGGTTCAGGTCGCTGGGATCGATTCATATCCGTGGTCGCGCTGAGTCTTGCACGGTCTTTCAGGTGGAATGGCAAGAAGACCAGGATGCAGATGGTCTGACCATCCAGGTCGGTTTGGAACATGGCAGCGAACTGGCCTCATTTGATGTGCTGGGCGTTCAGGTTAGTCTGACTTGGCATGCTGAAAAACGTGTGTTCCACGCCTTCGACCTCCCGATTCATATAGGTCGTTCCCGTCAAACAGAATTTATTGTTGACGATGTGCGTGTGTCGCGCAAACACGTACGCATCGATTGGCGTAACGGTAGCGTGGTCATGGTGGACGTCAGCTCATACGGATGTTGGGTTCGATTTGCGGGTGGTGGCCCAGACTTGCTGCTGCGCCGCGAGGAGTGCGTTTTGCACGGCCAGGGTGAGATCGCGCTGGGGGCACCGTTCAGCGACCCGAGTGCGCCAGTTGTTCAATTTTTGGTGATGTGATCTGAAGACAGATATTGCCTTCTTCCAGCTGGCTATAACTTAACATAATGCACATCGCATCTACTGAAAATCGTACCTTACCAAGTGCCTTTGGGTTGCCGTCCCCGAATAAATGCCACAATGATCTCGGAAGAATCCTGTCGATTTGCACGCTGGGCAAAGTCAAACGCACTCAGCCCCTGCATGTTTTTGAGCGTCGGGTCGGCCCCAGCTTCCAGCAACAGCTTCACCGCCGAGGGTGTTCCGTAACCCGCGGCCATCATCAGCGGCGTGGTCGCGTTGGGCGACTCAGCGTCAATGTAAGCATCGTGGTCCAGCAACAACTGCATTACCGTCAGATGCCCGTTGGTGGCGGCGTAATGCAAGGCAGTCCAGCCAGGTTTGTTGACATCGGCGTCACGCTCAATCAGCACGCGGCATAAACCAGCTTCACCGGCCAAGGCAGCGAGCATCAACGGGCTTTCGTCGGCGCTGGTACGTGTCTCGACTTTGGTTTGCCGCGCGGCCGCCAACATTTCAGCGGCCCGATAGGCTTTGGCTCTGAGCGCCACCAACAGCCCATGCTGACCCGCAGGATCTGGTGTATTGGGGTCAAAACCACGTTCAAGCAGTTGGCCAACTGCCTTGGGATCATCTTGCTGCAAGGCCACAAAAAAATCGTCATAGGAACCGGCATTACTCAAAGAAAAATAAGCAAAAACAATAAGGTAAAAACCTTTTTTAAAGTATTGCTGTAACTTCATTTGCCAGCGTTTTCCGGTGCGATGACACGCGCAAACAGGGTATCAAAGTTGTCACTGGTGTGCTGGGCGATGGCTTCAAGCGGCAGCCCATGCAGTTCGGCCAAGCGCTGCGCCACCAGCGGCACATAGGCAGGGGTGTTGGTTTTGCCGCGGTAAGGCATGGGGGCCAGATAGGGGCTGTCGGTTTCAATCAGTACCCGATCGAGCGGCACCTTGGCCGCCACATCGCGCACCGCTTGGGCATTTTTAAACGTCAGAATGCCCGAGAAAGAAATATAGAAACCGGCATCCAGCGCGACCTGTGCCACCGACCAGTCTTCAGAAAAACAATGAAAAACACCGCCTGCGCTGCCGCTGGCGCCGTCTTCTCCCTCCTCTTTCAACACCTGCAAGGTGTCCGCTGCGGCGTTGCGGGTGTGGATCACCAGCGGTTTACCCAACTGGCGTGCCGCGCGAATGTGGACCCGAAAACGCTCCCGTTGCCACTGCATGTCAGCCACGCTGCGACCGTTCAAGCGGTAGTAATCCAGCCCGGTTTCGCCAATGCCAATGACCCGTGGCAAGCTGCCCAGGTGCAACAGGTCTTGCAACCTAGCCTCTTGAACTCCTTCTTCATCGGGATGAACACCGACGGTGGCCCACAGGTTGCCGTGCATTAACGCCAGCCGATGCACGGCGGGAAATTCTTCCAGCGTGGTACTGATGCACAAAGCGCGCCCAACACGCGCCTGCGCCATGGCGGCCAGGATGTCGTCCAGTTGGGAAGACAGGTCAGGAAAATTCAGGTGACAATGCGAATCGACAAACATCAGTGCGCACCAAAAGCAGCGAGGGACGCGCGCTCAAAGGGTTTGGGTTGCGCGCTCCGAGTCCACCGCATTGCCCAGCATTTTTTCAATCTTGGTCGGGGGGTAGATCCGCTCAGGGGGCTCATGGCGCGGAGTTTAAAGCGGTTTGCGCCTGGCTGACCAAGGCTTCTTGCAGCAAACCCGCGTTGAACGGGTGTTCCACGTTGCGCCTGATGTCGCGCAGACTCCTGGCCCAATGGGTTAGGCTGTTCCAGGATCCGCCAGCGACCAGATCAACAGTATCGAAAAAGCGAGGCTCCGCCTCCGCCTTGAGCGCCATCTGGTCATGACAGAGCTTTTGCAGCGCGTCCACCGTTTCCGCTGTGCCCCAGTCCTTGAACACACCCACATCACCGCGTTGCGCCGCTAGGGGTATCGATCGCCATACGTTGGCAATAGGAGACATTTGCAACGCGTCCGCCGGGCGCCCGCCCGCCGCGCGCAACAGCACCTGTGCCTGATCTGCTGGCACGCCCTGCTGTTGTAACCACTGCAATGCTGCGCCGGGCTCAGGCCAAACCAGGGTGTGGCGCTGGCAGCGGCTAAGAATAGTGGGCAGTAACTGGTGCTCTGCGTCGCTGGCCAGTACAAACTTCACGTCGCCAGGGGGTTCTTCGAGCGTTTTGAGCAACGCATTGGCGGTATAGACGTTCATACGTTCGGCCGGAAACACCAGCACCGCCTTGCCACGCCCGCGCGCGCTGGTGCGCTGGGCAAACTCTACTGCGTCGCGCATCGCGTCAACGCGAATCTCCTGGCTCATCTTGCGCTTTTTGCTGTCAATCTCAGACTGGGCTTTTTCGCTCAGTGGCCAGCCCAGCGTTTGCATCACGGCCTCTGGCATCAGCACGCACAGGTCGGCGTGCGTGCGAACATCGATGGCGTGGCAACTGGCGCAGTGGCCGCAGGCGCCCTGCGCCGTCGGTCGCTCGCACAGCCAGGCACTGACCAGCGCCAAGGCCAATTCATATTGCCCCAGGCCCGACGGCCCGGCCAGTAACCAGGCGTGACCGCGCTGCATCAGCAACGCTTGCAACTGCTGCTGGATCCAGGGCGAGCACGCGACGCCTTGCGCTGCGGCGTGGTTCACGGCGGATTCAGTCATGCCAGCCAGCCTTGGCGCTGAAATGCCGCGAGCACATCACGCCAGACCGATTCGCGGGGCTGGTCAGCGTTGATGCGCGCAAACCGGTTGGGGGCGGCCTGCATGCGCTGTAGGTAGCCGTCACTGACACGCTGGAAAAAAGCCGCCGGTTGCGCTTCAAACTTATCCGGCACGCGCGTACCGGCCAGCCGTTGGGCAGCAATGTCGGGCGCCAGGTCAAACCAGACCGTCAAATCTGGGTTGCGAACAAAATCACCCGCTGGCCCTTGCTGTGTCTGCACCAAGCGCTCCAGAAACAAGAGCGTTTTCAGGTCAAAACCGCGCCCCGATCCCTGGTAGGCAAAGGTGGCGTCGGTAAAGCGGTCGCACAACACCACCTCAGCGCGCGCCAAGGCGGGCTCAATCACCTGCTGCAAATGGTCGCGCCGCGCGGCAAACACCAGCAGCGCTTCGGTCATGGCGTCCATGGCGTCGCCCAAAATCATGGCGCGCAGTTTTTCTGCCAGCAGCGTGCCACCCGGCTCGCGGGTCGTCGTCACCACCCTGCCCTGCGCTTCAAAGGCGCGTGCCAGAGCGTCGATGTGGGTCGATTTGCCGGCCCCGTCGATGCCTTCAAAACTGATGAAAAGTCCTTGAATTGCCATAGGTAACTGGTTTATTGCTTGCGCTGAAACTGGTTGACCGCCCGATTGTGCGCGTCCAGCGTCTCGCTGAACTGGCTGCTGCCGTCACCACGCGCCACAAAATACAGCGCCCGGCTGGTGGCCGGCTGCGCCGCAGCCCGCAGCGACGCCTTGCCCGGCATGGCGATTGGTGTGGGAGGTAGCCCGGCGCGGGTGTAGGTGTTCCACGGCGTGTCGGCCAGCAAGTCGTGCCGGCGCAGATTGCCGTCAAATTTGTCACCCAGGCCGTAAATCACCGTGGGGTCAGTTTGCAGCAGCATGCCCAGGCGCAAGCGGTTGCTGAACACCGCCGCTACCAGCGGACGGTCGCTGGCGCGGCCGGTTTCTTTTTCAACAATGCTGGCCAGTGTGAGCAAGTCGTCGGGCGTTTTCAGGGGCGAATTGGCCGCGCGCAGTTGCCAGGCCGCTTGCAGGTGATGATCCATGGCACGCGACGCGCGCGCCAGCAAGGCCAGGTCACTGCTGCCCTTGGTGTAGGCATAGGTGTCGGGGTAAAAGCGCCCTTCCGGGTGTAGCCCCGGACGGCCCAATTTTTGCATGATTAAATAGGGCTCAAGCCCCTGCGTGTCATGCGTTAACAGCTCTTCTTTTTGAAGCGATTGCAGAACTTGTTTGAAGGTAAAACCCTCCACCAGCGTGACTGCGCGCAACGCCTCGTCACCGCGCACCAGCTTGGTCAGCAAGCTGTAAGGTGTCACGGACCCTTCCAGCTCATAGCTGCCGGCCTTGATCTGGCGCGCCTGCCCAGACAGGCGAAACCACCAGTACAGCAACTGGGGTGACGTCTGCACACCCGCGTTAACAACAAGCTGCGCCACCCCGCGCGCTGTGGTGCCCGGTTCGATGGACAGATCAGCCACACGCCCCCCCAGCTCCATCGGCTGCTGCGCCCACCAAAAGGCCGCACTTGCCGACGCCAAAGACACCGCTACCATGAACCCGATCAGTCGTCGCACAACCCTGCCGCCTTTGCAAAAATTAGCCGCAGATCATAATCGCGGCCATGGAAAAACTTCACAACGGCGTAGCCCGGCTGACACATTTGGGGCTAATTCGTGCACAGGGCGACGACGCCGCCAAATTTCTGCACAACCAATTCACCAACGACTTTTCCTTACTGGGTCTGTCGCAAGCCCGGCTGGCCGGCTTTTGCAACGCCAAAGGGCGGCTGCAAGCCAGCTTTGTCGGTTTCAAACGCAGCCCAACCGACCTGCTACTGGTATGCAGCCAGGACATTCTGGCCGCTACCCTCAAACGCCTGAAGATGTTTGTGCTGCGCGCCAAGGTGGATTTGAGCGACGCCAGCGACGCCTTTTCGATCTATGGTCTGACGGGTTCGGCCATTGAAAGCGCTACAGATAACAGAGCTGACAGCACTTTAAATTCCTGGGTTAAGGTCGATTTTGATGATGTATCCATGGTGATGCTGTACCCGGCAGATGGCGTGGCGCGCGCGCTCTGGGTGGCGCCGTCAGCCCATCCGGAACCGGCTGGCACGCCCCTGGCACTGACGCATTGGGCCTGGGGCGAGGTGCGCAGCGGCGTTGCCACCGTGACGCAACCTGTCTTTGAGGCATTCGTGCCACAAATGCTGAACCACGAATCTGTGGGTGGCGTCAATTTCAAAAAAGGCTGCTACCCCGGGCAAGAGGTAGTAGCGCGCAGCCAGTTCCGGGGCACGTTAAAGCGCAGGGCCTACCTGGCGCACGCTGAAGCACCGCTGCAAGCAGGCGACGAGGTTTATTTGCCCGCCGACGGTGACCAGCCCTGTGGCATGGTGGCACAGGCGGCGGCGGCACCAGGCGGCGGCTTTGACGCCATCATCTCCATGCAGATCAGCGCGTTTGAAGCTGGCGGCGTGCGCCTGAAAGCGGCCGATGGCCCGCTGCTCGCGTTGTCACCACCGCCCTACCCTTTGCTGGAAGACATTTGAGTGGAGCTTAGGGTAGAGACATCTTCAGCCCTTGGGCAACCACACCAGCTGCTGACGCTGCGCGCTGTGCAGTCCGAACTCCAGCATTTGCATGACAGCGCGCACCTGGTCGGCCGTCACCCAAAGCGGTGCACCCCCGCGCAGATGGTCGCGCAGGTTGGCGTAAAAGGCCAAATAATTGCCCGACGGACAGGGTGCAGCGCAGCGCACCGATACCGGCGCTGGCACCCCGGGCACCTGGGTCATGTGCACCAGCTCGCCCGGCTGCGCCTCCTCGCCCCCCCAGCCGTCCATCTGGTCTAGCTGTGGCCGTGCGCCCGCCTTGAGCGCATCCTCTTGCCCATCCAGCCCAAATTGGGTGAAACTGCCGCGCGTGCCGTGCACCGCCCAACGCGGCCCGAGTTCTGCCACCAGCGTACTGGCGTGCAACACCACACGCAGCCCGCCGTGCGCGCTGTCATAGCGCAGCACCGCATGAAACCAGTCGTTGACCTGCGCGCCGTCACGCACGCAGGCCAGATCCAGACTGATGGCGTCGGGTCGGCCCCACAGCGCCAGCGCCTGATCCACCAGATGCGGGCCCAAATCCATCCACAACCCGGAGCCTGGCTGGTCTTGCTCGCGCCAGCGCGTGGGCACCATCGGACGATAGCGGTCAAAGTGCGAGTTCACTTCCACCACGCGCCCCAGTTGACCACTGGCCAGCACTTGCTGCAGCGCCAGAAAGTCGGCGTCAAAACGCCGGTTCTGAAATACCGTCAGCACCCGGCCTTGTTGCCGGGCGACGTCCAGCAAATGCTCGGTCTGCGCCAGCGTTACGGTGCAAGGCTTGTCCACCAGCACATGTTTGCCGGTCTGTAGGGCAGCCAGCGCCAGCGGGTAGTGGCTGTCGTTGGGCGTGGCTAGCACCACCAGGTCGATCGACGGGTCGGCGAAAGCGTCATCCGCAGTGGGGGCAACACGTACACCAGGCCAGTCTTGCCGTACCGCATCGGCCCGGCTGGACGCGATGCAGGCTACTTGCAGCCCCGGCACGCCCGACATCAACGGCGCATGGAACACCTTGGCGGCGCTGCCGTAGCCAATCAGAGCCACGCGCAACACCTCAGAACGTGCATTAGAAATATCAGTCATGGGTTGAATCATCCCCGAAAATGCCCGCCGGTGTTACAAAGCGGCTACAACAGCTCAATTCGACCATGCTTTCATTTTTACCTGCTCCGCTGCTGGCGCTACTGGCCAGCGCACTGATGCTGCTCAATATCCTGCTCTGGGTACCGATCTTGCTGGCGTTTTCACTGTTCAAATTGCTGTTGCCCTTTAAGCGCGTGCGCCTGCTGATCGATCCGCTGCTGCTGCGCATTGCCGAGGCCTGGATCGCCGGCAACAGCGGCTGGATGCGCCTGACACAAAAACTCGACTGGGATGTGACTGGTTTGCAAGATTTAAGTCCGCGCCAGTGGTATCTGGTGGTGTGCAACCACCAGAGCTGGGTCGATATTCTGGTGCTGCAACATGTGCTGAACCGGCGCATTCCGCTGCTGAAATTCTTTCTGAAAAAAGAGTTGATCTGGGTCCCCATCATGGGGCTGGCCTGGTGGGCGCTGGAGTTTCCGTTTATGCGCCGACGCAGCGAAGCGTATCTGCAGCAGCACCCCGAAGAGCGCGGCAAAGACGCGGCCACCACCCGCGCCGCCTGCGAAAAATACGCGCTGGTGCCCACCAGCGTGATGAATTTTCTGGAGGGCACGCGCTTCACCCCGGCCAAACAGGCGCGCCAGCAATCCCCCTACCGGCATTTGCTCAAGCCCAAGGCCGGTGGCGTGACGCTGGCGCTGGACGCCATGGGCGAAAAGTTTGGTGCCGTACTGGACGTGACCATCGTTTACCCCGGGGGTGCCCCCACCTTCATGCACTTTTTGCAGGGCAAGGTGCGCCAGGTGGTGGTGCTGGCCACCACGCGCCCGGTGCCCCAGGCAACGGCAGCACCCGGACAAACCGCCGAACAGGCGCTGCGCCACACCTGCCAGCAATGGGTAAACCAACTGTGGGCCGAAAAAGATGCCCTGATGGCCGCCACACTGAAGAACAAAACATGCCTCTAGCGCTCGTCTGCTGTGCCTGAACAGCTATTTTTTTAGATAAAAATCAGCGCAGGTGTTTGGCCATCTTGGCGCCAAACATCTCCGGGATGCCCAGGCGGCGCGGCCCCGCCACCAGTTCAAACGCTTCACCCGCCTGGAGCGCGCCGGGTTCATCCACCGCCAGATAAAACCCACAGCAACCCTGTTGCGCCATCAGTTTGCCCGCCGTATTGAACCCCATGGCGGCATTGAACTTGTAGCAGGGCTCACGCGGCTGCGTCACGCGCAGCGCGCAATGGGCAAAGCGCAGCACGTCGCCCACCCACACATCACCCTCCAGCAACCCCGCCAACGTGAGGTTTTCACCCAGACTACCCCACGGCAGCGCGTTGTCGATGTCGGTCAAGCCTGTCGCAGCGCGCTGCGCCTGCCAGAACGGGTAATGCTCGGACGGATACGCGTACACCGCCTTGTCCAGCCCGCCGTGTACCGACAAGTCAGCCTGCTCGTCGCCCACCAGCCCCAGCCACTGCACGGCCACCGGGCTATCAACAGGCTGCTTGTGGATCGCTGTCAGAACAGCCCGGCCATGGATGACGACGCGCCGCGCACGGGCTGATTGAACGCTGAGCAACTGGGGCACGGGGAAACTCCTTTAACAAACATGGATCCAAAACAGCTAACACCCACCCCCAGCCCCCAGCGAGGGAGCAAAACCGGGGCCATCGATTCCGACTCGTCCGGCTTAGGGCAAAGATAAGAATCAGACCCGGTTTGAGCGGTGACCCTACCTTTGGATCAGTATCACCTGACCGTGGCTCCGGCCTTGATGACCTCGGCCAGAACATGCAATTGCGCCACAAACTGGTCCCGTAGGGCCGTCAGTTCGGTCATGCAAACGCTTGCCTGGCCATGCTGCCCGGCGTTGCAAAGGGTGCCGATTTCGTTGCCCACGGCGTGTATTCGCTGGTGCAGCGCATTGAGCTCCTGGTATTCGCAGATGCTGCCGTAACGCACCTGACCAGGGCCGTGATACCAGCGCCCAAAACGGCACAGATGGAAGTCCATCGTCGGCAGTTTGACAGCGCCCGCTTTGCCAGCGTCAAGACAGGCTTGCAATTGATCGATCCAGAGACGGTGGTCCAGTTCGGCGCCAAGCAACACGGCATCGTCACGCGACCATGAGACGTAGGCCTGCTGCCACAGCGGATGTTGGCGCCAGGCGGCGACCCAGCCAACCATCTCAGAGGCCGGCATCGGCCGCGCAATGACGTAGCCCTGGCCCAGGGAACAGCCCAGATGGAGCAGTGCCAGGCCCTGTTCGACGCTTTCAATGCCTTCTGCGATGACGTTGATGTGAAACGCCTCGGCCAGACCGATAACGCCCTCAACGATGGCCAGGTCTTCAACGTCAACCAGGATGTCGCGCACGAACGATTGGTCGATCTTGATCAGTTGCGCTGGCAGGCGCTTGAGATACGTCAGCGACGAATAGCCGGTGCCAAAGTCGTCCAGCGCGAAGTCAACGCCAATGCGCTGACAGGCCTCGATCAGCTTGGAGACATGGTTGATGTCGTTCAGCGCAGCGCTTTCCAGCACTTCCAGTTCAAGCCCTTTGGGCGGCGTATCCGGATGGCGCTGGAGCAGGCTCTGCAGGCGTGCGACAAAGTCGATGCGGGCCAGATGCGGCGGCGCAATGTTGACGGCAAGCGGCAAGTTCAGCCCGACGGCGCGCCAGGCATCCATCTGCGCCAGTGCGCTGTCGATGACCCATTCGCCGACCTCAATTTCAAGCGCCGTGCCTTCCATTTGCGGTAGGAAATCAATCGGCGCAATCAGCCCGCGCTCGGGGTCGCGCCAGCGAATCAGCGCCTCAGCACCGATCACCGTGCCAGCCCGCATATCCACCTTGGGCTGGTAGTAAAGACAGAATTCACCCTGCGCCAGTGCCGTCTCCAGCCTGGCCAGCAGCGTCTGGCGCTGGCGGACAGCCAGGTTGTGGATGGGATCAAAGAGTTGGTAGCAGTTGCGTCCCGCTTGCTTGGCCGCGTAGAGCGCCTGGTCGGCGTGGCGCAGCAGTCGGTCAGCATCCGCGCCGTCATCCGGAAACAGCGTGACACCAATGCTGGCACTGACTTTCAGCGTGGCGCCCTCCACGGTGATGGGCTCGGCCACGTCATGCAACACGCGCAGCAAGGTGGCACCACATTCGTCAATGTCGGCCAGGTTTGCCAGCAACAGGACGAACTCGTCACCGCCCATGCGGGCCACCGTGTCGCCACCGCGCACGGCACCGCGCAGCCGCTCGGCAATTTGCTCCAGCAAGCGGTCACCAGTGACATGGCCCCAGGTGTCGTTGACCAGCTTGAAACCGTCAAGATCAAGGTAACACACCGCCAGCCTTTCGCCGGAACGTTCGGCCTGGGCCAGCGCCACCCGCATGCGGTCGGTCAGCAGCGCCCGATTTGGCAGACCCGTTAGCGCGTCATAGTGCGCCAAGTGCTGTAATTTTTCTTGCTGCGCCTTGATTTGCGAAATATCGCCAAACACACCGACATAGCGGATTAACTTGTCGTCTCGATCCTTGATCGCCACGATGGACAGATCCTCGGGATAAACGTGACCGTCTTTGTGCCGATTCCAGATTTCGCCGCGCCACTGCCCGGTGGTCACGATTTCCGTCCACATGCTGGCATAAAAAGCGGCATCCTGGCGTCCGGACGCCAGCAGGCGCGGTGTTTGTCCGATCACATCCTCACGGCTGTAGCCGGTAATGCGGGTAAAGGCCGGGTTGATTTCGATGATGCGTTGTTCAGCGTCGGTAATAGCGACCCCATTGAGGGAATTTTCAAACACGCTGGCAGCCATGTTAAGTCGGCTCAGTGTCTGACGATCCTGCGTCTGATCCCGGAACACCAGCACGGCACCGGTGATGTGGCCGTCACTTTGGCGGATTGGGGCGGCGGAATCGGCGATCGGCCGTTCGCTGCCGTCGCGGGCAATCAGCAGCGTGTGGTTGGCCAACCCCACCACCGTGCCTTCGCGAATCACCCGCTCCACCGGGGAGTCCGCTTCTTGGCGGCTGCTCTCGTTGATGATCGGGAATACTTGCCGAATGGAGCGCCTGGCGGCTTCGGCTGCTGTCCATCCCGTCAGCGCCTCGGCCACCGGGTTCATGAATTCGATCCGGCCTTCGGCGTCGGTTGCGATCACGCCGTCGCCAATCGAAGACAGCGTTACGGCAAGCCGCTCGGACTCTTGGCTAATGGCAACCTGCGCCGCCTGAAGTTGTTCGGCCATACGGTTGAAAGCATCGATGACGCGGACCAGTTCCGGGCTCCCCTGGGGCTGGATGCGGGCCGATAGCTCGCCACGTTCCAGGGCGCGCGCACCCAGGTTGAGCGCGGCCAACGGGCGCAATCCGTTGCGCAAAATCAGCAGGATGCCGACCAAGACCAGCCCCAGCTCCAGCGCCAACAGGGTCAAATGACTGAGAAACCGGTCCCACAGCCGGTCAATGGCGGGCGTGGCGGTCATCACCAGCGTGACCTGGCCGTAGTTGTGTTGGCCCAGCACCAAGGCGCGGCTGAGCTGCGGCGACGTGACGCCGCTCCAGCGCACAAACCAGCCGGGCGCCTGGGGTGCGTTGGCCTTGTCACTGGCCGTCAGCGTCTGACCGCCGACATTGGTCCAGGTGATGCGCTCAATGTCGGTATGCTTGACCCAGAGCTGGAGTACCTGCTCGATATTGGCGTAATCGCCAATCACCACCCATTCGGACAGGGTTGGAAACAGGGATTCGGCATTTTCGGCAAGATGGCGTTCAAGCTGATCGCTGGCAAAATCAGCGTCCTTGCCCGTGGAAATCCAGAGCCCCAAGCTACCCGTCACGACGATGGCAAAACCCGCGCCGAGCATCAACCGCGCGACCAGTGACAGGCGCGCCAACGGGTGAAAGCTCACCGCCCCTCCTTCGTCCAGATGATGCGATAGACCTCGCGCTGATTCCGATACGCGCCGTCCTGTGCCGCAACAAAACCCCAGGGCGGGTTCTGCTTGATGACGGCGGCGCTGGCCTGAAGGATTTTTTGCCCCGGCGCGTCGGCCGCCATACCGATCAGGGCCGCCCGCACCGCAGTCACAACCGTTGCGGGCACGCGCGGATGAGCGGCCACTGGCAGGTTCAGGTAGGGCTGCGAGTTCCACAGCACCCGGTATTGAAAGCCCTCCCGCGCTGCATATTCCTGGAGCACCCTTGAATTGACGCCCGCCGCCGGAATTGCCCCGGCACGCAGTTGCGCCATGATGCCTTCCTGGTTGCCGCCAAACACCGGCTTGACCGTCATCCCGGCCTGGATCAGCGCCGCCATCGGTGCCATATAGCCGACGAATGCATTATTGTTGGCGAATCCGACTGGCCTGCCTTGCAGTTCGCGCAGCCCGCGCAGCGGCGAATCTTGTGGCACCACGATCTGACCATAAATGGGTGCCCCGGCCATGCGTGCCATCACCTGGTAAGCCGCTGCGGCATGGCTCGGGGCCAGGATGTGGTTGCTATAGACAAAATCGAATTCGCCACGCGCTTCTGCTGCGGAATAGTCTTGCGCGGTTTTTCTTGTGACAAGCTCCAGCGTCACGCCGCATTTGCTGCCAACGTAAGCCAGGATCGGGTTCCAGTATTGCGCCGTGAGCACGGCACTGCGCTGCGACAGTACGCCAAATGAAAAGCTTTGCGCCGCTACCGAAACGAACCAAAAAAAGCCCAAAACGAGTACCGCAATTTGCTTCATCCTGCATTCCTGTTACTGCACCTGACCAACGCGGTCATTCTAGTCGAGCGCCCTGTGTCGGGAGGGTCGGCTGGGTACGCCCCGGGCAGCTCTGCAGCACAAACGATTGGCAACAACGCAGTGCGCACGGGCTGATTGAACGCTGAACAACTGGGGAATGAAGGGGCTCTTTTAGCGGGCTAATTGTGGTCCGGCCCGGCAAGTGTTCCCGCAATCTATTCGAGTTGCCCCCGGCGCATCGTGCGCAGCTCTTGCATCAGCTCGAGCAGGGGCACATGCTCCAAGCCGCCTGCCATGGGGAATCGCTGGCTAGCGCTGCTGACCACCAGGCGGCGTGTGGCAGCCACGTCATCACAGGCAATGTGGTAGCCGCGGCTCACCGTTGGGGCGCTGGAGCGCTTGATCTCTACCGCCCAGACCGCACCACCGGGCAATTCCAGCACCAAGTCAATCTCTGCGCCAACCGCGGTCCGGTAGTAGCTGGCCTGGGTGTCGGCTGGCGTGCAGGCCAGCAAGTTTTCAATCACCCAGCCCTCCCAACTGCCGCCCACCACAGGGTGGCAAAGTAATTCGCGCAGCGTGCCTAAACCCAGTAGCGCGTGCGCCAGCCCGCTATCGCGCACATAGACCTTGGGTGCCTTCACCAGCCGTTTGCTGGACTGCCTGGCCCACGGTTGCAAGCGGCGCACCAGCAACAGATCGCACAGCAGATCGAGATAACGGCCAATGGTTTGCCCACTCACCCCAAGTGACGCAGCCAGTCGAGCCGCATTCAGAACCTGAGCCTGCTCGTAGGCCAGCATCGTCCACAGGCTGCGCAGAGTTTGCGCCGGTATGCGTGGCCCCAACAAAGGGATGTCACGCTCAAGGTAGGTGGTGATGAACTGCTGACGCCAGCGCAAACTGGCTGCATCGCTGCGCGCCAGGGTGGCCCCTGGAAACCCACCGCGCAGCCACAAGGCATCTGGCGTGGCCGCAGCCGCTGGGGGCAACTCCGTCAACACCAGCGGCACCAGCTCCACATAGGCCAGGCGCCCGGCCAGGCTTTCGCTGGATTGCGCCAATAAATCGATACTGGCCGATCCCAATAGCAAAAACTGCCCACGGGTCGCCCCCGCACGGCGGCGTTGGTCAATCACGCCGCGCAATACGGCAAACAAGCCCGGCATGCGCTGCACTTCGTCCAGGATGACCAGTTGGTCGGTGTGCGCTGCAAAAAATGCACCGGGGTCACTGAGTTGTGCCAAGTCATTGGGCATTTCCAGATCCAGGTACAGAGCCCGTGGCTGGCTTTTGAGCCATTGGCGCGCCAACGTGGTTTTGCCCACCTGGCGTGGACCCAGGATCGCAACCGCAGGAAACTCCTGCAAATAGATGGTCAGTTCTTCTGTGGCTTGGCGTGGATACATTGCTGCAATTATTCCATAAGATGGATGAATTGCAATATTAAAAACCGTGAGAAATATTTGACAAGCGCGCAGACGCCGGGGCAATTGCGGCGTTTTTCACTTTGAACACTGCTGGCCCTCAAGCATGAGCCGCAGCCTGTTGCAACACCTTACCCGCCCACTGGTTCAAACTCACTCCGCTGGCTTGGGCGGCTACCAAGGCAGCGCTGTGCACCTCGGGGGGCACCCGCAGCATCAGCTTGCCGCTGGCAGGCTTTTGGGGTGTTTGTCCCAGTTTTTCGCAGGCCTTGCAGTAGTCGTCAACCGACTCGTGAAAGGCGCTTTGCAACGCATCCACCGTGCTGGCATGAAAGCCCACAATGTCGCGGATACCGGCCAGCCTGCCGACAAAAATGCGGTCCGCATCGTCGTACTCAATCCGGGCGGTATAGCCCCTATAGGTCATGGCGTTCATCATGGCTTGACTCCAATGTTGTTCAAAAATTCGCGAGTTTGCTGCACCCGGTATCTGAGCGCTTCTTTACCGGGGTGGGGGCGATGGAAATACACCTTGTCCCCGCCTTTTTCGAAAGTGACTGAAGATCCGCTGCCTTCAATCACCCGACACCCCAGGCCAACCAATAGCCCCTCAATGCGCGACCACTCCAGATTGCCGTTCAGCGGGTCTGCAAAGATGGCCATCAGTGTCTTGGTGTGCTTGCTGTTCATGCTTGCAATTATCACGTCAAATCGAGCAAATGCTAGCATTATTTGATTGCATACCGTTTGAAAGACAATGACGACCCGCACCGTTATCTTTTCAACCCGCCATGCTTGCCCGCCTGCTCCGTACCCTTTACCTGTTTCAGCTCACCCTTGGCACGGTACTGGGCGGCTATCTGGCGCAGCGCGCCATGCAGCAAGGCGACAGCGCCTGGGCCTGGCTGTGGTTACCTGCTGTTGCCCTGGGCGTGCCACTGCTGCTGCAGGTGGCGGTGCTTGCCGTGTCGATGCTGCGCGCACGCAATCAGGGCAGCCCCTGGCCACTTTGGTGGCGCGCTTTTGCGGGCGAATTGCGGGCCGCGCTGCAAGTGTTTTTGCTGCGCCAGCCCTTTCCTGTGCGTAGCAACGGCGTGCAAATGCCGTTGGCCAGCGGGCAGACGCCGGGTCAACTGCCCGTGCTGCTGGTGCACGGCTACCTCTGCAATCACCGGGTGTGGGACGAAGTAGCCCTGGCCTTGCGAAAGCAGGGCCACGCGGTGCTGGCGGTAGATCTGGAGCCGCTGTTTACTTCGATCGACGACTACGCGGCGCTGCTAAACCGGCAGTTGGACACCCTGCTGGCACAAACCGGCGCGCCGCAAGCCGTGCTGGTGGGCCACAGCATGGGCGGGCTGGCCATACGCGCCTGGCTGCGCGCGTATGGTAGCCAACGTGCAGCGCGCATCCTCACGCTGGGCACGCCGCACCAGGGCACGCGCATTGCCAGCGCATCGGCCACCGCCAACGGTGCGCAAATGGTTTGGCACAGTGGCTGGCTGGCCGATCTGGCGGCGAGCGAAGATGCGGCGCAACGTGCGCTGATGCACCTTGCGATCACCGAGCAAGACAACATTGTGTTTCCGCAAGCCGAGCAGGTATTGCCCGGTGCGCAGGTGACGCGCTTCTCTGGCATCGGCCACCTGCAAATGTGTCTGGACGCAGGCGTCATCGACTGGGTGTGTCAGCAAGCCAACCTGCCCGGCCAACCGGTTGACAAAGCCTGAGCCCATGACAACCGAGCACCCGCATCCCGAATCGCTGCGCGAGCTGTTCTGGGCCTTTACCTGGCTGGCGCTGCAAGGCTTTGGCGGCGTGCTGGCCGTGGTGCAGCGCGAGCTGGTGGACAAGCGGCAATGGCTTACGCGCGAGCAGTTCATTGAAGATTGGGCGGTGGCGCAGGTGCTGCCGGGCCCGAACGTGGTCAACCTGTGCCTGATGATCGGCGACCGCCACTTTGGCGTGCGCGGTGGCCTGACCGCGCTGGCGGGCATGTTGACGTTTCCGCTCTTGATTGTGCTGGCGCTGGCGTGGCTGACGCTGGGTGCGGCAGACTCGCCGCAATTGCAAGGCGCATTGCGCGGCATGGGCGCGGTGGCCGCCGGGATGATCGCCGCCACCGGCTTCAAGCTGTTCCCCGCTTTAAAGCAAAATGTGCTCTCAGCCACCGTATGTACTGCGCTGGTAGCTATTACTTTTGTATTGATTGCGGTGCTGCGCGTACCCCTGATCTGGGTCTTGCTGGGGCTGGGCAGCGCCACCAGCCTGTGGGCCAACCGCTTGCTGGCACAAGCCCGGGCGCAACGCACCCCATGAGCATCACTCTGACGCTGGCCGACTGGCTGACGCTGCTGGGGCATTTTCTGACGCTGTCGCTGCTGTCCATTGGTGGCGTCATCAGCACCGTGCCCGACATGCACCGCGTGCTGGTCGATGACCATCACTGGCTGCTGGCCCCCCAGTTCAATGCATCGATTGCACTGGGGCAAGCCGCCCCCGGCCCGAACGTGCTGTTTGTGGCGCTACTGGGCTGGAACGTGGGGCTAAACGCCGCCGGTGGCCCACCGACCGGGCTGCTGTCATGGGCCAGTGCTGCGCTGGGGATGCTATTGGCGCTGGTGGGGATTTTGCTGCCCAGCACCACGCTGACGTTCGTGGCATCGCGCTGGGCGCACCAAAACCGCGAGCTGCGCGCCGTGCGCGCTTTCAAACAGGGCATGGCCCCCATCGTGGTGGGCCTGATGCTGGCCACCAGCTGGGTTCTGACAACCAATCTGGGCACGTCGCGGCAGAACTGGCCACTGTGGCTGCTGGCAGCAGTCAGCGCCCTGCTGGTCTGGCGCACCCGGCTGCACCTGCTGTGGCTATTGGGCGCGGGTGGGCTGTTAGGCTGGTTCGGGCTGGTTTGACTGCGTACGGTCAATGTGGTCAGTGCGGGTTTTCAAAGAACAGGTAGTTGGAGCCGTAGTCGCTGATCTCAAAATACACTTTTTTCTCGCCCGGGTCGGCCACAAAATTCAGGTTCTCGTCCATCACGCCGTAACCGTAGCGGTACGGGCGTGGCTGGTTATCAGAGGTGCCCAGCGCAGTGGATAGTTTGTCGATCTTCATAAAGCGACGCACCACCTTGTCGCCTGCGTAAAACTCCAGCACGCCGTTGGTGCCGGTCCAGTTCTGGATGTCGCGGCTGATCTTGTTCTGCTGTTCCTGCGTGCAGCCTTGCAAGAAAAACAGGGCTGTAGCGCCCGTTAATAAAGCGCTGGCAGCTCTCAATTTCATGGCAATCATGGTCACCCCCAGTTAAAAAATCAAAGCGCCGTGCGCTGGCGCAGCGCCTCGTACAGACACACCCCGCTGGCCACCGACACGTTCAGGCTTTCCACTGCGCCGCGCATCGGAATGCGCACCAGCTCGTCGCAGGTTTTGGCGGTGAGCGCGCGCATGCCGTCGCCTTCGGCCCCCAGCACCAGCGCCACCGGGCCTTTCAGATCGACCTGGTACAGCGTCTTGCTGGCCTGGTCGCTGGTGCCGATGATCCAGATGTTGCGTTCTTTCAGCTCGCCCAGCGTGCGTGCCAGATTGGTCACCATGAAGTACGGCACGGTCTCAGACGCGCCGCTGGCCACCTTGGCCACTGTGGCGTTGATGCCCGCCGCGTGGTCTTTGGGCGCAATCACCGCGTGCACACCGGCACCGTCGGCCACACGCAAGCAGGCACCCAGGTTGTGCGGGTCGGTCACGCCGTCGAGCACCAGTAGCAGCGGCTGTTCGCGCTCTGCCAAAGGTTTATCAGCATTGGCAGCCTCCAACTGCTCGAGCAACTCGTCAAGCGAGGTGACCTGAGCCAATTCATGCACGCGCGCGACCACGCCCTGGTGCCCGTGGCTGCCACACAGCTTGGCCAGCCGCATACTGTCGGCCTCGATCAGGCGCACACCCGCCTCAACGACGCGCTCGACAAACTGGCGCATGCGCGCGTCGCGCCGAGTCGGGTCGGCATAAATTTCAACAATGGATTGGGGCGCGGTTTTCAGACGCACGCCCACAGCATGAAAGCCGAACAGGGTTTTGGGATTTGACATAGGGTCTTTTTACCCCAATGTTGCCATCAGCTCGATCCTGGGCGCAACGGACGACACCGTTTTTTGAATGCCATGCCCCGGGTTGGACTGCCGGGTAGAAATCAGCAAACCCATGCGTTCCAGCAAACCAACGTCTTTGGTGATGGCCGTTCGATGGCGACGCAAAGAATGGCAGAGTTCGTTGATGGTCTTGGGCTCACGCATCACTTCAGCCATCAGGCGACGGCGCGCGTCAGACAACACGTTGAACATTTGTTGCGGATCTTCGAACGAGATGGTTGCCGTTTCTTCAAAGGACTGGCCCTGGTCAGCGCGGCGTGCAGCATCTTTGGCCCGGTCAAAAAAACCAGCCAGATCATCCGTGCGGATCACAATTTTGGACATGCAGACTCTCCTTACTTTGAGCGAACGATGGCAAACCACTCTTGCTGGAACCTCTCCAACGTGTTCTGGTAACTGATAAATTCAACGGGATGAACCTCACCCATGCAATGTCGGTGATGGTAACCATGGGCGTTGTCAAATCCGAGCACGCGCCCATTGTCAACGGGGCAAATGGCATGGTTGATGTAGGCCAGGTTATAGCGGGTGACCACGGTTTTACCGCCTTGCACATATCCCCAAACCTCATAACTCAACACACCACCACCGGACTTTGGCTTAAGCTCAAAGCGCTCATGCTCCAGCAGGATGTCTTTGGGTTGCTTCGCCATACTCGGTCTTACCAGATGTGCCATAGAATAGCACATCTGAAGCCATTGCTACTCAACCAAACGCTTGCCGCAACGCCCGTGCTGCGTCCAGATGCGCTTGCCGCGCTTGCGGGATCACGCGGCGCATTTTGATGAATTCGTGCGTCACGCCGCGGTACAGCTCCAGCTCCACCGGCACGCCCGCCGCACGCAATTTGTCGGCGTAAGCCAAGCCCTCGCCCACCAGCGGGTCACATTCGGCCAGGCAAAACCAGGCCGGAGCCACACCGTCCACATCGGGTGCGTTCAAGGGGGCAAAGCGCCAGTCCTCGCGTTGCGCATGGTCCGGAATGTAGAGGTCAAAAAAGTAGTCGATATGCTCTTTTTCGAGCACAAAACCGTGTGCAAAGCGCTGGTGTGATGGTGTATCTGCATGGGCGCAGGTACCAGGATAAATCAGCAGTTGCAGCGCCAGTGGTAGACCCTTATTGCGCGCCTGCAGGGCACAAGCCGCCGCCAGCGTGCCGCCTGCGCTGTCACCGCCCACGGCGATGCGTGTCGCATCCAAGCCCAGTTCTGTACCGTGCTGATGCAGCCATTGCAGCGCGTCCCAGCAATCTTCAAACGCGGTTGGAAAGCGATGTTCAGGCGCCAGCCGATACCCCACCGACAGCACCGCGCACTGTGCCAAATGGCACAGGCTGCGGCACAGCACGTCGTGCGTGGCGATGCTGCCAATGGTGAAGCCGCCGCCGTGCAGATACACCAGCACCGGCCAGGGCGCAGGCGATGCGTCGGGCAAGGCAGGCGCATACAGGCGCACCGGCAGGTCCACGCCGTCACGGGCAGGCAGCGTAAAACTTTCTACCCGCTCCAGCTTGACCGGCGGCAAGTCCAGCACATCAGCACCCAGTTCATAGGCCGCGCGCGCCTGCTGCGGCGTCAACGCGTGCAGCGGCGGATGACCGGCACGCGCCATGCGCTCCAGTACGCCGCGCATGGCAGGTGACAACAAGGCGTGGGGGTTGCGGTGATGCATGGCGAACGGGTTCGGTAGTGATGGCAGAAGTCACGATGCTACCCACATCCGGGGGCTACGGGTGGCTTGATCATGGACGTTCAGAGTGCTGGTGCCATGGATGGATGCGGCAGGTGCCGCGCGGAGGCAGAAAGGCTTTGAACTGACAGTGTGGCTGGTGATAAAGTAGATACGTTTTCATATATCTTTCGCATCAAGGTCTACCATGATTGCCACAGCCAAAGTATTTTCCACGGGCAATAGCCAGGCCATTCGTTTGCCAAAAGCGTTTCGGGTCAATAGCGATGAAGTCTGGATCAGTAAATCCAGCGACGGCATCATCACCATTCAACCCAAGCCTAAAAAAGACGAACTGGAAGCATTTTTGGCCGAATTACGGGCGACCCCCCCATCAGAAGAGTTTTTGCAGCCTCGTGATGATGCTCCCCGACCTAGCCCGTTTGAAGGGTGGGATGCGTGATGCGCTACATGCTCGATACCAACATCGTCAGCTATTATTTGCGGCGATCGTCGCCGGCGTTGGAGGAGCGCGTCAATGAAGCACTCAAACATCGCACCATTGTCATTTCGGTCATCACCCGCGCTGAACTGCGCTATGGACAAATGGGTATGACACCAGAGGACCGCAGACGCCCCCTGATTGATGGTTTTTTCTTACGGCTGCCGTGCGTCGAATGGAGTGTTGAGGCAGCAGACCTGTATGGCGTGCTCAAGCACGGTCTCAAGATCCAAGGCAAACCCATTGGCGACATGGATACATTGATCGCCGCCCACGCCCTGGCCGAAAAACTGATTCTGGTCACCCACAACACCCGCCACTTTGACAATGTGCCGGGGCTGAAACTTGAAGACTGGATCGTTTGAAACAGGTTTACTTCTACGCTTGCGCCACTGGCATCAACATTGCTAGTTCAGTCACAGTCCCTCCTGGGTTCATCTCCCGCACCAAGACCCTTATGACCATCCACGCCGCCATCAACCACGTTACCCACTACCGTTACGACAAGCTGGTCACTCTGGGGCCGCAGGTGATTCGT
Organism: Comamonadaceae bacterium CG12_big_fil_rev_8_21_14_0_65_59_15; assembly: GCA_002786915.1. Lineage (GTDB taxonomy): Bacteria > Pseudomonadota > Gammaproteobacteria > Burkholderiales > Burkholderiaceae_C > Rhodoferax. The sequence continues at coordinate 56,938 of PCUV01000048.1, read as the reverse complement.
CTGCGCCCTGCCCCGCATTGCCGCAGCAAGATCATTTCTTACTCGCTTAAGGTGGAGCCTGCGGGGCACTTCATCAACTGGCAGCAAGACCCGTTTGCCAATTACCAGGCGCGCCTGGTGTTCCCCGAGAAAACGCGTGAATTCAAGGTAACGGTCGATGTGGTGCTGGACATGTCGGTCTATAACCCGTTTGACTTTTTCCTGGAGCCAGAGGCCGAGGAATTTCCGTTTGACTACGCGACCGACCTCAAGCAAGAGCTAACACCCTACCTGCAAGCCGACCCGGTCACCCCCAAGCTGCAGGCCTATCTGGACAAAATCGACCGCACCAAGCGCCGCAGCGTGATTTTTTTGGTGGACCTCAACGCCATGGTGCACCAGGACATCAACTACACCATCCGCATGGAACCAGGCGTGCAAACGCCCGAAGAAACGCTGACGCTGGGGTCGGGTTCGTGCCGCGACTCGGCCTGGCTGATGGTGCAACTGCTGCGCCACTGCGGTCTGGCCGCGCGCTTTGTGTCGGGCTACCTGATTCAGCTCAAACCCGACGTGAAATCGCTCGACGGCCCCAGCGGCACCGACCACGACTTTACCGACCTGCATGCCTGGTGCGAGGTGTATCTGCCCGGTGCGGGCTGGGTCGGGCTGGATGCCACATCGGGCCTGCTGGCCGGTGAAGGCCATATCCCGCTGGCGTGCACACCGCAACCGTCTGGCGCTGCACCGATTGAGGGCGGTGTGGATAAATGCAAGGTGGAATTCAGCCACTACATGGCCGTCACGCGCGTCTATGAGGCGCCCCGCGTCACCCTGCCTTACAGCGAGGAACAATGGGCCGCCATCATGGCGCTGGGCGATGCGGTTGACGCCGATCTGCACGCCAGCGACGTGCGCCTGACCATGGGCGGCGAGCCCACTTTTGTGGCTGTTGACAACCGCGATGCACCAGAATGGAACACCGATGCACTGGGGCCGACCAAACGTGGTTATGCCACCGAATTGGTGCATAAATTGCGTCAGGAATACGGCCAAGGCGGCTTTTTGCACTATGGCCAGGGCAAGTGGTACCCCGGCGAGCAACTGCCGCGCTGGGCGCTCAACATCTACTGGCGTGCCGACGGCCAACCGGTGTGGACCAACCCCGACCTGTTTGCCGACGAGCGCGTGCCGACGCACTACACCCACGCAGACGCTAAAGCCTTTACCGCCGTGTTGGCGACCAAGCTGGGCGTGACAGGCAAATTCATCCAGACCGCTTTTGAAGACACCTGGTACTACCTGTGGCGCGAGCGCCGCCTGCCCACCAACGTGGATCCGTTTGATTCCAAGCTGGACGACGAGATGGAGCGCGCGCGCCTGCGCCGCGTGTTTGAGCAAAAGCTCGATACGCCCGTGGGTTATGTGCTGCCCGTGAAGGTGGCGGGCTATGACGACAGCTACGGCCCGGCGTGGACCACCGGCCCGTGGTTTTTGCGCGATGAGCGCATGTACCTGATGCCGGGCGACTCGCCCATGGGGCTGCGCCTGCCGCTGGATTCTCTGCCCTGGGTGAGTGAGGCCGACTTTCCGTACATGATCGAACAGGACCCGTTCAACCTGCGCGGTGACTTGCCAGGGCACGCCAGCCTGAGCGCGCGCTATGCAGCTGGCAGCGCCGCCATGGGTGCGGGTGCGACACCTGGTGCGCCCTATCTGGCTGGCGCTGGCCAGCCGGGTGAAGCACCGCGCAAATTTCAGTCGGTGACCGCTGCAACGGCAGTTGCTGGCAACGGCATGAACGCGCTGCAAGAAGAACCCGCTGACTTTGCCCGCGTGCCGCAACACAACAAGTCGGCACACTGGGTGACGCGCACCGCGTTGTGCGTCGAGGTACGCGACCCGCGCCGTGCCAATGGACCGGCGGCCGAAGCCGTGGGGCAGTCGTCCGGCGTGATCTACGTCTTTATGCCGCCGCTGGAGCGCCTGGAGTACTACCTGGACCTGCTGGCCGCCGTGGAAGCCAGCGCGCAAGAACTGGGCGTGCAAATTGTGGTGGAAGGTTATCCGCCCCCGCGCGACCCGCGTCTGAAGTTGCTCAGCGTCACGCCCGACCCCGGGGTGATCGAGGTCAACATCCACCCGGTCACGCACTGGAAAGACCTGGTGCGCAACACCGAGTTTTTGTACAACGCAGCGTTCGAGTCGCGCCTGTCGGCCGAAAAATTCATGACCGACGGCCGCCACACCGGCACCGGTGGTGGCAACCACTTTGTGTTGGGCGGTGCCACGCCCGCCGATAGCCCGTTTTTGCGTCGGCCCGAGTTGCTGGCCAGCCTGCTGCTGTACTGGCACAACCACCCCAGTTTGAGCTATCTGTTCAGCGGCATGTTTGTCGGCCCCACCAGCCAGGCACCCCGGGTGGATGAAGCGCGCAACGATCAGCTGTATGAGCTGGAAATTGCGCTGGAGCAGATCCACAAGAACCGCGACCTGTATGGCCAGGACATGCCGCCGTGGCTGGTGGACCGCACGCTGCGCAACATCCTGATCGACGTGACCGGTAACACGCACCGCAGCGAAATCTCCATCGACAAGATGTATTCGCCCGACTCGGCCACGGGCCGCCTGGGGTTGCTGGAGTTGCGGGCCTTTGAGATGCCACCACACCCGCACATGAGCAGCGTGCAACAGCTCTTGCTTCGCGCGCTGGTGGCACGCTTCTGGAAAGCGCCCTACCGCGCGCCCGCCAGCCGCTGGGGTACCACGCTGCACGACCGCTTCATGCTGCCGACCTTTATCAAAATGGACTTTGAAGACGTATTGGCCGAGATGCGCAGCGCAGGCTTTGCCTTTGACGACAGCTGGTTTGCGCCGCACCTGGAGTTCCGCTTTCCGCTCATTGGCTCGGTCTGCTCGGCTGGCATTGAACTCACCCTGCGCAACGCGCTGGAGCCGTGGCACGTGATGGGCGAAGAAGGCGCGCCCGGTGGCACCGCCCGCTATGTGGATTCGTCGCTGGAGCGTATGGAAGTGCGCGTGACCGGCCTGAATGAAAGCCGCTACGTGGTCACCTGCAACGGCCATGCCATGGCCTTGCAGCCCACCGGCGTGCAGGGTGAATTTGTCGGTGGTGTGCGTTACAAAGCCTGGAACCCGCCCAGCAGCCTGCACCCCAGCATTGGCGTGCACGCGCCACTGACGTTTGACATTGTCGATACCTGGGTGAAACGCTCTGTGGGCGGTTGCCAGTACCACGTGTCACACCCCGGTGGCATGGCCTACGACAAGTTGCCGGTGAACGCTTTTGAGGCTGAGAGTCGCCGCCTGTCGCGCTTTCGGGCCATGGGCCACACACCGGGTGTCATGCATGTGCCACCGGCGACCATCGACGTGCCGGGCAGCAGGGAGTTTCCGTTTACGCTGGATTTGCGGCGCGGCTGAAATTTGTGATTGGTTGCACGGTATTGACGTTCACAAGAAACAAGCACTGACGATCAAGAAACCAACCCTTCCCGCCCAGTTGACTTTTTGTAGTGGCGCGGTTGCAGCGCACCATCAATGACTTACGGTTTTAACTGTCGAACTCGGGAGTAGTGCATCCGAAATTCACGCTTTTTTTAAGTTTTAGCGAATCCGGCTGTCTTGAAAGCTTGGAAGTGGGTCTCATTGGAATAGCTCATCATGGCCGCCGTTTATGCTTAAGTCAGTGACATTGAGGCCTTGACCTCTTGTGCCAAATGCAAAATCAGGCGAGTTTTATCAACGTAATAGCAGTCATCCTCGCGGATTTCAAGAAAATTCAGAATACCGATCGGCAGTTTTTGCACAGCAAAGCGGCATTCTTACGGCTTATTCACCCAGAACCCCGTGCCCCAGCCCAGCGCCTTGCCTTGCTGGGTAAAGTCCAGGTAGCCCTTGCCGGTGATGTAATTCGCCAAGGCACCGCTGTTAGCCAGCGTGGGGGCATAAAAATACCATTGGCTCAAGGGGTTGTCCCAAGCCCACAAGCTGGTCAGATCGTAACCCAGCGTGCTGTTGAACAGGCTGGGGGACTGGGGTTCCTCACCCAGGCTGACCAGACTCCAGCCGCTCACCAGCTTGGCGCCAAACTGCGCTGCTGTCACGGCATAGCCACCTGTCACCGTGGCGGTAAAGGGCTGCTTGGCATTCACCCAAAAGCCTTCGCCCGCGCCAATGCTGGTCAGCGCCGCATAGCCCTTGCTGGCCTGGTAATCGGTCAGCGCTTGACCGGTCAGGTTAGGCGAGTAAAAGCCCCATTTGCTCAGGGGTGAGGGCAGCCACTTCCACACACTGGTCACCTGGGTGGCATTGGCAAACGTGGTTGTCACATCGATCGGCGTGTCGCTGCCGTTGCCAGACAGGTTCCAGCCCAGGGCAAAGTCCAGCGTCAGGCTGCCGCCCGGTGTATAGGCCACGCCGCCCACACTCACACCCCCGGCGGCAGTGCCACCCACTGCGGCTGCAAGCTCCTGGAACTGACCAGCCCCCAACGCTTGGGCAATTAACGTTGGCGTGCCATTGATGGTGACCATATCGCTACCGCTGCGTGCCGTCAGGTTAAAGGCGGCATCCACGTTGTCTGGAATGCCGTTGGCGTTGGCATCTATGCTAAATAACGCGGTATCAGGCCACGGGTCCAGGTCGTCACGCACACCGTCGCCATCGCGGTCGGGGAAGTTCACCACCACGGGCACCAGCAAAATGCTGCCCACCCCAGATCGCACCATATCAGCCGTGGTGGGCGCCTGGCTGATCAGCATCACGATCAGGGTTACGGTTTGGCTGCTGCGCAAATTCAGTTCGGATGTGTCAAAGGTAATGGGGCTGGTCGCCAGGTCTTTCACAAAACGCGCAGCACCCAGACTACGCCCGTCGCTCAACGCCACCCCGATTTGCACGTAATTGGGCACAGGCTCAATCCAGTCCTCCAGCACGCGGGTGCCAGACATTAATATTTCAGAAATACTCAAACCGTTGACACCCTCAATCGACAGCGTTTGACCGTGCGTCATGCTGGCTGGGCTGGGGGGTGTTTGCGTCAGCGCTGCCCCGGCGGCAGAAAGCTTCAGTCCGGTCACCTTGGGGGTGCGAAGCAGGCGCGCTGCCACCAGAGCAAAGTCGCCACGCGTCATCTCGGTGGCGGGGGCAAAGGTGCCACCCATTGCGCCCATGTAGCCGTAAAACGCCACGCGGCGCGCATCGGCGTAGTCCACCTCATTGGCAAAGTCTGCTACGTCTTGCAGGGTGTAGGTGTCAAGCAAGCTGTGTGATTCCAGCAGTGCGATTGGCACACTCAGGTTCAGCAGCCGGTTAAGCCAGTGCGCCAACTGAAGCCGCGTAACAGGTGCTGCTGGGTCCCAGTTGCCCAAATCACTGAGCATGCCCAGCCGCAAGGCTGTGACGGCATAGGTGGCTGACCAGGCGTAATCAAGCAAGCCGGCGCCGGCCACATCCAGCACCGTCATGTTGCTGTTGGCAAAGGCATAGGGGGCATCAAGCGTGACCAGACCGCGCTCTTTGGCGGCGAGCAGCAGCATTTTCAGCGCCTCGGCCTGGCTGACCTTGTCGCCATAGCAAAAAATGCGCTGGCCACTGGCCAAGGCCTTGCAGCCCAGCACAATGCCCTTGCCGACCAAAAAGTGGGCCGCAGCATACAGGCTGTTGGGGTTGGTGCTGGGGGCAATGTCGGCAAAAAAGTCGGTCAGGCCGCTGCCGTCATACACCACCGCCTTGATGGTTTTTTGGCTGGTCTCCATGCCGTCCGACACGCCCAACACCAGCTCATGCAGGTTATTGACACCGGTGTCGGCAAAGCTGCCGCTCCACACATTGCCAACCACGCTGCCGCCGCCAGAGATCACGCTGTAGGTCAGCGCATCACCATCGGCATCTTCGCCCAACAGGGTCATCTGCACGGTGCTGCCCACCTTGGCTCCCAACACCGCAGCTTGCCGAGCCGAGAAAACCGGTGCCTGGTTGGTGCGCAGTTTGAGCCAGAACTCACCGGTTTTGGAGTTGCTGATCTTGACGGCAGCCCCGCTGCCGTCCACCAGCTTCCAATAGCTGGATTTAATGGGCAAGCCCGCGTGCTCTGGAGCAATGGGCAGGGTGACGGTAAAACTGGCGTTGGCGGCAATATCGCCCAGCACAACTTCGGTGGCGGTGATGCCAAGCCCGGCATCGGTTTTGCCGGTAACTGGCACGGCCTTGAGGCCGGTAATGGCCGTGCTGCCGTTGCTGAAAGTCCAGGTTTTGCTGGCGGTGCCGACTTGGTAGGCGCGATCGGGCAGGTTTTCAGCGCTGAACTTGACTGACGCAAGGTTGCCTACAACTCCCAAATTTTCAAAAGACTGTCCACCGCGCACCAACCGAGCAGTTGCAGGGCTGTGCAAGTTAAAACTGCTGTGGACGCTACCGTTTTTGAACTGAACGATCAACTCTCCATATGAATTAGTACCATCTAATGAACTCGACCAAGTTATGTCACTTGGTGCATTGGGGAAAACTGTGTCATTGATGGAAGGAGAGAGTCGGCACTCTTCAACCAAACTGCGCAATTCTTTGATGTTGGGCAAACGCCAATCTGACCTCCCGGCAAAGCTGCTGGTGTTGGCCAGAGTGAGTGCAGTCGCCCAACCACCATATAGTACGGCAACGCCTGTGCAGGTGTTACCTACCCATGCTTGACCTTCGCTACAGCGCTTCCATATCAGGCCGGTCGGCACGTGTGTGACCGTGCCATCGTTGTTATCAGCATAAGCTGAGTCTGGATTACTGGGCAGCATGTTGGTCGCGCAAGTGACCGCTTGTACTACAGGGCTGATCAGGCTCAAGCTGATAGTTAGCGTAGACAGGATACGACGAAGGTTCAGCATAAAAACTCCGAATTTAATTCTGTAGCATTGATAAATGGTGTCCGCTGGGACAGGCTACCAAGTGGTACCAATTTCATGAATTATTTTTTGCAGCTATTGCGGCTGCCGCGTCTTGCACACAAGGGTTTAAGTGCCCTGGCAATGAGTGGCCTGTGAGAGCGCAGGAAGGCGCTAAGGCATGCCATCATGGTCGATGGGGACAATGCTGAACGCTGGGCATCACGCATCAGGCGGTGTAGCCAATATAGCGAACTTGGGTTGGTTGATGAGGACATATCGCAAGTTCTAAATCACTGACCAGTGCGAACCAAACGAACCCTCAGCAGCCCAAAATGAGACGAATAACCAACACGCCCATTAGAAAAATCAACAAGCCAAACGTAGCCCTGTCGCTCGGGTAAACCTGACCAATAAGACGAACTCCCTGTATTAGGGAAATAGGTTGGGTCAATGGCTGGATTGAAGCGCCCAAAGTCAGCAATAGTTTCCAGCTCTTTAACGTGAGGCATGCGCCAGTCGCTAGCTCCGCAAAGACCGATGGCATTCACATCTTGCACAAACTTCTCTGTGTCGCACCTACCCTTAGCAAAGCAAAAATCATAATCAGAGGGGGTACCAACGATGCCACTGTTGCTGAGCGAATCACTGTTGAACCAAGAGTAGGCGTGGTTCAGGCTTCGCAATCCGCTTGTGGTTTTGACCTCCCAGATCAAACCGGTGACATTGTCGCGGGTACAAGCCCAATCTTGCGGCCCGCTGCCCAACACGGCCGAGGTTGGTAGCACGCTGCCGTCGTTGGCGATTTTGGTGAAGTCAAAACCAGCGTCACCGCCACCAATTTTGATCAACTTGCCGCTTGCCGCCTGGGCATCACGACCATACCGAGCATCCTGGCGTGGGTGCGTGGCTGGTTCGATGGCTAAATTGTTTTGAGCATTGTTGGGAAAGTTTTGCAGGTCATTAGAGAAGGTGGTGATGCCGGAGTCGTTCAGCGGCTTGCTAACCACGGGGCTGGGGGTGACGGGGGGGATTACGTTGGTCACAACGGTTTGCCCCAGCACCTGCACATAGTCGTGCGGAAATCGCGTTATAAATGCTGTGGCGCGGGTGTTGAAATTATCCAAGTAGTCTGCAAACAAGGCCTGCAATTGGTACACCCCGCTGGTGGTGGGTGTAAAACTGGCACAACCCGTGGCAGCGTCCCAATTTTGGGCGGTCAGCGTTTGCCCAACAACCGGACTGGTCATGGTCTGGGTGACAAGCTTGACGCTGTAAGCACTGCCCCAATCCTGTGCGTTGGTGGCACCCACACAAATGTTGATAGCTTGCCCAGCCGTCAGGAGCATGCTGCGCTGGTAACTGTCCCACTCAGAAGTTGCCACATCGTCCACCGTGATGCGAACCGGGTTGTAGGCCCAGTCCCACACCACATCAGCAGCGTTGACCGTGAGCGGTGGCGAGACCCAGGTCAGGGTGTTGCCACTGCCTTCGATCGGAAAATCGGTGTTGTAAACCGTGATACCCAAGCGGAAAATGCGCCCGCCAACCCGGCTGATAAAAAAGTTGTCGTCTTTGCGCACTGTGGCGACTGTGGCAGTCAGCGTTTGGTAAAAAGGTGCCATCGGGTCGAAAAACTCAAATTTACCCAAGTTTTCCCACTGCCCGGGTGCCACCTCTTCTTCAACCCAATAGTTAATATTTTTGTGTTTGGCGTTGAGTATTTCAGCCTGCATACCGATAAAGAGCGATTCAATACGTGGCGTATTAAATGTCAGCGTCAATCGGTTAAGGAAACTCGATGTGGCAGATACGGTCGGGGGTGCCGATAAATTGAAATAGTCGACTGGCACAATGATGGTGTTGGCAAAATAATGTGTTTGTGTCGATTTGCGCAATAGCCCACAGTCAACTGCAATATCCTGGGTAAATGACACATCACCAACCGCAGCAACCTGAATCTGATGGGTGATGCTCGAATTAAGCAGTTGCCCGACAGTTGTAAATGTCAAACCTTTGCCAACAGGTGTTTGCGCCGAAGTGATGGTGCAGCCTTGCTGGGCCATATAGGGGTCGAGTTCAACTTTATATGAAACGTTTTCGGAAAGCTGCATGGCTGCCGTGGTAATTGCATTTAAGTTTCGGTTAGCAATTTTCTGCGGACTTATGGTTATTTTGAAAGATAAAATTTGATTATTTTCAAAATAGCCAAGCAACACCAAATAAGCGCCATTCAATTCACTTTGCGATACAGTAGAAATGTAGCTTGATGGCAAAATAGATTCGCGTATATTGTTGTTATACGAATCGCTGGCAGCGGCAAAGTTAACGAATGCATCCTTAAGTGTCCAAGTGACTGTGTCAGGTTTACCCAGAGCACGCTCAAAAGCAACACGATCACCAGCAAAACCAAGCAAATAATATTTTAAAAATTCAAGCGCAAGCCATCGCTGTTCGCTTAGTGTTGTATTCAAACCAAGTGCGGCAGCAGATCCAAAATCATTGATGATTTTTGCTGACTCAATACCAATATAAGCCCAGGGGACAGTTCGAGAGCCGAGATTTTCAAACACATCTAATACTCTTAATTCAACTTGTTTACTGATATCACTAAAAATCAAGGCATTTAACCATGGTGCATGCGTCTTGTCTTTTAGAAAATCATAAAAACTCGTGGCTGTAGCTGAATTTACACCGGAACCATCTGCATACCATAATAAGTCGTAAACATCGCCAACACCAGAATCACCTAACCCATTATTTTGACCTAGTTTTGCAAGCCAAGCAGCTTGAGTTATCGAATTAATAACCATCTCACGACTAGCTTCTGGATATGCTTTTTTAATCAATTTCACATATTCATAGAATAACACAGGATTAGTTGTTGATATTTTGTTTATAGCACTTTTTAAAACATTTTGATGCTGTAAATTAATGACTTGACCAGTAGAAACATCTTTAATTTTATTACCAAAATCCACCACATCAATTGCAAATTTAAATGCTTTGTTCCACGTATCTACATCCGAAATAAAATCAGTTGTATTCGCACTCATTGCGTTAAGGGTTGCAATAGTCGCAATATTAAAATTGCGGGCTCTTTGATAATCCTCAACCGCCCAGGTTTCAGTAGTCAGGGCTTTGCGAAAATTGACATAGGGGTCTTCGAGCCGTACCCCAAATGCATGCGCTTGCACCGAAAAGACCAACGCAGCCATCAGCGACAAAGCGCTGTAGGCAAAACTGCGCAATGTTTGCGCTGAAAAAAATGCTGCTGCTGCCAGCGTGGTCCGGATGACTCGAATGACGCGTTTAAAAACACAAAAAAACATGGTTTTATTCCTTACGTGGGGAACATTTTAAACTGTGCATGCGTGGATATTTTTTCATGAGAGCCTCTTGCAGAATTCCAAAAGAGAGCCGAATTATTTCTGTCAAAAGGCAAAAAAGAGGTTGCGGGCATCCCCAAAGGGCAGGAAGATCAGGGTGTCAAAACAAGAGCTTATTGCCCGCCCGTGTGGACTTGGATGGGTGGGCGAGTTGCTGAAAACCAGGGTGAGACGGCTGACGCTGAAAGACGCCGCCGCCCGAACTTGGATCGCCAAATATCAATACAATATTTTCGTGCTGCACTAATTTCAGAGCTGCACGCAACGGAGAACGCTATGCCAACTCTCGCCTCGCCAGCAACCGTCAAAGTCATCGGTGCCAATGGGCAAATATCGCTCGGAAAGCAATTTGCGGGACGCCAAGTTTTGGTGGAAGAACAGGAAACGGGCGTTTGGCTGATTCGCACGGCAACCGTTATTCCAGATAACGAACGCTGGCTGCATAGCACGCAAGCGGCTTCCAACCTTGCACAGGCTATTGGCTGGTCAACCCAACACCCGGCCGCCGACTCACAAAACGATGATATTCTGGCGGCTGCCGCCAAGAATGAGTAAAACGGATGGGCTCGAACGACAACCCGATTCGCCTTGACTTGAACAACCCAATTTTTCAGGAACACCTGTTTGCCCTGAAAAAAGCCGGAACGTTTGGCCGCGATTGACACTCTGAGAAAAATCCGGCAAATGAGTTGGGCGCAGCTGTACCGAGACAGCGGTTTGAAGTGGGAAAAAATTCTCAGTGTGAAGCCACCGCGGGGAGAAGATGCCATCTACTCCTTGCGCATCACCCAGTCTCGCCGGTGTACCGCTTATCGCGACGGGGATTTCATGCGGCTTTTGACCGTGGCCCCTGACCACGACAGCACCTACCGGCAAAGGTAAGCAAAACGGGCCCTTAACTGGTCCACGACACACCTAAAATCAACCGTCATCCTTTTGATCATTGACGGTTGTTTTTGGGTTTCCAAAGCAACTGCCCTACCCTTTTTATTCTCATGACCACATCCCCCACCCCCCTGTCTTACAAAGACGCTGGCGTTGACATTGACGCGGGCGACGCGCTGGTCGAGCGCATCAAGCCTTTCGCCAAAAAAACCATGCGTGAAGGCGTGCTGGCTGGCATTGGTGGCTTTGGCGCGCTGTTTGAAGTGCCCAAACGCTATAAAGAACCCGTGTTGGTGAGCGGCACCGACGGCGTCGGTACCAAGCTCAAATTGGCGTTTGAGTGGAACATGCACGACACCGTGGGCATTGACCTGGTGGCCATGAGCGTGAACGACGTGCTGGTGCAAGGGGCTGAGCCGCTGTTCTTTCTGGACTACTTTGCCTGCGGCAAGCTCGACGTGGACACCGCCGCCGCAGTTGTAGCGGGCATTGCCAAAGGGTGTGAACTGTCAGGCTGCGCGCTGATTGGCGGCGAAACCGCCGAGATGCCCGGCATGTACCCGGCGGGTGAGTACGATCTGGCCGGTTTTGCCGTGGGTGCGGTGGAAAAAAGCAAAATTTTGACCGGCGCAGCGGTCAAGCCCGGTGACGTGGTGCTGGGCCTGGCCAGCAGCGGTGTGCATTCCAACGGGTTCAGCCTGGTGCGCAAGTGCATTGAACGCGCCGGTGACACCGCCCCGGCCACGCTGGACGGTAAGCCGTTCAAGCAAGCCCTGATGGAGCCCACCCGCCTGTACGTCAAAACCGTGCTGGCCGCGCTTGCTGCGCACCCCACGACCCCCGGGTCGTCTTCTGGGATTAAGGCGCTGGCGCATATCACCGGCGGCGGCTTGCTGGAGAACATTCCCCGTGTGCTGCCCGAAGGCATGGCCGCGCACCTGGTCAAGGGCAGTTGGCCGCAAACCGAGTTGTTTGCCTGGCTGCAAGCCACGGCGGGCATTGACGACATCGAAATGAACCGCACCTTCAACAACGGCATTGGCATGGTGGTGGTGGTGGATGCCGCCAACGCCGCTGCCTGTGCTGCCACGCTGCGCGCTGCGGGTGAAACGGTGTACACCATTGGCGTGATTGCCGCGCGTGGTGACGCTGCCGCAGTGCTGGTAAGTTAACTGACATGCCTGCACAGCCACCCCAAATGATGAAATTGACCCGTCATTCCCGCGCACATTCTCGTCATTCCCGCGCAGGCGGGAATCCAGGGTTTGCTCAGATGCTGGATTCCCACCTACGCGGGAATGACGAAACTCAGCGTTTTTCACGTTAATTACTTTTAATAGCTGCTAGCCGTTGATTCATAAGGGTTAGAGGCCAATTTTTTATATAAACCATGAGCGCCCGCTTTGCCACCCTACGGCAGATTCCGAGCAGCATCTGGGTGCTGGGCTTTGTCAGTCTGCTGATGGATGTCTCAAGCGAGCTGATCCACAGCCTGCTGCCGGTGTTCATGGTCACCACGCTCTCCATCAGCGTCTTCACCGTCGGGCTGATTGAGGGCGCGGCCGAAGCCACGGCGCTCATCGTCAAGGTGTTTTCTGGCGCACTCAGCGACTACTGGGGCAAGCGCAAACCGCTGGCGATCCTGGGTTATGGCTTGGGGGCGTTCACCAAGCCGCTGTTTGCCCTGGCCACTTCGGCCGGCTGGATCGTCACCGCCCGGCTGGCCGACCGCGTGGGCAAAGGCATTCGCGGCGCACCGCGTGACGCGTTGGTCGCAGATATTGCGCCGCCCGAACTGCGTGGCGCGGCGTTTGGGCTGCGCCAGTCGCTTGACACCGTGGGCGCGTTTCTGGGGCCGCTGCTGGCGGTGGTGTTCATGCTGCTGTGGGCGGACGACTTTCGCGCCGTGTTCTGGGTCGCCAGCGTGCCCGCAGTGTTGTGCGTCGCCCTGCTGGTCTGGGGCGTGCAAGAACCCGACAAGCCCCAAGCTCCCAAACGTGTCAACCCCATCAGCCATGCGAACCTGGCGCGCCTGAGCCCAGCCTATTGGTGGGTGGTGGGCGTGGGCGCGGTGTTGACCCTGGCACGTTTTTCCGAGGCTTTTTTGGTGCTGCGCGCCAACCAGGGCGGGCTGGCGCTGGCCTGGACACCTTTGGTACTGATCAGCATGAACGTGGTCTATGCCGCCTGCGCCTACCCGTTTGGCAAGCTGGCCGACAAGCTGCCGCACACGCAGTTGCTGGGCTGGGGGCTGTTGCTGCTGATCGGTGCGGATACCTTGCTGGCGCTGGGCAACGCGGGTGTGGTGTTCTGGGCGGGTGTGGCGCTGTGGGGTCTGCACATGGCCATGACGCAGGGCCTGCTGGCGGCCATGGTGGCCGACACCGCCCCGACTGATTTGCGTGGCACGGCCTACGGCTTTTTCAATTTGCTCAGCGGCGTAGCGATGCTGGTGGCCAGCGGCCTGGCGGGTGGGCTGTGGCAGAGTTTTGGTGCGGCCACCACCTTCATGGCAGGCTTCGGGTTTGCGGCAGTGGCCCTGGTGGCGCTGGTGCTGAGCCCGCGCTCTTGCCGTTGAGCAGCACGTCAACAGCGGCCGTGTCACAAACACGCTCCATCTACAGTCCGATCAGCGGGCCGGGCTGTACGTTGTGCCTGGTCATGGCCCCGCCGGAATCCAGTGTGCATACCTTGCCCAACAAATTCAGCACCGAATCAAACCAGTCAGCACCACCAATGGCTGGGTCATGGTAGCCAGAGCACCCACCAGCGGCGTGCTCAACGGCAAAGTCAGTTGCGATTGATCGGTGCGATCTTCCACACCCTTACCGCAGCGCCTTGAAGCGCATGCGGTGCGGACGAGCGCCTTCTTCACCCAAACGCTTCTTCTTGTCTTCTTCGTAGTCGTGGTAGTTGCCGCTGTAGAACACCCACTGGCTGTCGCCTTCGCAGGCCAGGATGTGCGTGGCAATGCGGTCCAGAAACCAGCGGTCATGGCTGATGACCATGATCGAGCCGGCAAACTCCAGCAATGCGTCTTCCAGCGCACGCAGGGTTTCCACATCCAGGTCGTTGGACGGCTCGTCGAGCATCAACACGTTGCCACCGGCGATCAGCGTTTTGGCCAGGTGCAAGCGGCCACGTTCACCGCCAGAGAGCGTGCCGACGCGCTTTTGCTGGTCTTGCCCGTTGAAGTTGAAGCGCCCGCAATAAGCCCGGCTAGCCATGGTGAAGCGGCCCACGTTGAGCATATCGAGCCCACCGGAGACGTCTTCCCACACGGTCTTTTCGTTGGACAGGTCGTCGCGGTTCTGATCGACAAACGCCATCTTGACGGTCTGGCCAATCTTGACCTCGCCGCTGTCGGGTTGCTGCTGGCCGGCAATCATGCGAAACAGCGTCGATTTGCCTGCACCGTTGGGACCGATGATGCCCACAATCGCGCCCGGGGGCACCTTGAAGCTCAGGTTATCAATCAGCATCCGGTCGCCAAACGACTTGCTCACGTTCACAAACTCGATCACCTCTTGGCCCAGGCGCTCGGCCACCGGGATGAAAATTTCGTTGGTTTCGTTGCGTTTCTGGTATTCAAAGTCAGACAGCTCTTCAAAGCGGGCCAACCGCGCCTTGCTCTTGGCCTGGCGTGCCTTTGGGTTCTGGCGCGACCACTCCAGCTCTTTCTTCAGCGTCTTGGCGCGCGACTCTTCGCCCTTCTTTTCCTGCTCCAGCCGCGCCTGCTTTTGCTCCATCCACGAGCTGTAATTGCCTTTGTACGGAATGCCTGCGCCACGGTCCAGTTCCAAAATCCACTCAGCGGCATTGTCCAGAAAATAGCGGTCGTGGGTAATCGCCACCACGGTGCCCGAATAGCGCTTTAGAAATTGCTCCAGCCAATCCACCGATTCGGCGTCCAGGTGATTGGTGGGCTCGTCCAGCAGCAACATGTCGGGGTGTTCCAGCAACAGGCGGCACAGTGCCACACGGCGCTTTTCGCCGCCCGAGAGGACGCCAATGCGAGCATCCCAAGCGGGAAGACGCAGCGCGTCGGCGGCAATCTCCAGCTGGTGTTCAGAATCAGTTCCCGCCGTGGCGATGATGGCTTCCAGCTCGGCCTGCTCAGCAGCGAGCGCGTCAAAGTCGGCATCTTCTTCGCCGTAGGCTACATAGACTTCTTCCAGCCGAGCGCGAGCGCGAATCACCTTGCCCATGGCTTCTTCAACGGTTTCACGCACCGTCTTGGCGGGGTCAAGCTGCGGCTCTTGCGGCAAGTAGCCAATGGCCAGGTCCGGCATGGGAATGGCTTCGCCCTCAATTTCCTTGTCAACACCGGCCATGATTTTGAGCAGTGTCGATTTGCCCGAGCCATTGGTGCCGAGCACGCCAATCTTGGCGCCGGGAAAGAAACTGAGTGAAATGTCTTTGAGAATCTGGCGCTTGGGCGGCACAATCTTGCCGACGCGGTTCATGGAGAAAACGTATTGAGCCATGGGTCTTGTGCTTTGCTGACGGTGAAAAAGCGACATTATCGGTGCAGGGCCCGGCGTCACACCGGTGTCCGTGCGACAATGCAGGCGTTTGCAGGGCTTCAGTTGCCTGCAACACCAGCACCTTGCTGGGGGCGTCACATTCTGTGCTGCTCCGTTTTTGATCCCATCTGCCTTTGACTGAACTGGTGTGAACAACGCCAGAACCGGCCGATGTCCTGGCACCCTGGATGGGGTGCAACTCTATGAAATTTGAAGAACTCCATTTGGCCGAGGCCATTGTCAAAGCCGTGCATGAACAAGGCTACGAACACCCCACGCCGATTCAGGCACAAGCCATCCCGCTGGTGCTTGACGGCAAGGATCTGATGGGCGGTGCGCAAACCGGCACCGGCAAAACGGCCGCCTTTGTGTTGCCCATGCTCGACATCCTGAGCCGATCTGAAGCGGGCGTGAACAAGTTTGGCGGCAAGGCAACGCGCGCGCTGGTGCTGGTACCCACGCGTGAACTGGCCGCGCAGGTTGAAGAATCGGTCACCGTGTACGGCAAGTACATGGACGCCAGCTCGGCGGCCATCTTTGGCGGTGTCGGCATGAACCCGCAGATCAGCCGCATGAAAAAAGGGGTTGATATCCTGGTGGCCACGCCGGGGCGTCTGCTCGACCTGATGCAGCAAGGCATGATTGACCTGGGCCAAATACAAATTCTGGTGCTCGACGAAGCCGACCGCATGCTCGACATGGGTTTTATCCACGATGTGAAAAAAGTGCTCGCCGTTGTGCCCAAAGCCAAGCAAAGCCTGCTTTTTTCAGCCACCTTCAGCGATGAGATTCGCGAGCTGGCCGCCACGCTGCTCAAAGACCCACAAACGGTGCAGGTGACACCGGGCAATACCACGGTACAGCGCATTGCGCAGTTGATTCACCCCGTGGGGCGCGGCAAGAAAAAAGCGCTGCTGGCGCACATCATCCAGGAACATAACTGGAGCCAGGTGCTGGTCTTTACCCGCACCAAGTTTGGTGCCAACAACGTGGCCGAGTTTCTGGCCAAAAACGGCATCAGCGCCATGGCGCTGCACGGCAACAAGAGCCAGTCCGCGCGCACGCAGGCGCTGGCCGACTTCAAGAGTGGTGAGGTGCGTGCGCTGGTAGCAACCGACAT
Source organism: Comamonadaceae bacterium CG12_big_fil_rev_8_21_14_0_65_59_15 (assembly GCA_002786915.1). Lineage (GTDB taxonomy): Bacteria > Pseudomonadota > Gammaproteobacteria > Burkholderiales > Burkholderiaceae_C > Rhodoferax. Next base: position 40,143 of record PCUV01000048.1, on the reverse strand, counting down.
TGCCGCACGCGGCATCGACATCGACGACCTGCCGCACGTGGTCAACTACGACATTCCCAACGTGTGTGAAGACTATGTGCACCGCATCGGCCGCACCGGCCGTGCCGGGGCCGAAGGCCAGGCCGTGAGCCTGGTGAGCCTGGACGAAGAAGGCTTCATGCAAGCCATCGAGCGCTTTACCAAGCAGGACATTCCGGTCAAGGTGTATGACGAATTCATGCCCGAACCGGGCGAAAAGGCCGAGCCCATCGCCATGGGACGCCAGACGATCTGGGGCGGTGCAGGCCGGCCACCCAGCCGCGATGTGATGATGGCAGCCGCCCGCGCTGCACGCACCGAGATGCTCACGCGCGTGCGCGAAAGCAAAGGCCCAGGCGCTGGCCGCACTGGCAATGGGGGCGGTAATGGCGGCGGTCGCAACCGCGGGCCCTTGGGTCGCAATAGCATGGGGGGTGGTCGCGGCGGCCGTCTGGGTGGCGGTGCCGATCGCACCTTCAGCGCCGGTCCTGCTGGCAATGATGTGCCGCAAGACGGTGATTTTGACAACGCTGGTGGCGAGCGCGAATTTCAGCCACGCAGCCATTTGTCAGCGGCCGAGCAAGCGGTGCGCGGCCCGGGTCAACGCCCAGCGCGCGGTTACGGTGGCGGCAACGGCGGTGGCTACGGTGGCCCCGCGCCCGCACCACGCGCAGGCGGTCAACCCGACCCCCTGCGCACCAGCGTGGACATGATGAGTGACCGCGGCGCACGCCGTGGCGGGGGGGGTGGCGGCTATGGCGGTGGCAACCGCGGCGCTGGCGCGCCCGGTGGCTTTGGTGGCGGTCGCCCGGGTGGCAATCGTGGCGGCAATCGGTCCGGCGGTCGGGGCCGTTCTGGTGGGTCTGGCAACGCGCGTTAACCCGCAATCACACGTTCAACCCCGCACAAACAGCGTCACCAGCGCATCCGGCCCCAGCTGGCGGCTCCAGTGGCCGTGTACCGTGGGGTCAAACGTCTGCCCAGCTGGCAACAGATCAGCAGAATAAAAATGCTCGCCCGGCTTAAACACCCGGGCGCTGCCGTCTTGCAGGCTGATCTCCATCTGCCCCTGCAAAATGAACACCCATTGCGGATCGGTGGTGCAGTGAAACGTGCTGCGAAACCCGACCGGGCTCTGGCGCAGCTGAAAACCACCCGAGGGCATCAACGCCGACAACACGGCCTCTGGTTTGCCCTGATGGAGTGGCACGGGCTCTTCCCGAAAGCGCGCGCGACCGTCGGTATCGGTGAACAGGACAACTTTGGTAATGAATAGCATCACAACTCCGGGCAAAATGAATACCCTTATTATTCACTGAACCACACCATGAGCACAGACCTGTTAGCCAGTTGGCTGGCGCAAGAAACCAGCGTCAAAGCCCGCCTGGAACGAGGTGTCGGCCCGGGGGTCGCCAGACCTGAACAGGTGGCCGGACTAAACGGTCTGCAACAGATGCAAGCCATGCTGAACGGCGACCTGCCCTATGCATCGATCGCCCGAACGCTTGACTTTCTGTTGCTGGAGGTCAGTCCCGGCCAGGCCCTGTTTCAAGGCACGCCCGGTGCCGCGCACCTGAACCCCATGGGCACGGTGCACGGTGGCTGGTACGCCACGTTGCTGGACTCGGCGCTGGGCTGCGCGGTGCACACCCTGATGCCGGTGGGTCGCGCCTACACCACCGCCGAGCTCAGCGTGAACGTGGTGCGCAGCATTGGCCCCAAGGTACTGCGCGTACGAGCCACGGGCACGGTGGTGCACTGCGGCAAACAATTGGCCACGGCAGAGGCGCGCCTGGTCGGGCCAGACGGCACGCTGTATGCCCATGCCACCACCACCTGCCTGGTGTTTGAACTGAAAACTGGACTGAACAAGACCACCACCTGAGGCGCCCTCCATGCGACTTTTACACACCATGCTGCGCGTTGGCAATCTGCAACGTTCGATTGATTTTTACACCCAGGTGCTGGGCATGACGCTGCTGCGTACCACCGACAACCCCGAGTACAAATACACGTTAGCCATTGTGGGCTACGACGGTGGCAACCCGGGCCAGGCCGAGATCGAGCTCACCTACAACTATGGCGTGGACCACTACGACCTGGGCAGCGCCTACGGCCACATTGCGCTGGCCGTGTCCGATGCCAAGGCCGCTTGCGAGCGCATTCGTGGCGCCGGTGGCAACGTCACGCGTGAGGCCGGTCCGGTCAAGGGCGGCAGCACGGTGATTGCGTTTGTGACCGACCCCGACGGTTACAAGATCGAGCTGATCGAGCGGCCGACTGCTGCCTGAATCACTGCCTGAGCAACTGCCGCCGGCAATGAAACCGGGGAGTTTTACTATTTTTTATAGAGCTATCAGCCATTGAATAACTTGGGCTAGAGCGCTATTTTCTTTAAATGTTCGGTTTCGCTGGCAAGCCGCGTCACGCGCCCCCAGTCGCCCTGTTCTGCCGTGCCAGCGGGAACCAGCCAGCTGCCGCCCACACACACCACATTGGGCAGCGCCAGAAAGTCGGGCGCGTTTTGCAGCGTGATGCCCCCGGTGGGGCAAAACTTCACGTCATAAAACGGACCCGCCCAGGCCTTGAGCATCGCCACCCCGCCCGCATGAACTGCGGGGAAGAACTTCAACTGGGTGAACCCGTCCTCGCACGCGGCCATGATCTCGCCGCCCGTGGCCACACCGGGCAGCAAGGCCAACCCCACGTCACGACACGCCTGCCCGACCGCACGGGTGTAGCCGGGGCTGACCGCAAAGTGCGCACCTGCCCTAGCAGCCGCTTGCGCATCGCCCTTGCTACGCACCGTGCCCGCACCCACCACCGCGTCGGGCACGTCCCGCGCAATGGTCTCGATGCAGGCCAGCGCCTGCGGCGTGCGCAAAGTCACTTCCAGCATGCGGATGCCACCGGCCAAGAGCGCGCGCGCCAGCGGCACAGCGTGCGCCACGTCGTTGAGCACAATCACCGGGATTACCGGGGCGTCCTGCATCACTTGCAGAGCTGTCAAAGGGGTGGATCGATTCATGGTGTCTTTCAAAATTCAGTCAAACAATTCGCGCGCTGTCCGGCGTGGCAGACCAAGGGCCACATTACAGACAGCTGCACGCGCCAGTTTCGGCGCTGCTGGCGTGACGACGCATGGCAGTAAACAAGCCGCGCCCCATACCGACGGCGTTGGCTGCGCGCAGATCTTTAGGCATGGCGTTCGCCTCGCGGATCGCCCAGTCAAATTCAGGCACTAGCACGCGCAGCGAACCCGTGTTGGCATCCAGCCGAATCACATCACCGTCGCGCACCTTCGCCAACGGGCCGCCCGCCGCAGCCTCGGGCGACACGTGGATCGCGGCTGGCACCTTGCCAGATGCGCCGCTCATGCGACCGTCGGTGACCAGCGCCACGCGAAAACCTTTGCCTTGCAGCACCGCCAGCGGCGGCGTGAGCTTGTGCAGCTCGGGCATGCCGTTGGCTTGCGGGCCCTGCCAGCGCACCACGCAAATCAGGTCGCGGTTGAGCTCGTCGGCAGCAAACGCCTGGTGCAGCGCTTCCTGTGAATCAAACACCCGGCAAGGCGCTTCGATCACGTGGCGGTCATCAGGCACGGCGGAGATTTTGATGACGCTGCGCCCGAGGTTGCCGGTCAACAATTTGAGCCCGCCGCTGGCGCTGAATGGTGCACTGGCCGGACGCACAACTGCTTCATTTTTACTAGCGCCTATCGCTTGCCAAACAAGGGCTGTAGGTTTATATTGTTCATTTTTTCTAGGTGCGGCTGGCCTATCCGTTGCAAGTGTCGGCACAGCGGTGTACTCGCGCAACCCGCCCTGGCGCACCGTCAGCACATCGGCATGCATGAAGCCCGCGTCGAGCAGCTCGCGAATCACAAACCCAGGGCCACCTGCGGCCTGAAACTGGTTCACGTCGGCGCTGCCGTTGGGGTAAACACGGCTCAGCAGGGGCACCACGTCGGACAGGGCCGAGAAGTCGTCCCAGTCAATCACAATGCCCGCCGCGCGCGCCACCGCCACCCAATGAATCAGGTGGTTGGTCGAGCCGCCCGTGGCCAGTAGCGCCACCATGGCGTTGACGATGCAGCGCTCATCGACCAGCAGACCGATCGGCGGACACTTGTAAGCAGCGCTGCCCAGCACCGTGCGCAGCGCCTCACGGGTCAGTTCGTCGCGCACATCGGCCCCCGGGTTGATGAACGCCGTGCCCGGCACATGCAGGCCCATCGCTTCCAGCAGCATCTGGTTGCTGTTGGCGGTGCCATAAAAAGTGCAGGTGCCCGCGCTGTGGTAGGCCGCAGACTCCGCCGCCAGCAGCTCCGGGCGGCCCACCAACCCCTGCGCGGCCTGTTCACGTACCTTGGACTTTTCGCCGTTGGACAAGCCCGATGTCATGGGCCCGGCGGGCACAAACACGGTAGGCAGGTGGCCAAACTGCAGCGCGCCGATCAGCAGGCCCGGAACGATCTTGTCGCATACGCCCAGCATCAGCGCGCCAGCAAACACGTCGTGGCTCAGCGCCACAGCGGTGGCCATGGCGATCACATCGCGCGAAAACAGGCTGAGTTCCATGCCGGGCGTGCCTTGCGTCACACCGTCACACATGGCGGGCACGCCCCCGGCCACCTGCGCGGTGGCACCGCGCAGGCGCGCCTCGTCCTTGATCAGGTCTGGGTAGCGCTGCAGCGGTGCGTGCGCCGACAGCATGTCGTTGTAAGCGCTGACGATGCCAATGTTGGGGGCTTTTTCAGCCACCACACGCAGTTTGTCGTTACCGGGCATGGCGGCAAAGGCGTGTGCCACATTGGCGCAGCCCAGACGCTGGGCACCTAGCGGGCGTTGCAGGGCCGCCTGCACCTGCGCGAGGTAGGCGCTGCGGGTGGGCTGGCTACGTTCAATGATGCGCTGGGTCACGGCGGCAACGGTGGCGTGGAGTTTCATGAATATTCTAAAAGTTGGTAACTAAATTACATACCAATGGTAACGCAGATGCATCTGAAAAGCGCAACATGGTGTCAGCTGGGCATTTTTGGGAGTGCGGTTTCTTCGTGATTGTCACGAAATTCTGATTTGATGGTGGCCTACCCGCTGACGCCGGTGGCTGACACGGTACAAAACCATGTACTGGTGGCTACATGACCACAAAAGAAGAAGGGCTAACTACTACGTTAATAGCAATGAACCTTTACTGTGTTTGGTGCCGGAGAGATGAATCGAACACCCGACCTTCTCATTACGAATGAGCTGCTCTACCGACTGAGCTACACCGGCTACTGACCTGATTATATCGCGGAAAGGCCATATTCCCTCTGAAAAGCCACGCCTTCGGGCGCGACCCGAACTGAGTCAGGTCTTGGCCTGGTAGGTCTGAACCTCAAGCCACACCACGCTGCGGCTGGTAGTGCTGAACTCAGCGCCAACCAAGTGCACGGGCTGGCCGCCGGCCTGGGGTCTATCGGCGTAGCCTTTGTCGACAATTTGTTACAGCGCCCTACCTGCGGGCTCAAGCCAATGGAAAGCCGTTTGCGCAGCAACGTGTTCATGCCGTTCAGTTTATGGACATCACCGCTATCGATGTTGATGATCTGCTACAGCGCCCTGCCCTCGGGCACTGTCACGATGTTTAAGTGCCGCACTAAAATTCCACTTTTCTGAAGATGTCGCGTGTTCGACCTAACCCTATCAGTTGATGACCAACTCATCCGACAAGCCCGCATTAATGTCATTGAACAAGGTACCTCAGTGAGTGCCAAGGTGCGGGAGTTTTCGGCGCAGTACGCGCGCGGATCCCCCGCATCAGCAGGTGGCGTTGGACTGACTGACGAGTGCCTTGACGCAAAGAGTCGTGCGCACCGACCTGAATTTGTTGGCCACCGCAGTGGCTAGTTTTCTTTCGCTGGTCACGCATCCAATAATATTTTCAAATCCCGCACCATGAGCTCTGTCTTCAACTTCACCTTCGTCCCCTGGTTTCGCTCGGTCGCACCCTACATCCACAAGTTTCGCCACCAGACGTTTGTGGTGGGCGTGTGTGGCGAAGCCATTGCCGCAGGCAAGCTGCCCAACCTGGCGCAAGACCTGGCGCTGATCCAAAGCATGGGCGTCAAGATCGTGCTGGTACACGGTTTTCGCCCGCAAGTCACGGAGCAGCTCAAGGCCAAGGGGCACGAGCCGCGTTACTTCAAGGGCATCCGCATCACCGACGAGGTGGCGCTGGACTGCGCACAGGAGGCCGCAGGCCAGTTGCGCTACGAGATTGAAGCCGCGTTCAGCCAGGGCCTGCCCAACACGCCCATGGCAGGGGCGACGGTGCGCGTGATTTCTGGCAACTTTTTGACCGCACGTCCCGTGGGCATCGTTGACGGGGTGGACTTTCAACGATCGGGCGTGGTGCGCAAGATCGACACCGCGGGCATCATGCGTTCGCTGGACATGGGCGCGCTGGTACTGATGTCGCCGTTTGGCTTTTCGCCCACGGGCGAAGCCTTCAACCTGACCATGGAAGAAGTCGCGACCTCGGTCGCGGTGGCGCTGCAAGCCGACAAACTGATTTTTGTCACCGAAGTACCCGGCATTGCCACCGACATTACCCTGCCGGTTGGTGAAGACAACCCGATCGACACCGAACTTCCCCTGGCCGCCGCTGAAAAGCTGCTGTCTGCCCTGCCCGATGCCAACCAGCCCAGCGACACGGCGTTTTACCTGCAACACTGCGTCAAGGCGTGCAAGGGTGGCGTGGAGCGCAGCCACATCATTCCGTTTGCGGTGGACGGCTCGATCCTGCTCGAAGTCTATGTGCACGACGGCATTGGCACCATGGTGGTCGATGAGAAGCTGGAGAGCCTGCGCGAAGCCACGGTCGATGACGTGGGCGGCATCCTGCAACTGATTGAGCCATTCGAGAAAGATGGCACGCTGGTCAAGCGCAGCCGCACCGAAATCGAGCGCGACATCGGCCTGTACACCGTGATCGAGCACGACGGCGTGATCTTTGCCTGCGCCGCGCTGTACGCCTACCCCGAGGCACGCACGGCAGAGATGGCTGCGCTGACCGTGTCACCCGACGTACAAGGTCAGGGCGACGGTGAACGTGTGCTCAAACGCATTGAGCAACGTGCCAAACTGGCCGGGCTGGAGAGCATTTTTGTCTTGACCACGCGCACCATGCACTGGTTTTTGAAGCGCGGTTTTGTGCAGGTGGATGCCGACTGGCTGCCCGAGGCGCGCAAACGCAAATACAACTGGGACCGCAAAAGCCAGGTGCTGGTGAAAAAATTGGGCTGACACACCTGTCAAACCATGGTTTGAGCATGACTCTTGCTTGAGTTGATTCACTCTTCAACTTAAAGGAAAAAAGCATGACCTCTCTCAATTTCATCGGTGGCGAAAAAGGCGGCGTTGGCAAATCGGTCGTTTCCCGAGCCCTGGCGCAATATTTCATCGACAAAAAACAGCCTTTCGTCGGCTTTGATACCGATCGCTCGCACACCTCGTTCACCCGCTTTTATGCCGACTACGCCAGCCCGGTGATTGTCGATAGCTACGAAGGCTTGGATGCCATCGTCAGTGCCTTGGAGTCTTCTGACGACAGCGCACCACCACCGCGCGTGGTGGTCGATCTGGCGGCGCAGACGGCCGCACCACTGGCGCGCTGGATCAATGACTCTGACCTGTTCGACGTGTTGGCCGACATGGGCGTAGCCGTCAATTTCTGGCATGTGGCCGATGCGGGCAAGGATTCGGTGGACCTGCTGGGGCGACTCGTCAGCACCTTTGACGCGGGGCCAAACTATGTGATCGTCAAGAACCACGGCCGTGGCACAGACTTTTCGCAGTTGGATGCATCAGCTGCGCTTCAAAAGGCTTTGTCACTGGGCGCGTGCGTGATCGACCTGGCGCAATTGCACGAGGCCAGCATGCGCAAAATCGACCGCCAGAACGTCAGCTTCTGGGCCGCTCTGAACAACCGCCCCGAACACGATACGCTGGGCCTACTGGAACGCCAACGTGTTAAAAACTGGCTGAGGAAAACTTACGAGGCTTTTGACAGCCTGTCCCTTTGAACTTCAGAACGCCATCATGACCCCGCCCGCCAGACCCGCTCAAAACCGCACAAACACATCTGCATCCGCACCCGCTGCACCACGCAGAGTCCGACAAGGAGACACCAGCGGTGCACGCAGCCCCAAAGGCGTCGCCCGGCGGGTGGTGCAAACCAGCGTGGATACGGCACAAGACAGCAAGAAGGCGGCTGTGCAGTCGATTCTCAGACGTGGAGACGACAAGCTCGATGCGCTAAAAACGCTGCTCGATGGCAGCTCGCCTGACGACGTGGCAGCCATCCGCCAGATGCTGTTGAGCGACCAGCGCAACCCCAACGGGCCATCTGACAGACCAGACGATGAACTGGCCATCGACTGGCGCACCGGCGGCTACCCTTACAAAAACCTGATGTCGCGCAAGCGCTACGAGGCCGAAAAATACAAGTTACAGGTGGAATTGCTCAAACTGCAGAGCTGGTGCAAGGAAAGCGGGCAACGCGTTGTGATTTTGTTTGAAGGACGCGATGCGGCTGGCAAAGGGGGCACCATCCGCCGCTTTATGGAACACCTGAACCCGCGCGGTGCGCGCGTGGTGGCGTTGGAAAAGCCGTCAGACGCTGAGCGCGGCCAATGGTATTTTCAGCGCTACATCCAGCACCTGCCCACCGCGGGTGAAATCGTGCTGTTTGACCGCTCCTGGTACAACCGTGCCGGCGTGGAGCGCGTGATGGGCTTTTGCACGGAGGCCGAGTACCAGCAGTTCATCCAGCAGGCGCCAATGTTTGAACGCCAGCTGGTTCAAAGCGGCGTCTATCTGATCAAGTTCTGGTTTTCGGTGAGTCGCAAAGAACAGCGCCGCCGCTTTAAAGAGCGTGAAGTGCATCCGCTCAAACAATGGAAACTCAGTCCGATTGACCTGGCTTCACTGGACAAATGGGACGACTACACCAAAGCCAAAGAAGCCATGTTTTTTGAAACCGACACCGCCGACGCGCCGTGGACAGTGATCAAATCCGATTGCAAAAAACGCGCACGCCTGAACGCCATGCGCTATGTGCTTCACAAACTGCCGTACACCCAAAAAGATCTGGGCAATATTGGCACGCTCGACACTTTGCTCGTGGGCCGCGCCCACGTGGTGTACGAACGCGGCGAACACCCTGGCAGCGCGCTACTCTGAAACCCGTTGGAGGTGGTCAGTGATTTTGGCGTATCGCTACGCGCCAAAGCATCAGCAAAGCCAAAACCGCAAACAGGGTGAAGCAAACGAACGACCAGTTGGCAAGGGTCGCACCCAAAAAGGTCCAGTCCACCGCCGAACAATCGCCGCTGCCCTTGAAAATCATCGGGATCACGCGCTGTAGCGGAAACGATTCGATCATGCCGTAAAAGTCGCGCCCACAGGTAGCCACCTGCGGCGGATACCACTGCAACCAGCTTTGGCGAGCGGCCACAAAAGCGCCAAAAATTGCGGTGATCAAAATCAACACCGACCCCGCCATCCAAACGGATTTTTTGCTTCTAGCCGCTGTCAAAGCAGCAATAATAGCTACACTAAAAAGAGCATAGCGTTGCACGATGCACATCGGGCAGGGTTCCACACCGGTGCTGTGTTGCAGGTAAAGGCCAAAGGCCAGCATCGCCACACAGGTCACACTCACCAGCGTAAACACCCGGCGCGGCGCGCGATCAAGCACCGTCAAAAAAACGGCTGTCATGAACTACTTGTTGGCTTCGTCCAGCGCTTTGCAAGACGGCGAGCACACAGCCTGCGATTTGCCAAGAATTTTCTTGGACACCATCTGGGAGCGCGCGCGGTGCTTGCCACACAAAAAACACGACATGGTTGCCGCGCCAAAGGAGGTTGCCGCCGTAAACGGTGAGCCCGACACTTTGGATTTGTAACGCAGGCCATCGGCCACGATTTTGGTTTTGGTATCTGCTTTTGACATGGGGGGATTTTACGCCAGAGGCCGGAATCGGCAAAAACCTTGCTAAAGTCATCCTTTTTTTAAAAGACACGCTGAAGGTAAAAAATGGCACGCACCGTGAAATGCATCAAACTTGGCGTCGAAGCCGAAGGACTGGACTTGCCGCCGTACCCGGGTGAACTGGGCAAGCGCATCTGGCAAAACGTGAGCAAACAAGCTTGGGCTGACTGGCTCAAACACCAGACCATGCTGGTCAATGAAAACCGGCTCAACCTGGCCGATGCGCGCGCGCGTCAATACTTGGCACGTCAGATGGAAAACCACTTTTTTGGCGGCGGCGCAGAAGCGGCGCAGGGCTACGTTCCGCCCCAAGGCTGAACTTAAAACTGAAGCGTTTTGACACCCGTTGCCGTGCCCAGCAAACACACGTTGGCGCGCTGGTGGGCAAACACACCCACGGTCACCACGCCAGGCCACTGACTGACACGGGTTTCAAAGTCCAGCGGATCGGTGATCTGCAAACCGGTTACATCGACAATGTGCTGCCCGTTGTCGGTGACCAACGGCACACCACCTTTTATCCGCACCTGCGCCTGCCCACCCAGCGCTGCAAACTGGCGCAAAATGCGTTGCGTAGCCATCGGAATGACTTCTACCGGCAGCGGAAATTTGCCCAGCGTCTGAACCAGTTTGGAGTCGTCAGCAATGCACACAAACTGGCGCGATTGCGCCGCCACAATCTTCTCGCACGTCAACGCAGCGCCGCCGCCCTTGATCATGTAGCCGTGGCCGTCGATCTCGTCCGCACCATCGATATACACCGCCAACTCAATCACGTCGTTGCAGTCAAACACGGCAATGCCCAACGCCTTTAATCGCTCGGTGCTGACCTCCGAACTCGACACCGCGCCCTTGATCTGGTCCTTGATGCTGGCCAGCGCGTCGATGAACTTGTTGACCGTGGAGCCGGTGCCCACGCCCACCAGTTCGCCCGGAACTACATACGCCAGCGCAGCGCGGCCAACCAGAGTTTTCAGATCATCTTGCGACAAGGTGGCTTGGGGTACGTGCGTCATCTGGGAAAATCCGTGGAGTTGAACAAATTGCAGGAATTATCCAATGGCTCTTGTCCCCTACGGTTTGGCGCGCGCATTTTTGTTCGGGCTCGACCCCGAAACCGCGCATGACCTGACTATCGCCTCGCTGTCGCTCACCCAGCGCTCGGCGCTGAAATGGTCTTACGCCAACACCCGTGTAGAAGACCCCGTTAAGCTGGCCGGCTTGACCTTTCCCAACCGAGTCGGGCTGGCCGCCGGGCTGGACAAGAATGCGCGCTGCATCGACGGCCTGGGCGCCATGGGATTTGGCTTTGTCGAAGTCGGCACCGTCACGCCGCTAGCGCAACCCGGCAACGCCAAGCCGCGCCTGTTCAGACTGCCCGCAGCGCGCGCGCTGATCAACCGCTTTGGTTTCAATAACGACGGGCTACAGGCTTTCATTGCCAACGTGCAGCAATCCAATACGTTCAGGCAACGTAACTCGGGCCGGGGCAACCGCCTGCAAATGCTGATCGGACTGAACATTGGCAAAAACGCAGCCACTCCTATCGCGCGCGCCACCTCAGACTATCTGATCTGCCTGGACGGGGTGTATCCGTTTGCAGACTACGTCACGGTCAACATCTCCAGCCCGAACACCAAAAATTTGCGCAGCCTGCAAGGTGACGACGCGCTGGACGCGTTGCTGTCTGATCTCTCGTTACGACGCGAGGCGCTGGCGCAGCAACACAACAGGCATGTTCCCATTTTTCTGAAAATTGCGCCCGACCTTGACGCGCATCAGATCGACGTCATCGCAGATACGCTGCGCCGCTATGGTTGTAACAGTTCAGGCAAGGTCAACAACGCCTGGGGTGTCATTGCCACCAACACCACCCTCAGCCGTGACGCCGTCCAGGGGCTTCTACACGCCGATGAAGCCGGTGGTTTGTCTGGTACGCCCGTGCTCGACATGAGCAACCGGGTGGTGCGCTTGCTACGCACAGCTTTGGGAGAAGACTTTCCCATCATCGGCGTGGGCGGCATCATGAGCGCCGAGGACGCTGTGAGCAAAATCCAGGCAGGTGCCGACCTGGTGCAGATTTACACCGGCCTGATTTACAGCGGCCCCACGCTGGTGACGCAAGCCGCCCAATTGCTTAAACGTCAGGCAGTTCCAGAGACTCTATAGATTGATACAGATACAGCTTGGCAGCCAAACCATCACCTCAGCGCCCGGTTTACGCATCATTTGTTTTACCGCAAAGTCTGAAACGGCATTGCCAGTTATAAAGCCCCGGTTCGTTGACGAGCAGCTTCCGGAAAAACTTAATGAAAAAATGGTGCATTGCTTTTGTTGCCGCGCTCTTCGTTTGTAGCTCCTCGCTGGCCCAGGGTGGTGTCAAAAAAACCCGACCGTTGCCGCGCAATTTTGGCAAGGTGGTACTGAACAATTTCGCCGGCAAAGCCTGGCTTGCCCCGGTGGCCTTTGATCATTGGTTGCACCGCGCCAAATACACCTGTCGCCTGTGCCACGTGGATCTGGGTTTTGCCATGACCGCCAACGCCACTGGCATCAAGGCGGCCGACAACAGCAACGGTGACTATTGCGGAGCCTGCCACAACGGCAAAACCAAGCACGAGGGCAAAAAAATATTCCCCTCCTGCACCGACCAACCCGTCACAGCAGACCAACAAGCCACGTGTGATCGCTGCCATTCGCAGGGCAAATCGGTGCTGCCCAGCGAAGATTTTTCCCAGTTTGTTGCCAACTTTCCAAAAAAACGCTTTGGCAACGGCATCGACTGGATTGCAGGCGAATCGATGGGGCTGGTGAAACTGGTGGACAGCCTCGACGGCGTCAGCAGCAAGAGCAAACTGTTCAAAAATCCCGGCGACTCCATCATCGTGCCCAAGGCCAAAGGCATGCCCGACATCATTTTTTCACATGAAAAACATGGCGTGTGGAACGGCTGTGAACTCTGCCACCCTGAGGTTTTCCCGTCGGTTGAAAAAGGCAAGGCCGCCGTTTATTCAATGAACGAGATTTTTGACGGCAAGTACTGCGGCGCCTGCCACGGCAAGGTGGCATTTCCCATGGTGGAGTGCCAGCGTTGTCATTCAAAACCGGTGGCATCCAATTGAAGCGCGCGCAGTACACCATGACCAACTCAGACACGATTGGTCAACGGGTTTTGTGGACATTGTTGATGCTGATGCTGGCGCCGCTGGCGTTTGCCGCCGAATTTTGGGACCTCCCGCCGGAGGTACCCCCGCAACAATACGGCAACATTCTGATCAACCGTTTGTCTGAAAAAAACGCCGTCAAACCGGTTTCTTTTTCGCACTGGTTGCATCGGCGCAAATACACTTGCCGGGTTTGCCACTTCGAGCTGGAATTCAACATGCAAGCCAACACCACCGAAATAACCGAAGCGGCCAACCGCAAAGGTCAGTTCTGTGGCAACAGCGGTTGCCATGATGGCGTCAAGTCTTTTGGTCACAACGACGTAGCCGACTGCAACAAGTGCCACAACGGCGACACCAACTACAGCAAGGAGCGTTTTGCCTCACTTGCCAAATTGCCCAAAGCCGAGCACGGCAACAAGATTGACTGGGGCATGGCGCTCAACCGTGGCTTGGTCGTGCCCAAAAAATACCTCGCCGTTAAACCCGACCCGCTGGTCACTTTCAAGGAAACCCTGGTGCTCGAGTCCGAGTGGCAGGGCATCCCGCCGGCCATCTTCTCGCACACGCCGCACGTTTGGCAGCTTGATTGCAGCAACTGCCACCCGGATCTGTTCAACGTCAAGAAAAAAACGACGCAACATTTCACCATGGTGGCCAATTTGCAAGGCGAATTTTGTGGCGTATGCCATATGAAAGTAGCCTTCCCAATGGCCGACTGCAAGCGCTGCCACCCGGCCATGCAATAGGCCACAAGCGCATGCCATCCACCCGGCTTCTGGCAGCGGTTGATCTGGGCTCCAACAGCTTCCGGCTTGAAATGGGTATGGTCCAACAGGGCCAGTTCAATCGTACGCTTTACCTCAAGGAGACCGTCCGGCAAGGCAATGGGCTGGACGACAAGGGTTGTCTGACACCCGAGGCCCTGCAACGCGGCTGGGACTGTCTGGCGCGGTTTGGCCAGCACTTGGTCGGCTTGCCAGACTATGACGTGCAGGCCGTGGCAACGCAAACGCTCAGAGAGGCACGCAATCGCGACGATTTTTTGCGCAGGGGCAGCCATTTACTGGGGTTTCCGATCCGCGTCATTTCAGGTGAAGAAGAAGCCCATCTGATCTACCAGGGTGCCGTACAAGCCATTGGTGCAAGCCTCGACAATGACAACCAACCCCGACTGGTGCTGGACATTGGCGGGCGCTCCACAGAATTGATCCTGGGTGTGGGCACACAAGTGCTGCACGTGGCCTCGTGCCCTGTTGGCAGCGTGGCGTGGTCGATGGCCTATTTCGCCAACAACAGTTTCACCCCGGGTGCGTTTGAAGCCGCCGAGCGTGCGGCAAGACAGTTGCTGTCCGCACAGCAACCCGTCTTTGCGGCTAGCCAGTGGCGTCAATGCTATGGCTCTGCCGGCACGGTCAACGCAGTCGTGGACGTTTTGACAGCAAACGGCTGGCCTGGCGACGTGGTCACCACCGACGGACTGAACTGGCTATTGCAGCAACTTTTGCATGCTGGCCACGCAGACCGTCTTCAGTTGCCCGGTGTACGGGACGATCGCAAGCCCATCATCGGCGGGGGCTTGAGTGTGCTGCGCGCCATCTTTGATCTGCTCGACATTCAACAGCTCACCCCCTGTAGCGGCGGTTTGCGACACGGCTTGCTGATTGCGCTGTCGGCTTACGGGGGCAGCGACTAGCGCAGCCGCCTATTCCTTATTGACCGCGCCGTCTAGAATGTGTCGGATCAGTTAAAACAGCCCGACGCTGCAAATGGCTTTTCCTGCGAAGGGTCTCATTCACCTATGATGTTATGACTGGAGTTGTCCATGGAAGGGTTGTCGCCAGCACTTGAAAAAAAATTGGCTGCGGCAGTAGATAACATGCCAGCCTTTCCGAAAAGTGTCCAGAAAATTCTGGAGCTTACCCGCGATGTGGCATGTTCCCCCAAAGACTTGGTGCAGGTCATTGACAAAGATCCCGTGGTGACAGTCAAGGTCTTGCGAGTTGTCAATTCAGCCTATTTTGGTTTGGCTGATCCAATCACCTCAATTGACCGTGCTGTGGTATTTATGGGGTTTAACATGATCAAGAATCTGGCTTTGGGCATTGCCGCACTGGGCATGTTGCCAACCGATGCGCGATCGGGGTTTGATGGCCAGCGTTACCTGATGCATTCACTCACCACGGCTGGTTTTTCCCGCTATCTGGCCAAATCTTTGCGTCTGGGCGACGTCAATGACTGTTTTATTGTAGGCTTGCTGCATGACTTTGGCAAAGTGGTGATGGCCCAGTTCATGCCCGCAGAGTTTCAGCAAGCGCTTACCCTAAGCCATGAAAAAGAAATCCCGTTGCACCGCGCGCTGCAAGAGGTCGTGGGCGTTGATCATGCGGTCGCGGGTGCCATGCTGGCGCAAAAATGGCGCTTTGCCGACGAACTGGTTCAAACCATTGAATTCCAGCACCAGCCAGAGCTGGCAGATACCAACATGATGGCGTGCGTCTGGGCCGCCAACCAAATCAGCAAGAAGCTCGATTTTGATTTTGGCGGCTATCTTTTGGTTGAGGAGTTGCCGCCCACTGTGAGCGCGCGCCTGCGGGGTACGCTCGATTCCGTAATGGATGCCTTGGGTGACCTGGATGAACTGGCGCATGAAGCCCGAATGTTCATCAAGGCCTGAGTCTGAACGGTCAGTTTTTTGCGCCCAGCGCCAGCGCCTGCGCGCGCGATGCAGCCAGTTCGGCCGAATCGGGTGCTGTTCGCGTGGGCCAGCCCTGCAGATGCTGGTCGGTGATGTCTGCCAGCGCGCTGATCCACTCGGCCTGATCATTCAGGCAGGGAATGTAATGAAATTCTTTGCCGCCCGCTTTCATGAAAGCGGCGCGGCCTTCCTGGTCAATTTCTTCCAGCGTTTCCAGGCAATCGCTGGTAAAGGCCGGGCAGATCACATCGACACGTTTCAGGCCGGCCTGCGCCATGCTGATCAGCGTGGGCTCGGTGTAGGGTTCGAGCCACTTGGCGCGCCCCAAGCGGGACTGAAACGTCACCTTGAACTGGTCTTTATTCAAATCAAGCGCTTGCGCCAACAGGCGTGCGGTCTTCATGCACTCGCAGTGGTAGGGGTCACCCAGGTGCAGGGTGCGTTCGGGCACACCATGAAAACTCATCACCAGCACGTCGGGGCAGCCGTTGTGTTGCCAGTAACCACGCACTCGTGCTGCTAGCGCAGCAATGTAGCGGGCATCGTCGTGGTAGTGGTTGACAAAGCGCAGTTCTGGGATGGTGCGGGTCTTGCCTGTCCATTGATACACCGCGTCCCACAGGCTGGCGGTGGTGGTGGCCGAATACTGTGGGTAGGCCGGCAACACCAGGATGCGGGTGGTGCCCGCAGCTTTGAGTGCGTCGAGCTGGCTGGCGATCGAGGTACTGCCATAGCGCATGGCCCAGCGTACCTGCACGTCGTGCCCGCGCTGGGCCAGCCAGCCTTGCAGCATCTTGGCCTGTTTGTCGGTCCAGACCTGCAGTGGCGAACCCTCAGGCGTCCAGATGGTAGCGTATTTGGCCCCCGATTTGGCAGGTCGCACGCGCAGGATGATGCCGTGCAGGATCAGCAGCCACAGCAGGCGCGGAATTTCCACCACGCGCGGGTCGCCCAGAAACTCGGCCAGAAAGCGGCGCACGTCGGCGGCCTTGGGCGAATCGGGTGTGCCCAGATTGCAATACAGCACGGCGGTACGTGGCGGCTGACCGTGGGCAAAAGGGGGTTCCGGGGCAAAGGGGGAGCGCAGTAAGGACATGGGGCGAAGCCGTTCTGGGAGAAGATCAGGGTTTCAAGGGTGTGAGCAAGAGCGTGTTGCGCGCGTTGGCGGCCACGTCAGCATCGCTGAGGTACATCTGTAAATAACCGCCGGCCAAATAGGCGGGAGCCTGGTCGCTGTAGTGGCTGCTGAACAGCACGCCGCTTTGGCCTACCGGGTTGATTCCGCGTGCCTGAGCGGGGTCGGCAAAGTCGATGATGCGCCGGGTGGACGGGCCATAGGTGACGGCCCACGGTGCTGGCCCCAGCGGAGACGACAGGTTGTTGGGTACTTCATGCGCACCCGGGGCTTCAAAGGGGCCGACGTTGAACAACTTGCCCAGCAAGGCCTGTTGACCGAGGGGGTGCTTATGCGTCAAGGTATGTGCCTTGCCCCAGCCCCAGTCGTTCGGACTTTTGCCCAAGGTGGCTTTCAGGTGGCTGATGGTGTTGTTCCAAGCCAGGCGCACGACGTCCTTGCGGGTTTCCACTTTGGGCGTTTTGGCGTCGTCCCACCAGGGCGAAGCTTCGTCTGCCGCCAGTCGTGGCAGCGCCAGGTCCAGCGCACGAGTGCCCAGCAACGTTTTGAACTGGCTGGTGCCCAGTTCGTCCGAGAGGGCCGCCTTGGCCAGCTCGTAAAGAAACTGCGTGAAAACGGTGGGCGGAATGTTGAGCAGCGAATACTGGCCGTCCCACTGCGCCAGGCTGTCAAACACCGATCGCTCCAGCGGGTCGCGTACCACGTCGCTCAGGTCGGGCATCAAGGGCTCAAGCACGCGCCAGAAATAGCCGGTTTGGGTACTGAGTTGCAGTGACTGGGTATTGAGTGCGTTCCACTGTAGGGTGTTGTTGCCCAGCCGGTCCTGTAGCGCTTGCGCCCGGTCGTACAGGTTGTAATAGCCCGGTATCGGTAGCCCACTGGTGGAATGCGGCTGGTGGTTGGCCGACACGATGTAGCCACGTGGCGGGTTTTCCTCTTGCGGGTTGTCACTGAAGCGGTAAAAACCCAGTTTGTCGGCCTGGCTATCGTCGCCGTTGAGCATGAAGTGCGGCTGCACATCGGCGGGTCGGATTGGCAGCTTGGCCGCAGCCCACCAGCCGATGTCACCACCCGCGCTGGCCCAGACCACGTTCAAACCCGGCGCGTGGATGTTGCTGGCGGCCTGGCGTGCTTTGGCCAGCGTGTCGGCGCGGTTGAGCTGGTAAAACGCCTCCAGGATCGGGTTGTCGGTTTCCAGAAAAGCCCACCACATCGCCACCGGCGCGTCAGCGCTCGCGTAATTGAATTCCTGTTTGAACGCGCTGGTGATGATGGGGCCGTGCGGCGAGCGTTGCAGTGTCAGCTTGACCGGTGGGGCGCCCTTGACCTTGATCGTGGTTTCTTCAGTCTGAATGTCCACCCATTGCCCCTGCGCCCAGACCTGGCCCGGGTTGTGCGGGTTGACCTTTTCGACAATCAGGTCCAGGTCGTCGTTCTGGAACATCGTCAGGCTCCAGCCAAACTGGGTGTTGTGCCCCAACATGGCGGCGGACAGCAGCGCCTGAAAGTGGCCGTACAACTCAAACCCAGGCGCCTTCAGATGCGCCTCGTACCAGACCGCAGGCACCGAAAACCCGATGTGCGGATCGCCTGCCAGCATGGGCTTGCCGCTGGAGGTGCGCGCGCCCGACACTGCCCAGGCGTTGCTGCCTTCAAACAGCGCCACCCCGCTGCGCGCCTGCACCTCGTCGCTGATTTGTGCAATCTGGCTTAACGCCTGCCAATCGGGCTGTGCGCGCGCACT
Organism: Comamonadaceae bacterium CG12_big_fil_rev_8_21_14_0_65_59_15; assembly: GCA_002786915.1. Taxonomy (GTDB): domain Bacteria; phylum Pseudomonadota; class Gammaproteobacteria; order Burkholderiales; family Burkholderiaceae_C; genus Rhodoferax. The sequence continues at coordinate 21,343 of PCUV01000048.1, read as the reverse complement.
GCCCGGGGCTGCGGTATTGAGCACGCCCAGCGGGTTCCATTCCAGATCAAACACGCGCAGGTACTCGGGCCCGAGGCGATCGCGCACAAAAGTCAGCACCGGCTCGGTCTTGAACGCAGCGGCAAAGCTGTACGCCAGGTAGCCAGCCACCGCCATGCTGTCTTGGAGCGTGAAGGCGCGTTTGGGAATGCCCAGCAGGTCAAATTCCACCGGCGCGGGCTTGCGCGCCAGAAACTGGTTGATGCCGTCCAGATAAGCGGTTTGGGCACGCACCGCCGGGCTGGCCGGGTCCATCCTGGCAACCATCTTGGCGGCTTGTTCATTCAGGCGCAGGGTACGAAACAGGGTGTCAGTCTTGACCAGATCCGGGCCCAGAATTTCGGCCAGCTCGCCCTTGGCCAACCGGCGCATGATCTCCATCTGGAACAGCCGGTCTTGCGCGTGCACAAAACCCAACGCGCGGTACAGGTCAGCTTCGTTGCCGGCCTGAAGGTGCGCAATGCCACGATCGTCGTAGCGCACCGTCACCGCAGCTGTCAAGCCCTTGAGCGCGAGCGCACCGTCGCGTTGTGGTTGACGCGAATCAAAATACCAATAGCCGCCCAAGCACAGTAGCAACAGCAGGCCAGCCAGCACCCCGGTCAGAATTTTGAGCGCCAGCCTCATGATGATGAATGGATGATAGTGTGGTTCATGGGTGAATCATACGGGGATGGACCATGGCATGGTTGACGTCTGTTGATGACGATGGATTCGGATCGATGGCGGCAGCGGCCGCCACACCACTGCGCACGGCGCCTTCCAGCGTGGCAGGGTAAGGGCCGGCGACATAATCACCGCATGCCAGCAGCCTGGGCGCAATCTGCATGGCAGGTCGAACCAGCACCGGGGTGCAGGCGAATGTAGCCTGTTTTTCCACCACGGTTTGTACCGCTTGCAAGTGCAGGCTCAACTGGGCACGGGCTTGCGCCAGCACCTGTGTTTGCAGGCGCGCGCCTTCGCCTGGGCTGGCGCTGACCACAAAGGCCAACAATCCGGCCGGGCCACCCAATTGCCCACGGTCAAAAACAAATTGTGCGGGCGCGTCAGCGCTGCTGCGCAACGCCAGCATGGGTTGCGGCAACGTCGCCGTTGGGGACCGCGCATAGACGGTGGTGATGGCCTCAAAACGCAGGGCATTCACCACGGCGGTCCATGCCATGATGTTTTTTGCTATTTCAGGTGTAGCTGCCGGAGCTGATTGCATCAGGGCTTGAGCCGTATTTCTTGCAGAGCACGCGAAAACGGCCGAGTCAAATGGCGTGCCGTTGACCAACCATTGGTCGCCGCTTTGCATGACCGCAGTCACACGGCTAGCCAGGTGCAGCGTGCCGCCGTTGTGCGTGAGCCAGCGCAGCGCTGCGTCAGGCAGCAGTACGTTCAGGCTGGCACGGGGCAATAGCAGGTGCGAGCTGCCGTTGGCACCAAAAAGTGCATCGCGCAGCACGCGTAAAAACACGGTGGCGCTGGCTTGGTCGGCGGGCGTGTTGAGCGCCGAAACACACAGCGGCTCAATCAAATCGGCGCGTACCCGCGCTGTCAGCGTCTGGCACAAGGCTGCAACGGTCAGGCCCACGTCGCAGCTAAAGGCCTCCCGCCGCCAGCGCAGCGTAGCCCCCAGCAGTGAGGACTTGTCAGCCCAGCGCCAGCCGCGGGCGGTGAGCATACCTTGGAGCGCATCCAACGGCGCTGGCCCGTTGCCAAAACGGATGCCGGTGCCGTCAGCAAACTGCAGCGTCATGGGCCGTTCCAGCAGCACCTGCTTCGGGTCAACACCAACCAGCCGCATCAATTGCAGCGTCTCGGTGTACGCGCCAATCAGAATGTGCTGACCGTTGTCCAGCATCACCGCGCGACCGTCTGGCAGGGTGACGGGCAAGGCACGGGCGCGCCCACCCACGTTGCGCGATGCTTCAAACACCGTCACCCGGTGCCCGGCTTGGGTGGCTTTCACCGCAGCGGCCAAGCCCGCCCAGCCAGCACCTACGACGGCTACCCTCATGTGAACATCCGACGAGCGAGATTGGCACGGGATGGCTCAATGTGCAAACGCGTCCAGTACGGTGGCTGGCTTTGGCGGCCGACGATTTCTGGTACTCCAGCATGAGGAGGCCGCCAAAGACTGCCGCCGTGCGGGTTCAACGTGACAAAGTCGATGCCCTGCACACGCGCCATATTGCCTCTCAAAACCGCCCCAGCGCTTGCACCTTCCAGGCCAGCCAGAACTTGCGCAAGGGCGTCAGGCAGATGCGTTGGTGCAGCACGGCAAACCCTTCGCGCTCGATTTCGGCCAGCAGAGCGCGGTAGATGCTGGCCATCATCAGGCCGGGCTTTTGCGCGCGCCGGTCTGCTGCGGGCAGCGCAGCCAGCGCCTGCGTGTACAGTGAGCGCGCGCGCTCGGCCTGAAACTGCATCAGGGCGGTAAAGCGCTCGCTGTAGCGGCCTTGCAGAATGTCAGCGGCGGTCACGCCAAACTGCTGCAGCTCGTTCATGGGCAGGTAGATGCGGCCACGTCGCGCGTCTTCGCCCACGTCGCGGATGATGTTGGTCAGCTGAAGCGCCTGCCCCAGCGTGTGCGCGTAGCGCGTGGTTTCGGGTTGGGTTTGGCCAAAAATCTGCGCGGCCACTTCGCCCACCACGCCAGCCACCAGATGGCAATAGCGTTGCAGGCCGGGGTAGTCCAGGTAGCGCGACTGCTGCAAATCCATCTGGCAGCCTTCAATCACCGCTTGCAACTGCGACGCCTGAATGTTGTAACGCTGCGCCGCCGGTATCAAGGCTTTCATCAGCGGGTGCGATGGGGTGTCGGCAAACGCCTGGCGCACTTCGGACTGCCACCAGGCCAGTTTGGCCGCCGCCACGCCCGGGTCGGTGGCTTCGTCCACCACGTCGTCCACCTCGCGGCAGAACGCATAAAACGCCGTGATGGCGTCGCGCTGCGGTGGCGGCAGGAACAGGAAGGCGTAGTAAAAGCTGCTGCCAGCGGCCAGCTTCTTGGCAGTGATCTCCTGCACGGCGTCTGTGGCGGCCACGGCTCGGCCTGCCACGCTTAAGGTTTGGGCTTGTCGATGACCGGCCCCACGGCACCGGCCAGGTTGGACTTGAGCGCCTTGCGGTATTCGCTGACGTAAAAGTCCACCGCCTTGGCTTCGTCAGCAGGTGTCGGGTTCTCGGTGTGCGACAGATAATTGAAAGCGTTGTAGCGCCCGGCAGCGAACAGGATGGCGGCGCTGGCTTCGCCGTCGTTGCCGCCTTGCGCCATGCGGTTGGCTAAGTCGATGAACTCGTCAACGCGTTTCAGGAATTCTGGGGGATAGGACATGATCTACTTTCGTCAACAAAATCCGGGGGCTTGTGTGCGCAGGCGCCTGCACCTGCAACCAAGGGGCGAATGCGCTGTCGGGCAATGCATCCAGAAACTCAATGTGCTCAATAACCGAGTAGCCGGTGTGCTGGCCAGCGGCAAATTGCTGCTCCCGCGCGGCATAAACACGCCCGCTCTGGCTACGGAAATCAGAGTAGCGCGTGGCAAATTCCATGCTGCGCGTGCCCACTTCCATAACACCGCGCGAACGCACAATGCGGCCACTGGCCCGGTCCACATGGATCACCAGTTTGAGGTTGGGTTCCAGTTCCAACTCGATCAATTGCAAGGTATTACCGCTGTCGTCGGGTTCGGTGCCCCGGTCGTGGGTTTCGCTCCAGCGCGCCAGCACATTCCATGGCAGCGCTACGCGCGCGGCCTGTAGCACGATGGCACTGCGCAACGCCGGGTTGGCTGGCTTGCTTTGTTGCCAGGCCAGCGGGCCGACCAGCGTACGCACCTCTTGCCCGGAGCTGTAAGTAATTTCGTTGCGAAAGCGGTCCGGGCTTTTGAACAGCCGTACCAACGCACCTTCGCCCCTGCTGAACGAAGTGGTCGAGCCCGTTTGACGAATTGCCAGCGGGGCCTGTGCACCGTAGAGCGCCACCAGCTGGTCGCGTACCGCTTGCGGCGCGGTATCTGCCACAGCCATAGCGCACTGCAACGCGCTGAGCACCCACAACAGTGTGACGAAGATTGATTTCAAGGCTTGACTTTCAGAGACCACCAACGGCACAAACTGGCCCTTGCAGTGGGCCGGATGATACCTTTTCAGGTTGTGCACGGGGATGTGTTTCAGCTTCGACCCGCAGCGCACGTTGGGTATCCGACTCCGCAAATGTCCCCCGGTTCGGGCACAGCCCGAACCTCCGCCTTTATTTTGGCAAAACCCCAAGTCCAGCTGCGTCAGATACCCAACGCACGCCGCTGGACGTTGCATTGGGTTGGCAAACGCCTGAGACACTGCTGAGCGCAGCGGATGGCTTTGGCGGCTGACGATTTCGGGTACCCCCGTATGAGGAGGCCGCCAAAGCCAGCTGATGCGCGGTTCAACGCGATACCACTGTCCTACTTTGAACACCACCCCATTAGCCGCGCACGCCACAGCAGCGGCACGACGTCGCCTGCGCCCAGGCGCACGCGCTGGCGCCAGGGCTGGCAGCCGTTCGCTTCAATCTTGTCCAGAATGCGCATCCCGCCTTGCACCACCAGCCGCAGTTCCCAGCCCACGCGGCCCGGGAGTGTCAGCGCAAGGCAAGCACCTTTTTGCATCATGGCCCTTGCAAAATCTGCTTGATGCGCTATCAATAACGATGCGTTTTGCGAAGTGCTGGTGGGGCTGAAATCGTCCTCAGACACGCTAAATTGCCGCATGCTGTCTTGCGGGATGTACCAACGCTGGCGTGGCACATCCACGCTCACGTCTTGCCAGAAATTGATCAGTTGCAAGGCGGTGCAAATCTGGTCGCTTTGGGTCTGGGCTGTGTCGTCGTGCACGCTGTACAGATGCAGCAACAAGCGCCCCACCGGGTTGGCCGAGCGGCGGCAATAGTCCAGCAGCTCGGCCTGGCTGGCATAGCGCCGCTGTTGGCCGGTGTAGCGCACGTCCTGCTCAAACGCGTCCAGCAGATCCAGCAACAGTGCCAGCGGCAGCTGATGGCGTAGCAGCACCTGCGCCAGCGGCGCAAATACCCCTGGCCAGCGTGCGCTGGGGGCTTGACGGTCGGCGGAGGCCAGCAGGTCGGCGCGGTAGGCGCTCAGGTCGGCCAGTCGGGTCTCCGGTGTGGCGTCACCTTCGTCGGCCAGGTCGTCTGCCGTGCGCGCAAAGTGGTAGATCGCCAGCACCGCCGGGCGCAGTGCGGGTGGGCACAGCAGCGACGCGACCGGAAAGTTTTCCTCGTGCTCAACGGTAGAAAAACGCATCAAAAGGGCCTGGTGCTGAGGGTGAATGGGTGCCCCGGGCTGACAGCCCGACACCATTGTCTAAAATTAATAACCAATTGGTCATTAAATGAACTTGAACCTCACGAAAGTTTCACCATGAACGTGTTGACGAGTGATGTACAGAACCCGCTCGTGATGATGTGCAACCGCGCTGCACTAATGGGCCTGACTATAGCGTCGGCTGTTTTGTTGTCAGGATGCTCGCGCCCGACAGCGCCGCCTGAGCCGGTGCGCGCTGTCAAGGTCATCACCGTGGGTGCGGCGCCCTTGACCAGCCAGATTGAATACACCGGAGAAGTGCGCGCGCGCCATGAGTCGCGGCTGGGCTTTCGGGTCGGTGGCAAGCTGATGCAGCGCAGTGTCGATGTGGGCCAGCGCGTGCGCGCCGGGCAGCTGTTAGCGCAACTGGATGCCACCGACTTGCGCCTGGGCGCTGACGCAGCGCGTGCACAGGTGGCGGCGGCGCGCACGAATCGCGATCTGGCCGACGCCGACTTCCAACGTTTTGCCGCTTTGCGCGCGCAAAACTTCATCAGCGCGGCAGAGCTACAGCGCCGGCGTGCGGCGCTGGACGCGGCGCAGGCCCAGCTTGACGCCGCGCAAGCGCAACTGGCGGCACTTCAGAACCAGTCGGGCTATGCCAGCTTGTTGGCTGACGCGGCGGGCGTGGTCACCACCGTGCTGGCCGAACCCGGGCAGGTGCTGGCCGCGGGCACACCGGTGCTGCAATTGGCGCACGACGGTGCGCGCGACGTGGTGTTTGCCGTGCCCGAAGACAAGGTAGGTGCGCTCGCCGTTGGCAGCGCGGTGCAGATGCGCAGCTGGCCGGATGGGCAGAGCAGCGTAGCACATGTGCGCGAGGTGGCCGCCAGCGCCGACCCGGTCACGCGTACCTTCACCGTGCGCGCTACTTTGCCCGCAGGCGTGGCACCGCCCCTGGGCAGCACCGTTGCGGTCGTGCCGCAGAGCGTGCAGCGCGCCGGGGCACCCTTGATCAAGCTGCCCACCAGCGCGCTGCGGCAAGAAGGGCAAACCACGGCGGTGTGGGTACTGGAGGCAGGAAGCATGACAGTGCGCTCGCAAGCGGTGCAGGTGCTCACGGCGGACGGTAACGACGTGGTCATTGGTACGGGCCTGGTCCCGGGAATGCAGGTGGTGACCGCCGGGGTGCATGTTCTGGCACCCGGACAAAAGGTCACGCTCTATGTGCCAAAATTGCCTCTAGCCCAATCCAATAAAGCGCAGGCAGCTATGGAATCAAAAGCATCCGTTGGCCCCTCTGGCGCCGTATCCACCGCGTCGACAGCGCCCGCAGCGCAGTGAGGCGGGCATGAGCGAATCGCACCTGCACCCGGAAAAAAATTTCAACCTCTCGCGCTGGGCGCTGGAGCACGCGCCGCTGACGCGTTTTTTGATGATCGTGCTGATGGTGCTGGGCGTGAACGCCTACTTTCAGCTGGGGCAGGACGAAGACCCGCCGTTTGTGTTTCGTGCCATGGTGGTGCGCGCCTATTGGCCGGGTGCCAGCGCGCAGCAGGTGGCCGAGCAGGTGACGGACCGGCTGGAGCGCGTGCTGCAAGAAGTGCCCTACGCCGACAAGATTCGCAGCTATTCCAAGCCGGGCGAGGCGCAAGTCATTTTTCAGATCAAGGATTACGCGCGCGGCGCCGAGGTGGCCAACGTCTGGTACCAGACGCGTAAAAAGATCAACGACGCGCGTGGCAGCCTGCCCCAGGGTGTGGTGGGGCCGTTTTTCAACGACGATTTTGGCGATGTGTATGGGGTGATCTACGCACTGCAGGGCCAGGGCTTTTCCCCGGCCGAACTCAAGACCTTTGCCGACGACGTGCGCCAGCAATTGCTGCGTGTGCCCGACGTGGCCAAAGTGGAGCTGTTTGGCGTGCAGGACGAAAAGCTGTTTGTCGAAATTTCGCAGAAGCGTCTGGCACAGATGGGTCTGGACATGAACACCGTACTGGCCCAACTGAACCAGCAAAACGCGGTGGAGTCGGCTGGTGCGGTGCAGACCGGGCTGGACGTGGTGCCGGTGCGTGTGGCGGGGCAGTTCCGCGCTGTGGAAGAGCTCGCTGCGATGCCGATTCGGGGTGGTTCGGGTCAGCAGCTGCGTTTGGGCGACCTGGCCGAGATTCGCCGCGGGTATGTGGATCCGCCGTCGGTGAAAGTGCGCTTTCAGGCGCAGGAGGTGATCGCACTGGGTGTGTCGATGGCCAAGGGCGGCGACATCATCGCGCTGGGCAAGGCCCTGAACGCAGCCGTGCAGCACATCGGGCAGACGCTGCCGCTGGGTGTGACGCTGGCGCAGATTCAGGACCAGCCAAGCTCGGTGGCGAGTTCCGTGAACGAATTTGTCAAGGTGCTGATCGAGGCGGTGGTGATCGTGCTGGGCGTGAGCTTTCTCAGCCTGGGCCTGCACCGGCGCACGGGTCAGCAGCCGCTGTGGCGTCGCTGGACGCTGGACTTGCGCCCTGGGCTGGTGGTGGGCATCACCATTCCGCTGGTGCTGGCGATGACGTTTCTGGCCATGAGCTACTGGGGCATCGGGCTGCACAAGATTTCGCTCGGTTCGCTCATCATCGCGCTGGGCTTGCTGGTCGATGACGCCATCATCGCGGTGGAAATGATGGTGCGCAAGATGCAAGAGGGCTTTGACAAGGTACGTGCCGCCACCTTTGCCTATGAGATCACCGCCATGCCCATGCTCACCGGCACGCTGATCACGGCGGCGGGGTTTCTGCCCATTGGCATTGCGCGCTCCAGCGTGGGTGAATACACCTTTGCCATTTTTGCCGTGACCGTGATCGCGCTGGTGCTGAGCTGGATCGTGTCGGTCTATTTTGTTCCCTACCTGGGCGTGCATCTGCTCAAGACACCGGCGCACACTGTCGCCGAGTCGGGTGCCAAGGATGTCGCTGCGGCCGAGGAGAAGTTGTACGACACGCCGTTTTACCGCGCCTTTAACCGGGCGGTGAACGCTTGTGTGCGCCACCGCTGGGTCACCATCGGGCTCACGCTGGCGCTGTTTGGCCTGGGGCTGGCGGGCATGAGCCGGGTGCAGCAGCAATTTTTTCCGGACTCCAGCCGACCCGAGATCACGATTGAGCTATGGTCACCGGAAGGCACTGCGTTTGCCCAGACCGAAGAGGTGGCCAAGCGGGTGGAAGCACGTCTGCTGCGCGAACCCGGTGTGACGTCGGTGGCGCAATGGGTGGGCAGCGGCGTGCCGCGCTTTTACCTGCCGCTGGAACAGGTGTTTGCGCAAACCAACGTCTCGCAGCTGATCGTGTTGCCGAAAGATATTCCCACGCGTCAGGTGCTGCTGCAAAAACTGCCGGAGCTGTTGGCGCAAGAGTTCCCCGAGGTGCGCGCTCGCGCGAAACTGCTGGCCAACGGCCCTCCGGTGGCGTACCCGGTGCAGTTTCGGGTGCTGGGACCGGACCCGCAGCGCCTGCGCCAGTTGGCCGATGAGGTGAAAGCCATCATGCGCCAAAGCCCTAGCACGCGTGGCGTCAATGACAACTGGAACGAGTCGATCAAGGTCATGCGTCTGCAGGTGGATCAGGCCAAGGCGCGCGCGCTGGGTGTGAGCAGCCAATCCATTGCACAGGCGTCGCGCACGTTGCTCAATGGCACGGTGGTCGGCCAGTACCGCGAGGGCGACAAGCTGATTGACATCGTGTTGCGCCAACCACTGGACGAACGCAACGCCATCACCGACATCGCCAACGCGTATCTGCCCACCGCGTCGGGCAAGTCGATTCCGCTCACGCAGATTGCCAAGCCGGTGTTTGACTGGGAGCCGGGCGTGCTGTGGCGCGAAGCGCGTGACTACGCCATCACGGTGCAGGGCGACATCGCACAAGGCCTGCAAGGCGCCACCGTCACCAACGAGTTGTTGCCCAAGTTGCGCGCGCTGGAGTCTGGCTGGGCGCAAGCGGGCGCGGGCGCCTACCGCATCGAGGTGGCCGGTGCCATTGCTGAGAGTGCCAAGGGGTCGTCCAGCATCGCCGCAGGTATTCCAGTCATGCTGTTCATCACCTTTACCCTCCTGATGCTGCAATTGCACAGCTTCAGCCGCGCCGTGCTGGTGTTTTTGACCGGGCCGCTGGGTATTGCCGGGGTGGCGGGAGCCTTGTTGCTGCTGAACCGGCCGTTTGGCTTTGTGGCACTACTGGGAGTGATTGCGCTGATGGGCATGATCCAGCGCAATTCAGTGATTTTGATCGACCAGATTGAGCAGGACCGCGCGCGCGGTGTGCTGGCGTGGCAGGCCATTGTGGGCGCGGCCACGCGTCGCCTGCGTCCGATTGTGCTGACCGCTGCGGCCGCCGTGCTGGCCATGATTCCGCTGAGCCGCTCGGTGTTTTGGGGACCCATGGCGGTGGCCATCATGGGCGGATTGATCGTGGCTACGGTGCTCACCCTGCTGGCGCTGCCCGCCATGTACGCGGCCTGGTTCAGGGTCACGCCAACCAGTCGGTGATGGTTTGGTGGGGCATCGAACGGCGTGGCGTAGGGATGAGCGGGCAGCCGACAAACTACGGTGCTGGCCGCTGCATCTTGCAACTGGTGGGCGCTTGGGCATGCGCAGCAGACACGGTTTTGATGACCCGAAAGCCGTAACCCGAGCCTTCCACGTCGAACTTCACACCCGGCGCGCCTTGCTTGTCCATCAACCCTACCACCAGCGTTTGCTGAAACTGGTGGTCGCTTGCGCGCATGCTGCCAGACTGACCATAAAAAGTGACGAGAGCCCTTTCCAACTGGTTCGCAACCGCTAGCGTATCCGTCGTAGCAGCGGCCTCCATCGCCTGTGCCAGCGCCTGCACCAGCAACTGCATACGCATGTGAACATAGTCGTCCTGTGGCTGGGCAAAACGTTGCCGAAAAGCGCGGTAAAAAGCCTCGCTTTGCGGCGTCTGCACATTGGGCAGCCAGTCGGCTACCGCCACCACCTTGCCAACACCGGCTTCGCCAATCGCCGCCGGTGCGCCCAGGGCGTTGCCGTAGAAGGTGTAAAACATACCGTCAAAACCGACCTCGCGCGCGGCCTTGACCAGCAGCGTCAGGTCGTTGCCCCAGTTGCCGGTGATCACCGCCTGCGCACCACTGGCCTTGATCTTGGCCATGTAGGGCACAAAATCTTTGACCCGCCCGACCGAGTGCAGTTCGTCGCCGACGATGCGCACGTCCGGTCGCTGCAACGCCAACTGCCGGCGCGCCTCGCGCGCCACGGCCTGACCAAAACTGTAGTCTTGGCCCAGGATGTAAACGCTTTTCAGCGCCGCGTCTTCCCGCACCACCGACATCAACGCGCTCATGCGCATGTCGGCGTGCGCGTCAAACCTGAAGTGCCAGAAACTGCATTTTTCATTGGTCAGGATCGGATCGACCGCCGAGTAATTCAAAAACAGCACGCGGCGCGCCGGTTCGCGCTCGTTGTACTTGTTGATGGCGTCGATCAGCGTGGCAGCCACGGCTGAAGAATTGCCCTGCAACACCACGCGTGCGCCGTCGTCAATGGCTGCTTTGAGCACCGTCAGGGCTTCTTCTGACTGACCCTTGCTGTCATAGCGCTGTAACAACAACGGCCGCGCCTGCCCGGCGAACTTGACGCCGCCAGCCGCATTCACGCGCTCGGTAGCCCACAGCAAATTTCGAAACACCGCCTCACCGGTATTGGCAAACGGGCCGCTCAGACCCTCAATCAACGCCAGCTTGATCGGCTCGACCGCCGCCTGTGCCAACGTTGTCAGCGCCAACGCGCCCGCCAGCAATAAACTTTTCACAACCACTTGGAACCTTGTCAACATGGTAAAAATACTCTTGAATGGTAAAAAAAAACTTTCAGGCGACACCGCCGAAAGCCCCAACGATACAGCGAGTGTAGTTAACGTGAAAGAACGCCAACATCATCTCGATGTTTGCCCCGTCATGGCGAACGCAGTCAAGCCATCCATGACTTCCTGATGCATGCACTGCCACGCTTTGGTCGCAGTGACGACCGCCTTTCATGATGCGCAGTGTCAGCCTGGATTCAGCATAGTTCCTGACGCACAGATCGCATCCAGCGGCCAGCGTGGTTTGACCTCAAACGAGTAGTCCGCGCTGGCTGATTGAATGCCCGCCTGCAAGCGCATCGCCGCGGCCATGGCGATCATGGCGCCGTTGTCGGTGCACAAATGCAGCTCGGGGTAATGCACGCGCACGCCCAGGCTTGCACAAGCGTCGTTGAGCTGGCGGCGCAGTTCCCGGTTGGCGCCCACGCCACCGGCCACCACCAGACGGTTCAAACCAGTTAACTTCAAAGCGGCCAGCGATTTCTTCACCAGCACTTCGACAATCGCCGTCTGGGTGGACGCCGCCAGATCGGCCAGCGTGGCTTGCGGCAGGTCGTGCACCGCGCAGCCCTGCGCTGCCGCGCATTTTTTGCTTTGCACCAGCACCGCCGTCTTGAGCCCGGCAAACGAAAAGTCCAGGTCCCCGCTGTGTAGCAATGGCCTGGGCAGCTTATAAGCCGCCGGGTCACCCGACTGCGCCAACTGCCCCAGCGCCGCACCGCCCGGATACGGCAGTCCCAGCATCTTGGCCGACTTGTCAAACGCCTCACCTGCCGCGTCGTCAATGGATTCACCCAGAATCTGGTAGCGCCCTACCCCATCGACGCGCATCAACTGCGTGTGCCCGCCCGACACCAGCAGCGCCACAAACGGAAACTGCGGTGGGTCGGCGCTTAAAAACGGCGACAGCAAATGTCCTTCGAGGTGGTGCACGCCCAGCACCGGCTTGCCTAAAGCAGCCCCCAGTGCACAGGCCACACCGGCGCCCACCAGCAACGCGCCGGCCAGCCCGGGGCCACGGGTAAAAGCCACCACATCCACGTCGGCCAAGTCCCGGCTCGACTCGGCCAGCACCTGTTCGGTCAGCGGCAATACGCGGCGGATGTGGTCGCGGCTGGCCAGTTCGGGCACCACGCCGCCGTAGGCCTGGTGCATCTCGATCTGGCTGTACAACGCGTGCGCCAGCAGCTCTGGTACGCCCTGGTTGCCAAAACGCACCAGCGCCACTCCCGTTTCATCGCACGACGACTCGATGCCCAAAACCGTCTGCATGGCTGCCCTGTCACCGGCATCGGCAGGGTCGCAAGCCGAGCGGACAACGCCTTCGGTCACATCCAATGGGGGAACGCTCACACCGGCTCGTGGTATTGCGTTTCGAGCAGCTTGGCCTGCGCTGCGGCCAGCCGGGCAATCGGCACGCGCGGGCCCGAGCACGACACGTAGGTGAGCTTGATGTGGTGGCAAAAGCGGATCGAACCCGGGTGACCGCCGTGCTCACCGCAAATACCCACTTTCAGGTCGGGGTTGGTGTTGCGGCCGTTTTGCACCGCCATTTTCATCAACTGCCCCACGCCCTTGATGTCGAGCACCTCAAACGGGTTGTCCTCCAGAATGCCAGTTTCGTTGTAAAACGGCAAAAATTTGTTTTCGGCGTCTTCGCGGCTGAACGAAAACGTGGCCTGACTCAGGTCGTTGGTGCCAAACGAGAAAAATTCAGCCGTTTCGGCCATGCGCCCGGAGCGCATGCAGGCGCGCACCACCTCCAGCATCGAGCCAAACTTGAACTTGACGTCAATGCCGTGCGTGGCGCGCACTTCCTGGCTGATGCGCTGCACGTAGCTGTGAATGCGCTTGAGCTCTTCCACCGTGGCCACCTGCGGCACCATGATCTCGGGGTAAATTTCAATGCCCTGCTTGCCGCACAGCGCCGCTGCTTCCAGAATGGCGCGAATCTGCATGCAATAAATTTCAGGGTAGGTAATGCCCAGTCGCACACCGCGGTGCCCCAGCATCGGGTTCACCTCGGCCAAGGCGCGCACTTTTTTCAGCACTTTCTCTTTTTTGGCGATCACATCGTCTTCCATATGCGAGCGCTTGAAGGTGGTGAGCGCGGCCGTCAACGGGGTCAGGCCATCGGCATACTGCTGGTATAGCTTGGGGTTGAGCATCTTCAGCGTTGCGGGCAGGTCTTCCAGCGCCTTGATGGTGTCGCGCAACTGGTGCAGGTGCGATATTTCCACTTCCAACTGGCCCGCCGTGGGCAAAAACTCGTGCATCGGCGGATCCAGCAGCCGCACCGTCACCGGCAAGCCTTTCATGGCCTTGAAAATGCCTTTGAAGTCAGCCCGCTGAATCGGCAGCAGCCGGTCCAGCGCCGCCTGACGCTCTTCCAGCGTCTCGGCCAGAATCATCTCTTGCACAATCGGCAGCCGATCCGTGGCGTTGAACATGCGCTCGGTGCGGCACAGGCCAATGCCCATGGCGCCAAATTCGCGCGCCCGCGCGGCATCCACCGGCGAGTCGGCGTTGGCCATCACCTTAAGCACCGCCACCTCATCGGCCCAAGCCAGCAAGGTGTTCATTTCTTCAGAGAATTCAGCCTCGACCGTGGGCACCTCACCGGCATAAACGCGCCCGGTGCCGCCGTCAATGGTGATGACATCGCCTTCTTTCAGCACCGTGTCGCCCACTTTGGCACTGCGCAACTGGTCGTTGATGACAATGTCTTCGCAGCCCGACACGCAGGGCTTGCCCATGCCGCGCGCCACCACCGCCGCGTGCGAGGTTTTGCCACCCCGGCTGGTCAAAATTCCTTGCGCCTGGAAAAAACCGTGAATGTCTTCGGGTTTTGTTTCCTCGCGCACAAGAATGATTTTTTCACCGGTGCGCCCGCGGCTCTCGGCCGTGTCGGCGTCAAACACAATCTTGCCCGATGCCGCGCCGGGCGACGCCGCCAGCCCTTGCGCGAGGTATCTGCCATGAAAGTTGGGCGCCAGTTGCGGTACCAGCAACTGCTCGAGCACACTGGGCTCGATGCGCAACAGCGCGCGCTCTTTGGTGATCAACCCTTCGTGGAACATCTCCACCGAGGTGCGCACCATGCCGCGCGCGTTCATCTTGCCGTTGCGCGTTTGCAGGCAATACAAAATGCCTTTTTCGATCGTGAACTCAAAGTCCTGCACCTCGTGGTAATGCGACTCCAGACGCTGTCGCAGCGTGATCAACTGGCGGTGAATCTCGGGCATTTCCTGTTCCATCTCGGCGATGGCCTTGGGTGTGCGGATGCCCGCCACCACGTCTTCGCCCTGCGCGTTGACCAGGTACTCGCCATAAATCAGGTTCTCGCCGGAGCCGGGGTTGCGCGTAAAGCCCACCCCCGTGCCCGAGTCGTTACCCATGTTGCCAAACACCATGGTGCACACGCTCACCGCCGTGCCGTTGGCTTGCGCTTTGGTGATGCGAAACTGTTTGCGGTAGTCCACCGCGCGCTTGCCCATCCATGAGCGAAACACCGCGCCGACGGCAATTTCAAGCTGCACAAACGGGTCTTGCGGAAACGGCTGGCCGCTTTGGCGCTGCACAATGGCCAGAAACTCGTCGGCCAGTTCTTTCAAATGTTCGGTGTTCAGGTCCACGTCTTGCGGCGCACCGTACTTTCGCTTGACCGCCACCATGGCCTGGTCAAAATGCTCGTCACCGATGCCCAGCGCAATCTTGCCAAACAGTTGGATAAAACGGCGATAGGCGTCGTAGGCAAAACGTGGGTTACCGGTTTGTGCGATCAGACCCTTGAGCGACACGGCGTTCAGGCCCAGGTTCAAAATAGTGTCCATCATGCCCGGCATCGACATCGCCGCGCCGGAGCGCACCGACACCAGCAGCGGATTGGTGCCGTCGCCAAAACCCTTGCCGGTCTTTTTTTCCAGCGCCGCCATGTGGCTACGGATTTCGTCCATCAAGCCGTCGGGCAACTGGTTTTTTTCCAGATAGGCGTTGCAGGCGTCGGTGCTGGCGGTAAAACCCGGCGGCACGTTCAGGCCAATCTGCGTCATCTCGCACAAATTGGCGCCCTTGCCGCCGAGCAGCATCTTGTTTTTGCCGTCGCCCTCTTCAAATGCAAACACGTATTTTTTGCTGCCGGTCATGATGGGTCCTTTATAAAAGTGTGAAAAGTGTGCCGTGAATACTTGCTGAGGCGAATTATGCTGCGCGCCAAGACATCAACGCACGGCAGGGCGACTGGGTCAGGCGCATGCGGTCATCCCACACCGTGGTGGAGACATTCATTACTGATCGCCCCCGGCCCCTGAGTCAGAACAGTTGTCGCTCCCGAAACCCGCAGTTGATCCGCAAACTGGCGACCACAAATGAAACAAAATAGCTATTCAACCGACTTCAAAGAACAAGCACAGCGCAAAGCGCATGAACGTGGCGAGAAAACGCTGGCGGTCTGAGATGCTGGCGTACTTGAGGCTTCAGTTTCGCGCGCGCTTCGCCCCAAAACCGCATGCGTCTGACCCAGTCGCCCTGCCGTACGTCAATGTTTTTCGGATTCGCACAATGCTTTGGATCGCACCGGTTTCAAAGCAATTACCAACGCAGTTTTCTATACTGGGGGGATGCAAAACATCGCCGACCTGCGCAAAAATTACGAACGTGCGGAGCTCAACGAAGGCGCTTCGCACGCCGACCCTCTCCAGCAATTTGACCAGTGGCTCAACGAGGCCATCAGCGCCGAGGTGCCCGAGCCCAACGCCATGACGCTGGCCACCGTGGGCAGCGACCTGCGCCCGAGCACGCGCGTGGTGCTGATCAAGGGCTACGATGAGCGTGGCATCGTCTGGTACACCAACTACCTCAGCCGCAAAGGCCAGGAGCTGGCCGGCAACCCTTATGCCGCGCTGCAATTCCACTGGGTGGAGTTGGAGCGCGTGGTGCGCATCGAAGGCGTGGTGGAAAAAGTCAGCGACAGCGAAAGTGACGCCTACTATGGCAGCCGCCCACTGGACAGCCGCATCGGTGCCTGGGCCAGCCCGCAAAGCCAGGTGATCAGCGGGCGCGGCGTGCTGCTGGCCAACGCGGCCCGCTACGGCGCACAGTTTTTACTCAACCCGCCACGGCCGCCGCACTGGGGTGGCTACCGGCTGGTGGCCACCGAATGGCAGTTCTGGCAAGGGCGCAAAAGCCGCTTGCATGACAGGCTTCGATACACTCTTCAGACCAATCAAGCCAAGGGCACAATGCTATGGCTTCGGGAGCGTTTAGCACCCTGAAACTAGCCCACCAGCGCCATCACCAAGGTGATGCTGACCAGCCCCAGCACGGTGGACACCGCCATGCTCGCCGTGATCAGGTCTTGCGCCACCTCGTAGCGCTGGGCAAACAAAAAAACATTCGCCCCCATCGGCAGCGCGGCCGCGACGATCATCACCGACAGATTCAGACCAGACAGCCCCAAGCCCCAGCCCAGGGTTGCCACCAACGCAGGCAGAGCCAGGTTTTTCAGCACGCTGATGCCCAGCGCGATCTTCAGGTGCGTGCCAATGTGCACCTGCGTCAGGGACAGCCCCACCAGCACCAGCGCCACCGGTCCAAAGGCGTTGCCCAGCAAATGCAGCGGTTTGTCCACCACCTCCGGTAGCACCCAACCGGTTTGAGCAAACACCAAACCCACGATGATCGGCAGCGGCACCGGGTGGATGATGCCGCCCTTGATGGCGGCCAGCACCGTCAGCGCCATGTGGCGTTGAGCACCACGTCCGGACTGTCGGTCTTCTCGCGCGGCCACCATTTCCAGCACGATGGTGGCCACGGTCAGCAAAATCAGCGCGTGCACCGAAATCAGCGTAAACAAGGTAATCAGACCGGCCTGCCCATACGCCAGGCCCACCAACGGAATGCCGATCATCACCGTGTTGCTGAACGTGCAGCCCAGCGCCAACACGGCCGCACGCCGCCTGGCCCCTTGGTACAGCAGCACCACGCCATACAAGGTCAAGGCCGCCACAAAGTACATGGCCACCGGCTTGAAATTGAGCTGCTCGACGTGCACCGTGCTCATGGTGCGAAACAGCAGCGCCGGTGTGAGCACCATGAACACCAGATTTGACAAGTCTTTTGCGGCCTCAGCCCTTACAAAACCTGCGCGACCGGCAATCACACCAATAGTAATCAGCAGCACCACCGGCAGCAGGGCCGAAATAACAGGACTGTTCACGACAAGACCAGAAGTTGCAACCCTGCAATTTTCGTCAGAAAACAAAAAACCACCCCAACCAGAAGCCAGGGTGGCTCGCCTGAAAAACGACAACCGGCCCGCCAACCAACAGCGCCACTAGGCGCAACACGGTTATTTTTTGCTGTTGGCAGCGGACTCGTCCATCTTTTTCACCAGTACAAAGTAGGCAACAATGGACCCCACTATGATGGCCGCGATAATAACAAAGCTCATCATGCCGTAGTCAGTGGAAAAAAGGTCTTGAATTGCTTTCATGATCAGGGTCCCCGCAAAAGATGAAGAAAATTAAGAATAAGTGGCAACTTTGCACCGACCGCACTTTAAATCATCTGACAAAGATCAAGCAAGCGTCAAAAGTTCAGATTTTTGCATTCGACGGCGTAAGCGCTGAAGCAGCAACCCCACCCAAACCAGCGTTGACACACTCCGCGCACACACCTCGCACCGCCAAATCCAGCGACAGTCCTTGGTAGCCTAACGCCTTGAGTGTCTGCAGCGCGTTTTGCGCCGCCAGTTCCAGATCCAGCGCGTTCCCCTGTAACTGGGAACCCAGCGGACTGTCGCGGTGACAGCTCTGGCATTCAAAGTGCGGCATCGCCTTGACGCTCTCTGGCATGGCCTGGTAGCGACGCACCCGATGGGTATCCACTCGGCACAGCAACAAGCTGACCTGCGTCAGACGGTCGACCAACCGATAAAGCGTCACCCGGTCCAGCGCTGCGCCGTCTTGTAACGCCACCAGCAACTGGGCGTGGGTGTAGCTGGTGTCGGGATGCGCCAAAAACCAGCCCAGCACGCGCCGCGCTGCCGCCGTACGGCGCAAGCCGTGCGCTGAAAGCAAGGCATCGATCGGGTCGGTGTCAGCAGCGATAGGGGATGATGTCATGGGCCTCGGATTTTCTGAAACTATATTGCAATCAAGTTGCATTAATAGCCAAATGCAACCGAATTGCGGTAAACTATAACGCAATTCACTTGCATATGTAACTTTAATTTTTTCAGACCATGACACAGCACCCCCATCCACACACCCATCCAACGACCACACCGCCCGCCCCCTCAGCCGGGCTGAGCGTCCTGGCCCTGCCCGCCTGGCTGCGCGTCGCGGCGGTGCTGCCGCTGCTGCTGCTGCTGTGGTTGGCGGTGGGATGGGCGGATGCCGGGGTTCTGCCGTGGTGACGCTTGAAAACCTGACCGTCAGCTACCGCCAGCACCCGGCGCTGCACCACATCGGCGGGAAGTTCGTCAAGGGTGCGCTCACCGCCGTGATCGGCCCCAATGGGTCGGGTAAAAGCACACTGCTGAAAAGCATCATGGGCTTGGTGCAGCCCGCAGGGGGGTGCATCCGCACCGATACGCCGCGCAGCCGCATTGCCTACCTGCCGCAGCAGAGCGAGATCGACCGCAGCTTTCCCATGCAGGTGCGTGACTGCGTGCTGTTGGGCAATTGGACCACGGTGGGCGCCTGGGGCGGCATCAGCGCCGCCATGTTGGCGCGCGCAGATGCAGCCATACACACTGTGGGGCTGGTCGGCTTTGAGCGACGCACGGTGGGGTCGCTGTCCAGCGGGCAGTTTCAGCGCGTTCTGTTTGCCCGGCTGTTGATGCAGGACGCCAACCTGATGCTGCTCGACGAGCCGTTCAACGCCATGGACTCGCGCACCACCGCCGCGCTTCTCGCGCTGATCCATCAATGGCACACGCAAGGCCGCACGGTGATTGCCGTACTGCACGACGATGCGCAGGTTCTGGCGCACTTTGATCAGACCGTGCTGCTGGCGCGCGAGCTGGTCGCCTGGGGCCCTACGGCTCAGGTGCTCACCGAAGCAAACCTGCAACGCGCACGCGTGCTGGCCGAGGCATGGGACGATACGGCTGAGATTTGCCACGCCGACGAGGCCGCTGCATGAGCGATCTGTACGACCTGCTGGTCGGCCCGTTTGCCGAGTTTGCCTTCATGCGCCGCGCGCTCGTGGCCACGCTGGCGTTGGCAATGAGTGCTGCCCCCTTGGGTGTGTTCCTGACCCTGCGGCGCATGAGCTTGCTGGGCGACGCACTCAGCCACGCGGTGCTGCCGGGCGTGGCGTTGGCGTTCATGCTGTTTGGCCTGTCGCTACCGGCCATGGCGTTGGGCGGCGTGGCCGCTGGTCTGGTGGTGGCCGCACTGGCGGGTGTGATCAGCCGCGCCACCGCGCTCAAGGAAGACGCCAGCCTGGCCGCCCTGTACCTGGTGGCATTGGCGCTGGGGGTCACGCTGATCTCGCGCCAGGGCAGCCAGATCGACCTGCTGCACATCCTGTTTGGCAGCGCACTGGGCGTGGATGAACCGGGCTTGCTGCTGGTGGCCGGCGTGGCCAGCGTCAGCGTGGTGGCGCTGGCCGCACTGTACCGGGGGCTGGTACTGGAAACCTTCGACCCGCTGTTTCTGGCCGCCGCCCACACCGGCCGCGCCAGCCGCCCCTGGGTGTGGCAGCAAAGCTTTCTGATGCTGGTGGTCATCAATCTGGTGGCGGGCTTCCAGACGCTGGGCACCTTGATGGCCGTGGGGCTGATGATGATTCCAGCGGTGTCGGCGCGGCTGTGGCACGAGAGCCTGGCCGCGCAACTGCTCAACGCCAGCGCACAGGCCGCTGCCGCAGGCATGTCCGGCTTGCTGCTGTCGTACCACCTGGACACACCCAGCGGCCCGACCATCATCGGCTGTGCGGGGGCACTATATGCGCTCTCGTTGCTGCTGTCTCCCGGCGGATGGCTGCCGCGCATCCTCAAACGCCCGCATCGGGTGGCCTGATTTTTTACCCTTGGAATCGAAGCGCATGACACACAACACGCTCAAATTCATCATGCTGACGATGCTGGTTGCCAGTGGTCTGATCTCGCGCGCCCATGGCACCGAACTCCTTCCTGTGGTGGCCTCGTTCAGCATCCT
Source organism: Comamonadaceae bacterium CG12_big_fil_rev_8_21_14_0_65_59_15 (assembly GCA_002786915.1). Lineage (GTDB taxonomy): Bacteria > Pseudomonadota > Gammaproteobacteria > Burkholderiales > Burkholderiaceae_C > Rhodoferax. The sequence continues at coordinate 971 of PCUV01000048.1, read as the reverse complement.
GGGCGACCTCGTTCAGGTGGTGGGCGGAGCGCGCGTCAAGGTGACCACGCTGGCCGGGCCCAATACTGACGCGCATGAATTTACTCCCAGACCGGCAGACGCCAAAGCCGTGCTGGCCGCCCGGGTGTTCGTGGTCAATGGCCTGAATTTTGAGCCCTGGGCGCAAAAACTGGCCCAATCGGCTGGCTACAAGGGGGGCACCGTGGTGGCCTCCAAGGGCATCCAGCCACGCACCATGGCTGCCGAATCCGGACACGCCCACGCCGAAATCGATCCCCATGCCTGGCAAAACCCACTCAACGTGGTGCAGTATGTGGCCAACATTGCTGCTGGTCTGGCCAAAGCCGACCCCAGCGGTGCACCCACCTACCAAGCCAATGCAGCGGCGTATGCCAAGCAGCTCCAAGACTTTGATGCGCAAGCCAAAGCCCAGTTGGATGCGATTGCGCCAACACAGCGCAAGGTCATCACCTCGCACGATGCGTTTGGCTACCTGGCGGCGCGTTACGGCATCACCATGCTGGCCCCCGAAGGCGTCAACACCGACAGCGAACCCAGCGCCAAACACGTGGCCGAACTGATACGCCAGATCAAGCGGGAAAAGATCAAGGCCGTGTTTGTGGAGAACATGAGCAACCCCAGACTCATCGCTCAGCTCAGCAAAGACGCTGGCGTGCGAGTGGGCGCCACGCTGTATTCAGATGCCTTGTCCGGCGCCAACGGCCCGGCTTCAAGCTACCTCAAAATGATGCAGCACAACCTGACACAACTGGCTGCGGGGATGCGGCTGAATCCCTGAAATGCGATCAGGTCGAGCACCCGATAGAAGTCAAGTAAGTTGTCGCAAAAAGTTGTAAATCTGAGGTGTTAAATTTTCTGCTGATTGGACTCCTTGACTTGCGGTTTATCGAGATTGAGGTGAACCTCGGTGATACGGCTCCAGTTACGCGTATTGCCTGACCAGCGGCTTG
>PCUV01000010.1 GCA_002786915.1 Comamonadaceae bacterium CG12_big_fil_rev_8_21_14_0_65_59_15 | reverse complement strand
GGCTTTGGCAATGACCCCACGCTGCCATGTCATGCGCAGCTTGCCGAGCAACTGACAGGATTCCCCGAAGTGCATTGGGCGACCGTCCCGTTTTCGCTCATTGCCGCCGACGCCGAAGGCAAGGCCGAGAAGAATCAGCCAGCCCTGGCTGCCGCCAGCCAGCCATTCTTTGGCAAGATGGAGAAACCCGGCTTTTTGGGTAGCCAGGTCTGGCAGGTACTCGCCAAGGAAATTGAAATCGAAGGCGCCTGGTTTTTCGTCCCGAACCCCGGCGTGCTCTACCCGGCCATTTACGATCTGCTCGACCGCGTCGCCGCATCGGCCAAAAGCGTGCGACCGTTTGTCCAAACAAAATATGAAGGCTACCGCTGCGACCTCACCGGCGAGGCGGAGTGGCTCACCACCGATCGCACCCAGCTTGTTTACGGAAAGCAGGGCCGCAAGGATGCGCCCACGCTGTGGAACAAAACAGCCCAAGCCTTCCCCGGCCTGTTCCGCAAGGGAGAGCACCTGTCGGCGCTGGCCATGCTCAAGCGCATGTGGCCGCGCACCTTCGCGCAAGAACTTGAAGCAACGCTGGATATCAAGGTGCAACGCTACGTCGTTTCCACGCACACCATGGCGCTGGCCACTTCGCTCGAACGCTGGATTGAGGACGGTGGGCTTTCTGATAACCGGGCGGACGAATTTAAGCGCCTGATCGCCGAAGCAGCCGATTCCCCGCGAACCGCCTTGCCTCGGCGTCTGGTCAAAAAACTCTACGCTCGCGGTGCCGTAAGCACCCAAACCCAAGAGCTGGCAGCCCGCTTGCCGGGGTTGCTGGATCAGGACGATCTAACCGAAGACAAGGCGCGCACGCTCAACCGCGACATCGAAAAACTGCTCGGCGCCAAGCCCGAAGCCTACTACGCCTTTATCCTGCTGGATGGCGACCGCATGGGCGCCTGGTTATCCGGCACCGAACCGGACTATCTGCTCACCTACCGCGACACCTGGCACCCGAAGATACGCCACACCGCCGCGCAAAAATTCCCGCAGTTGGCCGAATATCTCGGTTCCCAGCGGGCTGTCTCGCCAGCGCGTCACATGGCGATTTCTGCGGCGCTGAACGATTTTGCTTTGATTATGGCGCGGCATGTCGTCGAAGACCTGTGCAAGGGCAAGCTCATCTATGCGGGCGGCGACGATGTGCTGGCGATGGTGTCGGTGGACGATCTCCTGCGTTGCCTCACGCTGCTGCGGCTCGCTTATTCCGGTATTTGGCCTGAACAGGACGGACTGGCCGATCTGTTGAAACTCGGCAACGAGCGAAACATGGCCAAGCTCAAACGTGGACACGCCATGCTTGATGGTCAGCTTTTGCGTTTGATGGGAGAAAAAGCAACTGCCTCGGCTGGCGCCATCGTCGCACATCATCAAACACCGCTTTCCCGCGTGCTGCGCGAGTTGCGCGCCACTGAAAAGCGGGCCAAAACACAAGGCGGGCGCGATGCTTTCTCGATCAACCTGTTAAAGCGCTCCGGTGGCGCGGTGCATCTCACCTTGCCATGGGTCGCCCCCGGCGAAAAATGGCCTGACGCACTCAAAGGCTCACTCACCGACACGCCCATGTCGCTGCTCATCAAGCTGCGCGACAGCTTCGTCGGCAAGACATCGCGCCGCGCCGCCTACCTGACGCAAGGCTGGCTGGAAGACTTGCCAACAGCGAGCCAAATCGGCGGCGAAACATTGGAAAATCTGCTATCGGCCAATCTCCGGCACCAGCTTAAACGACAGGGAGGCGACAGCGCTGGCGCGCTCGGCCCCTTGCTGGCTCAAATTGCTTGCGCGGTAGGCAAGGGCAGAAGCCCGGACTCGCACGACAGCCTGAAAAGCCCCGAAGCGGCACTGGTACGCGACATGCTGGCCGTTGCCGAATTCCTTGCCCGCGAAGGGCGTACTGATTGCCGGGAGAAAACCAGACCATGACCTCCATTTTTCTCGACCCGCTCGATGTCCTTTATCTGCGCGGCAACAAGCTCTTCGCTGATGCGGGCGCGCATGGCGAGGCGCTCATGCCGCCCTGGCCCTCGCTCGCGGCAGGCGCCATCCGCTCACGGCTGATGGCCGAGGGTGTAAGCCTGGAAGCGCTCGCCGATTTTCGGTTGACCCAGTTTGGCTTGGCTCGCCTTCATGATGGCGGGGTGATCGAACACCTTTGGCCCTTGCCTGCCGACGTGATCGTCAGCGATGAAATAGCATTGGGCGATGCTACTTATCTTCGCCCTTCCACAACGCCTGCGGGGATAGCCAGCAGCCACGCACTGCCCAAATTACCCACATTGCAAACCGAAAAACCGGGCAAACCCGTTGGTGGCTTATGGCTCACCGGCGATGGCATTGCCGCATGGCTGGCTGGCCAACCTCTGAACGCCAAACACTTCGTGCGATCTGGCGAGCTCTGGCAAACCGATCCGCGCCTGGGGATAGCGCTCGACCCCAAAACGCGCAGCGCCGCAGAGGGGAAAATCTACACCACCGAAACCACCGCATTGAAAAAAGGCATAGGCTTTATTGCGGCTTATGAAGGCAGCGCCAATAAGCTACCGGCTGAAAGCCTCGTCCGCTTGGGCGGTGATGGCCGAGGCGCAGTGGTTCGCTCCGTCACCTCCCACACAACGGCACCAGATTGGGCGCGGATCGAAAAGGAAGGCCGCTTCCGCCTGATGTTGACTACGCCCGGCTTGTTCAGTGGCGGCTGGCGCCCGGATGGCGTCCCCGCCGCCTTGGTAGCCGCCTCGGTCAGCCGCGCCGAAACCATTTCCGGCTGGGATATCGTCACCAACAAACCCAAGCCCGCCCAGCGGGTTGCGCCTACGGGTAGCGTTTACTGGTTTGAAAATTTAACGGGCAACCTGACTACACTCAAGGCGCTCGCGCAAAATGGCTTCCCGATGGAAGACCCCGCCCGACACGCCGAAGGCTTTGGCAAGCTTGTCATCGCACCTTGGGCGGTTTGAACCCCGGATAATAGAAATCTAACGAAGGAAACGACACCATGTACCAAGCCCACACTGCCCTTTTTTTCTACGCCGTCAGCCCTGTTCACATGGGTGCGGGCACGGCTTTCGGCCTGATCGACAGCCCGATACAGCGCGAGCGCCATACCGGCCACCCGTTGTTTGCCGGTTCCGGCATCAAGGGAGCGATTCGCCATCGCTTTGCCCAATTGCCGGGCTGGAAGGGCGACTTGCTCGATCGCCTGTTCGGCCCCGAAGGTGGGGAGCTTTATGCGGGCGCGGTAAGTTTTGGCGATGCGCAACTGGTCGCCTTTCCGGTGCGATCCGTGAAGCGCGGCTACGTTTATGCAACCAGCCCGCTCGCGCTTTCTCGCGCCAGCCGGATGCTGGAGCTACTCGGCAAACCCAAGTTGCCCGCCCCGGTTAAAAACATTGGCGAAGGCGTTGCCAATGTGTGTGACACGGGGCTGACCACCGGCGGTTCGCTGGCGCTTGAAGCCTTTGAATACACTGCCAGCGAAAGCGCGGAACTTAAAATAATTGCAGCCTGGCTGGCTGATCATGCGCTGCCGCAAGGCGAAGCGCACGCCTTCTTCCGGGATAAGATCAAGACCGACCTGGTGCTGCTCTCGGATGAAGATTTCGCCTATTTTGTCAAAAACGCCACGGCAGTTGAATCGCATGTACGCATCGACGACAAAACCGGAACCGCCAGCGATGGCGGATTGTTTTACGTCGAAAACCTGCCACCCGAAAGCCTGCTCATCGCCCCGCTGATGGCTAGTGCCGAGCGCAGCGGCAAAGGCGAGACCGCCGCTGAAGCGGTGGTCAGCCATGTGCTCGCCAATCTCGACGGGCAACTGCTACAGGTTGGCGGCGATGCCACGACTGGGCGCGGTCAGGTTGTTGTCACGGCAGTGAAATAAGGAGACCCGCATGAGCAAAATGACACTGGAACAGAAACGCTCGCAAGCCGCCTGGGCAATGTCGCAGGAAGGTATCGCCCTCGCTGAGGGAGAATACACCAACCTCGCCAAGGCGGCCCCCGCGCTCATCATGAATAACGGCTTGATGCAAACGCTGGCGTTTTACGAAGACAAGGGCAAAGCGAACCATAAGGCGCTGGCCGGACACCTTCGCCGCTGGATCATGGTGCGGGCGGGCGGCGTCGACAAAGACCCCGGCTTTGCCCCGCTAATGGGCATCCTGCTCCAAGCAGACAGCCCGACCTACCGCCAGGCCACCGAAGAATCCCTGTTGCTTCTGCGCTGGATTCGCCAGTTTGCTGCCGCGCTCAATCCGGGGAAATAACCATGCCTGCTGCCGTCCCTGCATATCTCACGGATTTTTCCGAAGCCCCGCCGGGCCATCGTTTTAGCCTCTATTACGCGGGCTGGAATAGCAACTGGAGTAAACCCAAAAGTGGCGTTGTCGATACACTGGACAAGCTTAAAAAACTCCCTGAACACAGCATCAAACTTCTTGCTGCTTTTTGCGCACGCCAGAATGCCGCTGCCGAAATATTGGGCGAACAAGTCCTCGCCCTGCCCTGCATCAGCACGGCACCTTTTGCCACCGGTCTCGGCAACGAGCACCCGCTCGAAAACGGCTTCGCTTTCCTTACGCCCTACGGCCTGCCCTACCTGGCCGGTTCCGGCATCAAAGGCGTCATCCGCACGGCTGCCGAAGAACTGGCCAGCGGCGAATGGGGCGAAGCACACGGCTGGGACGAAGAATCCATCCGCGCCCTGTTCGGCCCCGGCGAAGAAGACCCCACTCGCGATACCCAACCACAACAGGGCGCGCTGCGTTTTTGGGATGTGCTCCCGATCTTGCACAAAAATGAAATGTCGGTCGAAATCATGACCCCTCATCACGGCGAGTATTACCAGCAGGGTAAGCACGGCCCGCACAACAGCGAAAGCCCCATCCCGATTCCCTTCCTCGCCGTACCAGCCAGGTCGAAATTTACTTTTTTCGTGGAATGCAATGCCGCTTTGTTACGCGATGACACGCTAAGACTAACCTGGCGCAGCCTGCTGGAGGCCGCTTTTGAACACGCCGGGAAATGGCTGGGCTTCGGCGCCAAAACGGCAGTGGGTTATGGCCGGATGAAGTTGGACGAAAAGGCCATCGAAGAGGCGCGCGAAAAGAAAGATGCTGCAAAAAAGAAGGCTAGGGAGGAAACGGAGCAAAGACAGCGAAAGGAAGATATGGATGCCATGCCCCCTTTTGAACGCTCGATTCAAGAAGTGCTCAACACGCGCCCCAAGGAGCAAAGCGAACTTACAGCCCTGTTCAATGCATTCAAATCGGGAAAATGGCAAGGGGACGAGAAACGCGAAATCGCCACGCGCCTGCAATCCCTGATGAAAGAAAGTAAGCAGTGGCGGGAAAAATCAGATAAGAAAAAACCCGAAAAAGATGAGCCATTTCAGATGACTATCGCGGTTCTAGCCGCGCTGCGCGGGCAAGTTTAATATACACAATATATTGATTATTAAGGAAAAAATTATGCCAAGC
>PCUV01000100.1 GCA_002786915.1 Comamonadaceae bacterium CG12_big_fil_rev_8_21_14_0_65_59_15 | reverse complement strand
CAGTCTCAAAGCCCGCGCTCCTCGTAACTCCTTGATAATAAACGAAGAAGTCATCTAGCACAACCACTTCCCGACAACCCGACCAGAGAAACGATTTTCTCCCCTGATTTCCCGGCACCGGACGAGGGTGACGGTTTTGCAGTAAAACCTGACACCTGGCGTCGAGCCGCAACAACTTCGAATCCGGTTTTCGGACGCCGGTTCGGTTCCCAAAACGGGAATAGAATTGAGGTGCCAGCCAACATCAGACAACAACCTCCTTGCGCAGAGAAAGGCTTCTCAGGGTCATGGCCTCTATCATTCCGGCAGCCTTTAGAACATTTTCCAGACTAACGCGGGGGATCTGAGCGTTTTCATTCAGGTATCCGCTGAGGTATTCTGCCGACGGATTTTTGATCCCAGCCCGCTCACATACAAGCCAGGCAACGCTTTCGGCCTCGAACTCTCGAATGTTGATGTGTTCCTTACGGCGATCTGGCCACCAGTTTTCATTTGGCGTTCCGAGGTGTCCGCAATAGAGATGGCCTAGTTCGTGGGCAATCGTTGCGAATTTTTCTTCTTTCGAGTGGTTTTGGTTTACCACCAGGTGGTACAGCACCTTCGCCTTTTTCTTTCCCGCATCTTGGGTCCCATGCCCTTTCGCTACTTCGATAAAGCCAGCGCTTCCTGTGCCGTGGTCCGCTTCATGGTACGAAACGCCATCACGAGGGAGATTTCTAATCAGGCGATCCAAGGCAGGCTTTGCAAGGGTTCCATTAGTTTGGAATGGCTTGAGTAACGCCTCTGGAAACGGATCTTTGCCGTCGGTATCTTCCAGCTCAAAAACGAAGCGCACGGGCGCAAACGGCCACAAGATTACGAGTGGGCGAGCACCGGGCTTGATGGTACGGTTGAATTGTTCCCTCCATTCTGAGGCAGAAGCCACATACTGACTGCCTGGCTTTTGGATATGGAGCAGGAAAGCATTAAATGGCGCTATCTTCGGGAATTTCTTGATGAAGTCGAATAGCTCCTTCAAATCCTTACTGTGCCGATATACGCCAACTTCGTGGAATAGTTCGTCGAGTGCCTTAACCTCTTTGTCGGTGAATAAGCTCATGAACAACTCCGTAGTCAGTGCCGTCAATCCTGAATTAGGCGATCTGCCAGCTCCAAAGCATTCACCGGCCAGAAGCACTCTGGTCGCGGGCGGATGACGCCGGGATGTCCGGCCTTGGGGCGGCAGTTCAGGACCTGGTCGACCCATTGGGCGGGTATGGCGTCCAGGCCGTACACCGCGCCTAAGAGCGCCCCGCAAATGGCTGCGTTGGTATCGGTGTCTCCACCCCGCATGACCGTATCGACAACGCCAGCTTCAAAGCTCGAGGCATTGAGCAATTGCCACAGGGCATTTCGGAACGCGATCAACACCCAGCCCTGTTGCTGGACGTAGTCAGCCGGTGGCGTTTCGGCGGCTCCTTGGATAGCGTCCATGAGAGCCGGGGCGACTGCCAGGTCGGCTGCCCACTGTTTGATATTCTGGTAGAGCTTCCCGGCCTCGCAGCCGGAGGCAATGGCGTGGGCAATCGCCATGGTGAAAAGTGAGTTCGCCTGAAGGCACACCGGATTGGGATGCGTCAGGGCGGCGTCCCGCCTGGCCCAGTCGCCCACTGCCTCCAATGGGTGGTTGGCCCCGAAAATGCCCAAGGGGCTGATCCGCATCATGGCCCCATTGGCCTGGCTGTCGGGGTTTGGACACCCCCTAAGACCAGCGGAAATGGTCATGCCGCAGTCAAAGGGATCGGAGTCGAGCCAGAATTGATAGGCCTGAAGCGCAGCATCGGGATCGTAGGCTCCACGCTCTGTCAGCATCTGGGCCAGCAGTAGCGCCATTTCCGAGTCATCGGTCGGCTGACCGGCAATGGTGTTCCATGTGCCGCCATCGGCCAGTTCCCGCACGCCGTCAGGGTAGTTGCGGCGGATCTCCTCCGGCGACTGGAACTCGACCAGGCTGCCGAGGGCGTCTCCGGCAAACTGGCCAAGGAGGCAGCCTTGGGCACGATTAACCGGCATAAGACACCCCCAGAACCTGTAAAAGCTGTTCCCGGATTTCCTTTGCCGTCGCTCCCAGATCAACGGTGGCAAATCGAATCTCATGGTTCTGGATCACGACGGCTTCGTTAACCATATCGCCCACCGAAGGATGAAGGAGCAGACCCGAGGCGTTTTCAGCGAGAAGATCACCATTACCTTCCTGGGACCTCAAATAGGCGTAAATCTGATAGACGTATCCGCTGCGCAGTGTTTCTTCTCGATACCAGCCTCGAGTCACAACGGAGTTGAACTTCGTGTCAATGACGATACGGCGTCCCGCTTCGGAGTGGTCAAGGATGATGTCGGTTCGCATCGAGGGGAGGATCTTGTCTATACCCAGACTTTTGCTTTCGATCTGCCAGCCAATGGTTTTGCCCGCATCGACGCGCCATCCTCTTTTGGAAAGCACGACATCATAGAACCCAGCGATCCCTTTCTCGTAGAGCTTCCGAATCCAGGTGATTTCTCTATCCGGCAATGACAATTGCTTTGCGCCTGCGGCCTCTGTAGGCAGGGCAAGATTGAAGGCCAAGTGGGCCGCAGCAACCATCGGCTGATCATCCGCATCGTGCCTCCCGAAGCGGTCGATAGAGACCTCACCACGATTCGGACGTTCACCGGTTACGCCCATGCGTCTCAAGCTTGCCGCCAACGACCGGCATCGATGTGCCAGCTCCCCATGAAGAACGATTTTCGATATTTCATCCAGAGCCGTCCGGACATAGCGATTTCGGGCAGTATCGATGGTCAACTCATGGAATCGGCAAGCCACCTTTCCGCGATCCAGTAATCGATGGCTCTCAGTGTTCAATAGGTCGATGCGTCCGCGCACGCGGCCAAGAATAGCCTCTCGCGATTGGTAGCCATAACTCAAGTTCCGCTGAATACGACGCTCGACGCGACGGCAAAGCATTTCTGCTACCAGATCTGGAATGTCATCAGGATTGTCCTCTACGGCGACCTTCGCCCTTTCGAGATCCCTGAACAAATCCGATGCATACAGCATGAGCAGCCAAAGGTTGCGCACCGGAATGCGGCCGATATGGCCAATCCCTTCATGGGCGTCTGATATCAAGTTGGCTGCGGCAAGTGTCACGATCAGAATCCTTCCAGCAAGCGTTCTCTCGCCTTCTGGGACTTCTCGAGCGCATCAAACCAGTATTCATCGAGCAGCGGACCGATCTCGGTATCGACCACCTGGCGGAACCATTCCCGGGCATCACTGATGGGAATACCAAACGGCGGTGTGACATAGCTGTGCCCCACTCGGAACTGAGGCCCGAGACCGGTGTCGGCTGAAATATCGCTGTTCAGGGCAATGAGACGCTTCTCAATTTCGATAAGGATTTCTGAATCAATACCGCACTGGGATTGGACCCAATCGTGCCAGGGCTTTCCGAGCGTGGGCTCCAAATCGATGAAGGCAAAACGGCGACGCAACGCCAGATCGACCAAAGCAAGGGAGCGGTCGGCAATATTCATTGTGCCGATGACATAGAGGTTGTCCGGGATGAAAACACGCTCGCCATCTGACCGTTTATAGGAAAGCTCCAGGGCCTCATTGGGCGTTCTTTTGTCGACCTCGAGGAGCGTCAGCATCTCGCCGAAAATCTGTGCAGGATTCCCGCGATTAATCTCTTCAATAACGACGACATGCCTTGACGTTGGATCTTTCGCGGCGGCCTTCATCATCTCCACAAAAGGCCCGTCCACCAGCGTGAGCTTGCCGTCCCCCACCGGCCGCCAGCCACGGATAAAGTCCTCGTAGGAAAGGTTCGGATGAAACTGCACCGCTCGGACTTTGCTGTCGTCGCGCTGCCCCATCAAAGCGAAAGCCAATCGCTTGGCCAGCCAGGTCTTTCCCGTGCCTGGCGGCCCCTGAAGAATCAGGTTTTTCTTGGTCCGAAGGCGCTCGAGAATCTTTTCGAGTTTTTCCCGGGCGATGAAACATCCATCCGTCAGAATGTCATCGACGGAGTACGGTTCGATGGGTGCAGCCGTGACCTCTGCCTCGGGTGTGGCGTCCGCTTCGTCATCCTGCGCATCAGGGTCTGTGGCATTCGGGTGGGCAGATGTCCCACTATCCTTGAAAAGCCAGGCGGCAAGTGACAGCTCCGGGAATGAGTGGACGGGATACGCATCCTCCTGAAAACGAGCCTCAAGGGTGTCCAGCACCGCCAGATAATCAGTGGCGTTGCAGCGGCCCTTGGGGCCGTTCATGCCAATCTGAATGTTGAGCTTCTTGCTGATGTAACGCTGGGACTGACCATCAAGAGTCGGGAAATTCCAGGGGCGAATCCAGTACAGCCCCATGGTAAGGTTCCACCCCACACCATAGCGCTGCGTCGCGTTGTCGTAGGCTGAAATAAATGCCGACCGCGCCTCTGCGTCATCCGATTCAGCAAAAGCAATTGCCTGGGCGAAGGCTTCCCAAAGGGTGTCAATGTCATCTGGCTGGCGCTTGTTATCGAACCCGAAAAACCATGACTTCTGATTGTTGAGAATGGGAATTCCTTCAAAGGAGTCCGGAACAGGCTCAGACACTCCAAGCAGACTGGCAAGCTCGCTTGCAATAGCTTTGCGATTTGCATCGGTGATCCCCCGGTTGAATATGCCCATGGCCGTAAATGGGCAGATGTCCTTCAGGGGGCCAGAGGAACCATCCGCGAATTGATCCTGCAGGTTGGAGAGGCCATCTACCTTAGAGGCAATGACGTGGATTCCGGCAATCAGCTCATCTCGCTTATTCCGAAAGGTAAGGAGTTTGTCTGCTACCGCCTCGTAAAAGCGAGTCCAGTTGAAACGGCGCTTGTCGACAGCACTATCACCGAAGCGTTCACGCCAGTAAGGAGCATTGCGGAACCGGTTGATATCTTGCGTCTTTTCCTCGAAGGTGAATCCGATCAACGCATCTGTGGTCCAGTCCCCAGGCAAGACCCGCCAGACCGTGCTTCGATTGGTGTAGAAGTACCACTCACGCGGAGGATCGAAAGGTTTCCAGTCAACCTTCAAGGTGCGGCCGTCGCCGAGGTTCTCTTTTACCGTGCCAATGGCTTTGATCGCCATGACGGACACGGTTTGGCCCCGGTTATCAAAGGGGAGATCGTGCTTCCGCGTATAGGACGACTTGATCGCAATGCGGTCTCCAACCTGGATGGACTTCACTGCGTCGAGATATTTGTCCTGGTACCCATTTTCCCAAATGCCTTCCTGCAGAAAGCGGGGGGTCTGATCATCGGTTCCACCGTATGTGGCTCCGACAAACCAACAGGCTCGGGCTCCGGCTCCTTCAGGTTTTGAATTCATATCCAGGTCTCCATAATTATTTTCCTTCCCCGGTTAACAGAGCGTCCTCATCGATCTCGAACAAATCCGGTGTGGAGCGGTGGACGCCGATGCCGTGTTCCATCAGCAGCATCACGAGTTGTTCTCCGTTCATCAGGGCAATGGGGGTCTTGTCGGGCTGAGCTGCTTCCTTGATGGCTCCGGCACTGAAGTCGCTGGTGGTTATAATTAGCCCTTGCTCGTGCGCTCCGAGGCTGCCGCGCACCTGCTGAACCACTGGGGCCAGGATGTTGTTCTTGAGCTTCCACTTCTTGACCTGGACGGCCATCTTGATGCGGACCACGTCACCGACCACCAGTGTGCCCCGGACATCGATGCCGCCGTCGCCGCTGAGTTTGGTTACCTCGACCATCTCGAAGCCCATCTCCGCCAGCA
>PCUV01000093.1:29867-30009 GCA_002786915.1 Comamonadaceae bacterium CG12_big_fil_rev_8_21_14_0_65_59_15 | reverse complement strand
ATGGGCGGCCACGACATCATCACGCGAAAGACCCGCCACGCTGGCCTCGGTGCCGTCGCCCGAGCTGCCATAGGGGTGGCTGCCAAACGCCGCTGCGTCAAATGCCAGCCCGGCAAGCGCACTGGGGTCCTTGGCGTTTGAG
>PCUV01000093.1:29565-29772 GCA_002786915.1 Comamonadaceae bacterium CG12_big_fil_rev_8_21_14_0_65_59_15 | reverse complement strand
GTCGCGGTTCTCGGTCAGGAACCGGGCCGAAACCGAGACCGAATCCTGCGACGCACCAAAGCGGTATTCCGCCGCCAGCGCATCGCGTGCCGCGGCAAAGCCCTGCGCATCCAGCCCCGCCGCCCCTTCCTCGATCAGCCCCGCCATCAGGTTGACCGCCCCGCGCCTGCCCGGGGCATCAAGCGAAGTGCCGCCGCGAAACCTGAT
>PCUV01000093.1:358-29458 GCA_002786915.1 Comamonadaceae bacterium CG12_big_fil_rev_8_21_14_0_65_59_15 | reverse complement strand
GAAAGATCAGCGCCAGCACCAGTGCAAAGGACTCTCGAAATGGGCCAAACACCATTTCGGAATACTTCACCATGAACAACTGAAAAATGGCCGAGGCCACGCTTGCCAACATCAACGCCAGCCAGCGCGTGGGGGGCAGCAGCCGAAAGGCGGAACCATTGACCAAATTTTGTGAGTCGCGTAGTTTTTGGGTATCGCGCATGTGGGAAAAACGCGACCAAAGGCCAGTTGCAATCAGCAGGTTCACCAAGGCAAACAAAGCCACTGTGCCGCGGATGCCGAAACTGCGGATAAAAAAGAACTCGATCAGCAAGGTGGTCAAGGCGGCACCCAGGTTGTAAACCGTGTACACCCGCGAAAAAGATGCCTGCGCCCGCGAGGTGTTTTGCCGCCCCAAATAGCCCGAGAACAAGGGCACGCTGCAGCCAATCAAAAATGCCGGCACCAGCAAAAGCAGGACGCAGACCAAGACGCTGCCCGCCAGTGGGTCGGCAAAAAGCCCCGCACCGGCATACACCACGCGCTCGATCCATGGCTGGGTAAAAGCAATCAGCAAACCATAGAGGCCAATGCCCGCCTCAATGGCCCACAACCAGCGCCAAAGCCGGTGCGCGTAGGCCGAGCCCAAGCCGATACCCAACAAAAACGTCATCAAAATGGCGGCAGATACGGCAAATTGGTCGCCCACCATGTTGCCAAGGATGCGGCCGTAGAGGATTTCGTAAGAAATACCGGCAAAGCCGGACAGCAGCAGCAACAGGGAAAAAAGTTTTGGTTGAGGTTCAGGCGGTAGGTGCATAGGCGGGCAGTTTGTTGTATTTTGAGTCGGTTGAGTGTGCCATGTACACCCGACCGGTTCAACGCTCATGGTCGCCGAAAACGCGGGTTTTGCGCGGCCCAATGGCGCGCGTCGATACGCTCCAGCCGCACCACACCCCCGGTGGAAGGCGCATGCACAAAACGACCCTGACCCACGTAAATGCCGGCGTGGGTTGCCACCGTGGATTTGCCAAACAGCACCAGATCGCCCGTCTGCACCCCCTCTGGCGGCACGCTGCGGCCCCAGAACGTCAGCTCGGCGGTGGTGCGTGGCGGCTGCACGCCACCATTCGTGCGGTAAACATGGTTGATGAGCCCGCTGCAATCAAAACCACTCTCGGGTGTGTTGCCGCCCCAGCGGTAGGGTGTGCCCACCAGCCCCAGCGCGTACAGCGTCACGTCGTTGGCCTGCGCCAGGGACAAGCTGCCGGGTACCGGGTCAAAGTGCTCCATCGCCGCCTCGGGCGGCGTTGGTGGTGGTGCCAGCGGCACACTGCCACAGGCCACTAACTGCAGCGTCATGGCCAGCGCCAGAAGCACGCCAGCGCCGCTGACATCTATGAGAAAAATCGGCTTGCAGACGTTATAAAACATGTGTAGAGTGCTCACAATTTCTCAGTCTCACCGGTCTTGGGTTGCCAGGTCATCAAGCTACGCTCGACCCGACCCACCAGCGCGTCGAGCGCCAGCGCAAACGCCGTTAGCACCACAATACCGGCCATCACGGTGTTGATGTCAAAGCTGCCCTCGGCCTGCAAGATCAGGTAACCCACACCGCGGCTGGACCCCAGGTATTCGCCCACCACCGCGCCCACAAACGCCAGCCCCACGCTGGTGTGCAAGCTGCTAAAGACCCAACTGGTGGCGCTGGGCAGATACACAAAGCGCAGCAACTGGCGCGGGTGGGCCCCCAGCATGCGCGCGTTGGCCAGCACCACCGGGCTGACTTCCTTCACACCCTGATAGACGTTGAAGAACACGATGAAAAACACCAGCGTCACGCCCAGCGCCACTTTCGAGCCCATGCCCAGCCCAAACCAGACGCTGAAGATGGGTGCCAGGATGATGCGTGGCATGGCGTTCATGGCCTTGATGTAGGGGTCGGCCACGGCGCTTGCCAGTGGCGACAGCGCCAGCCACAGCCCGCAGACCAACCCCAGCAAGGCGCCCAGGCCAAAAGCCATCAGCGTTTCGGCCAAGGTAACGAGCAGGTGTTCGTAAATGTCGGCATCGGTCACAAACCAGGCCCACACGCGCTGCGCCACCTTCAGCGGTTCGCCAAAAAAGAAAGCCGCCTGCGTGTCGTTGTCAAACATGAAGTTGGGCAACAAGCCTGGCGCGGTCATCAGGTGCCAGAACGCCAGTAGCGCAGCCAGCAGGCCGAATTGCCAGAGTCGGAGTTTGTGGGTCATTGCTTGGTTACCTTTGCGGTGGCATGACGTCTTTGGAGTGTTTGGGATAAGGTTGTCGGTTGAACCCGCACAGCGACAGGCATGGGCGGCCTCCTCATACGGGAGTACCCGAAATCGTCGGCCGCCCATACCTGCCACTGCGCTGGACGGTGTTGATGCGCAGGCTGAGTGTTGCATGCATGTTCATACCGGATACGACGATGGACGGAGCGGGGCAGTGTTGCCGGCAAAACCCGTTGAGCAGGATGCGATCTGGGCCTGACCGCCGATTTCGGGTACCCCCGTATGAGGCGGGCGGGCCCGGATCGCGTCCTGCGGAGCCACGCCAACAAAATGTCTTTTTGCTCCCGCAGAATCAATAAAATGGTTCACAGAACGAGTCACCGCATCACTTTCAACTGTTGAAAAAACACCCCTATCTCACGCCACCTTGAGTTGCTGCGCGTAACCCTTGAGCACTTCTTCCCGTAGCACCGCCCAGATGGCCGCGTGCAGCTCCAGAAAACGCGCGCTGGTCTTGATTTCAGCCACATCGCGCGGGCGCTCGATGTCGATGGCAAATTCACCAATGGGATGGCTGCCCGGCCCGGCGCTCATCACCACCACGCGGTCACTCAAAGCGATGGCTTCGTCCAGATCATGCGTGATGAACAGCACTGCCTTGCGTTTGGCCTGCCAGATCGCCAGCAGCTCGTTTTCCATCAACTGGCGCGTCTGGATGTCCAGCGCAGAGAACGGCTCGTCCATCAAAATGATGTCGGGGTCAAGCACCAGCGTCTGCGCCAGGCTCACGCGCTTGCGCATGCCGCCGCTCATCTGGTGCGGGTAGCGGTCGCCGAACCCGCCCAAGCCCACGCGACGCAGCCAGTCGTCGGCCTGCGCGCGCGCCTCTGTCATGGGCACACCGCGAAACTGCAGCCCAGCGGCTACGTTGTCTTGCGCGCTGCGCCAGGGCATCAAACTGTCAGCCTGAAACATGTAACCGGCGCGTGTGTTGATGCCCGCCAGCGGTTGGCCAAACGCTTGCACCGTGCCGCTGCTGGGCGCGAGCAGGCCCGCCCCCACGTTGAGCAGCGTGCTCTTGCCGCAACCGGTGGGGCCAACCACGCTGACGAACTCGCCCGCGCCCACAGCCAGGTCCACCTGTTGCACGGCGGTGTAGCGCTGACCCGGCTGGTCTTTGCTGACAAAGGTGCAGGACACGTCCTGCAGCAGCAGCGCGGTCATGGCGGTCAATCAGCCCTTGCGCGGGTACTTCACCAGCGCTTTCTTGACCAACGCGTTGGTGTAAACGGCATTCAGGTCGACCTTGAAAGCGGCCATCTTGGGGTTCACGCTGGACAGCGCCTTGTACGCGGTGGCCGCGCCCTTTTCAGGGAACAGGCCGTCTGGCGAGAGTGCTTTTTGCGCAGCCAGAAAGCCGTCGATGTACACCGCGCGGTCGCCCAGCAGATAGCTCTCAGGCACGGTCTTGATGATGTCGCCTGGGCCAGCGTGTTGAATCCACTGGTTGGCGCGCACCATGGCGTTGGCCAGCGCTTGCGCGCTGCCCGGGTGCTTGTCCAGAAACGCTTGCGGCGCGTACAGGCAACCGGCGGGCATGGGGCCGCCAAACACGCGTTCGGCTTCTTTCACGATGCGCGTGTCGGTCACGATCTTGAGGTGGCCCGAACGCGTCAGCAAGGTGATAACCGGGTCCAGGTTGCTCACGGCATCAATCTGCCCGGCCTGCATGGCCGCTACTGCGCCCTTGCCCGCGCCGACACCGATAAAGCTCACGTCGCTGGGCTTCAGGCCCGCTTTGGCCAGCACAAAATTGGCCATGATGTTGGTGGAGCTGCCTGGCGCGGTGACGCCGATCTTTTTGCCCTTGAGGTCGGCCACGCTCTTGAAGTTCGGCATGGTTTTGGGGTTGATGCCCAGCACGATCTGCGGGGCCAGGCCCTGCAGCACAAAGGCGCGCATGGGCTGGCCCTTGAGCTGCATGTTCAGCGTGTGCTCAAACGCGCCCGACACCACGTCGGCGCTGCCGCCCACCACGGCCTGCAGTGCCTTGGAGCCGCCGGCAAAGTCCACCACCGTCACGTCCAGCCCTTCGTCCTTGAAGTAGCCCAGTTGTTCGCCAACGGTCAGCGGCAGGTAGTAAAACAGGTTCTTGCCGCCCACGGCAATGGTCAGCTTGGGTTTGTCGATGGCTTGCGCGCGGCCCAGGGCGGGCAGCAAGCTGGTGGTGGCAGCGACTGCCGCGGCGGTGATGAGTTGTCTTCTTTGCATGGGTTTGTCTCCGGTTGTTGGTGTCCGTGGCCAGGCTGCTTGATGCGAGCCACATGGCAATGATACTGACCCGAGACATTGACGCACATGATTTACCGGCGATACACTGCCTTACCAATTTGTAAGGAATGAATATGCTCAGCACCCTGACCAGCAAATCCCAGATCACGCTGCCCAAAGAAGTGCGGGTGTTGTTGCAACTGGAGCCGGGCGACAAAGTGGCTTTTTTGCCTTTGGCGGATGGTCAGATCACGGTTGCCAAAGCCAATAAGGCATCGTTTGCCATGCTGCGCGGCATCTTGCCCCGGCCACCCCAAGCGCATACGGTCGAGGCGATGAATCAGGCGGTGAGCGATGCCGTGGCGCAACGTCAACATGCTGGCGCTTGACACCAACATTCTGGTGCGGCTGCTCACCAACGACAATCCAGTGCAGGCACAGCGGGTACAAGAGTCGCTTGATGTGGAGCTGACGGCGGGGCGGGAGTGTCTGGTTGGGCACATCGTCTTGTGCGAACTGGTCTGGGTGTTGATGCGGCTGTACGGCTACACGGTGCTTCAGTGTCAACAGGCGGTAGCCAGTCTGCTGGGTTTTGCGGGTCTGCGGTTTGAGTCGATGCCGACCGTTCTGGCGGCGTTCAAGGCGTGGCAGCGCGAGGGTGGCGATTGGGCAGACCACCTGATTGGCGCGCACATGCAAGCGTTGGGTTGCACGGCCGTGCTGACGCTGGACAAGCGCGCCAGTCGTCAAACAACGCATCAGCTTTTGGGGCTCTAGCACGGGTTGATGCTGCTTTTATCGCTATAGAAATAAAAGCATCTCGTCGATCAAAATAGCGCTTGTATGTCTCAACCGCTCGTTTCCCCCGCCACCGGCTATGCGCTGGGCGCAGCGTTGCTGTTTGGCGCCAGTACCCCGGCGGTGAAGGCGCTGGGCAGCGCAGCGGCGGCATCCCCCTTCATGTTGGCCGGCATGCTGTATCTGGGCAGCGGGTTGGGCCTGGCGCTGCTGCGCGCGCTACGCGACCGCGCCTGGCAGACCAGCGGTGTGCAGCGCCATGAATGGCCCTGGCTGTTGGGCGCCATTGCCTGCGGTGGCGTGGTGGGACCGGTGTTGTTGATGCTGGGGTTGGCGCACAGCAGCGCATCGGCAGCCTCGCTGTTGCTCAATCTGGAAGCGGTGTTCACGGCGCTGCTGGCCTGGCTGGTGTGGCGTGAAGCCACGGATCGGCGCATGGTGCTGGGCATGGTGCTGATTGTGCTTGGTGGCATGGTGCTGATGTGGCCGGATGGCAGCGTGACGGTGACCGACTGGGTGGGCCCCTTGGCGCTGGTGGGGGCCTGTCTGGCATGGGCCATCGACAACAACCTGACGCGCCAGGTGGCGCACGCCGACGCGTTGTTCATCGCGTCCAGCAAAGGCTGGATCGCCGGGGCGGTGAACGTGACGCTGGGTCTGGGGCTGGGTGCAGCACTGCCCATCGACCTGTCCGCTCTGGGCGCGGTGTTGCTGATCGGCTTTCTGGGCTACGGCCTGAGCCTGTGGCTGTTTGTGCTGGCCTTGCGCGGGCTGGGTACCGCGCGCACCGGGGCCTATTTTTCGACCGCGCCTTTCGCAGGGGCCCTGCTGGCCGTGCTCTGGCTGGGCGAACCCGCTGGCAGCGGTTTTTGGCTGGCCAGCGCGCTGATGGCCGCGGGTGTGGCCCTGCATCTGAGCGAGCGCCACAGCCATGTGCACCACCACGTGCCCCAGACGCACAGTCACAGCCATCGGCACGACGAACACCATCAGCACACCCACGGCTTGGCCTGGGACGGCACCGAGCCGCACACCCACCCGCATGTGCACGCGCCGCTCACGCACAGCCACCCGCACTACCCGGACAGCCATCATGGGCACGCGCATTGAGGCAAGATGCGACCATGACTACCGCACTTGAGATTGAATTTGTGTCCGACGTGGCCTGCCCGTGGTGTGCCATTGGGCTGTCGGCGCTGGGCATCGCGCTGCAGCGCTTGGCACCCGACATCACTGCCCATGTGCGGTTTTGCCCTTTCGAGCTCAACCCCACCATGGGCCCCGAAGGCCAGGACCTGAGCGAACACCTGACGCAAAAGTACGGCTCCACGCCGGCGCAGCAGGCCGAGATGCGCGCCACCATCCGCGCGCGCGGCGCAGCGGTGGGCTTTGCCTTTCACCCGGACGGGCGCGGACGCATCAGCAACACCTTTGACGCGCACCGCCTGCTGCATTGGGCGGGCGTGGTGCAGCCCGAGCGCCAATGGGCGCTGAAGATGGCGCTGCTGCAGGCTTGCCACGGTGCGCAGCAGCCCATGAACGATACTGCGGTGCTGGTGCAAGCCGCGCAGGACGCGGGGCTGGACGGTGAGCAGGCGCGCCAGGTATTGACCAGCGCCGCCTACACCGACGAGGTGCGCGCGCAAGAGGCGCACTACCTGCAACTGGGCATCCAATCCGTGCCCGCCACCCTCGTCAATGGGCGGCATTTGATCTCCGGCGGCCAGCCGCCCGAGGCGTTTGAGCAGGCGCTGCGGCAGATTGCGGCGGCGCGCTGACGGGGGACGCTTGGCCGCAGGGTCGAACTGTTCAACCGATGTTTGCTTGATCCGTCAAACCCGCGCTGTTTTGGGCAAGCGCGCCAGCCACACCAGCGCCAGCGCGGTGGCCGCCACCGGCAGCAGCGAGCCTATGTTGAGCAGTTGCCAGCCCTGGGTGGTAACCAGCGCGCCGCTGGCAAAGCTGGTCAGTGCCGTGGTGGCAAAGACAAAGAAGTTGAGTGCCCCCTGGGCCCGGTCTTTTTCGGCCGGTGTGTAGGTTTGCAAAGACAAGGTGGTGCTGCCGGTAAACAAAAAATTCCAGCCCACACCCAGCAAAAACAGCGCCACCAGAAACTGCTGCAAATCCACGCCAGAGAGTGCAATGGCAATGCACAGCGCGTTCAGCAGCACACCGCTGCTCATGATGGGCAGCACGCCAAAACGCTTGATCAGGTGGCCGGTGAAAAAGCCCGGGGCAAACATGCCAATCACATGCCATTCCAGCACCAGCGCCACGTCGCCAAACGGCAAGCTGCACTGCTGCATGGCCAAGGGCGTTGCGGCCATTAGCAGGTTCATCACACCAAAGCCCAAGGCACCGCTGGCGGCGGCCACGATAAACGCGGGCTGGCGCATGATCTGCCCCAGCGGCCGTCCGGCCTGCCCAACCCTCTTAGGCGGTGCGGGCGGGAAGGTGATGAACGCCAGCACCGCCATCGACAGCAGCGCCACCCCAGCCAGCGCCAGGTAAGCACCCATGAACGGCACTGCGGTGGCACTGCGCGTGGCCGCAGCCAGGTTGGGGCCAGCCACCGCGCCGATCAAGCCACCGGCCATCACCAGCGACACGGCTTTTTCTTTATAGCCCGCACCGGCCAGTTCGGCCGCGGCAAAGCGGTACAGATTGGCGTTGGCGTTGTAATAACCGGCAATCACTGTCGCCGCGCACAGCAGCCAGAAGTTGCGCGTCCAGGCAGCATAGGCGCACAGCAGCGCACTGCCCAAGGCCACCAACAAGCCCAATTGAAACGCCCCCTTGCGCCCAAATTTGCCCTGGCTGCGCGCCACCAAGCTGGTGGATGCGGCCCCACCCACCACATAGCCCATCACCGGCAGCGTGGCCATCCAGCCCAGTGGTGCCAGGCTCAAGCCCCCCAGCCCGTTGATGGCGATGAAGGTGACGTTGTTGGTCAGAAACAGGCCTTGGCAAAGGGCCAGTAGCCACAGGTGGCGGTTCATGGGATGAGTCTGGAACGATCAAAATGGCATTGTCGCTGTAACAACGGAATGTTCGCGTAGCCGTTGCCCCTTCAGTGTTTCACCAAGGTTTGATGTTAAATTCAAGCGTGTTACAGACGGGAGTTGAATATGAGTCATTCTTTTGCGTGGTTTCCCAGGCGACTGTTGGGTAGCCTTCAATTTCGTACTCCAGGCGCGCTCTGCCAATTTACGCTACTTTTGTTCCTGGGCCTGGCTGCCTGCTGGGCCGGTCGTGTTGAAGCTGCCAACGCGGTGGCGGGCAAGCCAGCCGTTTTTGCAGTCGTTTTTCGTCTTGACGGTGCATTGACTGCCTCCGGTCCCGATGGTAACCGCGCGTTGCGTCCGGGAGACCCGGTGGCCGTGGGCGAGCGGGTAGTTGCAAGTGCCCACGGCGAAGGTGTTTTGAAGACCCGTGATGGTGGCTACA
Source organism: Comamonadaceae bacterium CG12_big_fil_rev_8_21_14_0_65_59_15 (assembly GCA_002786915.1). Classification (GTDB taxonomy): domain Bacteria; phylum Pseudomonadota; class Gammaproteobacteria; order Burkholderiales; family Burkholderiaceae_C; genus Rhodoferax. Next base: position 20,708 of record PCUV01000093.1, on the reverse strand, counting down.
TTGCCATTCGCCCCGGTGCAGAATTCGTCGCAGAGCGCTTCGCTGCGGACGGCAACCCCTCTGACAATAGTCAGTTGAACCTGTTCAAAGGTGCACTGCGCATCATCTCGGGCTGGATCGGGAAGGTCAACCGTCAGGGCAGCCGTGTCAGCACCTCAACGGCGACCATCGGCATTCGTGGGACTGACCATGAGCCGTATGTTTTACTGGATGACGACGCACAAGTCACACAGTTCAAGCCCGGCACGTATGACAAGGTTAACCAGGGCGGCACAACGCTGCAGGCAGCGGGTCAGTCGATTGACATTGACCCAGGCAAAGTCGGGTTTGCACGCTCTCCTGGCAAGTCGCGCGCCCTGATGACGCTGCTGTTTCCAGTGCTGCTCGACAAGGTTCCGGCTTTTTATGTGCCGGGCAAATTTGATGCCGAGCTGGATGAATTGTCCAAAAATGCAGCGGCCAATAACGCGCTTGAGCTTGAATCCAGGCGTAAGCAGGTCGCCGCATGCGTTCCCAATGAGGTAGCCAAGCGCTGGGTGAAAGACCTGGACAAACATATCGTGGCGGGTAACGCCGAGACCATCCTGGCGATGTTCGCGCAGGATGTCCGGGTCAAAGCCACCGTGCGCGGTGGCAACGGCAAAATGACCACGCTGGAACTGCAACGCAATGAATTTGCCGACAGCATCGTGGCAGCCGTCAGTTCGCTGCGCGATTACAAACACCGGCGCATCACCATTGAGGGTAAACCCGCAGACGGAGCGGCATCGGCTTGCGGTCAAATCGCCGTTAAATCCATCGTCATAGAAGAAGGCCGTCAGGCGGGAAAACCGTACCGGTTTGAGTCTGAAGAAAAGTACCTGCTTGAACAGGTGGACGGGGTCTGGCTGGCCATCCAGGCCGAAACCCGTCAACGGTGATGTTATTTTTTCCAACAGGGGAATATCTTGAACAGTTTTTTTGCCGACCGCCTGACCAACCTTCAAATCGCTGGCAACACCGTGCGGCTGGAGTTTTCCGTGCTCGACATGGTTGTGGGCAATAACCCGGCGGAGCCCAAGCTCAATGTAAGCCACGTATTAGTGATGCCGCTGGAAGGTTTTGTACAGGCCTTTAACGGCCAGGACTCGGTGGTCAAAAAACTGCTGGCCGATGGTGTGCTCAAGTCCAACGCAGCCAACCCCGGCAGCGCTGGGTAAGTGCTCAGGGCCTGTCGGTCAAGGGGCAGGTGCTCCCTACTTTTGATTGTTTCTAGGCGTCGATGGCATCGGAACACTATGACTATGCGCAACTTTACTTTCCATGCCGGTTTTATGCTGCCGCTCGCTGCTGCAGGCCTTGTTGTGCTGGGTTGCGACTCAACCGCCGCACAGACCGTTCCCAGTGCCGGTCAGCTCCTCAGTGATGTGCAAAAGGCCGACAAAGAGGCGCTCACGCGCACGCCATCAAACAATCTGATCGAGCCCAGCGCGCCGCGCCCGGCCATCAAGCTGCCCGACGGTGCGCGGGTCGATGTGGCGCGCTTTCGCATCAGCGGCAACAAGTCTTTTGGCACCGACCTGCTGGCCGATCTGGTCCAGCCCTGGCAAGGGCGCACGCTGGATGTGGATGGGTTGAACGAGGCCGCCGGAGCCATTACCCGCCATTACCAAAACCTGGGTTACCTGCTGGCGTACGCCTACTTGCCGGCGCAAAAAATCGAGCAGGGCGTGGTTGAAATTGCCGTACTCGAGGGCACCGTTGACAGTGTGCAAATCGTCACCGCGCAAGACGTGCGCCTGAGCGACGAAGTGATTCAGCAACACGTTCAAGGCATTGCCCAGTCGCCGCAGGTGTTGCAGGCCGATCTGGAACGCCGCTTGCTGTTGCTCAACGACATTCCGGGCGTGGTGGCACGCGCCTCGTTTGCACCCGGGGCCAAACCCGGCACCGCCGACGTGGTGGTTACCGTGGCCGAAGAAGAGCCGCTGGCCTCGTCCATCGACTTCAACAACCAGGGCAGCGCTTCCACCGGTGAATACCGCATCGGTGCCCAGTTTCAGTTACGCAACCTGTTTGGCTTGGGCGACAGCACCCGGGTGCGCTTGCAAACCTCGCAAAAAGGCGAGCTGGTCAGCGGCAGCCTGAACAGCCGCGCACCGATCAACGGCCGGGGCTTGAGCGCAGAGGCGGGTTTGAGCCGCCTGACCTACGAGCTTGGCGCGCCCTACTCTTCGTTGGGCGCGCGTGGTGAAGCCAATGTGTTGCATCTGGGTCTGAACAAGCAACTGTTGCGCAGCATGAATGACAACCTCAGCGTATCGGCTGGCTACGACTACAAAGACCTGGCTGACGTGCTCGAACTCATCAGCAACAACAAAAAAACCAGCCATCAGTTCAGCCTGGGGCTTTCGGCCTCGAGTCGCGACAGTCTGGGCGGCGGGGGCCTGACGCAAAGCAACGTGGGCTACGCCATCGGGTCATTAAGCTGGGATCAGGGCACGCCGGGCTTGGCCGCAGCGGGTCACTTCAGCAAGTTCACGTTTGATGTGTCGCGCCGTCAGACCTTGAGCGCCAACTGGAGCCTGTCGGCGCGCTTGTCTGGCCAGCATGCGTTGAACAACCTGGACAGCTCCGAAAAATACGCCCTGACCGGCCACTACGGTGTGCGTGCCTACGCGCCGGGTCAGGCCAGTGTTGATCGTGGCAGTGTCGCCGCGCTGGAGCTGCGCCGCGCCTGGCTGCTTGCGGGTGGCACTTTCAGCGGCAGCCTTTTTTATGATTTTGCACGGGGCAGCTTTGAAGTTGATGCAAGCGCCCCCGGCAACAACCAGATCGTCTTGCGCGGCGTCGGTCTGGGCCTGGCCTGGGCCAACAGCGCCGACCTGGATATCAGCCTGAGCGCGGCCTGGCGCGGTAGCCAGGTGCTATCCACAGATTCTGATCGCAAACCGTATATCTATTTCCAGCTCAACAAGGGCTTTTAAGCTCAATTGGCACTGTGCCGTACCGGAGAAAATCATGGCAGCACATGTTCACCGTGAAGTCAGCAAAACTTTCACCACCTTGTCGGTAATCCGGCTCTCGGGCGGTCGCGTGATGCGTCTGATGGCACGGCCGCGCAAGCGCATCAGCGCGCTGCTGGCCACACTGCTGGCGGCCTGGCTGCCGCAGTTTTCGTATGCGCTGGATGTGAATGCACTGCCCACCCAGGGCAGCGTCAAGGTCGGCAGCGGCCAGATCAGCCAGAGCGGGGCCGCCATGGTGGTCAACCAGGGCAGCGCGCGCCTGGGGCTGGACTGGCAAACCTTTAACATCGGTGCCAACGGCAGCGTCACCTACGTGCAACCAGGGCGCGATGCAGTGGCGCTGAACCGCGTGGTGGGCAACGAGGCGTCGCAGATTTTTGGCCGCTTGAGTGCCAACGGCCAGGTGTTTCTGGTCAACCCCAACGGCGTGCTGTTTGCGCCCGGCTCGAAGGTGGATGTGGGTGGCCTGGTGGCCAGCACGCTGAGCATCAGTCAAGAGAACTTTGCCAAGGGCAAGTACGAATTTGTCGCGGTGGATAAAGCCGGCACGGTCATCAACCAGGGCAATATCCAAGGCAGCGTGGGTGGCTATGTGGCGCTGTTTGGCCCGCAGGTCAAGAATGAAGGCGCGATCAACGTGCCCGCCGGACAGGTGGTGCTGGCAGGCGGTCGAGCTGTCACCGTCGATATCACTGGCAGCGGCCTGATCAACGCTGTTGTCACCCAGGGCGCAGAGAACAGCATTGTTGACAACAGTGGCACATTGAGCGCCTCGGGCGGCACGGTGCGCATGACGGCCAAGTCGGCGCAAGACACGGTGGGGGGCCTAGTCAACAACACCGGCATCATCAAAGCCAACACCCTGGTCACCCATGGGGGCGCCATCTGGCTCGTGGGCGACAGCGTCAGCAACGTCGGTGATATACAGGCAAAAGGGGCTCCAGCGCAGACTGTACCTGCATCAACAGCTTCTGATTCAATAGCGCTTTCGGGCGGATTGATCCACCTGGAAGCGGCTTCGGTGGCGCTGGGTGGGAGCATCAGCGCCGACGGTGCCACGGGTGGGCATGTTGAAGTCGCCGCCGGGCAGCGCCTGTCGCTGGCCGACAAGGTGAGTGCCCGTGGCCTGAGCGGCCAGGGCGGCCAAGTGGTGTATGCCTCAGGTGGCGGCATTCTGGAAACCGGCACCAGCAGTACCGACGCCAGCGGCGCTATCGACGGCGGGCAGATCAGCGTCAACGCCGCCTCTGGCGTGGCCAGTTCGGGGCATTATTCGGTAGCGGGTAAAGCTGGTGTGGGTGGGCGTCTGGACATCACTGGCAAATCGGTGCATTTGATGAGCGCTGAGCTCGATGCCTCGGGCAGCATGGGCGGCGGGCGCATTCGCATCGGTGGTGCGTTCCAGGGCGGCAAGTTGCCCGCCACGCCGGACAGCGCCAGCGCCGCCAGCCACCTGTTTGTACGTCGCTGGGAAGATGCTTCGGCGCTGGCCAGTGCCGACAGCACATTCATTAACGATAGCACCTCGCTCAATGTGGGCGGTGGCTCGGGGCTGGGCGGTACCGCCATTGTCTGGTCCGACACGCAAACCACCTTCATCGGCAGCATCGACGCGCGCGGTGCGGCCGGTGGTGGTGCAGTGGAAATTTCGGCGGGCGAGACCCTCAAGCGCGCGGCGCTGGACCGGGTGCAGATTGGCGCGGGCGGGCAGTTGTTGCTGGATCCCAAAAACATCATCATCGGCAACGCCGACGCGCTCAAGCAGTGGCAGTACCAGGGTGTGCTGGAAAGCGTGTATTCATGGAAAGCCTCGGTGCCAGTGCTCGGTAGCAGTGACTACCTGGGGTACTCGGTCGCTTTGAGCAGCGATGCCACGCTGATGGCCGTGGGCGCGGTGGGCGACGACGGTGCTGCGGGCAGCCGCACCGACGCTGGTGCGGTGCATTTGTTCACCTTTCAGGACACGTCGTTTGGCGGCGGTGCGCTGGTGGGCACGGTTGGTGACGGTTATCTGGGCGGCAAGAATATCAATGTCACGCTGGATGCGTATGACGAATTTGGCAGCGGGGTGGCACTCAGCGCCACAGGACAACAGTTGGCTGTTGGTGCACGTTATGACGGCGGCTTGAACAACGCTGTGTATCGATCAGGTGCGGTGCATTTGTTTACTTTTAGCGACAACGGCTTTGGTGGCGGCCTCAAGGTGAGCACGGTTGGGAATGGCTATACCGGCACTGGCGATGTGAATGTCAGTCTGAGTACTTATGACTATTTTGGTTCTTCGGTGGCGCTCAGTGGCGACGGCACGCGCCTGGTGGTGGGAGCACCACGGGACGACGGCGCGGCCGGTAACAAACCCGACTCGGGTGCCGCGCATCTGTTTAGCTTTGGCGCTGGTTTTGCAGCGGGTAACCGAGTGGGCGTGATCGGCAATGACTACGCTGGCACGGGCGACCTGGCGCTGGGACAAAGCAATTACGATTATTTCGGCAGTGCCGTTGCCATCAGCCGCGACGGCACCCATCTGGCTGTGGGTGCTCAATTGGACGACGGCGCAACGGCCAGCTCGGGTGACTTTGGGGCAGTTCATTTGCTAACCCTGGATACAGCCTTCACACCGACCCTGGTCGGCACCATCGGCGTGGGCTACACCGGGGGCAACAACATCAACGTTGCGCTGGACGCCTCGGACTATTTTGGTTTTTCAGTGGCGCTCAACGGCGACGGCACGCGCCTGGCAGTGGGGGCTTACGCTGACAATGGCGCTAGCAACACCAATGGCAATGCCGGTGCGGTGCGCCTGTTCACCTTTAGCAGCACCGGCTTTGTCGGTGGCTCACATGTGGCCACGCTGGGCTCGGGCTACGACGGTAGCAACGATATGGATGTGTCGTTGCGGGGGGGCGATTCATTTGGCGTGGCCGTGGCCATGAGCGCCGATGCCACCCGGCTCGCCGTGGGTGCGCATGGTGACAACGGTGCCAAAAACAATTTAGGTGATTCCGGTGCGGTGCACCTGTTTACCTTTGCCGACAGCTCGTTTGGCGCGGGCCAACAGGTGGGCACGGTGGGTCAGGACTATCGCAACGAACGCGGCCAGGGTGTGTCGCTGGACGGCAGCCGCAGTGCCGGCTACGACTACGCCGGCACGGCGGTGTCGCTCAACGCCAATGCGCGTCTGCTGGCAGTGGGTGCGCCTGGGGATGACGGTTATGGCGACAGCGCCACCGACACCGGTGCGGTGCACCTGATCACCTTTGCCGACGGCGACTTTGGCGGCGCCGCGTTGGCGGGCACCGTCGGGCATGGTTATACCGGTGGCAACAACGTGGACATCAAGCTCGGCAACAACGACCAGTTTGGCTCGGGTGTGGCGCTTAGCGGCAACGGGCTGCACCTGGCCGCAGGTGCGTGGCTGGACGACGGTGCCAACAACACCCATACCGATGCCGGGGCGGTGCATCTGTTTACCTTTAACGACACCAGCTTTGGCGGCGGTCACAAGGTGGGCACCATTGGCGCGGGCTACACCGGGGCCAACGACGTTAACCTTGCACTGGGCAACGGTGATCGTTTTGGTGTGTCTGCTGCGCTCAGTGCCGACGGCACGCGGCTAGCTGCGGGCGCTTACCTGAACTATGGTGCCGGTAACACCTCTTACCAAAGCGGTGCCGTGCATTTGTTTTCTTTCGGTGCTGGCTTTGCCGGCGGCAGCCTGGTCGGCACCATCGGCAACGGCTATACCACCGCGCTGAAGGCCAACAACATCGACGTCGGTCTGAACAATTACGACTACTTTGGCGTTTCTGTGGCCCTGAGCGCCGACGGCAAAAAGCTGGCGGTGGGAGCCTATGGCGACGACGGTGCGGCCAACGCCAACTCTGACACCGGTGCCGTGCATTTGTTTACCTTCACCGATGCCACCGGCATCTTCACCGGTGGCAGCAAAACCGGCACGGTGGGAGCAGGTTATACCGGTACTGGCAATGTGGATGTGGCGCTGGACAACTCCGACTATTTTGGCCGTGGCGTGGCCTTGAACGGCAGCGGCTCGCTGTTGGCGGTGGGGGCCCCTTATGACGACGGCATCAGCAATACGCGCAGCAATGCAGGCGCAGTGCATCTGTTTACCTTTACAGACGCCAGCTTTAGTGGCGGTGCGCTGGCCGGTACTGTGGGTGACGGCTATACCGGGGGTCGCAATGTCGATGTGCGGCTGGACGGAAGCGACTATTTTGGCAACGCGCTGGCTTTGAGCGCGGTAGGCGACCGGTTGGTGGTGGGTGCCCCCAATGACGACGGCGCCAACAATGCCGCCACCGACTCGGGTGCCGTGCATCTGTTTACTTTTACCGACGGCGCTTTCAACGGCGGCCGACTGGCAGGCCATATTGGCAACGGCTATACCCCTGAAAATTCGCTGTCGGTGGATCTGTTTGGCTCCAAAAACTGGGACGGTGACCAAGCCGGTTACGCCGTGGCCTTGAGCAGCGATGCGCGGCAACTGGTGATTGGCGCACCGTTTGACGATGGCAACCTGGAAAAACCCTGGGCCAACGGTAACTACGGTGCTGTGCACTTGTTGACCTTTAGCGACGGCAATTTTGCCGGTGGCGCGCTGGTGGGCAGCATCGGCAAGGGCTACAGCGGCGGCAAGAATGTGGATGTAGCGCTGGACGCCAATGACAATTTTGGCTCGGGCGTGGCACTCAGTGGCGACGGCAAACACTTGGCGGTGGGTAGCCGCTATGACGACGGCTACAACAACGCCACGGGCGATGCGGGTGCGGTGCATCTGTTCACCTTTACCGACACCGCTTTTACCGGCGGGCAAAAAGTTGGCACTGTCGGGTCAGGCTATGTGGGACTAAATGATGTGAATGTGTCCCTCTACAACAGTGACCTGCTTGGTTCGGCTGTCGCGCTGAGTTACGACGGCACGCTGTTGGCCACCGGAGCACCAGGTGATCATTCTTACGGCGGTGGGTACTACTACTGGTACAACTACGGCGCAGTGCACCTGTTCAGCTTCAACGCGGACTTCACCAATGGTGCCCAGGTAGGCACCATTGGAAACGGCTACACCACCACGGTGGACCCGGATAACGTAGCGGTCACGCTGAATTACAACGAAATCTTTGGTCAGTCGGTGGCGCTCAATAGCGCAGGCACCTTGCTGGCGGTGGGGGCACCGCAAAACCAGGGTAAAAACAATGACCAGAGTTACACCGGTGCCGTGCGCCTGTTTACCTTTGGCGCGGCGTTTACCGGTGGCAGCCAGGTGGCCACGCTGGGTTATGGTTTTGACGGGGCCAACGACACCGCTGTGGCGCTTGACACGTATGACTACTTTGGGCAAGGGATCGCACTCAATGGCGCGGGTACGTTGTTGGCGGTGGGAGCGAATGGCGACGATGGCACCAACAATAACTTCTCTTCATCCGGCGCGGTGCATCTGTTCACGCTGGACAGCGCCTTCAAAGCCACGTTGGCAGGCACCGTGGGCAGCGGTTATACCGGCGGTAAAAATGTCGAGACGGGCCTTGCCAACAATGACGGCTTTGGTCAATCGGTGGCGCTCAACAGCACGGGCGACCGCCTGGCGGCCGGAGCACCTTTGGACGATGGCGCAGACAAGCTGCATCCGGATTCCGGAGCCGTGCACCTGTTCAGCTTTACCGACGGCGTTTTTTCTAGCGGGCAACTGGTGGGCCGCATTGGCAGCGGCTACCAGCCCCAGGCTTCGCTGGCCTTGGATCTTGCGGGTTACAAGTCGTGGAATGGCGACCAGGCGGGCAGCGCCGTGGCGCTGAGCAGCGACGCCAGGCAACTGGCCATTGGTGCCCCCTACGACGACGCCGTCAACCAGCCTGCTTGGAATGGCGGCGACTACGGCGCGGTGCATCTGGTCACCTTTACCGACGGCAATTTTGGCGGCGGCGCGCTGGTGGGCAGCATTGGCAAGGGCTACACAGGTGGCAAAAATATTGATGTGACGCTGGATGCAAGTGACCACTTTGGATCGTCTGTGGCACTCAGTGGCGACGGAAAACACCTGGCGGTGGGGGCCCCCTATGACGATGGGTTCAATAACGTGAACGGTACGACGGGCGCGGTGTATTTATTCACCTTCACCGATACAGTTTTTTCCGGTGGGCAAAAAACGGGCACCATTGGGTCGGGGTATGTGGGGGTGGGTGACACGGCGTTGAGTTTGGGCAACAGCGATTACTTTGGCTGGTCGGTGGCGCTGAACCAGGACGGCACGCGTCTGGCCGCTGGGGCACGCTACGACGATGGTTTCAATAACACGCTCGGCAATTCTGGTGCAGTGCATTTATTCACCTTTACCGATACCAGTTTTGGAGGTGGGCAAGAAACCGGCACGATCGGTTCCGGGTATGTGGGCACGGGCGATGTTAAGGTCACGCTGGGCGGTTCAGATTATTTTGGTTGGTCGGTGGCACTCAGTGGCGATGCCACCCAACTCGTGGCGGGGGCGCCTCGGGACGATGGATCGTCCAACTCGAACACCTCTTCTGGTGCCGTGCATTTATTCACTTTTGGCAACACCAGCTTTGGGTCTGGCGCCAAGGTCGGCACGCTGGGGTCTGGGTACAGCGGTACCGCAGACCTCAATGTTGTGTTGGACAGCGGTGATTATTTTGGCACCAGTGTGGCACTCAGCAGTGATGCCACCAAGTTGGTGGTGGGGGCCTCTAACGACCGGGGTTTCGGCAACGCCGCTTACTACACGGGTGCGGTTCATACGTTCAGCTTTGGTAGCGGTTTTGCCAGCGCGGCCAAAGTAGGCACCGTTGGCTCGGGTTACACCGGCACCAACGATGTGAACGTCAACCTGACCAATTACAGTTATTTTGGCCAGTCGGTGGCCTTAAATGGCGACGGCACACGCATGGCCGTGGGTGTGCCTTCTGACAGCGGTTCCAGTCAAACCCAATCCGACGCGGGTGCGGTGCAACTCTTTACCTTCGGTGCAGGCCTGACGGGCGGGCAAAAAGTGGGCACCGTTGGCAGTGGTTACAGCGGCAGCGCCAGCCTGAACGCGCCCTTTACCGGCTCGGGCAACAGCAGTGGCGAGCAAGTAGGCAGCGCGGTGGCTTTGAGTGCCGACGCCAGGCAGCTGGCCATTGGCGCACCGGGCGACGTGGGAGCCAACCTGCAAACCCCCGTCAGCAACGCCGGCGCCGTGCACCTGGTGACCTTTGCTGATGGCAATTTTGGCGGTGCCAGCCTGGCAGGCACCATCGGCTTGGGCTATAGCGGCGGCAACAACATCAGCGTCAGCTTGGATGCCAACGACAACCTTGGCGCGGCCGTGGCCTTGAGCCGCGACGGGCTGCGGCTGGCGGTGGGCGCACCCAATGACGATGGGGCCACGAATGCCCTGACCGATGCGGGGGCCGTGCATTTGTTTACCTTTGGCACGACCGCTTTTGGCGCTGGGCAAAAGGTCGGCACCATTGGTTCTGGCTATACCGGTAGCGGAAATCTGGATCTGACGCTGGCTGCTAACGACAACTTTGGCAAATCGCTAGCGCTCAATGGTGATGGCACCCGGTTGACCGCCGGAGCGCCCGCGGGCAATGACTACGGCCGGGTGCATCTGTTCACGCTCGACAGCAACTTCCTGAATGCCAGCCTGGTGACCACGCTGGGTAAGGGGCTGAGCGGCAGCAGCGACGTCAACATCAGCAGTCTGGATTACGACGATCAGTTTGGCAGCTCGCTCGCCCTGAGTGGCGACAGCACTCGGCTGGCTGTAGGCGCCGTGGGCGATAGCGGTGCCAACAATGCCAGCAGTTCTACGGGTGCCGTATATCTGTTTACCTTCGGCCCAGGCTTTACCGCAGGCACGCACACTGGCACGGTAGGTGCGGGTTATAGCGGTGCGGGCGATGTGAATGTAGCCTTGGATAATTCCGACCAGTTTGGTTCTGCTGTGGGCTTGAGCGCGGATGGCAACCGGCTGGCCGTTGGGGCACGTAACGACGACGGCGGTGGTCAGGGGCTTAGCGCTTCGGGGGCCGTCCATCTGTTTTCTTTCAACGACGGCTTTGTGGCCGGCACCCAGTTGGCCACCATTGGGTCTGGCTACAGCGGTACCAAGGACATGCACATTCAACTTGATTCGTCGGATCAGTTGGGCAGCTCGGTCGCGCTCAACGGCGACGGCAGCCGACTGGCGGTGGGTGCCCGTGGCGACAGCGGTGCCAACAACAATCTGAGCGACCCCGGGGCGGTGCATCTGTTTGGCTTTACCGACACCAATTTCAGTGGTGGCCAGCGCATCGGTAGCATCGGCCAAGGCTATGTGGCGGTTAGTCAGGCGCTGGATGTGCCCTTTGTCGGCAGCGGCAACAGCAGTGGCGACCAGTTTGGCGCCTCGGTGGCGTTAAGCAGCGATGCACGCCAGATGGCGGTCGGTGCGCCCTACGACACCGGCGCCAACAAAGGCAAACTGCTGAGCGCCCAAGGCGCGGTGTATCTGATCAATTTTGCTGACGGCAATTTTGGCGGTGCCCAAATGGCCGGCATCATCGGTGCGGGTTACACCGGCGGCAAGAATGTGTCGGTCAGTCTGGATGTCAATGACTACTTTGGTACCTCAGTGGCCCTGAGCCGCGACGGCAAGTCTTTGGCGGTGGGCGCGCCGGGTGACGACGGTGCCGGAAGCGGCCGCACGGATTCTGGGGCGGTGCGTTTGTTTACCTTTGCGGACACGGCGTTTACCAGCGGCACCCATGCCGCCACACTGGGTTATGGCTACACCGGCAGCAACGATGTGGCGGTAGCGTTGAATACATCCGATGGTTTTGGCCAGTCGGTGGCGCTCAATGCCGACGGCACCCGGTTGGCGGTGGGTGCGCCTAACGATGCTGGTGCTGCCAACAACAATTACCAAAGTGGCGCGGTGCATCTGTTCACTTTCAGCCCAGGCTTTACGGCCGGTGTCAAGACCGGCACCATGGGGTCAGGGTATGTGGGCACCGGTGACGTGAATGTCACCCTGGACAATGACGATTATTTTGGCTGGTCGGTGGCGCTGAGCGGTAACGCCAACCAGTTGGCAGTGGGCGCACCCCTGGACTACGGCCAGTCTGGCAACAACTACTACGCAGGTGCGGTGCACTTGTTCAATTTTGCGGATGCGTTTACATCAGGCAGCCAAGTCGGTACCGTGGGCCTGGGCTATACGGGCAGCAACGACGTCCATGTCAGCTTGGCCAGTAATGACCAATTTGGTCAGTCGGTGGCGCTCAGTGCCGACGGCACGCGCATGGCGGTGGGCGCACCCTACGACAACGGCGCTTTTGATACCCAAGGCAGCGCTGGCGCCATCCACCTCTTCACGTTTGGCGCGGGCTTTACCAGCGGTGCCAAGGCAGCCACCATTGGTGCCGACTACGCCGGTGTGAAAGATGTCAATTTCAATAGCAACACATCAGGCAACTATCTGGGCTGGTCGGTTGCCTTGAATGGTGATGCGAGTCGGTTGGCGGCCGGTCTGCGCCTTGATGACGGTGTGCAAAATGACCGCAACGATGCTGGTGCGGTCAAGTTGTTTGCCTTTACCGACGGCAATTTCTCGGGCGGTCAGGTCGCGGGCATCTTGGGTGCGGGTTATCAGTCGGCCCCGGTCAGCCTGGCGCTGCCCTGGGCCAGCAGCGTGAGCTACAGCGGTGATGCGTTTGGATCGTCCGTCGCGTTTGATGCCACGGGCAATTTGTTGGCGGTGGGCGCACCGGATGATGATGGTTTTGGCAACGGCAACCTGCGCTCGGGCGCGGTCTATTTGTTCCAGTTTGGCGGCTCGGGCAATGCGCAGGCCAGCTTGGTCGGCACCATGGGCTCGGGTTACATCGGTGGCAAGAATGTGAATGTGGCGTTGGATTCCGGTGATGGTTTTGGCAAAGCCGTAGCAATTAATGCCACTGGCACACGCTTTGCCGTTGGTGCACCTTTGGATGATGGCAGCGGCAACGTGGTGACCGATTCGGGTGCGGTGCACCTGTTCAGCTTTGCCGACAGTGCGTTCAGCACGGGTACCCAAACGGCCAGCATTGGCTACGGCTACACCGGCAGCGGCAGCCTGGCGGTGACTACGCTGGATTATGTTGACCACTTTGGCAGCGCCGTGGCGCTCAGCGCTGACGCCAGCCTGCTGGCCGTAGGGGCACCTCTAGACAAGGGTGTGGCTAACTCGTACAGCAATGCCAATTACGGCTATGGTGCCGTGCACTTGTTCCAGTCGGCCAGCGGCAACTGGAGCAAGACCGGTACCCTGGGCTATGGTTACACCGGTACGGGCAGTCTGGACCTGACCAATACCTTGTCGAACACCGACAATTTCGGTTCTGCCGTGGCAATGAGTGCCGATGGCAGCGTGCTGGCGGTGGGTGCGCCCTATGACGATGGGTTGAGTAACGCCCTTGGTAATTCGGGTGCGGTTCACCTGTTTTCGATGGGCAGCAACTTTGCAAGCCCGGCCCAAGTGGGGACGCTCGGCTACAACTATGCCGCCAATTTAACCGACACCGACACCACCAACAACAGCCATTTGAATGTGTCCACCCTGGGCGGATCGGATTATTTTGGCAGCGCGCTGGCCCTGACAGCGGACGGCAAACACCTGGCTGTAGGCACACCCGGTGATGACGGTGGCGACGTGACTGTTTACGATTCTGGTGCTGTGCATCTGTTCTCGTTTGCCGACACCAGTTTTGGCACACCCACACGCTTGTCCAGCCTGGGGGTGGGTTACAGCGCCGTGGGCAATTTGCAAAGCCGGATTTCCAGCTCAGATAACTTTGGCAGCGCGGTGGCGTTCAACGCCGATGGTTCGCGCCTGGCCGTTGGGTCACCCAATAACAACGGTGCCAGCGGAAGTCAAACGTCAACTGGCTCGGTGCGCGTGTTCAACTTTACCGATACCGCCACTTATGCGCAGGGGTTTGAGTTGACCACTCTGGGCGCGGGTCGCTTGCCGGGCAACGTATCGTTCCCGTCGGTCACCACCAACGACCAGTTTGGCGCGGCCTTGGCTTTGTCGGCTGACGGCACGCGTCTGGCCGTGGGTGCGCCGGGTGACGACGGCTTGTCGAACGACCGGGCTGATTCTGGCGCCGTGCATTTGTACTCATTTACCGATACCAATTTTGCTGGGGCCACGCTGGAAGGCACGATTGGTTATGGCTACACCGGCGGCAAGAACCGCTCGGTCGAGTTGGGTTGGGGTGACCAGTTTGGAAGCGCGCTGACGTTCAATGCCACGGTAACCCAGTTGGCGGTAGGCGCGCCCTATGACGACGGTGCGGGCAACGACCGCGTTGACTCTGGCGCGGTGCACCTGTTGATCTTTACGGATGGCAATTTCAATAGCGGCGCCAAGACTGGCACCCTGGGCTATGGCTACACCGGCGCGGGCGATGTGAACGTCAGCACGCTCGACGCGAATGATCATTTTGGTAGCGCGTTAAGCTTGTCTGGCAACGGCCAGCGGCTGGTGGTCGGTACACCAGGGGACGACGGCAGCAGCAACTACAGCGGTTACGACTACGGTGCGGTGCACCGCTTCACTTTCACCGATTCGGCCTTTTCGGGCGGCGCACTGGCAGGCATCATCGGCTCCGGTTACAGCGGCACGGGTGATGTGAACCTGGCGCTGGATACCTCTGACAACTTTGGCCAGGCGGTGACCCTGAATGGTGATGCTACCTTGCTGGCGGTGGGCGCGCCGGGCGACGACGGCTACAACAATTCAAGCTACTACTATTACTACTCCGGCTACGCTACCGGCGCAGTGCATTTGTTCAAGTTTGCCGACGCCACGTTTGCTGCCCCGACAAAAACCGGCACCATCGGCGCGGGCTATCTGGCCAGCGGTGACATCAACCAGGCCCTGGACTACAACGACCATTTTGGCAGTGCACTGGCGCTCAACAGCGTCGGCACGGTACTGGCTGTGGGATCGCCGTATGACAGTGGCGCGGGCAATGCCAATTCGCAAAGCGGCGCCGTGTCGCTGTTTGGTTTTGCCGATGCAGCTTTTGGTGGCGGCAAGCTCACCAACACGCTGGGCCATGCTTACAACAGCATTGGGCAAGTGCCCATCACGCTCAGCGCCAACGACTTCTTTGGCTCTGCGATCGCCCTCAATGGCGCAGGCGACCAAATGGCCGTGGGTCTGCCCGGGCGTGATACCACGGATGGCTACACGCTGACGGACACTGGCGCGGTTTATCTGTTCCAGGCCACCACCATTGCGCCTACCACAGACCTGACCACGCTGACGTTTGCCAACGCGCAGACCAGCACTTCTGCCGTCAGCGTGAGCGACCTGGCCACAGCGCTGGCCGCAGGTACGTCGGTGACCTTGCAGGCCAACAACGATTTGATGCTGGCTTCGGCACTGAATGTGACAGGCACCACAGGGGGCAACTTGTCGCTCTCTGCAGGGCGGTGCATTCTGCTTAACGGCGACATCACGACAGCCAATGGCAGTCTGACGGTCAAGGCCAACGCACCGGTGGCCGACGGTGTGGTAGCAGCCGAGCGCAACAGTGGCGCAGCAGTCATCACCATGGACAGCGGCAAGGCCATCAACGCGGGTACTGGCGCGGTCACGCTCACATTGGCCAATGGCGCGGGGTTGAACGACACAAGCTCTGGCGACATCACGCTGGGGGGCATCAGCGCTGGCAGCATCACGGTGGAGAACCTAGGACCAACGTCGAGTAGCAATATCATTCTGAATGGTCAGTTGGCGGGCGAAGGTGACATCGTTGTGGCCACGACAGCGGGCAACCTGAGCAACAACTTTGGTGCTACGGCGCTGGCCAGCAGCGCGGGGCGCTGGCTGGTTTATACCGGCGACTGGGGCAGTTCAACCGAAAACGGCCTGGTGGGTGCGGCGCTGGGCACCCTGGCGCGGTTGTACAACCAATCCTATGCGGCCAACCCACCCACTGGTGTGACAGCGGGCAACCATGTGCTGTACCGCTCACAGCCCACCGCCACGCTGAATGTCAACAGCGCAGCCAAGGTGTATGGCGAGGCCGATCCCACGCTGAGTTATGCCGCCTCTGGCCTGATCAGCGACGACGGCGTCACCGATACCTTGCAAACGGCAGGCATTACCGACCCCACGCTGTCTTTGCCAGCGGTGGCCGACGCAACGCGCCGCTCGGCGGGCATCCACGCCATCAGCATCAATTCGACGCAGACCGGCACCAATGCGGGTTATGCCGTCAACATTGGTACCGGGGCCAACCTGACGGTGTCGGCCAAGGCGCTGGCGCTGACGGGTTTGAGCGTCGCCAACAAAACCTACGACGGCTCGACCAGCGCCACGGTGTCGCAGCTGGGCACCATCACCGGCCTTCTGACCGGCGATGCGGTCACGGTGGACAGCACTAGCGCCAGCGCGGCCTTTGCCGATGCTCACGCCGCCAATGGCAAAACGGTCAGCATCACCGGCCTGACCCTGACCGGGGCCGATGCCGGCAACTACAGCGTTGCCAACTTGGGCACGACGGCCAGCATTGCGCGGCAGAGCGTCACACTGACCAGTTTTACGGCCTTGGACAAAATCTACGACGGTGGTGTCACCGCCACCATCAGCGCGTACGGCGCGCTGGCCGGTCTGGTGGGTGCCGAAACGCTGACGCTGGGCGGCGGCAACGCACGCTTTGCTGACAAGAACGTCGGCACCAGCAAAACCGTGAGTTTGAGCAATGTACAACTCAGCAACGGCACCGGTTACGCCAGTGATTACGTTCTGAGCAGCACCCTGCCAACCAGTACCGCGTCGATTCAGGCCAAGGATATCAGCGCATCGGGCAGCCGGGTCTATGACGGCAGCACCAGCGTGACGGCAAGCAGCCTGAATCTGCTGGGCACCATTGGTGGTGATGCTGTGAGTTTGCAGGGCGCTGGCAGCCTGGCTGACAAACACGTCGGCACGGCCAAAGCAGTCACGTTGGACACGCTGGCATTGCAGGGCACGGACGCGGGCAACTATGCGCTGGGCAGTGGTACGCTGACGGTCACGCCGCGGCCCCTGTCGGTCACCGGCATGAGCGTGCAAAACCGGGTCTATGACGGCACCACTACCGCCAACTACACCGGTACCCCCACGGTCGGTGGCAACGTGATTGCGGGTGACGATGCGGTTTTGTCAACCAACAATTTGTCGGTGGCTTTTGCCGACAAAAACGCCGGCACCAACAAGCCCCTGGTGGCCACCGGTCTGTCGCTAACCGGCACCGATGCGGGCGACTACCAGGTGCTGGTGGGCGATACGGCCACCATCGCGCCGCGTGCCCTGGGCATCAGCGCCAGCGGGCAAAGCAAGGTGTATGACGGCACGCGCGCGGCCGATGCCACCTATACCGACAACCGCATCGTCGGAGATGCGTTCACCATCAACGGCAATGCGCTGTTTGACAGCAAAAACGTCGGCGTCAGCAAGCCGATCTCGATCAGCCTGAGCCTGACAGGTACCGACGCGCAAAACTACCTGCCCAACACCACAACAACGACCAGCGCCGACATCACGGCGCGGCTCTTGACCATCAGTGCGACCGCGCAAGACAAGGTGTACGACCGCAGCACCGTGGCGCCGATCAGCTTTGCGCCCGGCTCGGACAACCGCGTCGCGGGTGACGCGCTCACCTTGAGCGCGCAGGCCGCTTTTGCCGACAAAAACGTGGGCACGGCCAAGGCCGTGACCGGCACGCTGTCGGTCACGGGGGCGGATGCGGGCAACTACAGTTTTGCCACAGCGCTCAATTTGTCGGCCAACATTACACCCAAGCTGCTGGCGGCCAACGGCAGCCGCGTCTATGACGGCACCGCCACGGTCGCCGCCACCGATCTGGCCCTGGTCGATGTCATCAGCGGTGACACCGTCAGCTTGTCAGGCACGGGGTCCACGGCAGACAAGCGCGTCGGCAGCCAAAAAGCGGTGTCCTTCGCTACCTTGGCCATTGGTGGCACCGACGTGGGCAACTATGCGCTGGAGAGTGCGGCCATCGACATCACGCCGCGCGTGCTGGATGTCAGCGGGCTCACCGCCCAGGACAAGGTCTATGACGGCACCAAAGCCGCCGTGGCTTCGGGCACGCCGGTGCTCAGTGGCAGCGTGATCGGTAGCGACGACGTGACCACCGTGCCCACGCCGTCGATCACGGTCGAGTTCAGCGACAAAAATGCCGGTCAAAACAAGACCCTGCTGGTGGCGGGTGGCCTGATCACCGGTGCGGATGCCGGCAATTACCAGGTGGTGGTGCAGGGCACGGCGAACATCAGCAAGCGTGATCTGGCCATCACGGCGGCGGCGCAAGACAAGGTCTATGACGCCACTACCGTGGCTACCCTGGCGGTGAGCAGCAACAAGATCAGCGGCGATCAGTTGGTGATTACGGCCGAAGGTACGTTTGCCGACAAAAACGTTGGCAGCGCCAAGCCGGTGAGCGTGGCGATGAGCGTGTCGGGCATCGACGCCGTCAACTACAACGTTACGCCGGTCACCAGCAGCAGCGCCAGCATCACGCCACGGCCTTTGGCGGTGACTGCCACGGCGGCCGATCGGGTGTACGACGGCTCCACGGGCGCTGACATCACGCTGGTCGATGACCATCTCAACGGCGACGTGATCAGCTTAGCGGGCGTGGGCAGCTTTGCCGATAAAAATGTCGGCTCTGCCAAGCCAGTCACCGTGGCGCTGACCTTTGGTGGCGCCGACCTGGGCAACTACAGCACCAGCAGCAGCGTGGCCAGCAGCGCGACCATCACGCCCAAGCCCCTCACGTTCAGCAACCTGACCATCAGCGACAAGACTTATGACGGCACGGCCACGGCCAGTTTCTCGGGTGACTTTTCGCTCGCCAGTGGGCTGATTGCGGGCGACGATATTGCCGCTGATACGGCCAGTGCCAGTGCCGCTTTTGCCGACAAGCATGCCGGCGTCAACAAGACCGTGAGCGTGAGCGGCGTTGTGCTCTCGGGGGCCGACCAGGGCAACTACACGGTAGCGCCCACGGCGGGCACGGCCACCATCTTCAAAAAGGTGGTGGATGTGACCGGCCTGACCCCCGACAGCAAGGTCTATGACGGTACCCAAACTGCCACCGTTTCTGGCACGCCGGATGTCACTTCCTCCTTTATTGCGGGTGATACCGTGGCGCTGAACGTGGGCAACTTCACGGTTGAATTTGCCGACAAAAATGTGGGCACTGCCAAACCGCTGCATGTCACCGGCGCCTTGTTGACGGGTGCGGATGCGGGCAATTACGACCCCCTGCTCAACAGCACCGCCAACATCACGGCACGGCCCTTGACCGTCACCGCCACGGCGCTGGACAAAACCTACGACGGCCACACCACGGCCAGCGTGAACCTGGCCGATAACCGCATCGCGGGGGATGCACTCACGCTGGCTGGCGTGGGCGCTTTTGCCGACAAGAACGCTGCCGCTGGCAAGACGGTCAGCGTCACGGGCATCAGCCTCACTGGTGTGGATGCGCCCAATTACGCCTACACCAGCACCGATCTATTCACCACCGCAGCCATCAACCCCAAAACCATTCTGGCTACCGGCAGCCGCGTCTATGACGGCAGCACCGACATGCCCACCAGCAGCTTTGGCTTTGACGGGGTCATTACGGGCGACCTGGTGAGCTTGAGCGGCGCGGTGGCTTTGTTTGATAAAACGGTCGGAGCCAACAAGGCCATGAACGGCACGCTGCTGCTCGACGGCACGGATGCCAAAAACTACATCCTCAGCGGCATGCAATACGCGGTCACGCCCAAGGCATTGACGGTCTCCGGGCTGACGGCGGCGTCCAAGGTGTATGACGGCAGCACCGCCGCCACCGCTGCGGGCACGCCCACGATCGGGCTGGAGCTGGTGGCGGGCGATGTGGTCACAGCCGACCTGAGCACCATCAACGTGGCTTTCCTGGACAAGAACGCCGGCGTGGGCAAGGCCTTGCAAGTTACCGGCAACGTGCTCAGTGGTGCCGATGCCGCCAACTACCAGCCGATTTTGAGCGCCAGCGCCGACATCACGCCCAAGCCGCTCACCATCACCGGGGTGGGCGCTGACAACAAGGTCTATGACGGCACGACCAGCGCCACGCGTTTAACCCTTGGCACGCCTACGCTGTCGAGCGGCATCGTCAGCGGCGACGATTTTTCTGTCAATCTGGCCAATCTGACGGTGGCCTTTGCCGACAAAAATGCGGCCACAGGCAAAGCGCTTGTCGTAGCCGGTGCCAGCATCACGGGCGCCGATGCGGGCAATTACCAGGTGTCGG
>PCUV01000093.1:0-307 GCA_002786915.1 Comamonadaceae bacterium CG12_big_fil_rev_8_21_14_0_65_59_15 | reverse complement strand
GTCAGCGCGCCCGACAAGGTCTATGACGGCAACACCAGCGCCAGCCCGACGCTCGCGCTGAGCGGTCTGATCGGCTCTGAAATTGTGAGCGCCTCGGGCACGGCCAGCTTCAACAGCAAGGATGTTTTATCTGCAAACCTGGTGACCGTTGCCAGCGCCACGCTGGCCGACGGCGGCAGCGCTGCCACGGCGGGTCTGGCGAGCAATTACCAATTGGCCGCCGGTCAGACGGTAGCTGCGCACATCACGCCCAAAGCCCTCACCGCCAGCGTGACTGCGCCCGACAAGGTCTATGACGGCAACACCA
>PCUV01000042.1 GCA_002786915.1 Comamonadaceae bacterium CG12_big_fil_rev_8_21_14_0_65_59_15 | reverse complement strand
TCAATCGGGCAAACCATCAGTGGCATAGCTATTGGCAAAAAATTTCAAGCAGCGTAGATGATCAATTCACCACATCAGTTTGAATCGCACCCCAAGCATTCGGTTCACAGCTGTATTTTTCATTTGTCCAGTAACATGGGGTCATGGCCAAAGAAAAGTCCCACTACGTCTGTTCTGACTGCGGCGGCAGCAGCCCCAAGTGGCTCGGCAAATGCCCGCACTGCAACGCCTGGAACACCCTGGTTGAATCGGTGGCCGAAAGCACCGTAGCCCCTACCAAAAACCGCTTTGCCGCGCTGTCCAAGACCGCGCAAGTGGCAGTGCTGGCAGACATCGAGGCGGTGGACTTTGCGCGCACCCCCACCGGGCACGAAGAGCTTGACCGCGTGCTCGGCGGTGGCATGGTCGAAGGCGGTGTGGTGCTGATCGGTGGCGACCCCGGCATCGGCAAATCCACTTTGCTGCTACAGGCGCTTGACTCGCTACAGCGCGCAGGGCAAAAAACGCTGTATGTCACCGGCGAAGAAAGCGGCGCGCAGGTGGCTTTGCGCGCCCGTCGCCTGGGGCTGGACGGCTCGCAGGTGAAGGTGCTGGCCGAGATCGGGCTCGACAAGATTCTGGCCACGCTCGATGCCCTGCAACCCGACATTGCGGTCATCGATTCGATCCAGACTGTTTATTCCGATCAGCTCAGCTCTGCGCCGGGCTCTGTGGCACAGGTGCGCGAATGCGCCGCGCACCTGACGCGCGCGGCCAAAGCCAGCGGTGTGTGCATCGTGCTGGTGGGGCACGTTACCAAAGAAGGCGCGCTGGCCGGGCCGCGCGTGCTGGAACACATGGTCGACACCGTGCTGTACTTTGAGGGCGACACGCACAGCAGCTTCAGGCTGGTGCGCGCCATCAAGAACCGCTTTGGCGCAGTCAACGAAATTGGCGTTTTTGCCATGACCGAGCGTGGCCTCAAAGGCGTGAGCAACCCGAGTGCCATTTTTCTGAGCCAGCACGCCGAACCGGTACCCGGCAGTTGTGTCATGGTCACGCTGGAAGGCACGCGACCCATGCTGGTCGAAATTCAGGCGCTGGTGGACAGTGGTGGCCCCGCGCCACGCCGTTTGAGCGTGGGACTGGACAAAGACCGGCTGGCGATGCTGCTGGCGGTGTTGCACCGCCACGCAGGTGTGGCGTGCCTGGATCAGGACGTGTTTGTGAACGCTGTGGGCGGCGTGCGCATCAGCGAACCGGCGGCGGACCTGGCGGTGCTGCTGGCCATCACCAGCAGCCTGCGCGGTAAACCCTTGCCCAAAGGATTTTTTGCATTTGGTGAAATCGGTCTGGCCGGTGAGGTGCGCCCGGCCCCGCGTGGGCAAGAGCGTTTGAAAGAAGCCGCCAAGCTGGGTTTCAGCGTGGCCGTGGTGCCCAAGGCCAACTTGCCCAGAAACCTGAAAAGCAAGGATTTCGAAGGCCTGACGATCCACCCCGTGGAGCGCGTCGAGCAGGCGCTGGAAGTTGTGCGCGGCATTTAAATCTACTGGCGCACCACGGTGTTGCCCGAGTTCCTGACTGCATCGCCTGCCTTCAGGCCCGGATCGTTGGCAAAGTCGAACTTGGCGGCAGTTCCATCGGGGTACTTGACGCTCACGCGCCAGAGCTTGGTGGTGTTCATGTTCTCCTGGATTTTCTTGCCGGCATAGGCACCGCCCGCTGCGCCCGCAATGGTGGCCAGGTCTTTGCCAAAACCGCCGCCCACCTGGTGCCCCAGCACGGCACCGGCCACGCCCCCGGCAATCAGACCGACGGCGTTGCTGTCGCCCGCTTGTTCGACCACGTTCACCGCAGTCACCTTGCCACAGGTGGTGCAGCCAACCGCCGCCTGGGTGGCATACACGCCTTTCGACTGACGCAGGTTCGCTAATGCTTTGTCGTACAGGGTTTGCGCGTCGCGGCGGCACTGGATGCGCGCCTCGGGCGAGGCCTCGTCCGCGCACAGTTTCTTGTCCGCTTCAAACTGGGCTTTGGCCTCTTTCTGCGTCTGAATGGCCTGCGGGTTGGACGACCAGGTAGTGGTCTGCGCCAGCGCCTGACCGCTTAAAACCAACCCACCCAGACCGATGGTGGCGGCTACCTTACTACAACGAAGCAACAACATGACGTGATCTCCTTCAAATGCCTCGCAGCATTTCTGCGACAGGTGCAAGGATACAGCGAAGACCCATCACCACAAGTTCTGCGCGTTACATATGTTCAGGTGTCGTGACCATGTAATGTGTAACCCGCCCGTCACCACCCTGGACGATGTCGTACAAGATAAAAATAGCTCGCCTGCGGGGCCCACCCGGCGGGTTGCACTGAAACGCAGGTTAAGCCAGGCTTAATGTGGCGTGTTTACAGTTGCACCCATCAGATCATTGATGGGGTCGCTCATGTCACAAACTGTTTCAAAATTTTTTCTTTTGTTGCTGCTTGGCTTCGGGTTGGTCACAGGTGCCTGGGCCGACGATGACGAACACGGTTCCTGGTGGAAATGGGGCCAGAGCGAAAAACATCGAGAACGTTCTTACGGGGGAGCCAGCACGGGTTCGCCCGCGCCTGCGTCGTTCCAGCAAGAATGCGCTTCTTGCCACATGGCCTACCCGGCGGGTTTGCTACCTGCGGGCTCGTGGCAGCACCTGATGGCCAACCTGAGCCAGCACTTTGGCAGCGATGCGTCAATTGACACGGCCACGGGCAATGCCATTACCGAGTACCTTGCCAGCAACGCGGGCACTTACAAGCGCGTGAGCGAGATGCCGCCGCAAGACCGCATCACGCAGTCTTACTGGTTTAGCCGCAAGCACGACAAACACGTGAGCGCCAGCGTCTGGAGCCGCCCGGCCATTGGCAGCCGCAGCAACTGCGCGGCCTGCCACGCGGGCGCTGAGCAAGGCAATTTCAACGAGCACACGGTGCGCATTCCGGGGTAACGCAGAAGATGCAGCAGCAAGCAAAAATTCTGGTGTGGGACGCTCCCACACGCCTGTTTCACTGGTTGATGGTGCTTTGTTTTGCCGGCGCATGGCTCACGTCTGAGGGCAATCGGCTGCTGGGCGTGCACCTGACGCTGGGCTACACCATGGTGGCGCTGGTGGGCTGGCGGGTGCTCTGGGGGTTGATGGGGACACGTTATGCACGCTTTGCCAACTTTGTGCGCGGACCACGGGCGATGGGTGCCTACCTGCGCGACATGCTGCGCCCGGCGGCCAGCCACCCGGTCGGGCATAACCCGCTGGGCGCTGTTTCCATCGTGCTGATGCTCGCGTTGACGCTGCTGGTGGTGGCCAGCGGCTGGGTCTATTTCAGCGGTGGGCCGCGTCTGCTCAAAGAGCTGCACGAAGGCAGCGCCGCCCTGATGCTGACCGTGGTGGGCGTGCACGTGGCAGGGGTGGCTTTTGCCAGCCTGATGCAACGCGAGAATCTGGCACGCAGCATGGTCAACGGCGTCAAGCGGGGCCAACCCGGCGATGCCATCCGCTGGAGCTGGTGGCCGCTGGCGGTGCTGCTGCTGGGCGCTGTGCTGAGCTTCTGGTGGCTGCAATGGCAAAGCCCGGTGCTGAGCACCACACCCGCTGTAGGCCTGAGCGTTGGCCATGGCGACGACGATTAACATCACGCAACAGAAAACCGGGGGACGAAGGTATGCGCATCTTGCTGGCAGAAGACGATCCGATGTTGGGCGACGGCCTGCGCGCCGGGCTGCGCCAGCAGGGGTTTCGGGTGGACTGGGTGCGTGACGGCCAAGCCGCCGAGCGTGAAATCAGCAACGGCGACTACCAGGCCGCTGTGCTCGACCTGGGCCTGCCATTCAAAGACGGGCTTGACGTATTGCAAGCGCTGCGCGGCAAAAAGAACGACACGCCAGTGCTGGTGCTGACCGCGCGCGACGCGGTGCCCGACCGCATCAAGGGGCTGGACCTGGGGGCTGACGACTATGTGCTCAAGCCTGTGGACTTGTTCGAGTTGGGTGCACGCTTGCGCTCGCTGGTGCGCCGAGCCCACGGGCAGACGCAAGACCTGCTGTCCTGTGGCGATTTGCAGATCAACCCTGCCGCCAGGCAGGTGACGCTGGGTGGCCAGCCGGTGACGCTTTCCACACGCGAGTTTGATCTGCTGCATGTGCTGATGCTCGCGGTGGGCCGCGTGCTGTCGCGCGAGCAGTTGGAGCAACAGCTTTACAGCTGGGGGTACGAGGTGGAAAGCAACGCTGTTGAGGTGCATATCCACCACCTGCGCAAGAAGCTGCGCCCCGAGCTGATCCAGACCGTGCGCGGCGTTGGCTACACCTTGCTCCAACCCAAGACCGAGCCTGGGTTTTAAGCGCCATCATGCCCCGACTGCCCCGCCTTTCCTCGCTACAGGCACGCTTGCTCAGTTTGCTGGTGCTGCTGGTCACGCTGGTCTGGCTCAGTGCCGCAGCATTCACCTGGTTTGACACCAGCGATGAGCTCGATGAGCTGCTTGACGGTCACCTGGCGCAGTCGGCCGCTTTGCTGGTGGCGCAGCAGGGCAGGAACCTGCCCGAGCGCCATAGCGACGACGATACGCCACTGGAAGACGCACCTTCGCTGCACAAATACGCGCCGCGCGTGGCGTTTCAGGTGTTTCACGAAGGTGCGCTGGTGCTGCGCTCTGCCAACGCCGGTAGCGCCCCCATGTCCACCAAGACGCGCGGTTTTTCCACCGTCGAGCTGACTGATCAGAAACAGTGGCGCGTGTTTGGGGCCCAGGGTAGTGAGGGTGACGTGCAGGTGTTTGTGGCCGAGCAGGTGAAGTCGCGCGACTCCATTTTGTGGGCCGTGCTCAAGGGCGTCTTGACGCCGCTGATGTACGCCTTGCCGCTGCTGGCGGTGGTCGGCTGGCTGGCGGTGCGCCAGGGGCTGGCGCCGCTGCGCCACCTCAGCAGCGCGTTGGCACAGCGCCAGCCGCAGGCGCTGGAGCCCGTCACGTTGCAAGACTTGCCGAGCGAAATTCAACCGGTCGTGCAGTCGCTCAACGCGCTGTTTGAGCGCATCGGACGCATGATGGCGTCTGAGCGCCGCTTTACGGCAGACGCCGCGCACGAGCTGCGCACCCCGATTGCCGCCATCCGCATGCAGGCTCAGGTAGCGCTGGCCGCAGGTGATGACACCGCCACGCGAGAACACGCGCTGGCCTACACGCTGGCGGGCTGTGACCGCGCCACCCATTTGGTGGAGCAACTGCTCACCCTGTCGCGGCTGGAGTCGTCCAGCGCGAGCGCTCCCACGGGCACGGTTGATGTCAGCGCAGTGACGCGCCGTGTCGCCGCCGACCTGGCGTTGGCCGCGCTGGGGCGCGCGCAAGACCTGGTGCTGGAAGCCGACGCGCCGTGCCCAATCGCCGCCGACGACATGCTTACCAGCGTGCTGGTGCGCAACCTGCTGGACAATGCCATGCGCTACAGCCCAGCGGGTGCCCATGTACAAGTCGCCGTCAGTTGCACCGACACGCACGTCATGCTACAGGTGGACGACAGCGGTCCGGGCTTGTCCGACGCCAACATGGCCAAACTGGGCGAGCGTTTTTTCAGGGTGCTCGGGACCGAACAAACCGGCAGCGGTCTGGGCTGGTCGATCGTGCGGCGCATTGCGGCGGTCTATCAGGCGCAGGTGGCGGTGCAACGCTCTGATCGGCTCGGCGGTTTGTGCATCAGTGTGCGCTGGCCGCGCAAGCGCTCTGCTGAAACAGCGACAAGCTGAACTGCGCACACTGGCGCGCCGCCTGCTGGCCCCCGTAGAATCGGGCTTTCGCGTGACTGCACGCACCTATTACAAACAAAGGATGACCCCCATGACTGCCTTGCCCCCGGCCCTGTCTGACCGCGATGGAAAAATCTGGATGGACGGCCAGATGGTTGAATGGCGCGATGCCAAAATCCACGTGCTAACGCACACGCTGCACTACGGCTGCGGTGTTTTTGAAGGCGTGCGCGCCTACAAGACCGACAGCGGTACGGCCATTTTCCGGCTGGAAGAACACACCCAGCGCCTGCTCAACAGCGCCAAGATTTTGCGCATGAAGATTCCGTTCACCGCAGAGCAAATCATGCAAGCGCAGATCGACGTGGTGCGCGCCAACCAGTTGGAGAGCTGCTACCTGCGCCCCTTGAGCTGGATCGGCAGCCGCAAGCTGGGCGTGAGCCCCAAGGGCAACACCATCCATTTAATGGTGGCGGCCTGGCCCTGGGGTGCTTACCTGGGTGAAGAAGGCATGAAGCGCGGCATTCGCGTCAAGATCAGCAGCTTTACCCGCCATCACGTCAACATCACCATGACGCAGGCCAAGGCGGTGAGCAATTACACCAATTCGATTTTGGCCAACATGGAAGCCACCGACGACGGTTACGACGAAGCCATGCTGCTCGACGCCAACGGCTTTGTGTCGGAGGGCTCGGGTGAAAACCTGTTCATCGTGAAAGACGGCGTGGTTTATACGCCCGACCTGTCGGCGGGTGCCCTGAACGGCATCACGCGCAACACCGTGCTGCACATCTGCAAAGACCTGGGGCTGGAAGTGGTGCAAAAACGCATCACGCGCGACGAGGTTTATATTGCCGACGAAGCCTTCTTCAGCGGCACCGCAGCCGAAATCACCCCGATTCGCGAACTCGACCGCATCGAGCTGGGCAAAGGCGACTACGTGGGCAGCCGGGGCCCTATTACCGAAAAAATCCAGAGCGCGTTCTTTGACATCGTCAGCGGCCGCAACGCCAAGTACGCGCACTGGCTGGCCAAAGTCTGAAACCTTGCGGGACAGACCAAGAATTTTTTGAATTTGCGGGACAGACCAACATTTGCGCAGCAAATTTGCTCTGTCCTCAACGCTTTGAGATTTGCTCTGTCCCCAACTGATTAAAGGAGCCCCCATGACGACCGCAACTGTCGAACTCACTGCCAAAGACCTCAACCACGCCGGTGGCGTGTACTGCCCCAACCCACTGGCCAAAATGCAGGTGGCGAACACGCATCCCAAGGTCTATCTGGACGTGGCCCACCACGGCCAGGCCAAGTGTCCGTACTGCAGCACCGTGTACAAACTGAAAGCCGGCGAGCATTTCCAATCCCATTAATTGGGGTCAGAGTCCAATTAGGGCTTGTTCATGAATAAACTGTGCATTTGGCCGCCAGAGTTAGGATGCAATGCTAGGCGTAAAGCGCGCCGTGCAGCTCTGCTGCACAAGCGATTTGCAACAACGCAGTGCGCCCAAATCTGACGTACCGAATGTATAGGTTATTTGTGAACAAGCCCTTGATTCCCGCATGACGCGTTCGCTTGTCATTGCGCCGCAGTGGATAGGCGACGCGGTCATGACCGAGCCCCTGCTGCGCCGGTTGCACGCGCGCGGCGAGCAGATCACGGTAGGTGCTTTGCCCTGGGTGGCGCCGGTGTACCGCGCCATGCCGCAGGTAGCCGAGGTGATCGAGTTCCCGTTCGCGCATGGGGGTTTGCAGTGGCGCGCGCGCCAGCGCCTGGCGCGCCAGATCGACGGGCAATTCGATGTTGCCTACCTGTGCCCCAATTCGCTCAAGAGTGCACTGCTGCCTTTTCTGGCACGCATCCCCCAACGCATTGGCTATCTGGGCGAAGCCCGCGTGGGTCTGCTCACGCACCGTCTGAAAAACCCGCCCAAGGGTCAACGCCCGCCCATGGTGGCGTTTTACTCGGCGCTTAGCGGTGACGCCCACGTGGCCAACGACCGCCCGCGCCTGCAGCTCAACGCCGCCGACGTGGACGCCGCGCTGGCAGACCTGGGACTACAGCGTGGCGCCTATTGCGTGCTGGCACCCGGTGCCGAATACGGCCCGGCCAAGCGCTGGCCCACGCGCCACTTTGCCGCGCTGGCAGCGCAACAGGACTTGCCCGTGGTGTTGCTGGGGGCCGCCAAAGAGGCCGACGTATGCGATGAGATTGCACGCAGCGGCACCCCGCAACGCATCGTCAACCTGGCAGGAAAAACGTCGCTCACCCAGGCGCTGTCTGTGATCAGTGCAACACAATTCATGGTCACCAACGACTCGGGCCTGATGCATGTGGCGGCTGGTTTTGGCGTGCGCCAGGTGGCCATTTTTGGCTCCAGCAGTCCCTTGCACACGCCACCGCTGAACGATCATGCGCAGGTGCTGTGGCTCAAGACGGATGCCGCCTACCAGCCACCGCTGGACTGTGCGCCGTGCTTTGAGCGCGTCTGCCCTCTGGGTCATACGCGCTGCCTGAACGACATCACGCCAGCCAGGGTGCTGCAGCAGTTGCAGCCGGCCCTGGCGTAATCAGGCGCCACAGCACTTCTTGAATTTTTTGCCGCTGCCGCACGGGCAGGGGTCGTTGCGGCCGGTCTTGTCGCCTACATGCACCGTCTCCACACGCGGTCCCACGCTGTGCCAAGCCTCGTACAGGTCGTACACCGCCCAGACTGCGTCTGCGTAGCCGTCCAGTCGCCGCTGGCTCATGCTGGGTGGGCCGTCATCTTCGAAAGCGCTCACCGTCGCTGGTTCGGTGTCGTCTTCAGTCAGGGCCAGGATGCTTTGCAGCGCGGCATCAATCATGCTGGCGAGGGCGCGGTCGCGCGGTGGGGCCCATTCTTCTGGCCAGGATTCCACTGCGTACATGAAGCCGATGGCCCAAATCTGAGCAAACGACGGCACGGGTGCGTCCCCCATTTCAGCGCGCGCCTCGGGCGACAGGGTGGCCACCTCGCCACGCAAGTCCATCACCTCGGGCAGATAGCCGCGCTCGTCGTCAAGCGACCCCACCTGCACACCCAGCGCAGTGGCCACCGCATCCATGCGGCGCTGCCACAGGCCCATGAAATGTTGGTACTGCTCAAGGTCGCGGAATAACGCAGGCACCGCATCGCCCTGCGGCACATCCATCCCCAGCAGCACAGGCCAATACTCGTCGGGGGCAATGGTGCGCCGACAACACAGCAGCGCGGCCAAGAAACCTTCGCAAAATTCCCACTGCGGCGTCTCGTCGTCGCGCGTGCGCAGGTCGTCCAGAATGGTGTCGAGCTTGTCGAAGTCGGCGTTGGTCAGGGCCGCAGTGGCGATGGGGAGAGGGGTATCGGTGGTCATGGCAATCTGCGCGTTGAAAGTGGCGCAGTGTAAAACCCTGTGATTCGGTTAACGGGGGCACAACATCCGTAGCACCTCGTCAAACGCCGCCAGCAGCCGCTGCACATTGGACGCCGTGGTGGCTGGGCTGCACAGCAGCATGTTGTGAAACGGTGTGATCAGCACGCCCCGGTTGAGCAGCGCCAGGTGGATGAATTGCTCCAGCTCTTCGTCAAACAAGGCCGCAGCCTGCGTACCGTTGAGTGGCGGATTGGGGCCAAACTGGAATTCACAGCGTGCACCCACCTGCGTCACGCACCAGGGCAGCCTGTGGCGGGCAATGCACGCGCGCAGCCCCTCAGCCACCTCGGTGCAGCGCGCAATCATCTGGGCAAACGCCGCATCAGTGGCCACCTCGGCCAAGGTAGCGCGCATGGCCGCCAGCGTGAGCCGGTTACCTGTCAGCGTGGTGCCAATGCCCGAGTGACCGGGCGGCGCAGCAAGCTTGGCCTGCACGGCGCGCGCGGCCAGCTCAGCGCTCATGCCGTACACCGCGCACGGCAAGCCGCCGGCCATCGGCTTGCCCAGCACCAGGGCATCGGGCTGCAGGCCGTGTGCTTGCGCGTAGCCGCCCGGGCCGCTGCTGAAGGTGTGGGTTTCGTCCAGCACCAGCAACGCGCCGTGCTGTTTGATCAGTGCTTGCGCCGCCTCCCAAAAACCGGGTTGCGGCAGCACCATGCCGATGTTGGTCATGACCGGTTCGGCCAGCACGCAGGCCACGTCACCGGCCTTCAGCGCAGCCTCTAACGCGCCCAGGTCATTGAACTCAGCCACCACCGTGTGGCGGGTGAGGTCGTGCACCTGGCCGAGCAAACTGTCGCGCTGCGTCGGCACGCCGCCGACCAGATCGACAAACACGTCATCGACGGTACCGTGGTAGCAACCGTTGAACACCAGCAGCTTCTTGCGCCCGGTGGCCGCGCGCACCCAGCGCAGCAAAAAACGGTTCGCATCACTGGCCGACAAGGCGCTTTGCCACACCGGCAGGCCAAAGCGGCGCGCCAGCTCTGCGCCGACCCAGGCCACATCTTCACCACTGAGCATGGTGGTGCAGCCGTGCGCCACCTCACGCTGCACAGCGGCCACCAGCGCGGGCGGCGCGTGGCCAAACATGGCCCCGGTGTCGCCCAGGCAAAAGTCCACGTAGCTGTGGTCATCCACATCGGTCAGGTGTGCGCCCTGGGCGCTGGCCACCTGCAAGGCAAACGGCGTGGACCAGTCGCTCATCCAGTGCAGCGGCACGCCAAACAGCCAGTGCGGAGCGGCTTGGGCGGCCAACTGTGCCGATTGGGGGTTGGCGGCCATGAAAGTTGCTTGCTCCTGCGCGGTCAAGCGCACGACGCGAGCGATCGGCACGCCGCTGCGCAGCGTTGGGGACGATTCCAATGGATTCATGGGTTGGCTTTGATGCACTGTTTGACCGTTTGACGACCGCAGCATCACCGCCCGGCAAAAGGGTTGACGACACGCACGCCTGTCATGATCTCGCCAGCGTTGAGGTCTTCACTAAACAGCACACTGCAGCCCGCGATCTGAGCGCTTGCGACGATGATGGCATCGTAAAACCCCACGCTATGGGTTCGGCGCAGTTCCAGCCCAGCGTGGATGATGCTGGGCGTGACCTGAACGATTTCAAACTGTTCATAGAGATCAAGCTGTGCGCGAACATGCTCGACCGGCAGCCGAAGTTTTTTGAGCGCAACGTTGCAATATTCCTGCAGCACTTGCGTGGACAGTACGCCACAAGCACTGTCGTACAGTTGCTTGATCAAGGCCAGCGCCGCACGCTGCTTGACCGGTTCGTCGCTGGCATCTGCGTAGATCAGAACATTGGTGTCAATGAAACTACGTACCGTGACCAGATCAGCGCTCATTGGCTTGATCCCGGTCGAAGTGCCAGCCGTTGAGTTTTGCGCCCGAGCGCAGGCAGCGCTCTTCAAATTGTGCCCATTGCTGGTTACGCCGCGCGCCACCGGCCAACTGCTCCAGGTAATCGCGCACCGCCTGGTTCAGGCTTTTGCCCATTTTCTTGGCGGCTTCGCGCGCTCGGGTCGCAATCTGTTCGTCAATTGAAAGCGTGATGTTCATTTGCATCTCCAAAGATGATTCACACATATTATGTGCGAATTTTCAATCAGCTGGGCACAATCAACACCCTACACCAACAGCAGCAAATGTTCACGCTCCCACGAGCTGATGACGCGGTTGTAGGTGGCGTATTCCAGCTCTTTCACGGCGCAGAAGGCTTTCACAAACGACGGCCACAGCACTTCTGCGATGGCGTCGCAGCCCCGCATACGGGCAATGGCGTCCTCCAGGTGGCGCGGCAGCTCGTAGTCGCGGTCCCAGGCGCTGCTGTCCATCGGGTCGGTGGGTTTGAGCTGCTGCATCATGCCCAGGTAACCGCAAGCCAGCGTGGCTGCCGTGGCCAGGTAGGGGTTCACATCCACGCCGGGCACGCGGTTTTCCACCCGGCGGTTTTGCGCGTTGGATTTGGGCACGCGGATGCCGCAGGTGCGGTTGTCAATGCCCCACTGCACGTTGATCGGCGCGGACATGAAGCGCGACAGGCGGCGGTACGAGTTGACATAGGGGGCCAGCATCGGCATCACCTGCGGTACGTACTTTTGCAAACCGCCAATGTAGTGGTTGAACCGGCTGCTGGCCGCGCCGTCGGCATTGGAAAAAATGTTTTGGCCGGTGTGCGCGTCCAGAATGCTTTGGTGGATGTGCATCGCGCTACCGGGTTCCATCTCCATCGGCTTGGCCATGAAGGTGGCAAAAATGCCGTGGCGCAGCGCGGTCTCGCGCACCGTGCGTTTGAACAAAAACACACGGTCGGCCAAATCCAGCGGGTCACCGTGGCTGAAGTTGATTTCCATCTGGCCCGCGCCGGCCTCGTGGATCAGCGTTTCCACGCCCAGCCGGTGCACGCTGCAAAACTGCGAGAGTTCCATGAAGAACGGGTCAAAGTCGTTGACCGCGTCGATGGAGTACGACTGCCGCCCAGCCTCGGACTTGCCGGTGCGCCCCAGCGGCGGCTGCAGCGGCTCGTGCGGATTGTTTTGCCGCGCCACCAGATAGAACTCCATCTCGGGCGCCACCACCGGCCGCCAGCCCTGCTTTTCATACAGCGACACCACGTGGCGCAGCACGCTGCGCGGTGACAGTTGCACGGCGCTGCCGTCGTCTTCAAAGCAGTCGTGAATCACCACCGCCACCGGCTCGGCCGCCCACGGCACCAGACGCACGGTGGAGGCATCGGGCATGCAAACCATGTCGGGGTCGGTGTCGCCCACGTAGGGGCCGTTGTCGGGCTGCTGGCCGTTGACGGTGTTGAGCAGCACGCTCTTGGGCAGGCGCATTTCGCCGGCACTCAGGTACAAATCCTTGGGCAAAATCTTGCCGCGCGCAATGCCGGTCATGTCGGGGATGACGCACTCCACCTCGTGAATGTGGTGCGTGGCCAGAAAGTCGGTGATGGGGTCTGCGGGGGCGGCGGTCATGGGCAACAGCGGAAAGTGGTGTTGCACACATGATAGGGGCAGCTGCGCGCGCTGTGCGGTGCCACTTGGGCCCGGCCACAGCATGCCAGTTTGCTACAAACTAAATAGTTTCTTGCGCTTTGACATCAAGGGCAAGCAGCCTTTTTTTCATACAAAGCACGGCCTTGTCCTTGCTCAGCAGCAGCGCCTGGTGCGCCACCGCCAGGTCGATGAACTTCTGGTCGTCGGGGTCTTTGCAGGTGACGGGGGCCTTGGGCGCGGAGTCCATCAGTTCGGCCTGACCATCAAACTGCGCCAGCACGTGTGCTGCGGTCACCCGGTAAAAGGCCATGCGCGCCAGCACCTTGGGGTAGGTCAACACCCGGGCCAGCTCGTCGCGCATGGCTTTGGTGGCTATCCATTGCAGTTGGTGCGCCGCCAGCGCCTGCTTCAGGGGGCGCGCCGCCGGGTCGTCGAACACAAAGGCATCGAGCACGATGTTGGTGTCGAGCACGATCAGGTTCATGGGTGGCAACGTGAAAATGGGGTCAGAGTGAAAATGGGGTCAGAGCACGCGCCCGCTTTGCGGTCGGTGATCTGACCCCAATTTCAGTGATCTGACCCCAATTTCACCTTCGGTGCTCGGACACCATTTTTCCTTTGACCATGTCAAAGCGGAACAGGCGGCATTCGATCGGGCCGTTCCACATCGGCACGCGGCGGGTTTCTTTCAGACGCATCTTGCCAGGCAGCTTCAGGTCGGGGGTAAGCACCCAGGCGGTCCAACCGGGGTAGTTTTTCTTCCAGTGGCTGGCCAGCTGGTTGAAGAATTCACCAGCACCTTCGGTCTGCGGCAACTCCCGCGCACCAAAGCGTGCGGCACCAGCCACACCCGCGACCTCAATGCGCTCGCCGTACGGGGGGTTGAGCAACAGCACGCCGCCGCCCTCTCCAACCTGAATGGGCGGCATCCGTTGCAGCGCGTCACCGCCACGGAATTCGATCACGCCAGCCACGCCGGCGCGTTCTGCGTTGCGCTGGGCAAAGTCCACCATGCGGTGCGCCACGTCGCTGCCGAAAATAATGGGTTTTTGATCTGCGTCCGGCATCACCACAGCGTCAACCGCTTCTTGCTTGATAGCATCCCAAGCGGCTTTCTGATGCGGCACATACTTCTCAAAAGCAAAGCGGCGCTGACCACCGGCGGGCATGTTGCAGGCCATTTGCGCGGCCTCGATCAGAATCGTGCCGCTGCCGCAGCAGGGGTCGTACAGCGGCTGCAGGTCGCCCTCGCCATCGAGCCAGCCACTGGCGGCAATCATGGCCGCAGCCAGGGTTTCTTTCAACGGCGCGTCGCCTTTGTCCTCGCGCCAGCCACGCTTGAACAGCGGCTCGCCCGAGGTGTCGATGTACAGCGAACAACTGTCGGTGGTCAGGTGCGCGTAAAGGCGCACGTCCGGCCATTGGGTGTTGACATCCGGGCGTACCCCATTGGCTACGGTGCGAAAGCGGTCGCACACCGCGTCCTTGATCTTGAGCGCGGCAAAGTTCAGGCTGGTCAACGGGCTGTGCTGGGCGGTGATTTCGACCTTGATCGACTCACGCGGGGTGAACCAGCGCTCCCACGCCACCGCGCTGGCGGCGCGGTACAAATCCTGCTCGTTGCGGTACTCGGTGTAACTCAGCAGCACCAGTACACGCTGCGCCAGTCGGCTATACAGGTTAAGCAACATGGCATGCGCCAACCCGGTGCGCACCGCTACGCCGCCGCGCTGTTTGGTGATGCAGCCCGGCGGCAAGCCGGTGATGCGCAGCACCTCGGCGGCCAGGTAGTCTTCCACGCCAGCGGCGCAGGGCAGAAAAAGTTGAAGTTGGTTCATGACGGCAGGTAAAGCGGCCCCCTCTGTACGGCGTACAGTGGGTTTGTCGGCTTACGACGATTCGCTCATCGCCTTGCGATGGCGCTCGACAAATTCCTTGTAGGTATCGACACCGCGAATCTGCAAAATGGTGTTGCGAACAGCGGCCTCTACCAGCACGGCGATGTTGCGCCCTGCCACCACCTGGATCACTACCTTGCGCACCGGGACATCCAGCACGTCCTGCGTGAGCGGCTCGTAGGGGATGCGTTCGTAGTCGCGCTCCATGGTTTCGCGGCGCACCAGGTGCACGATCAGTTGCAGGCGTTTGCGCCGACGCACCGCCGTCTCACCAAAGATGCAGCGGATGTCAAGCAGCCCGATGCCGCGTACCTCCAGCAGGTTTTGCAGCAATTCTGGGCAGCGGCCCTCAATGGTGTTCTGGTTGATGCGGTACAGATCCACCGCGTCGTCGGCCACCAGGCCGTTGCCACGCGAGATGAGTTCGAGCCCCAGTTCGCTCTTGCCCAGGCCAGATTCACCGGTGATCAGCACACCCAGGCCCAGAATGTCCATGAACACGCCGTGCATGGTGCTGCGGTCGGCAAAGTGTTTGGACAGGTAAGCGCGCAGCACGTCGATCACATAAGCCGACGAGCCAGGGGTGGCAAACATGGGAATCTGCGCGCGCTCACACATCGACATCAGCGACTCGGGCGCAGCCTGGCCGTCTGCCAGCACGAGCACAGGAGGCTCCAGCGTGACGATGCGCGCAATACGACGCGAGCAGTCCTCGGGCGTGGCGTTGGTCAGGTAGGCGACTTCGCGTTCGCCCAAAATTTGCACCCGATACGGGTGGATGTAGTTGAGGTAACCGACCAGGTCGGCACCGGAGCGTGCGGCACGCACGGCAACTTCATCAAAGCGCCGCTCGGAAGCGCCTAGCCCCGCTACCCATTCCCAGTGCAGCGTGGCGCGAAACGCCTCAAAGAGCACGTCAGCGCTGATGACGGTGGGTTTCACGGCGATTGGCGTGCAGGAAAGCCGCTGGCGGTCAGGCTGTCTGGGCAGATTGCCACTGGGTGATGATGGCGTGCAGTTGCGCGGCGTCGGTGCTGGTGAGCAGCTTGGCACGTAGCGCTGTGTCGCTGAGCATTTCTGCAATTTCAGACAGGATTTCCAGATGCCGCTGCGTGGCAGCCTCGGGTACCAGCAAAAAAATCATCAACGCCACTGCCTGCTCGTCGGGTGCCTCGAAACCGATCGGGTTAGCCAACTGAAAGACCGCCGCCATGGGCGACTTGAGGCCCTTGATGCGCCCGTGCGGAATAGCTACTCCGTGCCCCAGCCCGGTGGAGCCCAGTCGTTCACGCGAAAACAGGCTGTCGGTCACCAGCGCGCGACTCAAACCATGCAAGTTCTCAAACAGCAAGCCGGCCTCTTCAAAAGCGCGTTTCTTACTGGAAACATCCACTTGGACGAGGATGTGCGCGGCGGTAAGGATGGATGCGAGTCGGTTCATAAAGTGTCCGGAATGATGCATTCTGACATACAGGCACAAAAAAAGCCGCACGCACCAGCGGGCGGCTTGTGGCCGGAGTTTAAATTACATCAGTCGCTTGGGGGCGTCGTGGTGATGAGACTGCAAACGGTCCTTGTGGCGCACCACCTGGCGGTCGAGCTTGTCCATCAGCTCGTCGACAGCCGCATACAGGTCTTCGTGGGCACTTTCGGCAAACAGGTCAATGCCTTTGACGCGGATATTACATTCGGCTTTTTGGCGTAATTCTTTTTCCTTGAGGTTTTCCAGGGTTAATAACACCTTGACATCGACCACCTGGTCAAAGTGGCGCTTGATGCGGTCGAGCTTGCTGGTGACGTAGGTCCGCAGTGACGGGGTCACTTCCAGGTGGTGGCCGCTGATCGTCAAATTCATAAAAAACCTCCTAGGGGCTAGGTTGAAAGGGTTGCCAACGCCCGCTGGCAACCGGGAAAAAGATGTGTTGGTACCAACTATGCCCGCCCCGCAGCGTGAATGCAATGTCTTTTGATGGTGCACTGCAACATGCTCCGGATTTGTGTCACTTGCGCGTGCAACAAGGCGCGATAGCGATGCCATAATCGAAAAAGTTTTTACCAACGAATCCGCACCCTTGGAACATCCTCCCAGTCGGTAGCTTTCGACCCCAAATGGCACCGAGGGTTGAAAGCAAGCCACTTTTCAACGCCAATGCCAATCCTGTTTTGGGAGTGAGCACATGCTCAATATTTTTACCCTCGCCAACGGCCGACTGTTCCAGGAAGAAATCGAATCGCTGGAAGAGTTGTCGCGCTTTCAGCCGATCTGGGTGGACCTGGAGTCGCCCACGCCGGAAGAAAAGCGCTGGATCAAACAATATTTTGGCTTGTCCATTCCCGAAGACGCGATGGACGAAGACATCGAAGAATCGGCGCGTTTTTACAAGGAAGACAACGGCGAATTGCACATTCGCAGTGACTTTTTGGTGGCTGATGATGACGAACCGCACACGGTGCGCGTGGCGTTCATTTTGAATCTGGTCAACGACGAGCTCAAAAGCAAAGGGGTTTTGTTTTCCATCCACGACGAAGACGTGCCGGTGTTTCGGCTGCTGCGCATGCGCGCGCGCCGCGCCCCGGGGCTGATCGAAGACGCCAAAGAAGTGCTGCTGAAACTGTTTGACGCCGACGCCGAATACTCTGCCGACACGCTGGAAGAAATTTACGACGAGCTCGAAAAAGCCAGCGACAAAGTGCTTTCGGGCGACGTGACCGACGCGTTGGCCGGTGAGGTGCTGGCCGCCATTGCGCGCCACGAAGACATGAACGGGCGCATCCGCCGCAACGCCATGGACACGCGGCGTGCGGTGAGCTTCATGATGCGCAGCAAAATGCTCAATGCCGAACAGTTTGAAGAGGCGCGTCAGATTCTGCGCGACATCGATTCACTCGATTCACACACCGCCTTCCTGTTTGACAAGATCAACTTCTTGATGGACGCCACGGTCGGTTTCATCAACATCAACCAGAACAAGATCATCAAGATCTTTTCAGTGGCCAGCGTGGCGCTGCTGCCGCCCACGCTCATTGCCAGCCTGTACGGCATGAACTTCAAGTACATGCCCGAATTGGACTGGCAGGCGGGCTACCCGTTTGCGCTGGTGCTGATGGTGGCCAGCGCGCTGGTGCCGATGTGGTACTTCAGAAAACGTGGCTGGCTGAAATGAAAGTCAACGGCACACCTTACCGAACCATCTGGCTCAAGCCGGGTGACGAACGCGTCGTGCAGGTGATCGACCAGACCCGGCTGCCGCACGCTTTTGCCGTGCTTGATCTCGCCACAGTGGCAGATGTTTGTCGTGCGATTCGCGACATGACGGTGCGCGGTGCCGGGTTGATTGGCGCCACTGCTGCATTTGGTATGTACCTGGCCGCGCTGCAAGCGCCGGATGATGGTTGGCGTGATTTTCTGGCGCAGGCTGCGCAAGCCCTGAAAGCCACCCGGCCCACCGCCGTCAACCTGGCCTGGGCGGTGCATCGGCTGCAATCAGCCATGGCCGTTGCCGCCACACCCGCGCAGATGCGGCAGATTGCCAAGCAGGCCGCCGTGGCGCTGGCCGACGAAGACGCCGCGCATTGCCGACGTATCGGCGAGCACGGCCAGGCGCTCATTGCTGACATGGCACAGCGCAAGCACGGCGGGCGCGTCAACATCCTGACGCATTGCAATGCGGGTTGGCTGGCGTTTGTCGATTACGGTTCGGCCACGGCACCGATCTACGCCGCGCACGATGCCGGTATCGACGTGCACGTGTGGGTGGATGAAACCCGCCCGCGCAACCAGGGCGCCAGCCTGACCGCGTGGGAGCTGGGCCAGCACGGCGTGCCGCACACGCTGATAGCAGACAACGCCGGTGGCCATCTGATGCAGCACGGGCTGGTGGACCTGGTCATCACCGGTGCCGACCGCGTTACGCGCTGCGGCGACGTGGCCAACAAGATTGGCACTTACCTGAAGGCACTGGCCGCGCGCGACAACGGTGTGCCGTTTTACGTGGCACTGCCGTCTTCGACTTTTGACTTCACGCTGGGTGACGGGGTCGCCGGCATTCCGATTGAAGAGCGCGCGGCTGACGAGGTGCGTTGGGTCAGCGGCAAGAATGCGCAAGGGGTGGTGGAATCGGTGCAGATTTGCCCGGACAGCACCCCCGCGCGCAACTGGGGCTTTGACGTGACACCGGCTCGCCTGGTCACGCAACTGATCTGCGAGCGTGGCATCTGTGACGCCACTGAGACCGGAATTGCGTCGTTGTTCAGCCAGGAGCTTTTGACGTGACCCTGGAGGCGGCCGACGGCGTCATCAAGTACCGCAGCCAGCGCGTTGCGGGCACCTTCGCTCAGCCAAGCGAGTGGGTTCAACTCAACGCCGCACGGACCACGTTGTTTGACCTGGGGTTGATTGGCGTCACCGGTCAGGGTGTTGGTTTTGGCAACCTGAGTCTGCGCACGCAGGGCGATCAGTTTTTAATTACCGGCAGTGCGACCGGCGCGGTGCGGGAGCTCAACGCGCAACAGTACTGCCTGGTGGAGTCGTTCTCGGTCGCCCACAACACCGTCCAGTGCCGGGGCGCGCTGGATGCTTCTTCAGAGTCGATGACACACGGTGCCATTTACCAGACCAACCCGCAGGTGCGCTGCGTGGTGCATGGGCACAGCCGCGTGCTGTTTGACGCCTTGTTGCAGGGCAACGCGCCGCGCACAGCGGTCGATGTGCCCTACGGCACGCCGGCCATGGCGCAAGCGGTGACCCGTTTGGTGCTGGGGCAAACGGCGCTGCCGGTGCTGTTTGTGATGGCCGGGCACGATGAGGGCGTGGTGGCTTACGGTGCTGACGTTGCCTCTGCTACCCGGCTGATGGTTGAAACTTTTCAGAAAGTACTTTCTCATGATCAAGATCGGCATCATCGGCGGTAGCGGGCTCGATAACCCGGACATTCTGGAGCAGCAGCGCGACCTCAGTGTGGATACGCCATGGGGCGCGCCGTCGGCACCGCTGAAGCTGGGCCAGATCGCCGGTGTCGATGTGGTGCTGCTGGCGCGCCACGGGCGTCAGCACACCCTGACGCCCAGCCATGTGAACTACCGCGCCAACATTCAGGCGCTCAAGGATGTGGGCTGCACGCACGTGCTGGCGACCACTGCGGTGGGGTCGTTGCGTGAAGACATCGGTCGGGGCCATCTGGTGATCATCGACCAGTTTATTGACGCTACCAAACAACGTGCCATGACGTTTCACGAGTCGTTTGCAGCGCATCACCCGATGCACACGCCGATGGCGGAGCCGTTTGAC
Organism: Comamonadaceae bacterium CG12_big_fil_rev_8_21_14_0_65_59_15; assembly: GCA_002786915.1. GTDB lineage: Bacteria > Pseudomonadota > Gammaproteobacteria > Burkholderiales > Burkholderiaceae_C > Rhodoferax. Next base: position 10,201 of record PCUV01000042.1, on the reverse strand, counting down.
GCCGCATTGCGCGCCGCTCTGATCGCCACCTGCACGCGGCTTGGCTTTGACTTTCATCCGCGCGGCACCGTGGTCACCATTGAAGGGCCGCGCTTTTCAACGCGCGCTGAATCGAATATGTTTCGCGCCTGGGGCGCGGACATCATCAACATGTCGGTTGCCACCGAGGCAGCGCTGGCCAACGAGGCTGGCCTGCCCTACGCCGCAGTGGCGATGAGCACCGACTACGACTGCTGGAAGACCGACGAAGCGCCAGTGACGTGGGACGCCATCTTGCAGGTTTTCAACAGCAACGCCCAGAAGGTCACAAGGCTGTTGATCGATACCATTGCCTTGCTGGCAGCGTCTGCCCAGGCAGACGTGCAGCAAGGCTGAACGGCGCGACTTATTTGGCGCGCAATTCGCGCCGCAGGATTTTGCCAACCGGGGTCTTGGGCAGTTCGGTGCGGAACTCGATCACCTTGGGCTGCTTGTAGCCGGTCAGGTTCTCTTTGCAATAGGCGCGCACCTGTTCTTCGGTCAGGTCCGGGTCTTTGCGCACAATCACCAGCTTGACCGCCTCGCCAGATTTTTCATCCGGCACACCCACGCAGGCGCATTCCATGATGCCCTCCATTTGCGATACCACGTCTTCGAGCTCGGTCGGGAACACGTTGAAGCCACTCACCAGAATCATGTCTTTCTTGCGATCGACAATCTTGAAAAAACCGCGCTCGTCCATCACGCCCACGTCGCCGGATTTGAAATAGCCGTCGGGCGTCATGACCTTGGCGGTCTCGTCCGGACGTTGCCAGTAACCGGCCATCACCTGCGGCCCTTTGATGGCGATTTCGCCCGACTCACCCGGTGCCACCTCATTGCCGTCGTCGTCCAGCAGCTTGAGCCAGGTATTGGGCACCGGCACGCCGATGGTGCCTGAATATTCGGTCACCGTGATCGGGTTCGAGGTGGCAATGGGAGAGGTTTCGCTCAGGCCATAGCCTTCGCAAATGGCGCAGCCGGTTTTTTCAAACCACAGTTTGGCCACCGCGCTTTGCACCGCCGTGCCGCCCCCGGCGGATACCACCAGGCTCTTCCAGTTGACCTTGCTGAAGTCGGCGTGATTGGCCAACCCGTTGAACAGCGTGTTGACCGCCGGGAAGACATGAATCTTGTGCTTGGCCAGTTCGCCCAGCAGTGCCGGAAAGTCGCGCGGGTTGGGGATCAAAATCAGCTTGCCGCCCATGCGCATCGACTGCATCATGTTCACGGTAAAAGCAAAGATGTGATAGAGCGGCAACGCGCACACGCTGTTGACCTGTTCGTCGGCCGGGATCTTTTTGAGCGCGGGCTGAAACCACGCATCCGACTGCAAAAGGTTGGCGACCAAATTGCGTTGCAGCAGCACCGCGCCTTTGGATACGCCGGTGGTGCCGCCCGTGTATTGCAGCACCGCCACGTCGTCTGGCTTGATGGTGACTTTCTTCAGGCTGCCGCTGCCTGCCTTGGCCAAAGCGGCGTTAAAGCGCACCGCGTCGGGCAGGTTGTAGGCGGGCACCATCTTCTTGACGTTACGTATTACGTAATTGACCAGTGAGCCCTTGAGCAACCCCAGCTGGTCACCCAAGGCGCACAAAATGACGTGCTTGACGGGGGTGGCAGCGATGCACTTTTCAAGCGTAGCGGCAAAGTTTTCCAGAATGAAAATCGCCTTGGCACCCGAGTCCTTGAGCTGGTGTTCCAGCTCACGCGCGGTGTACAGCGGGTTCACGTTGACCAGCGTGAACCCAGCGCGCATGATGGCCGCCACGGCCAACGGATACTGCATCACATTGGGCATCATCACGGCCACCCGGTCACCGCGCACCAAACCCAGGCCTTGCAGATAGACCCCCAGCGTCTGGCTGATGTCATCGACCTGCGCGTAGCTAAGCTCTTTGCCCATGAAGCTGTAGGCGCTGCGCTTGGCAAATTTCTTGAAACTTTCTTCCATCATGTCAACGATCGAGCCGTAGCGATCGACATCGATGTCTGCGGGAACGCCTTCGGGGTAGCTTTTCAACCAGATACGCTCAGCCATGTTCATCACTCCAAGTTATGAATCAAATCGCAGCATTCTCGCACTTTGTCAGCTTCTGTAAGGCAGGTTTTCCCTAGGAAAAACTAGAGAAAAGCCCCCAAAACCGCAGCGGGTCTTGGGGGCTTGAAGGGATAGTCAGCGCAGAGTGTGCGCCGCCAAGCGGCGCGCTCAGGTGCGCAACACCACCAGCACTTCGTCGAGCATCTTCTTGGCGTCGCCAAACAACATGCGGTTGTTGTCCTTGTAGAACAACGGGTTGTCCACGCCGGCGTAGCCGCTGGCCATGGAACGCTTCATCACGATGCTGGTCTTGGCCTTCCAGACTTCGAGCACCGGCATACCGGCAATCGGGCTGGTGGGGTCGTCTTGCGCCGCCGGGTTGACGATGTCGTTGGCACCAATCACCATCGCCACGTCGGTAGCGGGGAAGTCGTCATTGAGTTCGTCCATTTCAAACACCACGTCGTAGGGCACCTTGGCTTCGGCCAGCAACACGTTCATGTGGCCTGGCATACGTCCTGCGACCGGGTGAATGCCAAAGCGCACGTTGACACCCTTTTCACGCAGGAATTTGGTGATCTCATACACCGTGTGCTGGGCTTGCGCCACTGCCATGCCATAGCCTGGGACGATGATGACGCTCTTGGCTTCTTTGAGCAACTCTGCGGTTTCTGCGGCGTTCACCGGTACCACTTCGCCAGCAGGTTGCGCGGCACCACCGGCGGGCTTGGGTGCGGCGCTGGTGGTACCAAAACCACCGGCAATCACGCTGATAAAGCTGCGGTTCATGGCGTTGCACATGATGTACGACAGAATGGCACCGCTGGAGCCCACCAACGCACCCACCACAATCAGCAAGTCGTTGTTCAGCATGAACCCGGTGGCGGCGGCTGCCCAACCCGAATAGCTGTTGAGCATCGACACCACCACCGGCATGTCGGCGCCGCCAATGGCCATCACCATGTGCACGCCAAAGAGCAGTGCCAGCACCGTCATGACCGCGATCGGGACCATGCCAGCCTCTGGCGTCTCGGCACCCATGAAGACGCCACCAAAGTAGATCACCACCAGCAAAGCCAGCAGGTTCATCCAGTGCCGACCGGGCAGCAACACCGGGTTGCCGCCAATGCGACCTGACAATTTGCCAAAGGCAATCACCGAGCCCGACAGCGTGACTGCACCGATGAAGATACCGATGTAAATTTCAAGCTCGTGAATGGTCTTGGCCGCACCTTCAAACCCGTGCGTTGCGGTTGGATCGACAAAGGTGGCAAAGCCCACCAGCACCGCAGCCAAACCGACCATGCTGTGCATGAAGGCCACCAGCTCGGGCATTTGCGTCATCTGCACGCTGCGCGCCAGGTACAGGCCAATGCTGCCGCCGACCAGCATGGCGCCAACGATCCAGGCGTAGCCGCCGCTGTTGACCTGCGGGCCAAAGACCGTTGCCAGCACGGCGATGGTCATACCGATCATGCCAAACAGGTTGCCGCGGCGCGACGTTTCCTGGTTCGACAAACCGCCCAGGCTCAAGATGAAAAGAATGGTTGCGCCAATGTAGGCAACCGTTGCCAGACTCGAATTCATGCGTGGCTCCTTCTTATTTACGGAACATGGCCAGCATGCGCTGGGTCACGGCGAAGCCGCCGAACATATTGATGGCCGTGAGCGCAATCGCCACCGCCGCAATCCAGGTGATCAGCCCGTTGGGCCGTTCGGCCGCGCCCATCACAGGCGATATTTGTACCAGCGCACCAATGGCAATGATGCTGCTGATGGCGTTGGTCACGCTCATCAGCGGCGTATGCAGCGCGGGCTTCACGTTCCACACCACCATGTAGCCGACAAAGCAGGCCAGCACAAACACCGTAAAGTGAGACATGAAGGCGGTGGGTGCACTGCGGCCAATCAACCAGAACAGCACCGCTGCACCGGCAAACATCATGGCCAGCTTGCCGGGTGCCATAGGGGCGCTGGCTTCGCCATGCGCAGGCGCCTTTTTGACCGCTGCGGCAGGTTTGGCCGCTGCTGCGGGTGTAGCCGCAGGCTTGAGCGGGGGTGCCGGCCAGGTGATGGTGCCGTCCTTGATGACGGTCAGGCCACGGATGGCGTCGTCTTCCATGTTGACGTTGATGACGCCGTCCTTGGTTTTGCACAACTCTTCGGTCACGCGAAACAGGTTGGTGCCATACAGCGTGCTGGACTGCTTGGCCAGGCGCGAGGCCAGGTCGGTGTAGCCAACAATCGTGACACCGTGCTTGACAACGGCCTTGCCCGGCTCGGTCAGCTCGCAGTTGCCGCCCTGTTCACCGGCCATGTCCACAATCACACTGCCAGGCTTCATGCTTTGCACCATCTCGGCGGTGATCAGCTTGGGCGCCGGTTTGCCCGGAATCAGCGCAGTGGTGATGATGATGTCCACCTCTTTGGCCTGTTTGGCATACATCGCGCGCTGGGCTTTCTGGAAGCCCTCGCTCATGACCTTGGCGTAACCGCCGCCGCCCGAGCCTTCTTCTTCGTAATCGACTTTGACGAATTCGCCACCCAGTGACACCACCTGGTCGGCTACTTCGGCACGCGTATCGTTGGCGCGCACGATGGCGCCCAGACTGGCCGCGGTACCAATGGCAGCCAGACCGGCCACACCAGCGCCAGCGATGAACACCTTGGCCGGTGGCACCTTGCCTGCGGCCGTGATCTGACCATTAAAAAAACGCCCAAAGGCGTTGGCCGCTTCAATCACCGCGCGGTAGCCACTGACCCCGGCCATGGAGGTGAGCGCGTCCATCTTTTGTGCCCGGCTGAGGGTGCGCGGCAGGCAGTCGATGGACAGCACGGTGACGCCCTTGGCCGCCAGCGCCTGCATCAAGTCAGGGTTTTGCGCCGGCCAGATAAAGTCAATCAGGGTTTGGCCGGTGTGCATTTGCGCCACTTCGGCCAGCGTGGGCGGGCGCACCTTGAACACGATGTCGGCCGTGTTCCACAGCGCGGTGGCATCGGCGGCAATGGTGGCGCCGACAGCCTTGAAGGCCTCGTCGCTGACATCGGCACCAACGCCTGCGCCGCTTTCAACGGTAACGGAAAAGCCCAGCTTGATCAGTTTTTCTACCGCTTCGGGGACGGTGGCGACACGTTTTTCGCCTGGGAAAACCTCGCGCGGTACGCCTATGCGTTGCGCGGTCTTGCTGGATTCGGGAGAACTGGTGGGGGTACCACTTGGCATATCGCGACTCCTCATTTGGATGGTAAGGCTGCTGTGTTCAGACCTGCCGTCTGCACAGCCGGGCGAGCTTACATCAGTTTGTCGGGCACTCTTCTATAAGACTGCGGTACTATTGATCGAGATCAAACATCCATCCCGGATAATCTAGCCATGAGCGAACGATGGAAACCCAGCGCCACGGTAGCGGCGATTATTGAAAAAGACGGCAAGTTTTTGCTGGTGGAAGAGCACACGCCCGAGGGCTTGCGCCTGAACAACCCGGCCGGCCATCTGGACGAAGGCGAGAGCCTGGTGCACGGTTGCGCGCGCGAGGCGCTGGAAGAAACCATGCACCTTTTCACGCCCACATACCTGCTGGGCGCCTACATGTCGCGCTTGGTGCGACCCGCGCGGCCTGGCCATGCGGCCGAAGACATCACCTACCTGCGCTTTGCCTTTGGCGGCGAGCTGGGCGCGTTGCAGGCCGGGCGCCAGCTTGACACCGGCATTGTGCGCACCCTGTGGTTGAGCCCCGATGAAATCCGCGCCAGTGCTGATCGGCACCGCAGCCCGCTGATCGTGCGCTGCATGGAAGACCACTTGCGCGGCCAGCGCTTTGCGCTGGAGCTGATCTATACCGACGCCAGCGTTTTTGCACTTCAAAAACAGTAGCTGCTTGCGCTTGCTCAACAAGGGCTGGAGGTCTAAAATATGACTAGCTGGCGTGGACCCCATTCAACGCCCCGGATGATGAAAGCGTGTCGTCATTGCGAGGCCGCAGGCCGCGGCAATCCATGTATTCTGAAGGCATGGATTGCTTCACTGCCCGCCACGCTTCGCTCGCGGCTAAAGGTTAAACGCAATGACGGGCAAATTTCAAATGTCGGCGACGTTCTTTCAAATTAAACCCAGCAAGCAGCGCATTGTGGTGGGCCTGAGCGGCGGTGTCGATTCGGCCCTGACCGCCTGGCTGCTCAAGCAGCAGGGGCACGAAGTGGTGGGCATCTTCATGAAAAACTGGGAAGATGACGACGACAGCGAATTCTGTTCGTCACGGCAAGACTTTTTGGACGCCGCCGCGGTGGCCGACGTGATCGGCATCGAGATTGAGCACGTCAACTTTGCTGCCGATTACAAAGACCGCGTGTTTGCCGACTTTCTGCGTGAATACAGCGCCGGGCGCACGCCCAACCCCGACATTCTGTGCAACGCCGAAATCAAATTCAAGGCCTTTCTGGACCACGCCATGCGCCTGGGCGCGGACAAAATCGCTACCGGCCATTACGCGCGGGTGCGCTGCATCGGTCCGGCGGGCGACGCGCTGGACGTGCACCGGGCGCGGTTGGGTGATGGTCGCTTTGAACTGCTCAAGGGGCTGGACCCGGCCAAAGACCAAAGCTATTTTTTGCACCGCCTGAACCAGGCACAACTGTCCAAAACGCTGTTCCCGGTGGGCGAATTGCTGAAAACCGAGGTGCGACGGCTGGCGCTGGAAATTGGCCTGCCCAACGCCAAAAAGAAAGACTCAACCGGCATCTGCTTCATTGGCGAGCGGCCTTTCAGGGACTTTCTGAACCGCTACCTGGCCAAAACACCCGGCCCGATCAAGAATGACAAAGGCCAGACCATTGCCGAGCACGTAGGCTTGAGCTTTTACACCCTGGGGCAACGACAGGGCCTGGGCATTGGTGGCCTCAAAGCCAAAGGCGTGCAACGCGGTGGCGGTGACCACGCGCCATGGTTTGTAGCGCGCAAGGACTTGGGCCAAAACACGCTGTGGGTGGTGCAGGGGCACGAGCACCCGTGGCTGCAATCGCTGCAACTCAAGGCCGGGCAGGCGAGCTGGGTAGCAGGCGTCGCGCCGCAGGGTGGTGCCTTCGCCGCCAAAACGCGCTACCGCCAGATGGATGCGGCGTGCGTGTTGTCCGGTGTGGATGCCAGCCGCTTCACGCTGGACTTTCCCCAGCCGCAATGGGCCGTCACCCCCGGACAATCGGCTGTGCTGTACGACGGTGAAGTCTGTCTGGGGGGGGGAGTGATTGAGGGGAAAGGCTGAGGCTGATTGATTGCAAGCCATGTTGATCTGTAGCGCTTATGGGAAAAGCGCATCCAGCGGGCTGGCCGTGCCGCCTGCCGCCACCTTGAGCACATGGGTGTAAATCATGGTGGTGCTGACATCTGAGTGACCCAACAGCTCCTGAACCGTCCGAATATCGGTGCCAGCTTGCAGCAGATGGGTAGCGAACGAATGGCGCAAGGTGTGAACTGACACCGGCCTGTGAATCTGCGCGGCAGCACAGGCCAGCTTGATGGCGCGTTGCAGCCGCTCCTCATACAAGTGGTGTCTGCGTTCAATGCGCGAACGTGGGTCAAGACAGCTTGGGTGCGGGAAACAGCCAGAACCAGCCCCAGCGCTGCCCTAGATCAGGGTATTTGGTAGCCAAGGCATCGGGAACTTCCACGCCCGGCTGATGCTGTTGTCGATCATGCTCCCACAACGCACGGGCTTACGCCATCTGGGAGGTCAAGGCAGCGTGAAGTGTGTGCGGCAACATCACCACGCGGTCTTTGCCACCCTTGCCTTCACGCACCACCAACACCCGCCGGTCAAAGTCCACATCCTTGACGCGCAAACGCAGCCCTTCGTTCAAGCGCATACCGGTGCCATAAAGTAGCTTGGCCAACAACAGCTCTACCCCTGTCATTGCGCTGAACAACGCCGCCACTTCAGTACTGGTCAATACCGACGGAATGCGCCGGGGGCGCGTTGGGCGCTGCACGTCGTCCAGCCACGGCAACTGCACGCCCAACACCTCCCGATACAAAAACAGCAAGGCACTTAAGGCCTGATTGTGGGTGGACACCGACACATTGCGCTGCGTTGTCAGCATCGATAAAAACTGCTGCACTTCAGCCGCGCCCATGTCACGCGGATGACGCGCTTGCGCATTGCGTGTATGCCACCGGACAAAAAATTTCACCCAATAAACGTAAGCCTCTTCGGTTCGCAAGCTATAGTGCTTGTACCGCAAGACCTCCCGCAGTTGATCCAGCAAGCGGAGCGATTGGGGAATATAGGAGACGGGTTTCATGAGCGGCACCATCACTGTTGTTTTATACAGTTTACGGCTTTCAGATCAAGGCTGCAAGCGGCTTTTGAATGACTGGGGCAAACCCGTAGGAACCCGCTTGCCGAGTTTATTTTGTTGTCTAGCTTGGGCCGGCCAGGATAGGCGCTCGGCTACATTACGTTAGGCATTGCCATGTTCTCACTGCGCTTTCCTGAAAATGACATAAAGCACTGGGCTGAAAGAAACACCAGCCAGGACTATCTCGTATTCCAAAATGAAATTGGGCCTTCTGCACAGAAACGTGGCTACATGACCCGACCAGAATTCTTGAAGATGTGCGAGTGGAAATCACCACGCACAAAATCACGGTGCGCCAAGAACTCCTCGGACTTTATCAAAGAAATTACGCAAGTATCATTCACCGCCCAGCACGAGCAGTTGCGCATCCAAGTTCTCACGCTACTCTTTGGCGTTGGCTGGCCAACTGCATCAGTAATCCTCCATTTTTGCAGTAGCAGTCAGTACCCCATCTTGGACTTCCGGGCTTTGTGGTCACTGAAGGCCGAACAGCCAGCCGCTTACGACTTTCCATTCTGGTGGTCTTACACCGAGCACTGTCGTGCGTTGGCGAAACGCAATAGTGTTTCAATGCGCACAATCGACCGTGCTCTGTGGCAATACTCGAAGGTGAATCAAAATGCCTAACCCGGCATTCGAGCGGGACTGGCCGATATACATTCGTTTTGCGGCCTGTGGTAATTTGAACTTTCAGGGCTCCGGCCAAGTTTCGTGGCGGCCAGCCCCTCAATTTGAACGTTAGATGCTTAAATACTTGCTCACCATTGCGCTTGTTTTGTGTATGTCTGGATGCAGTACTGTTCGGAGCACAAAGCTATTGGTGTCAAGTTGGTTCGGGTTCTCAGAAATCAGCGAGGGTGTGTATGCGGACGATCAAATGTCGCCCGGTCAGCAGCGGGAATTCCTCAAAACATTGAGCTTATCCAAGGAGCGTGTGTCGGCATTTTTCGGAAGCATTGAGGCATCATCCAAGGTGTTCGCTTGCTCCACCGAGGAGTGCTTTGTTTCACATGGCGGAGTAACCGCAAAGGGTAAGGCTTATGGAGATTCGATGCTGTTGCTCTCTCCCCGTGGATTGGATGTAACAACAGCCGCTCACGAACTTACCCATATTGAACTTCACAACCGGGTTGGTACATTCAGGTCTTGGCGCGAAATTCCAGACTGGTTTGATGAAGGGCTTGCGGTTCTTGTTAGCGAAGACTCTCGATACACTGAGGATGCGTGGTCAAAGACAACAGACAATGGTTGCAACGCACCGAAGCTTGAAAACATCGGAGAAATGCTCGGCAAAGGCGACTGGCTTTTGAGTTATGGGACTGCAAGGCGAGAGGTTGGTGAATGGTATCTACGCGCAGGGCGTGCCGGACTTGAGCACCTGATCGCGGAAGTAAAAAACGGTGGTGATTTTAATTCCGCATTCAATTCCATCGCATCAACCGAAGGCGCATCTAACCCTACGCTCAAGCGGGACTGCGCAAAAGCGCGCAGCCCCTTAGCTTCACGTTAAAGTCCGCTTAGGAAAAGGGGACGTTACCCTTAAATTCAAGAAAGCCGCACCATGGCCCACGCCGTCAAGGGAAAACACTTCCAAAACGGCGTCTTTATTCCTGCCATAGTGACCTTGCGGCTGAAGGGTTGCGGCACGGCTATAGTGCAACTTTCAATGTCAAAGCTAGCCCGTCATGCCCATTCTTTCAGTTTTCTTTGGCATCATTGTGCGGATGTGGCACGATGACCACCCGCCACCGCACATTCATGTTGAGTACCAGGGGTTTGAAGCGCTGGTGG
>PCUV01000084.1:5878-6020 GCA_002786915.1 Comamonadaceae bacterium CG12_big_fil_rev_8_21_14_0_65_59_15 | reverse complement strand
GTTTTCTACATCAAGTCGCCGCGCTGGTTGAACGCCGGCATTTACGTGGTGATGGGCTGGCTGTGCGTGGGGGCGTCCGGCCAAATGCTGGCCACGCTGCCTGCCTGGGTGTTTACCTGGCTCCTGATCGGCGGCGTGATCT
>PCUV01000084.1:5570-5849 GCA_002786915.1 Comamonadaceae bacterium CG12_big_fil_rev_8_21_14_0_65_59_15 | reverse complement strand
AAAATATTCAATTTCAAACCGGGTGTGTTTGGCTTCCATGAAGTCTGGCACATCTTCGTCATGCTGGCCGCGGCCGCGCACTATGTTGCCGTGCTGGGCGTGGCGCTGTAACACAGGAGACTTCCGTGCTTTCAAATTTCAACATCGAACACATCCTGGCATTTCCCTTCAAGGAAACTGAGTCCCGAAAGAATTTCCTGATCGGCGCATTGGTTTATTTCGCCAGTTTCATCATCCCCATCCTGCCGCTGATCTTCGTCATGGGATATATCGCCCGCA
>PCUV01000084.1:5230-5545 GCA_002786915.1 Comamonadaceae bacterium CG12_big_fil_rev_8_21_14_0_65_59_15 | reverse complement strand
GACGCCGCACATGCCCGCCTGGGACGATTGGGAGGCCATGCTCAAGGATGGTCTGTATCTCTTCGGCATACGCATTGTCTACGCCCTTCCGTTGATTATCATCCTCCTTCCTCTCTTCTTTGGGATGATGTTCCTGCCCCTCTGGCTCAATTCAAATCCCGGCTCAGACAATTCGCTCGTTCTCCTGCCCTTTCTTTTCTTCGGGATCGCGATGATATTCATATTCCCCCTTTCGCTGGCGCTGGGCATTATCGTCCCCACGGCTGAATTGCATACCATCGCGCACAACGACTTCGCGGCCGGCTTCCGCATCCG
>PCUV01000084.1:4514-5159 GCA_002786915.1 Comamonadaceae bacterium CG12_big_fil_rev_8_21_14_0_65_59_15 | reverse complement strand
GTTTTGTGCTAACCTTCATCGTACAAATTGGAATGATTACCATCGTGCTGATCTGCGTCCTGCCCTTCATCATGCCCGCCATCACTTTTTACATCACCCTCGTCATGTACACCGCATTTGCCCAGGCCTACAAAGACGGAAAAGACCGGCTCACCCAGTAAACTCCGGTAGAAACAGTGTACAAAAAAACTGGCGCAGGCTCTTGATGTCTGCGCCAGTTTTTTTATTTGGCGGGTTATTTCCGCACAACCACCGGTTCGAGTTTGCGGCGGCGGGTGAGTTGCGGCGGGACCAGTCGCTTTTCGCGGCGCAGGATCGCCGAACGGAAAATGCGATTCAGGAAACCGTCCACGCCGCCCGGATCGTCCTCCATCATGTAATCGGCGGAGGCTTTTTCCTCGGGCATGTTGAGCACGCTGGCATTGGGGTTGATCTCCAGCAGGAACAGGTCGCCCTCCTGGTTCATACGGATGTCGGCGCGGCCATAGCCCGCGCCGCCCAGCCCCAGGTAAATCTTCTTCACCATTGTCTTCAAGCGTTTCACCAGCGCCGGATCGGAGACTTGCGCCAAATCCATATCCACATCCGGGTCGAACTTCATCGCCCAATGCTTGAACGATTCACCTTCGGGGAAGATGATCTCCA
>PCUV01000084.1:3684-4380 GCA_002786915.1 Comamonadaceae bacterium CG12_big_fil_rev_8_21_14_0_65_59_15 | reverse complement strand
AATTGCTGCGCGTTTTCGACGCGCGATTCCTTGGTCATGCCGACGCTGGCGTAACTTTCATGATGCTTGACGATCATCGGAAAACAAAGTCCCGCTTGCGCGACCAGCTCTTCGACGTTTTCGCCCAGGCCTGCTTCCAGCCCGCGCGGAAAACCAATGTTCTTGCGCTGGGACATCACCTGGGTTTGTTCGCGCGTCGGCGCGTAGAAAACGCTGTCCGCGCCGGTGAAGGGCAGGTTCAAGGTTTCGAGCGCCTGCACCACGTCAATACCCGGGCGATCTTCATCCGCCGAACCATCGCAAAGATTCAGATACACGTCGTAATCTTCGCGCAAGGCGATATCGCGAATGAAATCAAACGCGGGAAGTTTAACGTTGTACATTTTCCATTCGTGATCTTTAAGATACCCTTCTGGTGTGTAATTTCCAAATACCTCATCAGCCAAAACGCAAACGCGCATGTCACCTCGCAATCAAAAAAAATTAAAAATATTTTCTTGTTGATATTATTCCACACTTCAAAATAAAATCAATGGTTACGACCTATCAATTGCCTTAAATTTTTACAATTCAATAAATCGTTGAAAAACATTTTCAATGCTTTTGAAATCTTAAATTTTAAGATTGGAGAGAATTCTCCGTCGCGTCGAGGCGGGATAAAATGCAAAGTCGCATCTTTTCATAGCGCGCCTCCAG
>PCUV01000084.1:3221-3625 GCA_002786915.1 Comamonadaceae bacterium CG12_big_fil_rev_8_21_14_0_65_59_15 | reverse complement strand
CTTCGGGATGTCACAGATGCAGCCGCATTTTCAAGCGGACGACTGAAGTCGTTACTACGCGGGAGGGAGGCGAGCCATGTAGCGACGATTTTCCTGACCCAGACCGTCGGGACTGGGCAATCGTCCTACGCGGGAGGGGCGAGTCGTGCGCGCGATAAAAAAAGCAGGCAATGATCGCCTGCTTTTTTAGAACTTTCGCATTCGAAGTCCAAAGTCTTCGCGAAGACTTTGCAGTCCAAATGCAAGTTTTGTTTATTTAGATGATTCAGTCTTCAGGCGCTTCGCGGACAATGTACAATGGCCGGCCCTTAGCTTCATCGTACAACCGGCCGATATATTCCCCCAGGATGCCCAGCGAGATCAATTGCACACCGCCGAGGAACAGCACGGAAATCAACGTGGTG
>PCUV01000084.1:2779-3122 GCA_002786915.1 Comamonadaceae bacterium CG12_big_fil_rev_8_21_14_0_65_59_15 | reverse complement strand
GCCACCTGCAAGGGGAAATAGGAAAAGCCCGTGATGGCATTGACGGCCAGTTTGAGCATTTTGCGGAAGGGATACTTCGTCACGCCTGCGACGCGGGCGGAGCGTTTATATTCCACGCCGACCTGCTTGAAGCCCACCCAGGCGGACATGCCGCGCGGGAAGCGGTGCCGTTCCTTCATCTGCTTGAGCACGTCCACCACTTTGCGATCCATCAGGCGGAAGTCGCCGGTGTCCACGGGGATGTCCACGTCGGTGATCCAGCGGATGAGGCGGTAAAACAGGGACGCGGTGAATTTCTTGAACCAGGTCTCGCCTTCGCGCTCGGCGCGCACGGCGTAGACCA
>PCUV01000084.1:0-2234 GCA_002786915.1 Comamonadaceae bacterium CG12_big_fil_rev_8_21_14_0_65_59_15 | reverse complement strand
TCTGGTTTCTTTGGCGGTTCAACAGGCCCACTGCCCGTGCCGCGGGATTGCAGCAGGGAAGACCAAAAGACGCGTTTTCCTGTTGTCGTTACCCACCCCGCCATCGGGGCAGCGGGACCGGTGAGATCCCGACGCGTCCACCGCCTGGACGGCGCATTTCATGCCCAACCGGCTCCGTTTTTACGGGAACTCTGCCGATGTGCCGCCCACGGGCATCACCCCAAGGGTACCAGCAGGGGCGGAGGGGATCAACCGGGGCCCCGGCGAGCGGCCGGTCCGGGGATTGCGGGAGCGGCGGAAGGGCCGGGAAATCCGGTCTTTCGGACGATCGTGAAAGATTCAGGCGGCGGCCCGGTCGGCCGCTTCGCCGATGCCCACGGCGGGCGTGCTCGCGGCGATGGCGGACTTGCCGCGGGCGACGCGCAAGGCGTCCCGGCGTTCCAGCCCGAACATGGCGGTCGCCGCCAGGAACGGCAGGCTCTGCACCAGAAGCGTGCCCGCGAACAGGTTCAGTTCAACGATTCCCGAGGTGTTGGTGGCGAACAGGGTGGCGGAGCCTGCCATCAGGGCAAGGCCGATGCGTGTTTCCGCCAGCACCGGCGACTGCGCCGCGTCGCCGGCCGCCGGCGTCTTGCCTTTCTGCGTGCGGCGGAACGGCAGGTCCGGATACTTGATGCCGTCATAGATGGCGCGCGCCACGGTCCACTGCAGGCTGGCCGCCGCCAGGGCGGCCCCGGCGATGCGCGCCGGGCCGATCTTCACCCGCGCCATGTACAGCAGTACGCAATGCAGAAGTCCCGCGCCGAAGGCGGCCAGGATGGGCAGCGTGAAGGGGATGGGCGGCAGCATGGCGCCGATGAACAGCACGAACGGCACCCAGGCCAGGTTGACCACGGCGGCCAGCGCTCCCACGGCGTCCGATAGCCAGTGCAGCCAGCCGGTGACGTAGTGGACCTTCTGCGGGCGGGTCAGGGTCTTGCTTCCCGGCAGCATGTGGCGCCAGTGCTTGCGGAAAATCTGCACCGCGCCGTAGGCCCAGCGGTGGCGCTGGGTCTTGAAGGCGCGGTAGGTGTCGGGCAGCAGGCCCCAGCCGTATCGTCGTCTGGTGTAATGGGCGTGGTAACCGGCCTCGAACAGGCGCAGGCCCAGTTCCGTGTCCTCGGTGATGGTGTCGGGAGACCAGCCGCCGACGGCCTCGAAGGCGGCGCGCCGCACCAGAAGCATGGTGCCGTGGGCGACGATGGCGTCGGTCTCGTTGCGCTGAACCATGCCGATGTCGAAGAAACCCGTGTATTCGGCGTTCATGCAACGCCCCAGCAGCGAACGTTCGCCGTCGCGGTGGTCCTGCGGCGCCTGCACCATGGCGACCTTGGGGTCGGAGAAGGCGGGCACCAGGTCCGTCAACCAGACGGGGTCGACCACGTAGTCGGCGTCCAGCACGGCGAGGATCTCCGCCTCCCCGGCGACATGGGCCATGGCGGCCGTCAGGGCGCCGGCCTTGAAGCCCTTGATCTTGGGGAAGTTCAGGAACTTGAAGCGCGGACCCAGCTTGGCGCAATGGGCCTCCACCGGGCGCCATAGGCGCTCGTCGGGCGTGTTGTTGATGATCACCACGACCTCGAAAGCCGGATAATCGAGCGCGGCCACCGAGTTCAGCGTCTCGATCAGCATGGCCGGGTTCTCGCGGTAGGCTGGGATCTGGATCGAGACCTTGGGCAGGGGTGCGTCCTTGGGTGCGTCCTCGGCCCGCCACAGGCGTTTGGGCCGGGGACCCAGGGTGACCTCGGCGACTTCGTCGAGCTTACCCAGCGTGACCAGGGTCAGCGGCAGCATCAGCACCATGCCCAGGCCCCAGGCGACGGCCGATCCGGGGTTGAGGTAGTTCTCGAAGGGATAGAGCAGCGCCACCGCCACCGCCGCCGCCAGGGCGTTGGCGGCAATCGCCATGGCCATGGCGTGGCCGAAGGTCGGCCGCCGCGCGGTCAGCCACAGGCCGGTGATCACGGCGCCCAGGATCAGGGCCAGGACGCCGCGCCGCCACTGCTCCGGCTGTTCCACGGCGCCGGCCAGCGAGAATTTGGGATTGCCGTCGCGGTCGAACACGCCCCAATAGGGGCCGACGCTTCCTTCCACGGTCTTCCACGGTTGGTCGAAGGCTTCCATCAGGTTGTAGCCGATGCCGTGGCGCGAGGCTTCGGAAATGAACTCGCGGACGATGGTGGCCTGGTTCATGG
>PCUV01000114.1:973-206718 GCA_002786915.1 Comamonadaceae bacterium CG12_big_fil_rev_8_21_14_0_65_59_15 | reverse complement strand
CTGCCCCGGCTCCACGTTGCGCGCCAGCACGGTGGCGTCGGCCGGAGCGCGCAGCGCGGTTTGTGCCAGCCGCGCGTGTGCTGCCTGCACCGCCGCACGCGAGAGCTCCAGCTGCGCCTGTGCTTGCGCCAGATCGGTACCGTTGTCGGCGTTGGCGCGTACCTGGGCTGCGGCCGCGTCGTGCGCCGCCTGTGCTACCCCCAACGCGCGCTCGGCATCATCCAGACGCGCCGGGCTCAAAAAATTCTGCGCTACCAATTGCCGGGTGCGTGCCACATCGTTGCTGGCCGCCTGCAGCGTGGCCTGCGCTTGCGCCAGCGCCGCCTGCGCCTGGCTGCGCCCGGTAGAGCGCATACCCAGCAGCCGCGCTTGCGCCTGCTTCAAGCTGGCCTGCTGCTGCGCCAGCACGGCCTGCAGCTCATCGGTTTCAAGCTGCACCAGCACGTCGCCCGCGCGCACGGTGTCGCCCTCGCGCACTGCCACCTTTGCAACTCGAGCGGTCAGCGTGCTGCCCACTTCCACGCGGCTCAGCGTGGCCACTCGTGCTGAGAACTGGATGCTGCGCACCAGCGGCGCGCTCCGCAGCACCACCGCATCCACTTGGGGTGCGCGCCAGGCCAGCCAGGCCAGGGCGCCGACCAGGACAGCCAATATCGGCACGGCTAACCAGCGAGCGCGCGTCATGGCAGGCTCCGGTTTGGGGTGAGACTGGGCAGGCGCGGGGGCAGGCAGATTGAAAACATGGCGGGATGGTAGCGGAACCTCCCCGCCCCAACGACACGCCTCAAAATCAACCCTGTAGCGCAGACAGGCGTAACGCGGTTGCGCTGGCGCTCATGCCCGGCAGCAGCGCCTGCGCGCGCAGAGCCAGCGCGTCAAAGCGCGCTTGTTGCGGCTTGCGCTCTTGCAGCCAGTCCAGCCGACGCATCGTGCTGATCACGCGCGAAATGGTCTCAAGCGCGGCATCCAGAATGTCAGCCATGTCCGCCAGGTTGGGCAGCTCGCACTGGGTGGCGGTCTGCGCCTGTGGGCTGACGTGCTCGGCAAACATCAGCAGCAAGGTTTTGACGCGCTGCGACACCGGACCGGTGCGCAGGCTCACCACCTCGCGGCAGCGTTGGTGCGCAATGACCACGGTTTCCATCAGCAGCGCCATCATCTCGGCACCTTCGGCCTGCACCGGAGTGAGTCGAACCTCGGTCAGGGCGCGCACGTTTAACGCGTCGTCCGAGCCCACCCACTGTTCAACGCCAATCACGTCACCGGGCAACGCCAGCCGCATGAAGCGGCCGGCCTCTCCACTGGGGGCGCTGTCGATGCGCAATGCGCCGGACTGCACGCGCCACATCTGTGCCATGTCAGATGCGGCCAGACACTCGCGGGCGTTCAGGTACCGTGTCAAGGAATCAGTCAAACAGGCGGTCATGGTTTCTCCTTGACTGCGTGATGACTGTGCGCACTGGCCGCATCACGCGGCGTTTGTACCCACACCTTGACGGTGTGGCTACCGGCGTGCTCAAAGTTTAGCGTCAGATCAAACCGGTCGCCGTCTTTCAGCGGCGCATTCAGGCCCATCAGCGTCAGTTGGTAGTCGCCGGTGTGGCGCAGTCGGGTGACGGTTTTGGCCGGCAAGTCGATCGCGTCGATCCGGGTGTCAATCAACCCATGCGCGTCGGCTTTGAGGCTGTGCAGTTCCACTTTGGCCGCCACGGGGGTACTGGCCCCCAGCAGTCGCTCGGTGTGTGCGCCCGCATTGGTGATGCCACGCAAGTAAGCTTTGCCGTGCGGCTCACCCACTATGCTGGGCACAGCGTAGGGGTGATCCAGCTCCAGATCACCCACGCTCACGCCGTGCGCGTGGCCAGGCAAGGGCAGTGTCGCCAGCCAGATCAGCAGGGCCAGTACGGCCCCCAGGTTGAGGTGCGTCATGGCTCGCGCCAGCGCCAGCTCTGGGAACTTCATGGCTTAATGTGCGTGTGAGGCAGCTGCTTTGGCCCCGTGGGCCGCGTGGTCCATGGGCATGCCGTGCGCGCTGTGGTCCATCGTCATGTCATGCGCCGCACTGTGCGGGGCCTTGGTGGCTACCGGCACATCAACGTCCACCTTGCTTTCAATGCCCTTGTCGTCCTTGACGATCAAGGTCAGTGGCAGTTTGCTGCCAGCGGCCAGGGGCGCTTTCAAGTCCATCAACATGATGTGAAAGCCGCCGGGTTTAAGCTCAACCGCTTTGCCAGCGGGCAAGTTCAGGCCGCCTTTGACCTCGACCATTTTCATCACGCCTGCGTCCATCGTCATCTGGTGAACCTGCACCACACCGGCTGCGGGCGAGGCCACGCCCACCAGTTTGCCGCCGTGGTCGGCTTGCAGCGTCATGAAGGCACCGGAGGCCATCTGTCCTTTAACGGTGGCGCGCGCCCAGGCATCTTTCACTTCGACGGCTTCGCCGTGGGCCAAAGCGGTCAGCGTGGTGGCAACCAGGGCCACGGCGGTCATCAGGGATGTGAGTTTCATGGGGTTTCCTTTTCGGGTTCAACAGGTCAAAACGACCGACTGACAAACAAAATATGCCCATAGCTCTTACCAGACTTGCGAAAACAGCTATTTTTAAGATAGCTTTTGCATGGCCGAGCCAAAGTCAGACGATGCCAACGGCGACGTTGCAATCGCGCATCTGGCGCTGTGCAACATTCAAACAAAATCAAGTAGAAAATAAGCCTCTAGCCCATACGCATCAAGCGTGGGGCACTCTGAAAAGCAGAGCTATTAGAGCGCTGGCGGCCCGCGCGCTGGCAGGGGCGCTGCGGTCAGGGCGGCGATGCGCGCCGCTGGGATGCTTTGCAGCACATGGCTCAAAGCGTGGGGCGCTTGAACCGTTTGAAGCACCACGGGTGCCGGTGCACCGCCCACCATGCACAGCGGGCAAAACAGCGCGTCACCGCTGTCTGAGGCGGCTGCGGTAGTGACCGTGCCGTCATCGGCCAGCACCACCTTCTGCATGCCCGCACCGGTGCAAATGACCAATTCTTGTTGCGGCTGCACCAGCGGCGAGGCCACCGCCACGCCCAGCGTCAAGGCAAACCACAAGAGCGCCAACTTGGCGATCCAGGGTGTGTGGCGCAGGGTATGCAGGGGGTTCATGGGTCAAGGTTATCACACCCAAGCATCGGCCAGGCGTACGGCACAGGAGCGGTGCGGGTTCATGCGCTGTTTTGTCGACACCATGGGCCGGACCCATCGCATGGCATTTCAAAAGTATGCTGAAAATTTGGCAATCAGACCCTTCGTCCTGCCGCTATTATGGGCCACACCTTTTTACCAAAACAAGAACGAAAAAGACATTCCATGAGCCATCTCACCGACGTATTGACGCGCATTTTGCCGCCCAAACAGGTCATCAGCGACCCCCTGAGGCGCTTGGCCTACGGCACCGATGCCAGCTTTTACCGACTCACGCCCGAAGTGGTGGCGGTGGTCGAGTCTGAGCAAGAGGTGCAGGCCCTGCTGCAGGCCGCACGCACGCTGGGTCGCCCCATCACATTCCGCGCGGCGGGCACCAGCTTGTCGGGCCAGGCCGTGACCGATAGCGTGCTGGCGCTGATTGGCGAGGGATTTGCCACCTGCGACATTGGCCCGGAGGCTGCCACGGTGCGCGTGGGCCCGGGCATTATTGGCGGCGAGGTCAACTTCAGGCTGGCACCGCACGGCAAAAAAATTGGCCCCGACCCAGCTTCCATCAACGCCTGCAAGATGGGTGGTATTGCCGCCAACAACGCGTCGGGCATGTGCTGCGGCACGTCTCAAAACAGTTACCGCACATTGGCCGGCCTGCGCGTGATTCTGGCCGACGGCACGCTGCTCGATACCGAAGACGCCTATAGCGTGGCGAGTTTTTGTCACAGTCACGCCGCTTTGCTGGACGACTTGCAGCACTTAGGCGAGTTGGTCCGAGGCGACGCGGCACTGGCTGCGCGCATCGCGCACAAGTACAGTATCAAGAACACCACCGGCTACAGCCTGAACGCGCTGATCGACTACACCAACCCGATCGACATTCTGGCGCACCTGATGATTGGCTCTGAGGGCACGCTGGGGTTCATGTCGCGTATCACCTACCAGACCGTCAACGAAGACCCGTTCAAGGCCAGTGCGCTGGTGCTCTTTCCGACCATCGAGACGGCTTGCCAAGCGGTCATCGCGCTCAAGCCCAAGCCAGTTTCGGCGGTGGAGCTGCTTGACCGCGCTTCGCTCCGCTCGGTGCAAGACAAACCCGGGCTGCCTGCCATCATGCAAACGCTGAGTGACGGGGCCGCCGCGCTGCTGATTGAGGTGCGCGGCGAAACGGGCGCAGCACTGCAACTGCGTATGAGCGCTGCACTGGAGGCCCTGCACGGCGTACCAACCCTTGAGCCAGCGGCATTTTCCACTGACCCCGCCACCTGCGAGATGTACTGGAAAGTGCGCAAGGGCACGTTCCCGGCGGTGGGCGCCGTGCGCCGCACGGGCACCACGGTGATCATTGAAGACGTGGCGTTCCCGCTGGCCTCGCTGGCCGCAGCCACGCTGGATTTGCAGGTGCTGTTTCAAAAACACGGCTACTCGGAGGCCATCATTTTTGGCCATGCGCTCGAAGGCAACCTGCACTTTGTCTTTACGCAGGATTTTTCAAACCAGGCCGAAGTGGACCGCTACGCGCGCTTCATGGACGACGTGTGCACGCTGGTGGTGGACACCTACGACGGTTCGCTCAAGGCCGAGCACGGTACCGGGCGCAACATGGCGCCGTTTGTCGAAAAAGAATGGGGCCGCCAGGCCACCGACTTGATGCGCCGCATCAAGCAACTGTTTGACCCGAAAAACTTGCTCAACCCGGGTGTCATCCTCAACGACGACCCCCAAGCCCACCTGAAAAACCTCAAACCCATGCCAGCGGCCGAAGACATGGTGGACCGCTGCATTGAATGTGGGTTTTGCGAGCCGCTGTGCCCGTCGCATCGGCTCACGCTGTCACCGCGCCAGCGCATTGTGAGCTGGCGCGAGCTCTCGCGGCGCAACGCCGCGGGCGAAAGCATGGCCGATCTGGGAGCCGACTTTGCCTACTTTGGTCTGGACACCTGCGCCGGTTGCGGCCTGTGCTCCACCGCCTGCCCGGTGGGCATCGACACCGGCGCGCTCACAAGGCTGCTGCGCGGGCGTGGCATGGGCAGCGCCGGGCACAAGGTGGCGCAATGGACGGCTGATAACTTTGGCAAGGTAGCCACCGCCTCACGCGTAGGCCTGGGCCTGGGCCATGTGGCATCGAGCGTGGTCGGTGACAAACTCTTGGGCAAGCTCTCTGGCGGCAAATGGAAGCGCGGTATGCCCCTGGCGGGCAAAGCGCCCCAGGCGTACCAGGGCGCGGGCGACCCAGTGGTGTACTTCCCGGCCTGTGGCGGACGCATTTTTGGCGCCAACACCTCGGATGAAGCGACCCTACCCGAAGTCATCATGACACTGCTGGTACGCGCCGGTTATGCGCCCATCCTGCCCGAAGGCTTTGACAAACTGTGTTGCGGCCAGATGCTGGAAAGCAAAGGCATGGCCGAAGAAGCCGACGAAATGAGCGCGGCCGTCACGCAGGCGCTGCTTAAGGCGGCCGACGACGGCCACGGTGGCTACTACCCGGTCATCATGGATGCCAGCACCTGCTCGGTGCGCATGCAAAAAAAGCTTGCGGGCACCCCGCTGAAACTGCTGGACTTTCATGAATTTGCGCACGACGCGCTGCTGCCACGGCTGTACATCACAAAGAAGCCCGGGCCGATCGCCCTGCACATCAACTGCAGCGCGCGCCGCACCGGCTCAGACGCCAAACTGCGCCGCGTGCTGGCGGCTTGCGTGGACAAGGTGATCGAGCCCGCCGGCGTGACCTGCTGCGGCTTTGGCGGCGACCGTGGTTTTGCCGTGCCCGAGCTCAATGTGCACGCCTTGCGCCGGGTGCACGACGCCCTGCCCGGCACTTGCTGTGAAGGCGTCTCCACCAACCGCACCTGCGAGATTGGTCTCACGGCCGAAACCGGGCGCCCGTACCACGGCCTGGCCTACCTGCTCGAAGCGTGCAGCCGAGTGGACGCCATCGCCCACTGACCATCATCCGCAGCGACTACTCATTTCTGAAGCGATTGGCAACGACGCAATGCGCCTGGCAGTGCCGCCAGAAATGGGATATTTGTGATTTCCGCATCCCTTATTGCTTTGCAAACCCTTAGCCAGTGACGCACCTTTTATTTTTTTGGAGTTGATTCATGTGTAAACGTATTTTTGTTGCCCTTGACGGCAGCGCCACCGCACAACTCGCGCTCATCGAGGCGATCCAGTTGGCCCGCCTGCCCGGCATGAGCCTGTGCATTGGCACCGTGCTCGACAGCAGCTTGCTGGAACAAAACAACATCGGCATGGGCACCTTGATCGATGTTGGCGAAATGAAAGCCGGGATGCGCCAGGCCGCTGAGCGCCTGCTTGACGATGCCGTGGCCAAAGCCAAAGAGGCGGGGCTGGACCCGTATCGCATTCTGGTGGAGTCGAGTCAAAAGCGCGTCGCCGAGTTGATCGTCGACGCGGCCAAACAATTTGACGCCGACCTGATCGTGATCGGCA
Organism: Comamonadaceae bacterium CG12_big_fil_rev_8_21_14_0_65_59_15; assembly: GCA_002786915.1. Classification (GTDB taxonomy): domain Bacteria; phylum Pseudomonadota; class Gammaproteobacteria; order Burkholderiales; family Burkholderiaceae_C; genus Rhodoferax. Next base: position 200,085 of record PCUV01000114.1, on the reverse strand, counting down.
CCCACGGCAGGCGTGGTTTTGAGCGCATGGTGATGGGCAGCGTGGCCGAAAACCTGGTGCGCATCGCCACCACGTCGCTGTTTCTGGTGCGCAGAAAAGCCGCCGAGTGAGATGGCGTAAGACGGCACAGTGATCGCTCTGGCGGAAAGCAAATTCGCGCAGGGTGGGCACGCGTGTAACCGGGTCACTGGGAAAGTTTTGCATAATCCAAAACAGTGATCCCAAAATTGTTGAGCTTGGCTCAATTTGCCGCCATGAGTTACCCCACCAAGCTGCTCTACCTACCCAGTATTGACGCAACGGCCCTGCCAGCCGTTTTAGCGCGCTGGCAGGCGCGCTTTCCGGGCATGGGCGTGTGCGCGTTGTTGCCCGAGGCGCAAAAAGACAGTTTGCCGCTGTTGCAGGCGCAGTGTGCCCAACAGAGCGTGCCTTTGGTCGGCGGTATTTTCCCGGCGCTGGTGAAAGATGACGCCTTCTGCACCGAAGGCGTGTGGCTGTTGCGCTTTGATGTGATGCCCTGGCATCTGCTGCTAGCCGAATTGCCGCAACAGCCGCAGGTCGCACAAGACCTGATGCAAAGCGTGGCGCAGCAAGTTGCGGCCCAGTTCACGGACAGCCGGGCGGATGCCACCCTGTTCATGCTGATCGACTGTATGCTGCCCAACATCGGCACGCTGCTGGACCAGCTCTACCTGCATCTGGCCAACCGGGTGCACTACGCGGGCGCCAACGCAGGTAGCGAAACCTTTACCCCCATGGCCTGCCTGTTCGACGGGCAGCGCATGGTACACAACGGCTTGTTGCTGTTGCTGCTGCCCGACCACAAGGGGGCGATTTTGGAGCACGGCTACCACGCCCCGGCGCAAAGGGTGTACGCTACCAGCACGCAGGGCAATTGCATCACCCAGATTGACTGGCGGCCGGCGTTTGAGGTCTATCAGGAGCTGGTCAGCAGCCAGTTTCAAGTGCAGATGACGCCCGAAAACTTTTATGCACACGCGGTGCACTTCCCGTTTGGCATTGTGCGGGCCAATCAGCAGGTGGTGGTACGCATCCCGGTCAAGCTCCATGCCGACGGCTCGCTGTATTGCGTGGGTGAAGTCCCCGCCAATTCGGTGCTCACCCTGCTGACCAGTCCCACCGTTGACACCACCGGTACGCTGGGCGTGCTCACCCAGGGGCTTGCCAACATGAACGGTGACAGCGCAGGCGCTGACCTGCTGCTGTTTTACTGCGCCGGGCGACGCATGCACCTGGGTGAGCCAGCGGCGAGCGACGAGCTGGCAGAGTTCAAACAACGCACCCACGCGGCACAAGTCGCAGGTGCGCTCTCGCTGGGTGAAATTGGCGGCTCCACGCTGTACAGCTACCCGCTGTTTCACAACGCCACGTTGCTGGCCGCGCGCTGGTAGGGCCGATCGATGCCGCAACAGCACATCCTGCCCGTTCTGTACGACTTGTCGGTCACCATTGGTGGCGAGATCAAGCTCAAGTCGCTGCTCACGCGCACGCTACAACGCCTGCTTTATCACACCTCGTATTCGGCCGGGTTTGTCTGCCTGGATGTGCCGCCGTGCCACAGGGCAGGCGAATTACTGAATGTTGAGATCAGCGCAGCGGTGGGCGATTTTGAGCTGATTGCGCAAATCGACCGCCCGCGTCAGTTGTCCTGCGATTTGCTGCGTGGCTGTGCTGGGCAAGCCGTGCAGCAAACCACGTTGTTGCAACAGTTGGGCATCACACGCAGCGCCTACCAGACCTTTTTCAGACTGCCGCTGGACAGCAACGGCGTCATTGTGTTGCTGTCCATCGAGCCGCCCGAGACCCCCTTCAAACTTGACCAGGTGCTACAACCGGTGTTGACGCAATTGGCCAAGGCCATTGTGCTGTGTCGCACGCACGATGCGCAGCAGCAAGCCGCCAAAGAAGCCCACGACCAACTGGCACACACGCTGCACCAGGCCGAAGCCCAGTTCAAGACCCTGATGGACATCAGCCCCATGGGGGTGTGCCTGTCGTGTGACGGCATCATCGAAGACTGCAACGACACCTTTCTGAAACTTTTTGCTTATGACAGGGCCGAGCAACTGCGTGGCCAGCCACTGACAACCTGTATTGCGCCCGCCGAACGCTCCAAAGCCCAGGAGCTGATCCGTCTGCGCGCCTTGGGACAGGCACCTGAAGGCACTTTGGAAATGACCGGCGCACGCCGCGATGGCAGCGAGTTTGCTTTTATGGCGTCATCTCGGCGCGTGCTGACCGACCAAGGCCCAAGAACATTTTCCTTCATCATTGATTTGACCAAACAAAAGCGGAACGAGCGCCAGCTTCAGTCCGTCAACGCCATGCTGCGCCAGGTACTGGAGACCGCGCCGCTGCGCATTTTCTGGAAAGACCAAGACTCGCGCTTTCTGGGCTGCAACCAGGCGTTTGCACGCGACGCCGGTTTTGCCAGCCCGGACGAGCTGGTGGGCAAATTTGACAGCGACATGAGCTGGTGCGAGCAGGCCGAGATGTACCGCGCCGACGACTTGCTGGTGATGCAAAGCAAAACCCTGCGGCTCAATTTTGAAGAGCCCCAAACCACCCCGGACGGGCAAACCATCTGGCTGCGCACCTCGAAAGTGCCGCTCAAGAACGCTGCTGGTGAAAACATTGGTGTGTTGGGTATTTATGACGACATTACCGCGCAAAAGCGTGCGCAAGAGCAAATTCACCAACTGGCGCACTACGACGCGCTCACCGGTTTGCCCAACCGCGCGTTGCTGCAGGACGGCCTACACAAGGCGATGGCGGTGAGCGCGCGCACGCACCGCTACGGCGCGGTGCTGTTTTTGGATCTGGACGATTTCAAGAGCCTCAATGACAGTCAGGGGCCGGCCATGGGCGACGGTGTGCTCAAGGAAGTAGGCGTGCGCCTGACGCACTGCGTGCGAGAGGGCGGCATGGTAGCCCGCTCCGGTGGCGATTTGTTCATTGTCATGCTCGAAGGCTTGAGCCTGCTGGCCAACGAAGCCGCAGCCCAGGCCGAATCGGTGGCAGAGCGCATCCGCGAGACGTTGGCGCGCCCGTTCGAGCTAGGCGCAGGCCACGCCAGCATCACCGCCAGCGTCGGCATCGTGCTGTTTGGTGGCAGCGAAACAAGCGCCGACTCGCTGCTCAAACATGCAGATACCGCCATGAACCAGGCCAAGCATGCGGGCCGCAACACACTGCGCTTTTTTGACCCCCGGATGCAAACGGAGCTGGAGACGCGACTGAGTTTGGTCAGTGACCTGAGCCAGGCGCTCACCCAAAGCGAACTGGTGCTGTACTTCCAAAAGCAGGTCGACACGCTGGGCCAACCCACCGGAGCCGAAGTGTTGCTGCGGTGGCAACACCCCCAACGCGGCCTGGTGTCGCCCGCAGCGTTCATACCCCTGGCAGAAGACACGGGCCTGATCATCCCGATTGGGTTGTGGGTGTTGCAGACGGCGTGCCAGCAGTTGAAAGCGTGGCAAACGCAAGCCAAGCTGCGCCACCTGGCGCTGGCCGTGAATGTGAGTGCGCGGCAATTTCATCAGGCCGACTTTGTTGACCAGGTGCGCCGCGTGCTGGTGCAAACCGCTGCCAAACCCTCGCACCTGAAGCTGGAGCTGACCGAGAGCGTGGTACTGGAGCATGTGGAAGACACCATTGCCAAAATGCGCGAGCTCAAGCTGTTGGGCGTGAGTTTTTCGTTGGACGACTTTGGCACCGGCTATTCATCGTTGCAGTATCTCAAGCGCCTGCCGCTTGACCAGATCAAGATTGACCAGGGTTTTGTGCGCGACATCACGACCGACCCGAACGATGCTGCGATTGTGCAAACCATCATCGCCATGACCGACGCGATGGGTCTGAACGTGATTGCCGAAGGGGTGGAAACCCCAGAGCAGCGCGCCTTTCTGGAGCAACGTGGCTGCCACGCATTTCAGGGTTACTACTTTGGCAAACCCGTGCCGCTGGCGCAGTTTGAAGCAGAAATCAACGCCGATACGGCATAAACGCACACGCTGGCCATGAGCCAGCGCACCTCATGCAATACACCTTTGTCTCGGCCACTATTTTGCTGATCCTGATCACCGACCCGATCGGCAACATTCCCATCTTTGCCAACGCACTCAAACACGTGGCCCCGGCGCGCAGGCCGCGCGTGATCCTGCGCGAGGTGCTGATCGCTTTTGTGCTGCTGCTGACTTTCATGTTTGTCGGTGACGGGTTTTTGCGCGTGATGAACCTGAGCGAGCTGTCGTTGCAGATCGGCGGCGGCGTGATCTTGTTTTTGATCGCGCTGCGCATGATCTTTCCGCCTGCCACCAGTGCCGATTCGGCCGAAGACCTGGGCGAACCGCTGATCGTGCCGCTGGCGGTGCCCGCCATTGCCGGGCCATCGGCCCTGGCCACCGTACTGCTGCTGGTGTCGCAGGCACCGCAAAAGCGGTTGGAGTGGATCGCCGCGCTGTGCGTGACCATGACCGTCAGCGCCGTGGTGCTGGTGCTGGCTGAACGCATCCAGCGCCTGGTGGGTGCACGCTTTGTCACCGCGCTGGAGCGGCTCATGGGCTTGGTGCTGGTGTCGGTGTCGATCGAGATGATGCTGCGCGGCATCAAAACCTTTGTCCAGCAGTTGACGACGGCGTAACGCCCGAAAAGCTGGCCATGCAACGCGGTCACCAGTCAAGGATTGCCTGGCGCTGGCTGGGCTTGACCGCTGCGGTGCTGTTGCTGCACCTGTGGTTATTGGAATCGCTGCCTTTGCCCGTTCAAAGCAAGGCAAAGCTCACCGCCCCGGATGCACAGTTTTTCGCCACACGCACGCTGTACACCCCGGTAGAGGACTATTCGCCAACAGCGACCAGCGTTCCCCTGAAAAAGAACGTATCTCGACCAAAAATTCAGCAAAAATTTGCGTGGGGACCCGCTACCCAACCCCAACAGCTCGAGCCGAATCAGACCCCACCATCAGCCCCAGGCACGCTTGGATCAACCACTGAGCCACCCGGGCCAACCGCGCCACCCAGCTCAACCACTACAGCCCAACCCCCACCGATGATCGCATCAGCGCAAAACGCTCGTCCTGAACCTGTGGCCATGGCCGACCCTGTCGGTGCAGTGACGTTGGCGCTGGTTGCGTCGCGACCCTTGCAACCCACGCGCGCAACGGCAAGCCCGCCCGCTGGTGCACAGTCATTTGCATTCAACCGTAAGACTCTGAGCAACTCCACCCGGCTTATTTATCAGGTCAAAGCCAGCCGGTTCCCCTACCGGCTGTCCGGAGAGCTGCTATGGCGTAACGAAGGCGATCGCTACCAGGCGCTGTTGCGCTATAGCGCTTTGGGACTGACGCGCGCGCAAACCAGCCGCGGCCGCATCACGGAACAAGGTTTGGCACCGGAACGTTTTTCTGACAAATACCGCAGTGAAGTCGCTGCCCACTTCAATTACAAAGAGGCCAAGGTGACCTTCAGCGCCAACACGCCCGACGCCCCCCTGCTGGCTGGCGCACAAGACCGGCTGAGTGTGCTGATCCAGTTGGGCGCACTGGTGGCCAGCAACCCCAACCAGATCGGCCATGGCAGCACCTTGTCGATACAAACCGTGGGTGCGCGTGCCGCCGATATCTGGCTGTTTTCGGTCGCGGGCACAGACGCGCTGGCGCTGCCTGGGGGCAACGTCGATGGCATCAAACTCGAGCGCTTGCCGCGCGAACTCTATGATCAGAAGGTGGAAGTCTGGCTGTCGCCGCAGCTCGGCTACCTGCCCGCACGAATCCGCATCACCGAGGCCAATGGCGACAGCATCGACCAGCTGTGGCAGGCCACCGAGACTGTGCCAGCAGACGCCAGCTTGCCCGAACCCGGCGTGCCTGCGTCTGATCACTAAAATCCAGCACTTCCTGCACTACCCATCTTCGGAGCACCCATGGCTGAAACCACCCCGGCATCTGATTCATCACCCGCAAGCACGGCCAGCGGTGTCAGCCAGCAAGACCTGGCCAACGCCATCCGTGCGCTGGCCATGGACGCGGTGCAAGCGGCCAACTCGGGCCACCCCGGCGCGCCCATGGGCATGGCCGACATGGCGGTGGCGCTGTGGGGCAGCCACCTGCGCCACAACCCGGCCAACCCGCACTGGATCAACCGCGACCGCTTTGTGCTGTCCAACGGCCACGGCTCCATGCTCATTTACGCGGTGCTGCACCTCACCGGTTACAAGCTGCCGGTGGGCGAGCTGAAAAACTTTCGCCAACTGCACAGCAAAACCCCGGGCCACCCCGAAGTCGAGGTCACCCCCGGCATCGAGACCACCACCGGCCCGCTGGGCCAGGGCATCACCAACGCAGTGGGTATGGCGCTGGCCGAAAAGCTGCTGGCGCAAGAATTCAACCGCGACGACCACGCCGTCATCGACCACCACACCTACGCTTTCATGGGCGACGGCTGCATGATGGAAGGCATCAGCCACGAAGCCGCAGCTTTGGCAGGCGCGTGGAAACTGGGCAAGCTGATTGCGCTGTACGACGACAACGGCATCTCCATCGACGGCCAGGTCAGCCCCTGGTTTACCGACAACACCGCGCTGCGCTTTGTCGCCTACGGCTGGAATGTGCTGGGGCCGATTGACGGCCACAACGCGGCGCTGGTGGCTGAAACCATCGCGCGCGCCAAAGCGCAAAACGACAAGCCCACGCTGATCATCTGCAAAACCACCATTGGCCAGGGCAGCCCCAACCGCGCCGGCACTGCCAAGGCGCACGGCGAACCCCTGGGCGCGGAAGAAATCAAGCTCACGCGCGCGGCCTTGGGCTGGCCCCACGCGCCGTTTGTCATTCCCAAACCCATTGCTGCCGCCTGGAGCGCCAAGGCCGCAGGTAGCGCGGCGGAAAAGGCTTGGAACGACGCTTTTGCCGCCTACAAAAAAGCCTACCCGGTGCTGGCCAAAGAATTGCTGCGCCGCATGAAAGGTGAGCTGCCCAAGGCCTTTGCCCAAGTGGCCGTTGATACGGTGGTGGCGGCGCACACCAAGGCCGAGACCGTGGCCAGCCGCAAGGCGTCGCAACTGGCGCTGGAGTCGTTCACCGCTGCGCTGCCCGAACTGCTGGGCGGCAGCGCCGACTTGACCGGCTCGAATCTGACCAACACCAAGAGCACGCCCGCGCTGCGCTTTGATTCTTTAAGCGGTGTCGGCAACGGTGGGCGCCACATCAGCTACGGCGTGCGTGAATTTGGCATGGCAGCCATCATGAATGGCGTGGCTTTGCACGGCGGATTTATCCCCTACGGTGGCACCTTCCTGACCTTCAGCGACTACAGCCGCAATGCGATCCGCATGGCCGCACTGATGAAGCAGCGCGTGATTCACGTCTTTACCCACGACAGCATTGGCCTGGGCGAAGACGGTCCCACGCACCAAAGCATCGAGCACGTCGCCAGCCTGCGCCTGATCCCCAATCTGGACGTCTGGCGCCCCGGTGACACCGCTGAAACGGCAGTCGCCTGGGCCGTGGCGCTGCAAAACAGGACCAAGCCGACGGCGCTGATCCTGAGCCGCCAGAACATCGCCTACGCGCCCAAGGACAGTCTGGGTGATATCAGCTGCGGCGCTTATGTACTGGCTGAGCCAAGCGAGGTGGGGTTGAAGAAAAAGGCCCAAGCGGTGCTCATCGCCACCGGCTCTGAAGTGCAGCTGGCCCTGAAAGCGCAAGAGCTGCTTGCTTCCAGAAAAATAGCTGTCCGCGTAGTTTCCATGCCGAGTACAACCACTTTTGACCAACAAGAAGTGGCTTACAAAGATGCCGTGTTGCCCAAGGGTATGCCGCGTGTGGCGGTGGAAATGGGCGTCAGCGAGGGCTGGTGGAAATACCGCTGCGCGGCGGTGGTGGGCATCGACCGCTTTGGTGAATCAGCCCCGGCACCCGAATTGTTCAAGTACTTCGGGTTTACACCCGAGAACGTCGCCGATACGGTGGAAAAAGTGCTGCGAAAATAGTCAAGTCCGTTTTTTGTTTTAACTCAAGGAAGAAATCATGACGATCAAGATTGGCATCAACGGCTTTGGCCGCATCGGCCGCAACGTGTTGCGCTCTGCCCTCCAGAATTTCAGCGACATTGAAGTCGTCGGTATCAACGACTTGCTGGAACCCGGCTATTTGGCCTACATGTTGCAGTACGACAGCGTGCACGGCCGCTTCAAAGGCAGCGTTTCGGTGGAAGGCAACACGCTGATCGTCAACGGCAAGAAAATCCGCCTGACGCAAGAACGCGATCCGGCTAACCTGAAGTGGAACGAAGTGGGTGCGGACGTGGTGATCGAGTCCACCGGCATCTTTCTGGACAAGGCGGGCGCGCAAAAGCACATTGATGCTGGCGCCAAGAAAGTCATCATGTCGGCCCCGTCCAAAGACGACACGCCCATGTTTGTGTTTGGTGTCAATAGCGCAAGCTACGCTGGGCAGGCCATCATCAGCAACGCGTCGTGCACCACCAACTGCCTGGCCCCGCTGGCCAAGGTCATCCACGACAAGTTTGGCATCAAGCGCGGCCTGATGACCACCGTGCACGCCGCCACCGCCACGCAAAAAACCGTCGATGGCCCCAGCAACAAAGACTGGCGCGGTGGCCGTGGCATTCTTGAAAACATCATCCCCAGCAGCACGGGTGCCGCCAAGGCCGTGGGCGTGGTCATCCCCTCACTGAACAAAAAACTCACCGGCATGTCGTTCCGTGTGCCCACCAGCGACGTGAGCGTGGTGGACCTGACGTGCGAATTGAACACCGCAGCCACCATGGCCGAAATCTGCGCCGAAATCAAGGCCCAGTCTGAAGGTGCCTTGAAGGGCATCCTGGGCTACACCGACCAGAAAGTGGTGGCCACCGACTTCCGTGGCGAAACCCGCACCAGCGTGTTTGATGCCGATGCCTCCATTGCCCTGGACGGCACCTTTGTCAAGCTGGTGAGCTGGTACGACAACGAGTGGGGTTACTCCAACAAGTGCCTGGAAATGGTGCGCGTGGTCGCCAAGTAACCCACCCGTGATCGCCACAAAAAAGCCCGTGCTGTCGCTGGCATGGGCTTTTTTTGAATTGACCCGGCATTTTTATGCAGGCGGGAATGGCGGGGATCGACGTAAGTCACGTTGAACAGCCGGATTCAAACCGCCATCGATCCGCATCAGAAGCCCATTCACGCTCGCCAGTCGATTCAAACTGATGCCTTGCGCGGCGCGGTCAGCGCGCCTGCATATGCTGGCGAATCCAGTCAGCGAAGGCCGCTTCGTCGATGTCGCCTGCGGCGACGGACAGCATGGTTAAAACGCAGTCAGCATTTGTAGCCGTCAGTTCAAAGCCGTTCAGTACCAAAAACAATTCCATGGCAACAAATCCGGTTCGTTTGTTCCCGTCGATAAACGGATGGTTGCGTGAAATGCCATAGCCATAGCTGGCGGCTAAATCCGCCGCATCGGGTGAGCCATAGTTTTCAAGCTGGTGCGGCCTGGCCAAAGCAGATTCCAACAGATTGATGTCGCGCACGCCAGCGCCACCGCCGTGTTCAGCCAGTTGTTCGTCATGGACGGCGTGAATCAGGGTGCTCTCAAGCCACACCCAGGTTTGCCGCTGACCACTCATTTGGCCAGCTCATGCAACACGGCACGGCGCTGCTTCATGATGAGCCGCGCTTGCGTCATCTGCTCATCAAAAGTTATGTCGTAGGGCGAAATATTGAACCCGTTGGCCGTGTCTGTCATGTACACAGCATCGCCTTTTTCAAGATTTAATCGTGCCAGCACCTCTTTTGGCAAGATCACGCCAACCGAATTGCCGATTTGGGTCAGTTTGAGCGCTGTCATGGCGGAACCTTTAAAGTTATAACAGTTGTTATATTATCAGCGATGATTCTGCTCTGCAAGGGCGCGTTTGGACGGCGTGGGCTGGCCCGAGATCGACAGGTCGACACGGGTCTTGCTCGGTTGACCGCACCCCAAACGAAAATGCGCCGCAGCCCCGCCATGCTCAACATCTCCAAACTCATCCCTCAAGGCGCAGGCCTGGCCACCGCCTTGCTCAAGCGCGCGGGTCACATCGAGCTGGACTGGGATGTGCGGCAAAAAAGCCGTTTGAAGCCATCGACTCGCCTGGAAGTGATGCGAGTTCACACCACCCGCATGCGCACAACGCCCAAGGGCCTCAAGCCGTTTGTCATGACCAACCTGCGCACGCTCAGCGGCCTCGATGAGATGATCCTAGATTCCTCAGTTGACCGCTTGATTTCTTCAACAATTCCTGATGAACAGTGACTATTTCAGCTTCGACACTGTTCACCTTTTGGGTGACAGCGCTACGCACCCGATTGAGCCACTTGCAACGCGTCCGGGGTCGTTGCTCCGCCTCGCGGGCATTAGCCCGCAGCGTTGTCGCGCCTACCCGAACACGTCGCCAGCGGCCCACTCGGGCACGTCCAACTGAGGAATTTAGGATGATTGCGTTCATTGAGGCACGCGGTATGCTGAATCCGGCTTCATAAGCGACGGACTCTTCATCGGGCCGTGTTGGTTGAGCGCCTTCATCAAGTTGCACCTGCATAGACCCAGGCCGCAAGGGCGCATACCCCGGTGACAAGCTGAACCCACAGCGCGATCTTGGCGGCCGGGCCGAAACCTGCAACCGATGTCGTCTTGTTGCGCGCGATCAGGCCAACGACCAGGACAACAACAAAAACCGCCGCCCACGCGATCCAGGCCACACCGATGGCCGTGCAGCCAAACCCCTCGCAGCGTAATCGCCCGATATTGACGGCTGCCCAAGCAAGCATCAATACGGCTGCAATGTAGACGCCGACAAGCACTTTAAACATCAAAACTCTTGCACTGCCGTGCAGTATTGCACTAGCAAATCCTGGGCAGTTGCTCGCCAGCCAGCCAATCCACAATGCGGCGCCCGCCAAAAGCCGTGGTGAGCTGCACAAAGTGATGCCCATCGGCCATGGCTTCGCCGATGACGGCGGCGTTGGCACCCAGCGGATGGGCGCGCAGCGCGGCAAGCACACGCGGCGCGTCGGCGCCGGCGCAGATCACGATCAGCTTGCCTTCGTTGGCCACGTACAGCGGGTCCAGCCCCAAAAACTCGCACGCAGCCGCCACCACGGGTTGGATCGGGATGGCTTTCTCGTGCAGCATCATGCCAACACCACTTTGCCCGGCGATCTCGTTCAGCGTAGAGGCCAGCCCGCCGCGCGTGGGGTCGCGCAGGCAGCGCACGTCGGCACCGGTGGCCAACACCGCTGCCACCAGCGTATGCAGCGCAGCGGTATCGGACTGGATCACGGCGTCAAACGACAGGTTTTCGCGCTGGCTCATGATGGCCACGCCGTGGTCGCCCAGCGTGCCCGAGACGAGGATGGCATCCCCTGGCCGCACGCGCGCACCACCCAGTTCAACGCCTTCTGGCAACACCCCGACCCCGGTGGTGGTGATGAAAATACCGTCGCCCTTGCCGCGCTCCACCACCTTGGTGTCGCCGGTGACCACCGGCACACCAGCGTCGCGTGCCGCTTGCGCCATGGATTCAACGATGCGCGCCAGATCACCCAGCGCAAAGCCTTCTTCCAGAATGAAGCCTGCGGCCAAATACAAAGGTTTGGCCCCCATCACCGCCACGTCGTTGAGCGTGCCGTGCACCGACAGGCAGCCGATATCGCCCCCGGGGAAAAACAGCGGCGACACCACATGGCAGTCGGTGGACATCACCAGCCGCGCGGGTTGGCCGTCCAGTACGGGCGCGGGCAGCACCGCGCCGTCGTTGCCCTGGCCCAGATAGGTATTGCCCAGGTGTTTGGCGAACAGTTCGCTGATGAGTTGCACCATGGCGCGCCCGCCTGAGCCGTGTGTCATATCCACATGACCATTTTTGAGATCCAAAGGCCGTACATAGCCACGTTTGACGTCACTCATGGCGGGCTTCCTCTGTTTTCAGCGCAGGCTGCATGTCTTTGTAGCGGCCATAACTGTAATACGCGGCGCAGGCACCTTCACTGCTGACCATGCACGAGCCGATCGGGTTTTCGGGTGTGCAGACGGTGCCAAAAATCTTGCAGTCTTGCGGACGCTTCACGCCGCGCAAAATGGCACCGCATTCGCACGCCTTGTTGTCGGGCACGGATTGGTACGTCAAAGCAAAGCGCCGCTCGGCATCGAACGCGCCATATTTTTCACGAATCTTCAACGCCGAATACGGCACCACCGACAGGCCGCGCCATTCGAACTCGCTGCGCAGCTCAAACACCTCGGCGACCCGATCCTGCGCCTTGCGGTTGCCGTCGCGGCTCACCGCCCTGGCGAATTCGTTCTCCACTTCGGCGCGGCCATCGTTGACCTGGGCAATGAGCATCAGGATCGCCTGCATCACGTCCAGCGGCTCAAAGCCGGCAATCACCACCGGTTTGCGGTATTCCTCGGCAAAAAATTCATACGGCTGGCTGCCGATCACGGTAGAAACGTGTGCCGGACCGATAAAGCCGTCAATCGGCACCGTGCCCCACTGGCGCACCTCGGGTGACTCCAGAATCTGCGTGATGGCTGCGGGCGTGAGCACATGGCAGCACAGCACGCTGAAGTTGCCCAAACCCTCTTTGGCGGCCTGCAAAATCGCCAGCGCCGTCGGGGGCGTGGTGGTCTCAAAGCCGATGGCAAAGAAGACGACGTTGCGCTGCGGGTTGTCGCGCGCTATTTGCAGCGCGTCCAGCGTGGAATACACCATACGGATGTCGCCACCGCGCGCCTTGGCTTTCAGCAGCGACAGGCCGTGGGACGCTGGCACGCGCAGTGTGTCGCCGTAGCTGCACAGAATCACCTGCTGGTGTAGCGCCAGGTCGATTGCCATGTCGATGCGGCCAATCGGCAACACACACACCGGACAGCCCGGGCCATGCACCATGCGCACATTGGGCGGAAGCAAGTCGGTGAGCCCATAGCGAGAGATAGCGTGCGTGTGGCCGCCGCAAAACTCCATGAAACTGTAGTTACGTTGTGGCTGCGCCAGCGCGGCAATCTTGCCAGCCAACGTTTTGGCTACCTCACCGTCGCGAAACTCGTCGATGTATTTCATGCGCTCACCGGTGCTTGATCGTTCATCTCAGAAAACAGCGCCAACGTACGTTCAGCCTCTTCAGGGTCGAGCTTTGACAGCGCGTAGCCCACGTGCAGGATGACGTAATCGCCCACCTGCACATCGTCGAGCAACTCCACCGAAATTTCTTTTTTGACGCCGCCCAGATCGACCAGTGCCGACTCACCCGTTGGACCTAGCCCGACTTCAACAACTTTGACCGGTAATGCTAAACACATGATTGACTTACTCCAAAGATTGCATGGCCACCCAGGCCTGGCCCAAAGAAATACTGGCATCGCCCGGCGACGTGCGTGTGGGACGCAGCACGTTCAGGCCGCGCTGTGCGCCCTGCTGCGCCAACCCCGCCGACAACAACGCGTTGTGCAAACAGCCACCTGCCAACGCAACTGTCGTGACGCCGGTATGCTCCACTGCGCGCATCAGCCATTGCACCAGCCCCGCGATCAGCGTCGCATGAAAGCGCGCCGCAGCAAAATCGACCGCTTGCGCGTTCAGTAGCGTGGCCAAGACAGGTAAAAAGTCCAACTGGAAGTTGTCGTCCAAAGCCCAGCCACCCGGCATGGCGGGCGGCCAGCCGTGCGCCTGGATGTGCCGCGCGGCGGCCTGCTCCAGCACAATGGCCGCCTGCGATTCGTACTGCGAATGGTTGCACAGCCCCAGCAACGCAGCGGCCGCGTCAAACAGGCGGCCCATGCTGCTGGTAGGTGGGCTGTTAAAACCACGCTGCAACATGCCCGCGACGGTGGCCGCAGCGGGTTCGGCAAAACGCGTGCTGATGTCGGCGTTGCGCCCCAGCGCGTGCAACACGGCCGCCGCCATGCGCCAGGGCTCTCGCGCAGCACGGTCGCCCCCGGGCAAGCCCAACGCGCGCAGCGAACCCAGGCGCGCACACTGACCGCCGTGCACGTACAACAGCTCACCGCCCCAGGCGCCGCCGTCGCTGCCCAGTCCAAAACCGTCCAGCGCCAGCCCCAGCACGGGTGCCTGCCAGCCGTGTTCGGCGCACACCGCGGCAATGTGTGCGTGGTGATGCTGCACCGCTTGCGTGGGCACGCCAAAGCGCTGCGCCAGCGCCTGCGCGGCGCGCGTGCTGTAATCATCGGGGTGCAGATCGTGCGCAATCAGTTCGGGGTGCACATCCAGCAGGTTGACCATGCGCTGCACGGTTTCGTCCAGATAGTCGCAGGTGGCGGCGTTGTCGAGCGAACCCACATGCGGCGACAAGAAAGCCTCGTTATCGCGCGTGACACAGATGGTGTTTTTCAGGTGCGAGCCCAGCGCCAACACCGACGGCCCGGCCTGCGGCAACCGGATCGCCGTGGGGGCAAAACCGCGACTGCGCCGCAACAGACTGGCGTGGTCATCGTGCACCCGCAGCACGCTGTCGTCACAGCGCAGCACCACCTCGCGGTCGTGGTCCAGCAGCGCGTCGGCAATGTCCGCCAGCCGCACGCGCGCCTCAGCGGCGTCGCGCACGATCGGCTCGCCTCCCGGGTTGGCGCTGGTCATCACCAGCACCAGCGGCTGCGCTTGTTGGAGCCAAGCGCAACCCGCCGGGCGTCCCGCAGCCTCATGGAACAGCAGGTAGTGCATCGGTGTAGTCGGCAGCAGCACACCCACCTCATCCAGACCCGGGGCAATGCCTTGCAACAGGCTGGCGCAATCAGGCTGGGTGCGCAGCAACACGATGGGGCGCTCGCGGCTTTCCAGCGCAGCTTGCTGCGCTGAGCTGACGTGGGCATAGGGGTGCAAGCTGGCCACATTGGCCACCATCACCGCCAGCGGTTTGGCGTCGCGCTGCTTGCGCTGGCGCAGTTGGGACACCGCATCGGCGTCGCGCGCGTCGCACGCCAGATGAAAGCCACCCAGGCCTTTGATGGCCACGATGGCACCGCGTTGCAGCAGCGCCAGCGTCTGCGCGATGGCGTCGCCAGCGATCACACTGCCATCCATTTTTGATAGCGTCAAGCCGGGCCCACATAAGGGGCAACAGGTTGTTTCTGCATGAAAACGCCGATCTGCGGGGGTGGTGTATTCACGCGCACAGTCGGGGCAAAAGTCAAAACCCGCCATGCTGGTCTGCGGCCGGTCGTACGGCAAGGCGCGTGTTACCGTCAGGCGCGGGCCACAATGCGTGCAGGTAATAAACGGGTGGCGCCAGCGCCGGTTGGCCGGGTCAAACAGCTCTTGCAGACAGGCGTCGCACACAGCAACGTCGGGGCCGATGGCGGTCTGCGTCAGGCCCGGCGCACTATCAACAATCTGAAAACCTTGCCAGAGCTGGCAGTCGGTATCGCGCGCCTGAACCGTATCCACCCGTGCCAGAGGCGGCGCCTCACTGCGCAGCCGCAGCAGCAGATCTTCGACTTGATGCGCCGCACCCTGCACCGCAATTTCCACCCCCAACGCATCATTGCGCACCCAGCCGCAAAGGGCGCGCTCATGCGCCAGGCGCCAGACAAAGGGCCGAAACCCCACGCCCTG
This sequence comes from Comamonadaceae bacterium CG12_big_fil_rev_8_21_14_0_65_59_15, assembly GCA_002786915.1. Classification (GTDB taxonomy): domain Bacteria; phylum Pseudomonadota; class Gammaproteobacteria; order Burkholderiales; family Burkholderiaceae_C; genus Rhodoferax. The sequence goes on along the minus strand of PCUV01000114.1, from coordinate 184,456 downwards.
CACCACGCCGGTGACCCGGATGCGACGCGCCAGCAGGGTCGGTTTCATCGATGGGAAGTGGTAGCTGAATCGGGGTCAGATCCCAATTCGGGGCAGGGCATTCGAACTCGCCCGGGCAGCCCTACCGAATTGGGCTCTGACCCCGATTCTGCGGTTGGTACTGACAGGCTGTATCCCATGCGCCCAGGTGGCTCTTTGGCTATCAGAGTGAGCGACATCAAGCCCGCGCCTGCAACTGCGCTTGCAGCGCCGCCACTTGCGCCTTGAGGGACGCCACGGTTTGCTGTTGGGCTGCCGCAGCGCGCGCCACACCGGCGCGCAGATAAGTCAGCCATTCGTCCATGCCCTGACCGCTGGTGGCAGACACCTGGATGACCCGGATCGCGGGGTTGACGCGGCGTGCAAACGCAATGGCCGCATCCACGTCGTAGCTCAGGTGCGGCAACAGATCAACCTTGTTGAGCAGCATCAGGCTGGCGGCGCGAAACATGTCGGGGTATTTGATCGGTTTGTCTTCGCCTTCGGTCACCGACAGAATGACTACCTTGTGCGCCTCGCCCAGATCAAACGCCGCCGGGCACACCAGGTTGCCGACGTTTTCGATCAGCAGCAGCGCGCCGCTGGGCACGTTCAGTTGCTCCAGCGCGTGGCCGACCATGTGCGCGTCCAGGTGGCAGCCCTTGCCGGTGTTGATCTGGATGGCCGGTGCACCGGTGGCGCGGATGCGGTCGGCGTCCTGACTGGTTTGCTGGTCGCCTTCGATCACCGCCACCGGCTGGTCGCCCAACAGCGCAATGGTCTTGCATAGCAGCGTGGTCTTGCCAGAGCCGGGACTGCTGACCAGGTTCAGGGCAAAGATGCCGCGCTCTGTCAGCGCTTGCCGGTTCGCGCTGGCGTAGGCGTTGTTCTTGGCCAGAATATCTTGCTCGATCTGCACCCTGCGCGCGGGCGTAACGCCGGCGGCGTGGGAATGAGCAGCACCGTCAGCAAAGTCATGTTCATGTTCATGGGTAGCGTCAGGTGTGTGCGTGTGGGTATGCGTGTGCTGCGTACCGTCGGCATGGCCAGGTTCGTGCTCATGCAGGTGCGTAGGCCCGGGCGCAGCATGTTCGTCCGTATGCGCATGCGTATGGCTGTGCTGCACACCATCACCATGGGTATGAACATGCACGTGCACGTGGCCGTTCACTTGCGCACCCTCGATTTGAACCTCGCCTTCACCACATCCACAAGTCACACACATTGCCTGTCTCCTTCATGAATTCTTCAATATTGGCACCCATCGGTCATGCGACTTCGAGTTCCTTCACGCGCATCTCGGTGCCACCACTGACCTGCAACTGAAAACCCCCGCAGAGCGGACATTCACCAAACAGCTCGTGCATTGGCACCGTCTGGGCGCAAGCCATACACCAGCCCTGACCAGGCGTGGCGATGATTTCCAGTTTGGCACCGTCGGCGACACTATCGCGGGTGACGGCATCAAAGCAAAAGCGCATCGCCTCGGGCTCAACGCCGCTCAATTGCCCGATCTCCAGCCAGACCGTCGTCACCTTCTGGAACGGGTCTTTTTGCACAGCGTCTTCAATGACCTGTAGCACGCCTTCGGCCAGCGACATTTCGTGCATGTTGCCCCGCGCTACTGGTTGGTGCGCACGTAATCGGCCAGACGCTTGTCACGCGTGGCGATGTGGCGGCAGATAAAGTCGAACATTCCTTGCAATTTGCCATGAATCAGCGCGCTTCGGCCGGCTGCATGGTCAGCAGCCATGGCGCGCATTTGTATGAGCATCTGCGCGTGGTCTTCCTGATGTTCTTCATAGTCGTCATAACTTTTCATGCGCATCAGCAGTTCTTCGGACACAAAATGCGCCTCGCTATAAGCAATCAGCGCGTCAAGCTGGCGCCCCACCTCTGGGGCATCGGCGCCGCATTCCACTGCGTCACTGAGCGCCTGCAGCAAACCCAGTTGCTCGGCGTGTTCACGCTCGGTGACCTTATTGGCTTGCGCGTTGAACTGTGCAATCGATGTCATGCCTGTCTCCGTTGGCTAAGGGGTTACCCACACCTTCCTGATAGAACGTATGGTAATTGTGAACGCCAACTTAGCGCTTGCGCATCGATAAAAACCCGCGTCGTGACAGTTCTGCTGGCTTCTTTTCTGACGACAACGGGGTGGCATCTTTGTCAGGTAACGGCGCCAGCAGCCCCACCAGCGACGCGCGCGCGGTCAGCACTGCGTCTTGTTGGGTGGCAAATTGATGCATCGGCGAAAACAGTGAACAGCTCTGGTACTCGCCCACTTCGTCTTCTTGCCCGCCCAAAAACGCAAAGTCACCTGCCGGAAAGTGGACGAAGCGGCGCTTGTTGACCCCCACCGAAACCCATTCTTCAGCGCTGCCCGGCACCAGCATGAGGTTCATGCACCAGGGTGTGACGACGATGCCCAGCCAGTGCCCCTGCCAGCGCTGAAAATCGATCGCCTGCACCTGCAACGCAGGGTTGAGGATGGGCACATCGGCCATGCGTGTGTTCTGGATGCGAAAAAACGCCGCTTCTACATCGTCTTGCGGGTTATTGGCATGCACCCGCAGCGTCATGCCGTTCGGCCTTCAGCGTGGCCCCAGATGCGCGCGTCGTCGGGTTGCGTCAGCAGGTCTTGCATCAGCGCCAGCGCTTCTTGCGCACGCTCGGGCTCCACGCGTTCAAACGCAAAGCCACCCGCTTGAATCAGCACATAGTCGCCTACCTTGACCGGCTCGGTCATCAGCAGCAGGCTGACGCTGCGCCGCTCCCCAAAGCATTCGGTCACCGCCATGTCGTTACCGACTTCAATCACCAACGAGGGCGCGGCCAGGCACATCAGCAGCTTTCAGGCCAGTGCGACGCTGGACGCGGGTGCCAGTACATAACCACGCTGGCTTAATTCGCCGAGCGCCATGTCAGCCAACCTGGGTACAGCCGCTGTAATAGCGGGCGTCATCTCGGTGCCAAGTTCCAGCGACACCGGCTCCACCCCCAGCACCACAATCTCTTTGGGCAGGGCGCCGAGCAGTTCCAGGCTGGCCAGCACGTCGGGCAGTCCGATCTGGTGCGGCGAGAGCTTGTCGCGGAAAAATACCGGAATCTCGTCACCGGCAATTCTGACCAGCGTACCCGGCGCCGCACCGGTCAAGACCACGTCCAGCACCAGCAAAAAATCGACGTTGGACAGGTCTTCGATCATCTCCATGCCCGAGGTGCCGCCGTCGATCAGCGTCACATTCGCTGGAATGGCATAGGCGCGCTCCAGCGCCTCGACCGCGCGCACGCCCGCCGCCTCGTCAGTGAGGATGGTGTTGCCAATGCCCAAAACGACTGCATTCATGGATCAATACCGTTGCAAAAAAAGGGGCGACAGCACGCCGCCCCCGTGGATGGTAGCAAGACGCGGTTCAGACTGCCTTGACCGAAAACGCCGCGCCGCTCTTGGGGTCGGTCAGGTGGATGGCGCAGGCAATGCAGGGGTCAAACGAGTGGATGGTGCGCAGCACTTCCAAGGGTTTCTCGGCGTCAGCAATGGGCGTGTCCACCAGAGAAGCCTCATAGGGGCCGGCTTCGTCCTTGTCGTTGCGCGGGCAGGCGTTCCAGGTGGAAGGCACCACGCATTGGTAATTTTTGATCTTGCCGTTGTCAATAACGACCCAGTGCGACAGCGCGCCGCGCGGGGCTTCATGGAAACCCACGCCCGCAACCTCGTCCTTGGGAAACACCGGTTTGTTGAATGTGGCCATATCGCCCTTGCCCATGTTGGTCAGCAACGCGGTCCATTGATCGGCCAGCGTATCGACATTCACGCAGCAGGTAATGGCGCGTGCCGCGTGGCGGCCAATGGTGGAGTGCATTGCCTCCAGCCCGATCTTGGTTTTAGCCAAGGCGGAAACCGTTTCGAGCGCGGCGGTGGCGTATTGGGTGGTGGGCTTGTGGCCAGCGGCCAAACCGTTCAACACGCGCGCCAGTGGCCCAACCTGCGCCACCTGACCGTAGAAGGTGGGCGACTTGAGCCAGGAGTACTTGGCGTCATCCTTGAAGTCGGTGTAATTGGGCGTGGTTTCGCCCTTGAACGGGTGCAGTGCTTTACCCTCGGCGTAGTTGTACCAGGAGTGCTTGACCGATTCTTCCACGCCTTTCTTGAAGTAGTCGTCGTGGAAGCTGCTGATGGCCTTGCGCTTGCTCAAATCACCACCCGGGATAAAGCCGCCCGGGAAGGCAAACTGCGTGCCCTTGGTGTCCAGCGGAATGTCGGGCACCGACAAGTAATTGGTGATGCCCTTGCCAATCTGCGTCCACTCGGGATAGAACGCCCCCACGGCGGCCACGTCGATCAAATAGACATTTTTGACAAAGTCTGCCAGGTCGTCGATGTAGCCCTTGATGGCCATGAGCCGCTCTACCGTCAGCACCGCTTCAGAGTCGGTGGCCAGCGGGTTGGCCACACCACCCACCGCCACGTTCTGGATGTGCGGCGTTTTGGAGCCCAGAATCGCCACGATCTTGTTCGCCTTGCGCTGCACTTCCAGCGCTTGCAGGTAGTGCGCCACCGCCAGCAGGTTCACCTCGGGCGAGAGCTTCATGGCCGGGTGACCCCAGTAGCCGTTGGTAAAGATGCCCAGTTGCCCGCCGTTGACAAAGCCTTTCAGGCGCTCGTGCACCTTGCGCATTTCGTGCTTGCTGTTGAGATGCCAGCTGGACAGGCTCTCAGCCAGCGCTGACGTTTTGTCCGGGTCGGCCTTCAGCGCCGACACCACATCCACCCAGTCCAGTGCTGACAGATGATAAAAGTGCACAATGGCGTCATGCACCGCGTGCGCCGTGATGATGATGTTGCGGATGTACTGCGCGTTGAGCGGAATCTCCAGGTTCAACGCGTTTTCTACCGCCCGTACCGAGCAAATGGCATGCACCGTGGTGCAGACGCCGCAGATGCGCTGCGTGATGGTCCAGGCGTCGCGCGGGTCGCGTCCGAGCAGAATCAGCTCGACCCCACGCCACATCTGGCCGGACGACCATGCCTTGTTGACCTTGCCGTTGTTGATGTCCACATCGATGCGCAGATGCCCCTCGATGCGCGTGATGGGGTCGATGGTGATGCGTTGTGCCATGTCAATGTCTCCTGAAATTTATCCGAATAATTTGCGGGACAGACCGCAGTTACACGAAGTGAACCAGCTCTGTCCTCAACTGATTAGCTGGCTGCCATCTTGGGCTCGCGCGGCAGCACCGGGAAGCGGCGTGTGATGATGATATAGCCCAGCACCTCGATGGCGAACATGCCGGTAGTGACCATGATTTCGCCAAACGACGGAAAGTAGCTCCAGCCGGTGCCGGTGTGATGGCCGTAGCCAATGATGAAACCGTTCAGGCGCAGCAGGATGCCACCCAACATGATGGCGATACCAGCCAGGAACAGATTCGCCGGATTGCGCCGCGCCTGCGTGCTGCCGATCAGCACAAACGGCGCAAGAAAGGCCAGGTTTTCAACCCAGAACGACAACGCGACCCCGCTGAATTCAAATGCCGCACCCCAGGCACCGCGTACGGTGAGGTCGCCCACGCGCACCAGCATATAGACCGCCAGCACACCGAGCATGATCTTGGCCAGCGGATCGAGCAGATGGACCTCAATCGAGCGCCGGTACGCGCTTGAAGCCACGCACGACTCAAACAGCACCACACCGTAGCCAATGACGATGGCAGTCAGCAGGTAGATGGCTGGTTGCAGCGGGGTTTGCCACAACGGGTTGACCTGGCTGCCCATCACCACCAGCATGGTGCCCAGCGACGACTGGTGCATCATCGGCAGCAATACGCCCAGCGCGATAAAGAAGAACAGCAGTTTGTTGAGTTTTTGCCGCACGTCTTTCATACCGAGCTTTTCCAGGAACACGGGTGAGAACTCGATCCACATCACCACAATGTACGCGGTCACGCACACCGCCACTTCAAACATGACCGAGTTGGGGTTGGAATAACTGGGCCAGAAGATGTGCCAGAAGTTCCACCAACGCCCCAGATCGACAAAGATGCCGGTACCGGCCAGGGTGTAGCCAAACAAGCTGCCCAGCAAGGCCGGTCGCACCAGCGGATGGTACTGGCCCTTGTTGAAGATATACACCAGCAGCGCCACCGAAAACCCGCCGCAAGCCAGCGCCGAGCCGATCATCACATCGACCACCACCCAGATGCCCCAGGAGTAGCCGTCGTTGATGTTGGTGACACTGGCCAGACCGTTAACGAAACGCACCAGCAAGAAGGTGGCCATGATGGCGATCAAGACGCCACACACCAGCGTTGTGGCGTTGAACAGACTGCCGCCCAGCGGGGTGGGTGCCGCGTGTGAATGTTGGCTCATGATGTGTGCTCCCCAGAGTCGGCAGAGGTGTCGTCATCCTCTGGCTTGACGTTGCGTTTGGCGATAAAGCTTAGTGCCCCCAGCGCCACCACCGGCAACACCAGACCGCCATAGAGCGAATGCTGGATCGTCTCGGACGTCGCGGCCGATGAATGGGGTGGCAAATCTGGCAGGCCCATTTTCTGGAAATTGACCGCCGAGAGTTTCAGCACCTGTGTGCCACCGTACTCGGTTTCACCATACACGTGGTTGATGTAATTGCCCACCGGGGCCTCATAACTTTGATCCGGACCGCCGATCTTGCCGCGCGGGTAGGTGGTGAGCGTGCCGGGCTTGAGGGCAATGCGCCGCTTGGCCTCGGCCAGCAGGTCAGACGTTTTGCCGTACAGCGTGGCACCGGTCGGGCAGACTTCGGCACACGCCGAGTAGTGGCCGTCTGCATAGCGGTGACGGCACAGCTCGCACTTGCCGATCTTGCCCGTGGGCGAGTCGTACTGGTACTTGGGGATGCCAAAGGGGCACGCCACCACGCAGTAACGGCAGCCGACACAAATGTCAGGGTCATAAGCCACGATGCCCGTGACCGGGTCTTTGGTCATGGCAGAGACCGGGCAGGCCGACACGCACGACGGGTCAGCGCAGTGCATGCACGAGGTCTTCATGAAGGCAAAGCCGTTTTCTTCGGCGTCTTTGGTCTGCATGCTGCCGCTGCGGTACATCTTGATGATGTTGAAGGTGTAGCCCGAGGTGTCCAGCGGCGTGTCCCACAACTGGTCTTCGGTGGAAAACTCGGCCGGGTTGTTGTTGGCCGCCTTGCACGCGGCCACGCACGCCTTGCAGCCCACGCACAGCGTGGAGTCGTACAGCAGGCCCAGGCCCTCGGCCGGGCGGGTGTGGGTTTCACGCGCGCAGGCCGGCCCGCTGGCAGTAGCCCCCGCCAGCGCGGCACCGCCCGCCAGCACCCCTTTAAGAAAATGACGACGCGAGTCCATGATCAGGCCTCGGTCTTGGTGGCCGCGGGTTGGTCGGCTTTGGCTTCTTCGGCCTGTTGCAGCGCATGCGACTTGCCCAGGTTGCGTGCCAGCATGGTGGCACCGCCTGCTGCTGCACCAGCCAGGGCGGCCAGCGCCGCAGCGGCGGCAAAACTGGCGCCCTTGCCGTTTTCTTCGACGATGCGCGGGTATTGCTGTGGCGGCGATACATTGGCCAGCTTGGCCACCATGTGGATCGGCTTGGTAAAGCCCACGCCTTTTTCGGTGCAGCCAATGCAGGGGTGGCCGCAGCCGACCGGCCAGTTGTTTTCACCCGCGTCGCCAAAGCCGATGGTCGAGCAGTTGGCGTAGGTTTCCGGTCCCTTGCAGCCCAGCTTGTACAGGCAATAGCCCTGGCGGTGACCGGCGTCGCCAAACTCCATGGCAAAACGACCGGCGTCGAAGTGGGCGCGGCGCTCGCAGTGTTCATGGATCAGGCGCGAATAGGCAAATTTGGGTCGTCCGAGCTGGTCCACGTCGGGCAGTTTGCCAAAGGTCAAGAAGTGCACCACGGTGGCCAAAAAGTTGTACGGGTTGGGCGGACAACCGGGAATGGTGACCACCGGCTTGCCCAGCACCTCACCCACGCTGGACGCACCGCTGGGGTTGCCGCCTGACGATGGCATACCGCCCCAAGAGGCGCATGAGCCAATGGCAATGACCGCCGCCGCGTCAGCCGCGCATTCCTTGAGCAGATCGATCGCGGTGTGGCCACCGATCTTGCAGTAAATGCCGTTGTCTTTGATGGGGATGGCGCCTTCAACCACCAGCACGTATTTGCCTTTGTGCGCCTTCATGGCGGCTTTGCGCGCCGCCTCGGCCTGGTGACCGGCGGCGGCCATGAGCGTCTCGTGGTAGTCCAGCGAGATCACGTCCAGAATCAGTTTTTCCAGCGTCGGGTGTTCGGCGCGCAGCAGCGACTCGGAGCAGCCGGTGCATTCCTGAAAATGCAGCCAGATCACACTCGGGCGCTGGGCTGATTCGATCGCCTTGGCCACCGCAGCGTCGGCCCCCTTGGCCAGCCCCATGGTGGCGGCCAGCGTGGCGCAGAACTGCAAATAATCTCGGCGCGACATGCCCAAACGGTTTTCTATACCGGTGGACAGTTTGTGCCCAAGCTCAAAAATTTCACTGATGTTGCCCATGGTGTCTCCTCAAGATGTTGCGACCGATGCCGGTGGCAGTCAGTCAGATATTGCAATTTGCGGGCCAGTCTGTTTTGGGGTGGTTTCAGTTCTTTTGTTTCGGGTTTACCCTTGATTCAAGTCATTTATCAGCCACCACAGGTTACTTGATATGCATATCAATAGCCACCCCGAATGACGAATTGGCCCCGTCATTCCCGCAGACATCCCCGTCATTCCCGCGCAGGCGGGAATCCAGGGTTTGCTGAGATGTTGGATTCCCGCCTGCACGGAAATGACGAAGCTCGGCGTTTTTCGCGTTAAACTTTGCGCATCAAAACATGCGCATTCAAGGTTGCTATGCCCGCTGCTCAAACTATTTCACTTCAACGCAACGCCCGGGTTCGTCAGCCGATCAAACGGGCCACCAATTTGAGCCTGAGTGCCGATGTGCTCGAAGCGGCCAAGGCGCTTGAACTTAATATCTCGCAGGTATGTGACACCTACTTGCGCGAACTGGTGACGCAAGAGCAGACACGGCGCTGGCGCGGTGATTACGCTGATTTCATTGCGACCTATAACGCCACGATAGAGTCTGAAGGTCTGCCGCTGGATCAATGGAGGTCTTTCTGATGGCGCGTTTTGATGTGTATCCCAACCCGGGTGCGCACGCCAGCACCACGCCGTATTTGCTTGATGTCCAAAGTGATTTGCTCGACGTACTGGACAGTCGCATGGTGATTCCGTTGCGCCGCATGGATCATTTTGCAAATGTCAAACTCCCGACCCGGTTGACGCCAGTGCTCAACATTCTGGGGCAGGATTACTTGCTGGAGACGCCAAAAATGGGTGCCGTACCCCAGCGTATTTTGAAAAGCTGCGTTGCATCAGTCGGCGTTGACCAAGCGCGCATTACCGGTGCATTGGACTTTTTGTTTCAGGGCTATTGAGCGCCACCATGGAACGCATCACCATCTCGATCGACGAGGCGCTGGCCCATGAGTTTGACCAGTTGATTGCCAAGCAGGGTTACAAAAACCGCTCGGAGGCGGTGCGCGACCTGTTGCGCTCGCATCTGGAAGAACAGCATCAGGCCAGCGATCAACTCGGCCATTGCGTGGCCAACCTGAGCTATGTCTATAACCACCATGAGCGCGATCTGGCCGAACGCCTGACCGCCTTGCAGCACGACCAGCATGACTTGACGCTGGCCACCCTGCACGCCCACCTGGACCACGACAACTGCATTGAAAGCGTGCTGCTGCGCGGCAACACCGCCGTGGTGCGCGACTTTGCCAACACCCTGATGGCCGAGCGCGGCGTACGCCACGGACAGCTCAATGTGGTGTCGGTGGAGATCGGTGACAGTCACAACCATGCGCACCAGCATCCACAGCCTGATGACCCTGTGCACATGCTCAGCCCGGATCAGTCTGGGCACGCGCATATTCACCTCAAACCCAAAAATTAAAACATTTCGTCGGTGCGCTTGCGCACGGAATTCTGCGCCCCCGCGTTAAAAAATGGGGCATGCACCTCGCTCGTTTTATAAAGTGGATGCTTGGCATTTTGCTGGCCTTGCTCTTGCTGACTAGCGTCACGGTAGCCATGCTGGGCTGGAACTGGTTGCGCGCGCCCATCGAGCGCATGGCATTTGTGCAAACCGGCCGCACGCTGATCATCGGCGGCGATCTTGAGTTGCACTGGGGCTGGCCCAGGCCGCGCATTCAGGCCAAAAAGGTCAGTTTTGCCAACCCTCCATGGGCCTTGCACCCACAACTGGTGAGCGCTGATGCGGTGATATTTTCAATCCACGTGCCGCAGTTATTCAATCAAAAATGGGAGTTGTCAGACCTCCACCTGACGCGGCCGGTAGTGCAGTTGGAACGGGGGCCACAAGGCCAGAAAAGCTGGCTGCTTGACCGCCAGCAACACGATGAGAGCGCCCGCGTAGAGATTGACCGTCTCACGCTGGATCAGGGCATCATTGGCTACGACGACGCCTCAAGCCACACCAGCATCCGCAGCGAACTTTCCACCGTGCCTGCGCCAACGGGCAGGGCGGGTGACACCGACGTGAATTTCAGCGCGCAGGGGCAATTCAAAGGTCTGCCGTTTAAGGCACGGGGCAGCGGTGACACTGTTTTGGCGATCCGTGAGGAGTCTGTGCCGTATGGCCTGAGGGTCGATGCCACGGTCGGGCGCACCCGCATTCTGGCCACCGGCCACGTCACCAGCTTGGTCAAGCTCACTGCAGTTGACATGCAACTGACCCTCAGTGGCGACAACCTGAAGCAGCTTTACACCCTGACCGGCATCGCCATGCCGGCCACGCGCGACTATGTGATGCAGGGGCACTTGGTGCGCCAGGCCGACACGCTGCGCTATGACCCATTTACCGGTCGTATGGGCAGCAGCGACATCGGCGGGTGGGTGCAGGTTAAAACCGGGGGCAAAAAACCGGTACTGACAGCAGACCTGGTGTCCACCCGGCTCACGCTTGAAGACCTTGGGCCGGTCATCGGTGCACGCGTGGGCCAAGTCCAAAGCGCCAAAAATGCCGCGGCACGCGCCGGGCCGGTAGCCGGCGCCACCCCACGAACCAAGCGTGTGCTGCCAGACTTGCCCTTCAACGCTGAGCAATGGCGCAGTGTGGATGCCGAGGTCAATTTCAGCGCCAAGGCCATTCGCCGCGCCGCTGCCGCACCCATTCAGGCGCTGACCACCCACATCAGCCTGAAAGATTCGGTCCTCAAGCTTGACCCACTTCAGTTTGCCTTTGGTAGCGGGCAAATCAATGCAGAGGTTACGCTCGATGGCCGTCACAACCCGATTCAAAGTCATGCCCACGTGCAAGCCCAACGTCTGGCGTTGTCGCAATGGTTGCCGGCCAATAAAGGTGACACAGCCATGACCAGTCTGCTCGGTGGCCAAATCACCTTAGCGGGCAGTGGCAATTCAGTGGGCAGCATGCTGGCGGGTGCCAATGGCAGCGTCCGGCTGCTGGCCTCTGGTGGCCAAATCAGCCAGATGTTGATGGAAAAAACCGGGCTGCACCTATGGGAAATGTTTCGGCTCGCTCTGACCGGTGACAAGCAGATCAAACTGCGCTGCGCGGTGGCCAACTTTGATGTCAAAGCGGGCCAAATGCAGGCCAACACCTTGCTGCTGGACACCCAGGTGACCACCCTGCTGGGCCGTGGCGCCATCGACTTGGCGCAGGAAAAATTTGACCTGACCATCACTCCAAAAACCAAAAATACCAGCCCACTGGCCCTGCACAGCCCGATTCATGTGGGCGGCAATTTTGTGAAGCCCATCATCGCAGTTGACCGGGGCCGCGTGGCCGCGCGCGCGCTGGGCTCCGTGGTGCTTGGCATCGTCAATCCGCTGCTGATGCTGATTCCCCTGATTGACGCAGGCCCCGGCATCGACAGTGGTTGCGCAAAATGGCTGAAAAGTCAACCATGATCACGAGCCAACACCCCCGCTGGGTTTGGCCACTGCTGTTGGCCCTGGGCATGGCAGGCTGTGCCAGCTTGCCCGATACCGACGCACTGATCGAGCGGCACAGTGCCCAGGCGGCCAGATTCGAGTCCGCCAGCGGCCTGTTGTCACGCCAACGCAGTGCTGCTATCGTGACCGAGCTCAAGCGTAAATCGGGCGACATTGACATTTTGGACAAGCAACTGGCGCTGGAGCAAAGCATCAGCGACAGGCCGCTCATCGTGGGCAACAAGGTGGCCCTGCTGCAAGACGGTGTCGCCACCTACGCGGCCATGGTGGCTGCTATTCGTCAGGCCAAAGACCACATCAACCTGGAGTCGTACATCATCGAGGACGATGCCGTGGGTCGTGAATTTGCCGAGCTGCTGCTGCAAGCCCAGGCACGGGGCGTGCAGGTCAACCTGATGTACGACAGCGTCGGCTGCCTCGGCACCCCGCGGGCTTTTTTTGAACGGCTGGCACAAGCCGGGGTGGCCGTGCTGGAGTTCAACCCGGTCAACCCCCTGCTAGCCAAAGGTGAGTGGCTGCTCAACAACCGTGATCATCGCAAGATGCTGCTGGTCGATGGCCGACTGATCATTCTGGGCGGCATCAATATCAGCAGCGTCTATGCCAGTGGCTCCGTGCTGCTACGCGCCAAGCCGGCTAAGCGTATCCCCGCAGCCTGGCGCGACACCGACCTGCAAATTGAAGGCCCGGTCGTGGCTGAATTTCAGCAACTGTTTTTGCAAAGCTGGGACAAGCAGCACGGCCCCAAGTTGGCAGCCAAAGCCTACTTTGCGCCGTTGATGCCGATGGGCAAAGACATTGTGCGGGCGATTGGCAGCACGCCAGACGACCCCTACAGCCTGATTTACCTGACTCTGATCTCGGCCATTGGCAATGCTGAGAAGCAGATCCACCTGACCAACGCCTACTTTGTCCCTGACCCACAGTTGCTGCAGGCACTCACCGCTGCCACTGCGCGTGGTGTGCAAGTCAAACTGATTCTGCCCAGCCACTCTGACTCAGCACTGGTGTTCCACGCCGGGCGTGCCCACTACGCCACCTTGCTGGCGGCTGGCGTGCAGATTTTTGAGCGCCAGGGTGCGTTGCTGCACGCCAAAACAGCAGTGATCGATGGCGTGTGGTCCACGGTAGGCTCCACTAACCTTGACTGGCGAAGTTTTCTGGACAACGACGAGGTCAATGCTGTGGTATTGGGCCGTGACTTTGCAGCCCAAATGCAGCGCATGTTTGATAACGACCTGGCTGCCTCGCAACAGATTGACCCGCAGGCATGGGCCGATCGGCCCCTGCAATTCAAGTTTCGGGAATGGCTGGCGCAGTTCTGGCAAAACCTGCTCTAAGCCGACCAACTTGTTCGCAGGGTGCGCTACAGCACAGATCAGCGCCCGATGAACAACGATAGTCAACGCTTGTTCAACGATTAACCTACTGGAGAATGTTTGATGAGAAACCCCCTTGGCCTGCGCATTGCGACCACCACCCTGGCGGGTGTCATGGTCATTAGCATGGTTGCCTGCGGCAAAACCGACGAGCCCGTAAGCCCACCCGTGCCAGCCACCACTGTAGGCACAGAAATTGACGATACCGTGACCACCGCTCGTGTCAAAAAAGCATTGGTTGAAGATGCTGAAATCAAGAGCTTTGACTTCAAGGTCGAAACCCGCAAAGGCGAAGTCATGCTCAGCGGCTTTGTCGATAACCAGCGTCAAATCGACCGAGCCCTGGAAGTCACCCGTGGCATAGAAGGCGTCGCCAAAGTGGACCACAACCTGGTTGTCAAAAAATAGCCCGGCCGCTCATACCTATTTAGTGCCTGGCAGAAACCCCTATTTTTTGGTCAACCTGGGCAGCAATTTCGATTCATTCACCGGATGCTCGGATGTTCGTCCGATCGCGCCCAAGCTTGTTCCCAGAACCTATCCGTTCTGTATACAAAAAGAGAGGCTTAGCGGGCTTTTTCTACGCTGCGCGCTTGATTGCTATGTCCAGGTCTGCATATCTGCATTGGCGCTGTGCGCGCTCAATGTCATGCTGCCACAAGTTGGCTCCGATGCGGTGAATGTTGCGTGTCACAACAGCCAGTGCCCTGTTTCTGGCCACCTCTGCGACGCGAAGATTGGGCTGAAAAGCGCTCTGCACGCGCAGCATCCAGCACTTGGGCTGCACATGTCACCAGCGAATCAGCCGGCGTGGCATTGGCCAACCATGGGTTGGGCTGGATAAACCAGGCCGCAACTTCCCAATCGTTGTGGACCACCACCAGCTCGGCCAGCACAGTGCTCAAGCCGGACCTCAGTGCCATGCCAGTGGGGTGGAATTGAAACAGAGGCATCCAGATTTTCGACTGCCACTCAATGCTGATGACCTCGCGCTTGACCAGCCAGGCGGCCAACAATGAATAGTCGTTAACTCCCCGGTGCTTGAATCTCGCTGCGACCTCCGGTGCCCGCGCGAGACCACCGCTGCACCGAAAGCCATTGAGCAAATCCACAAACTGGTTGTTTCGCACACGTTCCAGTTCCATCTGGCTGGCATAACTTTGCGCTTCGGGTTCGGAAATAGTGACCCAATTGTTGGGTGACAGCTCAGACCTCGATTTGACGGCGATTTGCATGACTTCTTCTCTGTAAAAACCTGACGGTAATCGCAGCACGTTGGTGTGATCTGTACGCTGACGAACCCACCTAGAAAAAGATTCCGGCCGGAGTTTGCAAAGCGGCTTGTACAGCCATGAGTTCCAGCTACGTTTGCCAGCGTACAGATCAGCGTGCCTGATCCAAAGAAAATTTCAATTGACAGGTTGCCCTTGCGGCAGGCACTCAAGTTTCGCCCGCAAGGGTCTTCAAGAGGTTATTCATGACAAACTGGGTCTTTACCGGCTGAGCACGCTGATGATGTCTCTGGCGCACCGCACCGTTGTCTTGTGCGGTACAAAAGATTTACAGTGCGTCTACGAGTTGTGTCGCACCGCCTATTTTGACGACTATGCGCTGTTTTGGCCCATGACCAATGACACACAGCGCCTGCCCATGGCGGTGACGCATGCGCTGCGCGACCTGGATCGCTCAAAGTGTGGCGTGCCAGCTGCGGAAATGGCGCGCTAGGTGCGCCGAATTGCTGAGCTGGAAGGTCTGCTGGAGCGTAAACTTGAACTGGGCAAAACCAACGCCGTTAGGATGCAGCAAGAGATCAGCAAACTCACGGCCTATGACGCCGGGCAGCAACTTCGCACGCTGGGTGATGCGGTGCAACCCATGGGGCAATGGATCGATGACCTGAAACAGCAGTTGGCTCCCCATCGCCAGTCGCTGGCGACTTTGCAGACCCTGGCCCAAAATTTTCGACCCCTGGTTCTGATGGTGGACGACGAAGAGTTTCAGCAGATATTGGCCGAAGAGCTGCTGCGAGAGGCCCCGTATGAGCTGATCTTTGCCAGCAACGGTGCGCAGGCGCTGGGTGTTTTGCGGAACAGGCGGCCCGCTTTGATCCTGATGGACATGATGATGCCCGAGATGATCGGGCTGGAGACCTTGCGCAGGCTCAAGGCCTCTGACCTGTTGACCGACATTCCGGTGATGATGGTCACCGGTCAGAGCGACAAGGCGCTGGTGGTGGAATGCCTCAAAGCCGGGGCGGTGGACTTTATGGTGAAACCGCTGGAGGGTGAGGTTTTGCTGAAAAAAGTGGAGCGCTTTCTGGCCAAATGACGGCAACCTTTTACGAATCATCCCCTAAGCGGCCAGCGGCTCTCTGGGTTTGACATTCTTTTCAATCTCTTGACCCACTGCTGCCATCGCCACTTTGACGTCGTAGCTGCTTTGCAGGCTCATCCAAAAATCGGGTGAGGTGCCAAAAAATCGGGCAAGACGCAGCGCGGTGTCGGCACTGATGCCGCGTTGCTCACTCAAAATCGCTGTGATCCGGTTGGCGGGTACGTCCAGCGACTTTGAGAAGGCGTTGGCAGAAAGATGGAGTTCTTCCAGCTCACCTTTAAGGATTTCGCCGGGGTGGATTGCGCGCATTGCGTTAGCCATGTTCATCTCCGTTAATGGTAATCAACGATTTCCACGTCGTAAGCATCAGCATCTATCCACTCAAAACATACGCGCCACTGTGGGTTGACGCGAATGCTGCATTGCCCGACACGATCGCCACCCAAGGCTTCAAAGTGGTTGCTCGGCAACGACATCAGATCGTTGATGGTTTTGGCGTTGTCGAGAATTTCAAGCCGCCGCTCTGCTTGGGCAGCGCAGGATTCAAATTTTCTGACTCGCTTTCCTTGGTAAAGGGCTTGCGTATGCTTGCAGCGGAAAGACTTGATCATGGCTTGAATGTAAATATTTTTACGTTGTACGTCAAGCGGATAATAATTTTGATTAAACGATCAGGGTTGCACACCTACACCTCTATCTTGTACCCCTGCTCGTTAAAAACGCGCAAGCAGGCATCCACCACCTCGGGGTCATAGGCACTACCCCGGCGTGTGGTGATTTCATTCAAAGCCATGTCAATGCCCAATGCCGGTCGATAGGGCCGATACGAGGCCATGGCCTCCACCACATCGGCCACCATCAAAATTTTGGCCTCCAGCAAGATGGCATCAGCCTTCAAGCCCTGGGGATAGCCCGAGCCGTCGATGCGCTCATGGTGCTGCAAAATTATTTGTGCAATCGGCCACGGAAAGTCAACATCTTTCAGAATATTGAAGCCGGTTTGCGCGTGTTCTTTGATGAGGTTAAATTCATTCACGCTCAAACGCACGGGTTTGGAAAGTATTTCGGCGGGGCAGGCGATTTTGCCGAGGTCATGAATCGTTGCAGCCAGATGCAAGCCATGAATGCGCTCCTTTGCGAGTCCCATTTCTGTGGCAATGCGTACACAGATGTTGGCTACCCGCCGCTGGTGTCCGCCGGTATAGGCGTCCCGCATATCAACTGCACTGGCAACCACCTGAATGGTCTTTTCCAAGCTGATGCGCAGGTCTTCCTGGTATTTCAACTTGGCCTGGGCGGTGCGGATGGTCGTGATACCAAATGCCAAGTCTGACGCAAATTCTTCCAGTAGTTTGCGCTCGGCTGTTGACCAGTTGGTGCGCACCGCGCTGTACAGGGTCAGACAGGCCAAGACTCCTCCGGTCGGCTGAAAGGGAAGGGCAATGCTGGAATTGAAACCACGTTTTAGGGCCTCTGTCCGCCAACTTGCCATGCTGGGGTCGGTGGCGATGTCGTCAAGAAACTGAACCTGACCCGTACGCAGCGCACGCCCGGTTGGGCCGCTGCCAGAATCGTTGTCAGCCCAGGATATTTCTACGCTGTCCAGATACCCGTCGTCATGGCCATACCGTGCGATCGGGTGAACACGTCTATCTGGCGCGCTGTCAGTGGTGCCAACCCATGCCATCAGGTAGTTGCCAGTCTCTACCGCAATACGACAATATTCTGTTCGCAGGGCAACCTCGCTGGAGGCACCCAGCAGCGCGACACTGCTTTCGCTGAGCACTTTGAGCGAGCGCGCCGTGAGCTTGAGCGCCATTTCGGCCGCATGACGCTTGGTGTTGTCGCGGATGTTGCACTGAATGACGTTGACGCCATCGCAGTCGTACGCGTTGCTGACAAATTCAACGGATATGCGCTGCCCGGTTTTGGTGACCAGTGGCAGATCGTCGTAGCGTATGTAGCGCTTGGCTTGCAGCTCGGCAAACGCATCCATATTGAGAAACTTATCTTTAAAGGCTCCAATTTCCCACAGCTTTTTGCCCAGAAATTCGACATGGGTGTAGCCCAGCAATTCAATCAGGAAAGGGTTGACATCGTCAATCTGGGCGGTCTTGGCGTTCAGGATCAGGATGCCGTCTTGCGCCGATTCAAACAGACGACGGTAACGCGCCTCTGAGATGCGCAAAGCCGCCTCGGTGCTGGACAAATGAAGCGTGCTGGTTTTTTTCATGGTGTCAAGTAAATGCAGTCAAATAGGCCCCACCATAGGCCAAGCGGTCGTTTGCCTCGGTGCGCTGCCCGACAGACCCAGCATGAACAGGCGCAAACCCATATCAGTATCGCAAGACGGCACGCAGCCTCAGCGATGGCCCTAAGCCCGTTCTCACAGGACGACATACCGTCTACCTTGATGCCGCTTTAAACAGTATTCGTCTCGTGACAATTTAGCGTAAGTCAACTACTGCGTTCGCCAGCGCACCGACCAGGCGCTGGTGCATGCCGATACTGACCTTTTGCAACCCCGCAAGCCGATGACCTTGAAGGCCAGCCGGTTGGAGAATAGACATGCACAAACCCCTTACACCACGCCACGTCTGGCGCACCGCAGCTCAAAGCGACATCGCAACCTTTTTTCGTGCAGATTTGATTACCTTAGAGAACCACCTCAACGCCTGCCCACAAATCCATCGGCATCTCTTGACCCTGCAGGGTGTAAGTGTCTCCATTCACGGATTTGTGGCCACCCGCCTGGTCACCACGCTGATGGTCATTGCGGGGCTGATGGGGCTGGGCTATTGGATGCTTTAACGCGCACGGTTTGGCCCACATTACGCGCCCTCTTGCCCGGCGCACCGGCTGCGTTTTGCCAGATGCTGGACCCCGCACAGGGGTTGCTTCAGCGCCCCATTCGTTCCGAGATATTTGGTCCCCAGCGGTTTGCCCAGCATGGCCGTAGCTTGGGTGAGACGCATCGCGCCACGCGTACCTCGTCTGGGGGTGCCAATTTCTTTCCCCGCCTTCAGACTAATCTGAAAGCCCTGCGCGTGGCACACCACTACATCGGTGTGCAGGCCAACTCCGGCTATGACATCAGTCCCGCCGCCGAGTGGTTGCTGGATAACGCGCACCTGATTGAAGCCCAGCTTGCCGAAATTGATGCTGGACTGCCGCGCAGCTACTTTTCTGCGTTGCCCAAACTGATCGACGAACCCTTGGCTGGCCTGCCACGCGTCTATGGCGTAGCGTGGGCATTTGTGGCGCACACCGACGGGGCTTTTGATGAGGTCATGCTGGCGCATTTTTTATGTGCTTACCAAGAGGTGTGCGATCTCAACTTGAGTGAGATGTGGGCCTTGCCAACCACCTTGCGGGTGGTGCTGATTGAAAACCTGCGCCGCTTGGCAGAGCAAGTGGCGGCCAACAAGGCAGCGCGCGAAGCGGCCAATCTGTTTTTTGACCAGCTTGACAACACTGACATTGCATCCGCTACGGCCTTACTGAAGGTGCTCAACGCACGGGGCGTTGGGCGGGTATTTTTGGTCCAATTGGCCTTGCGTTTGCAAGACCTCAGACTCATTGAGCCATCGCCGGTGCAAATTGAGTTTCAGGCCTGGCTAAAGCTGGCCTTGCCTGATCTGTCTGCCATGCAACTGCAGCAGGGTGCAGATCAGGCCGCTGACAACCTGAGTGTCAGCAATGCCATCACCTCCTTGCGTGCCATTGGCGATGCAGATTGGCCCGACATCATTGCCCGCACCAGCACCCTGATGCGCCTGATGCTGACCTCACCCGTCTTCAAGGCTGAGGCCAACCTGACGCGGGACCAGACACTGCACGCCATCGAAAAGCTGGCTCTGCGCTGTGCCCGCTCTGAGCTGACGGTGGCCCGCACTCTGCTGGGGTTGATGCAAGCACCTGAAGCGGACCAAGGCGCTGGCTCGGTGCCCGCTTACTGGCTGCAGGGTCGTGGCAAGCCCGCCTTGTGGAATGCTTTGGGCCTATCCGGTCGCGGCGTGCTGACAAGGCAATTTCTGACCCGCCATCTGCTTTTACCGGTGTATTTGGGGGCGATAGTGAGCGCCTTGAGTGTGCTGGTTTGGCAGTTGCTTGAGCGCAGCGAATCATCTTCAGGTATCACCCTGCTGGTGCTGCTGCTGGTGCTGCTGCCCGCCTCTGAGGCGGTCATTGCGGTCATACATCGCCTGATCAGTGAGTCGGTTCGCCCCCAACTCTTGGCGCGTCTGGCTCTGCGCACGGGCATTCCGCAGGAACACCGGGTGCTGGTGGTGATGCCCTGCATGCTCACCAGCGCTGTGTCAACCTTGGGGCTGGTCAACCGGTTGGCACTGCACTATCTGGCCAACCCCGAGCCGCAGGCCCAGTTTGCCTTGCTGAGCGATTGGGCCGATGCCCCCAACGCCTTTGCCGACACCGATGACGCGCTGCTGGCACAGGCCACACAAGGCATCATGGCGCTCAACGCCCTCTACCCGAGACGCGAAGACGAGACGAGCCCTCGACCACGCTTTATCGTCTTGCACCGGCCACGTCATTACAGCGCGTCGGAGCAATGCTGGATTGGTTGGGAGCGCAAACGCGGCAAATTGGAACGCCTGGTTGGTGCTTTGGCCACAGGTTGCAGTGACGCATTTTTTGACCTGGGTGAAGTCAGCACCCTTGAGCCCAACACGCCGTACATCGTTACCCTCGACAGCGACACCCAATTGCCGCCAGGCCGGCTGCGTGAATTGGTGGGCGTAGCCGCACATCCTGATAACCTGCCCCGTCTGGCGGCTGATGGCCGCAGTGTGGTGGGCGGCTACGGCATCTTGCAGCCGCGCGTGGCCACACCGCTGCCGTCGGTCAAAGAGTTCACGTTGTACCACTGGCTGTTTGCCGGCCAGTGCGGTATTGACCCCTACAGCGCCGCCAGTTCCGAAATTTATCAGGATGTTTTTTCTGAAGGCACGTTTACCGGCAAGGGGCTGCTTCATGTGCGTGCCATGCACGCAGTGCTCTCTAACCGCTTGCCGCAAGACCAGGTGCTGAGTCACGATTTGCTGGAAGGCTCGATGGTGCGCTGTGCGGCGGTGAGCGACCTGGCCGTGGTGGAGGACGAGCCCTTTCATGCCGACGTGGCGGCCGCGCGCATCCATCGCTGGATCCGCGGCGACTGGCAACTGCTGCCTTTCATTGGGGCACCCACGGCCTACAGCCTCAAACCCATTCACTTATGGAAGATGATCGATAACCTGCGGCGCTCGCTGGTGGCTCCTGTTTCTTTGGCCTTGCTGTTGTGCGCCCTGATGGGCTGGGTGCTGTCCCCCTCGGTGGCACTGGCGCTGGTGTTGACGGCCTTTACGGCCGGACCGCTGATGGGTGCTGTGGTGGGGCTGGCCCCCAGTCGTGACAGTCTGGCCAAGGCGCACTTTTACCGCGCGGCCCTGATCGACCTGGCCCGTGCACTGTGTGGTGGCATGTGGCAACTCGTCCAGTTGTTGCAGCAATCCCTGTTGGCACTGGATGCGATCGGCCGGGCGCTTTACCGCATGACCTTCACCCATCGCCACCTGCTGCAATGGACCACTGCAGCTACCGCCCAGGCGCAGGCCAAGACCGGGCTGGCAGGCATCCTGCGGCAACACCGCAAAGAGCCAGCTGTGGCGCTGCTTTTGCTCGGACTCCTGCTGTGGGGCCAGTCACCTTTTCCTTTTACGGCGGCCACCCTGTGCTTGGTGTGGGCCATGGCACCGCTGGCCACCTGGTGGGTCAGCCGGGTTTGCGCGGTCGATGACGATGCTTCCTTGACGCAACCTGATCAGTGCTATCTGGCGGGCATTGCGCGTGACACCTGGCGTTTGTTCGAAAACTGTGTCAGCGCCCAAGACCGTTACTTGCCTCCTGATAACCTGCAGACCACACCCCACGACATGTTGGCGCATCGCACCTCGCCCACCAACATTGGCCTGTACTTGCTCAGCGTGGCATGCGCGCGGCAGTTCGGCTGGATTGGCACACTTGACATGCTCGGCCGACTAGAGGCTACGTTGGCGAGCTTGCTGACATTGCAACGCCACCGCGGGCACTTCTTGAACTGGTATGACACCCAAACGGGTGAACCCCTGTTGCCCCTGTATGTGTCAACCGTGGACAGTGGCAACCTCAGTGGCCATTTGTTGGCCGTGGCCCAGGCCTGCCGCGAACTGGCGCTGGCACCGCTGGAAGAGGGAGCCGGGTTGCATGCCATTGACCAGGCCAGACAACGGCTGCTTGTTCCGCTGGCCGTGCGGCACACGCTGACCGCGCTGCAACGCGCCGAGCTGCGCTGGTTGTTGGCAGACTACCGCAACACCGTGCGCTCATTTAAGCTGGACGCACCGGCACGGTTTGCGGCCACTCAAGGCGATCTTGCCATTCAACATCGCTTGAATGCGCTGGCCGTGGCGCTGGAGCAGCTGGCCTGGCAGAGCGACTTCAGCTTTTTGTACAGCCACCGGCGCCATCTGTTCCACATTGGTTACCGGGTGGCCGAGCACCAGCGCGATGTCGGCTTTTATGACCTGCTGGCTTCCGAGTCGCGCCTGACCAGTTTGCTGGCGATTGCCAAGGGCGATGTGCCGGTGCGCCACTGGAGCGCCTTGGGTCGCCCCTTTTTTGCAGCAGGCCCGCTGGCCGGCCTGCGTTCGTGGACTGGCTCGATGTTTGAGTACTTGATGCCAGGCATGGTGCTGGACGAACCCTATGACAGCGTGTTGCATGAAGCCTGCCACGCCGCCCTGCGCGAGCAAACGGGCTTTGCCAAAGCGCAAGGTTTGCCCTGGGGCGTTTCAGAGTCGGCCTATGCGGCCAGCGATTTCACCCTGGCGTACCAATACGCACCGCATGGTGTACCTAGGCTGGCATTGCGGCGCACACCCGCTGATGAGCTGGTGGTAGCCCCCTATGCCACGGCGCTGGCGGCCCAAATCGCACCGCAAGCAGCCAGCGCTAACTTTCAGGCGCTGCAAGCACTGGGCGCGCGCGCACACTTCGGGTTTATTGAAGCGCTGGACTACTCCACTGCGGGCCGCGTGGGCAGCGAGGCTTTTACGCTGGTTGACACTTACATGGCGCACCACCAGGGCATGAGCATCGTGGCCCTGGCCAATGTGCTGCTCGGTGGTGCAGCCAAGCGCTGGGGCATGGCCAATCCCCATCTACAGGCGGTGTCTTCCTTGCTGCACGAACGTGTGCCGCGCGACATACCGCTGCTGCCGGTGCCGCCAACGGCCTATCAGGCACCCGCCCAGCGCAGGCGCGCGCCTGGGTTTTTGCGTGAGGTTACCCCCGGTGCAGCGGCCATTGAGCCCACGCATATTCTGTCAAACGGTCGCTACAGTGTTTTGTTGCGTGCCAACGGGGCGGGTAGCAGTCGCTGGGGCCGCACCGGCATCAACCGCTGGCGCGATGATGCTCTGATGGATGCCTATGGCAGCTTTTTTAACCTGACGTGGACTGGCCAGCCCCAGCCGTATTCCATCACCCAGCATCCCATCCCCGACCCTAGAGCGGACTACCAAAGTGTGTTTCATGCCGACCGCGTGTGTTTTGACGCGCTTTGGCCAAGCCTGCAAGCCCACACCACGGTGTGGGTCAGCCCAGAGGATGACATCGAGTTCAGACAAGTGGAGCTGCGCAACCTGAGCGACCAGCCGTTGGATATTGAACTGACCTCACACTTTGAAGTAGCCTTGTCAGACCCGCGTGCCGATGAAGGTCACCCGGCCTTTACCAACCTGTTTGTCACCGCCAGGTGGCTGGCATCGCAGCAGGCACTGTGTTTTGAGCGCAAGCCCCGACTGGAGAGTGAGCAAGCGCTGGGCATAGCCCACTTTTTGACAGATGTCAGCACACCCTTGACCGGCATCCGGCTGTGCACCGATCGCCAGCGCTGGCAGGGGCGCAACTGCAGCGCCAACCAGCTGTTGGCAGATTTGATACCCGCACCCGATGCGTCAGACGAACACGGTGTGGCGCTAGACACCGGACTTGACCCGGTCTGCGTGCTGGCGGTCTCGCTGCGCATTGAACCCGGTGCCAAAGCTCGCCTGACCTTCGCCACCGCAGCGTCGCCCAGCAGGCAGACCCTGCACGCCGTGGTGGACAAATACCGCCAGGCGGGCAACGTGCAGCGTGCCTCATTGATGTCAACCACCCTGACCGGCATCCGGCTACGCGCGCTACGCATCAGTGCCGAAAATTTCTTTGCCATGCAAACGCTCACCAGCACCTTGGCGCACACCTTGAGCCGGGTGCAAGCACGTGCCGTTCGGCCCGAGAGTGCCGCCGCCGAAGTGTGCAATCGTCAACTGCTGTGGCGCTTCGGCATCTCCGGTGACCGGCCGATGGTGCTGGTGCTGGCGGGGGTGCCCCAGGGGCTGGGCTTGCTACGGGCGGTGTCCCAGGCGATGAACTTGTGGGCCTGGTCAAGCCTGCCGTGCGATCTGGTGGTGGTGAATGCCGAGCCCAACTCGTATTTGCAGCCTTTGCAGCGCGACATTGCCGTGTTGCGAGATCGGCACGCCGCAGACTGTGGTGGCGGCGCAGGGCCAGCCAGCACTGGGTATTATTTGATACAGGTTGATGAGCTCAGCAGCGCAGAGCTCAGTACGCTGCATAGCCTGGCCAGGGTGTTGCTGCATGCGGATGCGCGCCCCTTGGCGTTTCATGTGCAGGAACTCAAGCGCCTGCACGAGCTGGCGCTGCAGCAGCGCCAAGACACCGACACCGCGCCCCTGCCCAGGGGCAGCGGCAGGTTGGCCAGCACACCCTCACAGGGCAGGTTCGAACCTGCCACGGGCGACTTCAGCTTTGAGGTCAGCGCCACCCAGCGCCCCCCACGCCCCTGGATCAATGTGCTGGCCAACCCGCACTTTGGTGCGCAGATTTCTGAAGCTGGTGGGGGCTATACCTGGGCCGTCAATAGCCGTCTGAACCAGCTCACCGCCTGGTCCAATGACCCGGTGGGCGACCCGCCGTCAGAGTGGTTTTTGCTGCAAAACCGCAAGACCAGCGAGGTCTGGCGGCTCACCCCTGGCGCGGGCCTGGACCCGGGCATCGTCTTTCACACCGCGCATGGTCAGGGCTACACCACCGCGAGCCACCGCCGGGGTGATCTGGCGGTGTCGCTGACGTGGTGTGTCGATGCGGTCACGGCGGTCAAGCAAATTCAGGTCACGCTGGTCAACCAGGGCAGCAAAACCAAGAAGTTGCGACTGGTGGGCATGGTGGAGTGGCTGATGGGTGCCAACCGCTGCGACCGCGCCACGGTGCGTACTGCTGTATTTCGGCAGCGCTTGCCCTTGGCCGCGCAAAAGCTCACCGCCTTGCTGGCCAGCCAGCGCGAAAGCTCAGCGGGTTTTGGCGGCGGCACCGCTTTTTTTGCCATGGCAGGCACAGACGACGAGTTGCAAGACTGGACTTGCGACCGCCGCGAATTTTTTGATGCCCGCGGCCACCGGGTACTGGCTGACCAGTTAGGTCAGCGCTGTGGTGATGGCCTCGACCCCTGTGCCGCCTGGGCGGTGCCGCTGGTCGTCGGCCCCGGCCAATCGGTCAGTCACACCTTTTTGCTTGGCTACGCCCAAAGTATGCAGGCAGCACAGCAACTTGCCACATTGGCCACCCAAACCACACCCCAGGCGCGGCTGGCGCAGGTGCGTGAGCGTTGGAACGAGTTGCTGGGGGCCACCACGGTGGTCACCCCCGACCCGCTGTTTGATGCGCTGGTGAACCGTTGGCTGCTATACCAAACGCTGTCTTGCCGCTTGTGGGCCAAGGCTGGGTTTTACCAAGCCGGCGGCGCCACCGGTTTTCGCGACCAGTTGCAAGACGCCATGGCGCTGGCCTGGGCCGCGCCGCACCTGCTGCGCGCGCAAATTGTGCTGTGTGCCGGGCATCAGTTTGTGCAGGGTGATGTGCAGCACTGGTGGCACGCGCCGCTGGGCAATGGTGTGCGCACCCATTTTTCGGACGACCTGCTGTGGCTGGCACACGCCTGCGTGCATTACCTGCGCACCACGGGTGATGGCTCGCTGCTCAATGAACAAGTGCCATTTTTGGAAGGGCCAGCCTTGGCCCCTGAGGCCGAAGATGCCTACTTCACTCCTAGCATCAGCAGCCAGCGCGCATCGGTTTACGAACACGCTGCCCGCGCCATTGACCGCAGCCTGAATGTCGGTGTGCATGGCCTGCCGCTGATGGGCACCGGTGACTGGAACGACGGCATGAACCGGGTCGGCCGGGAAGGCCGTGGCGAATCGGTCTGGCTGGGTTGGTTTTTGTGTCAATTAGTAGGTGACTTTGCACCGTTGGCGCACCAGCGCGGCGACAGCCAGCGCGCCCTGCGCTGGCAGCAAGCCGCCGTCGGCTGGAAGCAGGCTTTGCTGGGTGCTGCCTGGGACGGGCACTGGTTCAAACGCGCCTTTTTTGACGACGGCCAAGCGCTTGGGTCTGCGACTAACCCAGAGGCCACCATTGACCTGATTGCCCAAGCCTGGTCGGTGCTGTCGCACGTGGCGCCCATCGACAAACAGCGTCAGGCCATGGCGGCGGCGGATGCGCATCTGGTGGATGCACAGGCTGGCCTGATCAAACTGCTGGCCCCACCTTTGCTCAACGCCACACCGAGTGCTGGCTACATTCAGGCCTATCCACCTGGAGTGCGTGAAAACGGTGGCCAGTATTCACACGCAGGCATTTGGGCGCTGATGGCGCAGGCGGAGCTGGCCAGGCACAGCGCTGGTGCAGATTCTGAGGATGGTGCCAGCCCAAGTGAGCAGGCCGCTGAAAGTGCCGACGATAAGGTTTACCGCTATTTCACTTACCTCAGCCCGGCACACCGCGCCAGCCACCCAACGCGTGGCCCGGTCTATGGGCTGGAACCCTATGTGATGGCGGCCGACGTTTACAGCCAGCCGCCGTATGTGGGGCGAGGCGGCTGGAGCTGGTACACCGGCGCGGCTGCCTGGCTGCACCGCGCTGCCATCGAAGCCATGTTTGGACTGACTCAGCGCGGCGACACCCTGACTTTTCACCCCTGCCTGCCGTCTCACTGGAAGCAAGCCGAGCTGACCTTGGTACGCCAGCAGCACAGCATGCGTTTCATTTTGATGCGCGCCACCGAGACAGATGCGCTGGCACACACCCAGCAGTGGGATGCCAGGTTGCTGCGCGTGGCCGAGCCACTGCACTGGCCCGATTTACCAGCCCAAAGCTGCTTTGTGATTCCTTTGGCGAGCCAGCGCACTAAATCGCCCGGCATCCATGCTTTGGAGTCATGGATTGCGCATCAGGGTCCGCAATGACCCGTTCAGTGCCCCTTGTGGCGCGGGTCATGGCGTTCATCTTGTCCACGCTTGCCTTTTTTGTTTTTCTGGCGCTGACTGGCGTCTTTCCCGGGTTGGGGCATGTACCTGGCCTGGGCGGACCTGTCAGATAAATCGCGCACCCACCGACCCGGTTGGCGCACGTAATTGCCGTTGTGCTGTTCCCAACGGTCGGGTTCCCAGCGATAGCCGGTGCGCAGCAACATGGGGCGACCGCGCACCCAGATGTGGCGGTCCAGGTTCCAGGCCCAATAGCCCGGTGCCCAAACGTAGCCTGGGGGCTGCGCAGGTACCACTTCAAACTGGGGTGCGGGGGGTGCCACAACAAGGTTGAAACTAACCTGGGCAAACGCCGCAGTCCCGACCGTTAGCGCCAGCGACAACAGCAAACTTCGAACCTTCGGGTGATATTTCATAGGAACCTATCCATAGGGTAAACCGGCATCGTCGCGCTTTGCCCCCACCCTGTCGGTGCGCTTGCGTACAGACCCATGCTGGGCTGGAACTGGTTACGCGCGCCCATCGAACGCATGGCTTTTGCGCAAACCGGCCGCAACCTGTTGTAAGTCACAACCCACTTGTTGGCAGGGTTCGCTACAGCACAGACCAGCGATTTGATACCGACGACAGTCCCAGTTTCTACTATTACCAAGGACCACCATGCCTACTTTCGGATCGCCTTTTTCAGGCCTTGCCCAGAGCAAGAAGCTCAGCCCCTTTGAGCTCATTCGCGCCATCCGTTTCATGGTGGCCGCTGAATACGAAGCGACCCAGATGTACACGCAACTGGCCGAATCGACCGACCACCCGCTGGCGATCAAAGTGCTCAGGGAAATTGCCGACGAAGAGCTGGTGCACGCCGGTGAGTTTTTGCGCCTGCTGCACGAACTTGCCCCCGAAGAAGCCAAGTTTTACGCCAAAGGTGCGCTCGAAGTCGAAGAAAAAATCAGCTAGCCGGTACACCGCTGGCAGGAAAATACTATTAACAATGTAGCTACTTACGCAGGTGCAGCAAGCGCTACATGGTCAAATTGCATTTAAATTTCTTGTACCACTTGGGGCCTTGGCCGCCAGCGCCAACCCCTGGTCAAGCGCTGCCATGAACTCGTGGACCTTGATCGGTTTGGTCTGGTAGGCATAAAAGCCCGCGGCCAGACCCTTTTCGATGTCGTGCGACATGGCATTGGCGCTCAGCGCCAGCACCGGAATAGGCGCGGTGGTCGGGTCAGCCTGCAAAATTTTCAAAGCCTCCAGGCCGCTGATACCCGGCAAATGGATGTCCATCACGATCACCTCGGGCTGCAGGCTGCGCGCCATGGCGATGCCCTGCAAGGCGTCTTGCGCGCTGAGCAAGTGAATGTCTGCGCGAGCAACCAGCAGTTGCTCGATCAGTGTTACGTTGGCTGGGTTGTCTTCCACGTACAACACTGAGCGCGGCGTGGGTAGATGCGCTGCAACGGTCGCAGGTGCCACGCGTGTGCCAGAGCTCACAGGTAGTGCAGTTGCCAAAGTTACGGCAGGTGTTGCAGGTGGCGCGTCCGGCGCTGGATCCAACTTGACCGGCAGGACGGCTACAGCGGTAACGCTGGACAGGTTCAGTTCAAACCAGAACACACTGCCCACCCCCACCGTGCTGGTGACACCCAGCTCGCCACCCATTGAGGTTACCAGCCGCTGGCTCACCACCAGGCCAATGCCGGTGCCCTTGGTAGCGCTGGTTTCCTGGCCGAGCCGGTTAAACGGCTGAAACAGTTGCGCCAGTTGGTTCGCCGCCAGGCCCGGGCCGGTGTCGCGCACGCTGATGCGCAGGCGCTGGGGAGCTGGTGTGCTGTAGCTGACTTCCACCAGACCGCCCGGTGTGTTGTATTTGATGGCGTTGGACAGCAGGTTGATCAGCACTTGTTTGAGCCGGGTTGGGTCGGCCTGTACGCTCCATGGCTGGGGTGTTGGTGGAAAACGCAGGGTCACCGACTTGGCCATGGCGAGCGGCTCAACCAGGTCCTGGCAGTCAACCATCACCGCAGCCAGTGGCACGTCTTCCATGCTCAGCGCGGCCTTGCCTGACTCAATGGCGGCCAGGTCCAGAATGTCATTGACCAGTTGCAGCAGATACCAGCCTCCTTTAAGAATTTGCGCCAGGCTGTTGCGCTGGCTGGGCGTGGGTGCCGGGGTGCCGGCCTCCATCAGTTGGGCAAAGCCCAAAATAGCGTTCAGCGGTGAGCGCAGCTCGTGGCTCATGCTGGATAAAAACTCGGATTTGGCCAAATTGGCCCGATCAGCCTGGATGCGCGCCGCTTGCAAACTGCGGTTGGTTGCATACAAGGCGTCGTCAAGCTTCTTTCGATCAGAAATATCGCTCAGAATCACGCGCAACACGGGGCAATCGGTGGTTTCACTCACCGCGCTGATATTGAGTTTGACCCACAACTTGGCGTTGCCGCCTTGCAGCACCTGGAGCTCACAATTTTGGGCTTGGCCGGTGTCGATCAATTGCTGGCGGCAGTGGTAGTAAACATCCTGATCAAACTTGGCAATAAACCGGCTCAGGGGTTGTGTGGCCAGTGCGCCACGCGCCACCCCCAGCATGGTGGCCACGCTCAAGTTGGCCTCCAGGATCAGCCCTTGGGCCGACACCGTGAGGTAACCCACCGGGGCCAGGTCATACAGATCGAAGTAGCGCGCACGCGACGCCTCCAGCGCCAACTCCGCCCGCTGCAGCTCGTCGTTTTGCATCTCCAGTTCAATTTGGTGCACTTGCAGCTCATGCAAAACCTTTTGCATGGCTTGCTCCGAGAGCTGCGGGGCTGCCACTGCTTGCAGGGCTGCGCTGTCAGCAAAGCGGGCCTGGGCACGCTGGCGCAGCCGGTCGGCCTGCATCCACGCGACCGTGGTCAGATCGACATCGCCGGGCTTGCTGTGCAAATGATCGGTCATGGTGTGGTGTTGGCCGCAGCTTGCGTTGCCGGGCTGGCGCAGGCGCGCTCGGTGGTGGCAACGGCATACATCTGACCGGCCTCGTCCAGCAGTGCCGTGGCGGTGAGTGAAATGTCCAGCACCCGGCCGTCCTTGGTCAGCCTTTGGGTGTCAAACGGCTCCAGGCTATGGGTGGCGCTGAGTTGGCGCATTTTGCTGCTGGTGCTGCTGTGCAATGGCTTGGGAATACGCGCGCTGACAGTCATCTTCAATGCCTCGGCTTCGGTCCAGCCGTACAACTGCTCGGCCCCCGGGTTCCAGGCCAGCATGCGGTCGTCCAGATCTTGCACGGTGATGGCATCGTGCGCGTCACGCACCACCACCGCCAGCCGCAACAGCGCATTGGCTTTTTGCAGCGACTCACGGGTGCGTTTGAGGTCGGTAACGTCGACAAAGGTAATGACAGCACCCTCAATCACGTTGTCCAGTGTGCGGTACGGCAAGATGCGCAGGGTGTAGCTGTTGCCCTCACCGGTTTGCACTTGTGCTTCTTTGGGTACCAGCGTTTGCAGCACCGCCTGCACGTCAGCGACCAGGGTGGTGTAGCCGACCAGGTTGTTCACAATGTGCGCAATCGGGCGGCCGACGTCGCTCAAAATCAGGTTGATGATCTGGCTGGCCGCCGGGGTATAGCGCAAGATGCGCAACTGGTGATCGACAAACACGGTGCCAATGCCGGTCCCGGCCAGCAGGTTGTTCATGTCGTTGTTGGCGCGGGTCAGGTCAGCCACCTTGGTTTGCAACTCGGTGTTGACGGTGGAGAGCTCTTCGTTGATCGACTGCATTTCTTCTTTGGACGTCTCCAACTCTTCGTTGGTGCTTTGCAGCTCTTCGTTGACCGACTGCATTTCTTCGTTGCTCGATTTAAGCTCTTCGTTGGTGGTTTCCAGCTCTTCGTTGGCGGCGCGCAGGTATTCGTCTTTGGCTTGCAGCTCTTCATTGAGCTCGGCGATCTGGGCCCGGCTGTCTGGCGCTGTGTCGGGGCCTGGGCTTTGCGTGGGCGCGGGCAAACCCGCAGGCAGCGCGGCAGACGCTTTGTCCAACATGACCAGAAACAGCGGCGACTCCAGCGGTGCCGCAGGTCCCCCCAACACCGGGCAAACGCTCAGGTTGACCAGCGTAAAGTGGCCGTTGGTTTTGACCCGCACGCCGTCCAAGGCGGTGGTCTCACCGCCGCTGGCGGCCTTGTGCAGCGCCACGGTCAGGTCGCGGCGCAGCCCCGGGCGCGCCATTTTCAGGATGTTGTTGATGCCCGCTTCGCCCGGTGTCGGCTCCAGGTACAAGCCGGTGCGCCCGTGCAGGTAAAGAATGTCGCCCTGGCCATTGACCAGTGCCGCCACCGCGGTCAGGTGCAGCAGCAGGGTTTGCTCGGTGAGTTCACGCAGTGAGAGTTTGGCCGGCAGCGCGGTTTTGCCAGCGCTGCGCGGTGGCACCGGGTCGGGGTCGATGAGCGGCGTCAAAAACCGTCCCAAGGCGGCACGCTGGGCGCCCTGAAAGTCTTCTTTGCGCTGGTAAATTTTGGCTTTGCGCTCCAGCGCAGTGAACAAGTCACCCTGTTCACCGGCGGTTTCCGAGGTGCCCAAAAACAGCATGCCACCGGGTTGCAGGGCGTAGTGAAACAACGAGATCAGCTTTTTTTGCAGTTCTGGCCCCAGATAAATCATCAGGTTGCGGCAACTGATCAGGTCAAGCTTGGAGAACGGCGGGTCTTTGATGACGTCTTGCTCCGAGAACACCAGCAGGTCACGAATGCCCTTGTTCACCCGGTAGGCGCTGCCGTCAGACTCAAGGGTAAAAAAGCGCCCCAGCCGTTCGGGCGACACATCGTCTGCAATGCCGGCCGGGTACAGGCCGGTGCGGGCCACGGCGATGGCGCGGCTGTCAATGTCGGTGGCGAACACCTGAACCTTGTAGCTGGCCCGCAGCACATCAAGCTGCTCCTGCAACAAAATGGCAATTGAATAGGCTTCTTCGCCGGTCGAGCAACCGCTGCACCAGACCCGCACCGCGCTGCCGGCCGGTTTGCCATGAAACAGCTTGGGGATCACCTGCGCCTGCAGCACCGCAAAGGCCTCGGGGTCGCGGAAAAAGTTGGTCACACCAATCAGCAGGTCGTTGAACAGGGCTTGAATCTCAACCGGGGTTTGTTGCAGGTACTTGACGTAACTGTCCAGAGCCTCAATCTGATGCACCGCCATGCACCGCCATGCGCCGTTCAATGCGACGGTAAATGGTGCTGGGCTTGTACTGAGAAAAGTCATGCCCGGTCTGTGAGCGCAGCAATACAAATATTTTTTTCAGGGCGTTCTCAGACAAGGGCGTGACCGCATGAGTCACACGCGGTGCACGACCAAAGGCGTGCGCCACGTAAGCCATCAACTGCGCGGCCATTTCAGCAGGCGGCAGTTCATAGTCCACCAGACCGGTGGCCAGCGCACTGTGGGGCATGCCGTCAAATTCGCTGGAGGCTGGGGTTTGCACCATCACCATGCCGCCTTCAGCCTTGATGGCGCGCACCCCCAGCGTGCCGTCGCTACCGGTGCCTGACAGCACCACGCCAATGGCGCGCTCGTGTTGGTCTGCCGCCAGTGAACTGAACAAAAAGTCAATCGGCAGGCGGTGCCCGCGCGGCGCGGCCGGTTCGAGCAACTGCAAGTTGCCGTTCAAAAACGCCATGTCGCGGTTGGGTGGAATGATGTAGGCACAGTTGACGCGCACCAGCATGCCATCAGTCACCTCCAACACCTGCATCCGGGTGCGCCGGGCAATCAGCTCGGTGAGCAGGCTTTTGTGATCCGGGTCCAGATGCTGCACCAGCACAAAGGCCATGCCGGGGTCGGCCTCTGGCGGCATGCCGGCAAAAAAAGCCTCCAGTGCCGCCAACCCGCCGGCCGAGGCACCCAGGCCGACAATCGGGAAAGTTGCAGGCATCACCGTTGCTGTCAGCGCTGCGGGTGCTGTGGTCAGGGCCAGCGCAGCGGTTTGACTGGGCGGGTGGACTGGTTTTTTGGGCATCTTGATAGCTCCTGAATATGTAGCTTTTGATGCAATCTGGATAAGCGCTACAGGCCCATAATCTAATCAACCGAGGCCGCAAAACAGACCCCGTGTTTGGTGTCGGCCTTGGCCTGGTACATCGCCTGGTCGGCTGTTTTGAGCAGGCTGTCGATGGCTTGAGTATCCTCCGAAAAAATTACCACGCCAATACTGAGTGATGAAAACGCGCCACCGGTCCAGCAACAAGGGCCGGGTCAGCAAGCGTGCCGATCAGACGGAAGGTCAAATGGGCACGGCGCAAGTAAGGCATACGCCAATTTAAATGTTAATCGGGCGCCACTCTGTGCGCAAGCGCACGGAATCTGTGAACTCGACCGACAACAATCGGTACTTTGATTGACTCACGATGCCACTTGAACTGCCGAAGTACTGGGTGCTGTTTAAAAAAGTGAGCACCGCCTGGCTCGATGACGACGCCCCCAGCATGGGGGCCGCGCTGGCCTACTACACCTTGTTTTCCCTGGCACCGATCTTGTTGATTGTGATTTCGGTGGCTGGGCTGCTGTTTGGCGAAGAGGCCGCACGCGGTGAAATCCAAACGCAATTGCGCGCCTTGATGGGCGACGCGGGTGCCAGTGCGGTACAAGCCCTGTTGGTCAGTGTCGATAGCACCGCCCAAGGCAAAACTGCCACGCTGCTGGGCTTTGGGCTGCTGCTGGTCGGGGCCACCACGGTGTTGGCGGAATTGCAAACCGCCCTGGACCGGATTTGGCGTGCCCCGGCGCAGCCCCGCGCCAATGGCTGGATCACGCTGCTGCGGTCCCGGCTACTGTCTTTTGGCATGATTTTGGTGATTGGTTTTTTGTTGATGGTGTCGCTGGTCTTAAGCGCCGTGCTGGCGGCGATGGACCATTGGTTAAGCCCGGTTTTTGGCGCCTGGCTAGCGGTAGCCAGTGCCGTCAATGCAATCGCCGGCTTCTTTTTGGTAGCCGCTGTGTTTGCACTGATTTACAAGCTGATGCCGCGGGTGCATGTGCATTGGCGTGATGTCTGGGTTGGGGCGGTGTTTACCGCCTTGCTGTTCACCTTGGGCAAGACGCTGATTGGTTTGTATATTGGCCGCAGTGGCGTGGTCTCAGGCTTTGGTGCTGCGGGTTCGTTGGTGGTGGTGTTGCTGTGGGTTTATTACTCGGCCCAGATTTTTCTGATCGGAGCCGAATTTACCTGGGTCTATGCCAATATGTTTGGCTCCAGAAGCGTGCCCATCAGCCCGGATTGACCCATTCATCCGGGCTGGCAGACAGCCAACCGCTCAAGAGATATGGCTGATCACACCGGCGTTGACTCTGACCTTGTCGCCGACCTTGAAACCGGGCTCGGCTGCGAAGCTGACGGTTTGTGCGGTGCCGTTGGTCAAACGCACTACCACCTCAAAATGGTTGGTATTGCGTGACTTGGCTTCCAGCGCGCGCCCGGCATAGGCGCCGCCCAAGGCCCCGGCAATTTGCGCCGCGGTGCGGCCGTTACCGGCACCGACCTGGTTACCCAAAATGGCCCCTACCACACCGCCACCGATGGCACCCAGGTAGCCGCCTTCACCCTTGACCTCCACCAGATTCACCGATTCGACCACCCCGCAGTTGTGGCAGACCCGGCTCACCTGTAGCGGTGCAGGGGCGTTGTCGCTTTGCAGCGGTTTGCCCAAGGTGGCGCTGGTGACCCGCTCGCCCAGGCGTAAATTGGCAGTCACAACACTGTTGCGCACCAGGCGGTCACGGTTCTTGATGGTGTAAGTACCTGCATATTCACCGGCTTTGACTTCGGGCAACAGCACTTTACCCCTGGCACCGGCAATGGCCAAATCAACTTGTCCGCCGGGTGTGCCAAAGACCGAAAAGTAGAGCTCACTGCCGCCTTTCAGGTCGGCTACCGGATCCACATTAAAGTGGTCAATGCGCAGATTAGGCCCCGGGGCTACGCGGTCACAATGAATGCCAACGCCTTTTTGTAAAGATTCGTTCAGCACCAAGCTGGTGACCTGGTTACCCAGGCGCAAGTTGGCCGTGACGGGACTGCCCGCAGCAATTTTGTCGCGGCTGCTGATGGTGTGGGTACCCTGGTATTGTCCCGGCTCGACTTCAACCAGGATCAAGTTACGCTTGGCACCGGCAATGTGCAGAGTAGCCAGGCCGCCGGGTGTGCCGTCGATTTCAAAATTGAGTTCCACACCGGGTCGCAGGCGTGCAACTTCATCGACATTGAAGCCTTCAATGCGTGGTGGGGTTTGTGCTGCGGTGTTGGTTTGGGACAGTACGGCACCAGACCACAGGGTCAGCGGCAGCACCAAGGCGGCCGCTGACATCAAGGTGACGATTTTTTGCAGAATCTTCATGGACAGCCTTGGGGTGGGGTTGAGTTATTTTTTGGTCACTTCGTGGCCAATCACGCCACCAACAGCGGCGCCGGCAGCCGTACCCAGCAGGCCGCCACCCATCACGTTGCCGGCTACGCCACCAATCACTGCGCCTGTGGCGGTGCCTTGTTCCTGGCGGGTCATACCCGAGCAACCTGCCAAGCCCACGGCAAGTAACAAAATGGCGGCGGGTAAAACAGAAGTGCGATGAGTCAAATACATGAGATTTCTCCAGAACAGTTAAGGAACAAAGCGTGGCACAGTCAGTTGGGGGCAGAGCACGTCGCAGACGCGAGTGGTCTGACCCGCAGGGTTCAGCTATGACACGAGCGAACTTGCATTGTTGAAGGTCTGATCAAGCTTCTCTGTGCGCTTGACCACATTCAGGCCAGAGATTTGCCTGGCCGGTCGGGGTGGCATTGCTGCCATGGCGGTTAACGTGAAAGAACAGGTTGTCATACCGGGCCACGACCCGGTATCCAGTGAATTTAGCGCCGCACTGGAACAGCGGATCGGAGTCCGCAATGACATCCTTCTTTCATGCTTCGGGGTGGCTTCAATGCCATGAGTGTTAGCGTGTGTTAGCGCACAGAGATCAAAAGGCTGAACCCTTAACATCAAATCGTTGCCGCCGCCCCAGAGCAAGGGTATAACGGCAGCAAACTCAAAATACGAATGACAAACTTATCCCTCGCCACCTCGACTCGGAAAACGCAGGCCTGGTTTGTCAGCCTGGTGCTGTTGGTGGCCTGCGCCGTTGCCGCCTTGTTCTGGTCCTACAGCCAAATTGAAAACACCGCACTGGCCCGTCAGCAGGCGCTGCTGATGGTCGCCGTCAGCCTGCTGGCCTTGCTGGCTGCCGTGTTGTTTGCCGGGTGGTTAATGCGTGAAACCCGGCAACGCCTGAGCGTTTTGCTGCAAGACCAGCAAGCCATCAATAGCCAACTCCAGCAAACCAACCTGATGCTGCGGGTAAGTGAAGACAAACTCAGCGTCACGCTCGGCTCGATTGGCGACGCGGTGATTGCCACTGATGCGAAGGCCCAGGTAACGCTGCTCAACCTGGTGGCGCAGCAGTTGACCGGCTGGACGCAGAGCGAGGCGGTCGGGCGACCGATTGGCGACGTGTTTCAGATCATCAACAAAGAAACCCGGCTGGCGGCGGTCATACCGGTGGCGCTGACGCTAGAACTTGGCACCATTCATGGCCTGGCCAACCACACGGTATTGCTGTCACGCGACGGCCACGAATTTGACATTGCCGACAGTTGTGCTCCGATCCGTGATGCCGCTGGCCAGGTAGCCGGGGCCGTGCTGGTGTTTCGCAATGTGACCGACGAATACGCCGTGCAACAGTCTTTGCGCGACAGTGCCGCGCTGGTTCAGACCATTTTGAACACCGTGGTTGATGGCATCGTCACCATTTACGCCAAGGGCGGCCTGATTGAGTCGGTCAACCCTGCTATTGAAGCCATGTTTGGCTACAGCGCGGCCGACCTGGTCGATGCGCACCTGAGCCAATTGATTCCTGAGCTGGACCAAGGCCCGCACAGCATTTCGCTCGACTATTACCTGGCCAGCGACGCAGACCGTGCGGTTGGCGTGGGGCGTGAGGTGACCGGGCGGCGCAAAGACGGACAAACTTTTCCGCTGGAAATTTCAGTCAGCGAGATGACGCTGCGCGGCCAGCACTATTTCACCGGTATCTTGCGTGACATCACGGCGCTGAAACAGGCGCAGGCTGCACTGATCAAGGCCGGTGCGCTGCAAAACGCCATTTTCAACAGTGCCAACTTCTCCAGCATTGCTACCGATGCCAAGGGTGTGATCCAGATTTTTAACGTCGGCGCCGAGCGTATGTTGGGCTACGCCGCCGCGGACGTGCTGAACAAAATCACACCGGCAGACATTTCTGACCCGCAAGAGCTGATCGCCCGCGCCAAGTCGCTCAGCCTGGAGCTGGAGGCCAACATTACCCCCGGATTTGAGGCGCTGGTGTTCAAGGCGTCGCGCGGCATTGGAGACATTTACGAACTCACCTACATCCGCAAAGACCTGAGCCGCTTGCCCGCCGTGGTGTCGGTTACCGCCCTGCGCGACGCGCCAGGGGCCATCATCGGCTACCTGCTGATTGGCACCGACAACACCGTGCGCAAGCAGATTGAAGCAGAGCGCACGCGGCTGGAGCAGGTGCTGCAAGCCAAAAATCTCGAGCTGGAAAAAGCCCGTCAGGTAGCTGACCAAGCCAACTTGGCCAAGTCAGAATTTTTGTCGAGCATGAGCCACGAGCTGCGCTCGCCGCTGAACGCGATTCTTGGTTTCGGCCAATTGCTGGAGTCGGGCAACCCTGCACCCACCGCCTCCCAAATGGCCAGTGTGGGCCAGATTCTCAAGGCGGGTTGGTTTTTGCTGGAGCTGATCAATGAAATTCTTGATTTGGCCCTGATCGAGTCTGGCCGTTTGTCGCTGTCGCTGGAGCCGACCTCGCTGCATGATGTGCTGCAAGATTGCCAGGCCATGATCGAACCGCAGGCGCAGCAAAAGGGCATTGCGTTGAAATTTGCCACCGTGGATGCAGACTGCTTTGTCAATGCGGATCGAACCCGTTTGAAACAGGTGTTGATCAACTTGCTGTCGAACGCCATCAAGTACAACCGGCCGGGGGGTAGCGCAGAAGTCAGCTATGCCAGGCACTCTGGCAAGCGCTTGCGCATCAGCGTCAGCGACAGCGGGCTGGGCTTGTCGCCACTCAAAATTTCGCAGTTGTTTCAGTCGTTCAACCGCCTTGGCCAGGAAAACGGTGTCGAAGAAGGCACGGGCATTGGGCTGGTCGTGAGTCGGCGCCTGGTGGACCTCATGGGCGGAGAAATTGGGGTGCAAAGCACGGTCGGTGCGGGCAGCGTGTTCTGGTTTGAACTCGATGCGGTTGACAAGATCCAGTGGCTCACCGAAGACCCCTGCGTGCTTGACTTGCACGACCCACAGCTGCCGACGGATGCCACGGTACGCACCGTGCTGTATGTCGAAGACAACGAGGCCAATGTCAGTCTGGTGGAGCAGTTGCTGGCACGTCGGCCCGACCTGCGCTTGATGAGCGCCACGGATGCCATGCGCGGTATTGCCATGGCACGTGCACACCAGCCCGACTTGATCCTGATGGACATCAACCTGCCCGGGATCAGCGGTATGCAGGCGCTGAAAATTCTGCAAGCTGACCCCACCACCTGCCACATTCCGGCGCTGGCGCTGAGCGCCAACGCGATGCCGCGTGACATTGAAAGAGGGCTGGAAGCCGGATTCTTTCGCTACCTGACCAAACCCATCAGGGTGCCAGAATTCATGGCGGCACTCGATGATGGGCTGAAGCTGGCCAAGCCAGCCGTCTGAGCTGATGGCTGTTGCCGTCACCAAACTCACAAGGTTTTTAAGCCTCTAGCGCTTATACAGAAAGCGTTTATAGCTATTACTATTGTAGTGTTTCGACCTCAAAGCCGACCACGCTGCGGCTGGTTTTGCTGAACTCGACGCCAATCTGGTGAATCGGTTGACCCAGCGCCAGATACGGTTTGGCGTAGCCCTTGTCCTTGATTTGTTGCAGCGCCCGGCCCTCGGGCGTGAGCTCGACCACCTTGAACTCAAACAGGTAAATCTGCCCATTGGCCTTGACTGTCAGGTCCAGTCGCCCGGCGTTGCTGCTTTTTTCAGCCTCCAGCTCCAGCCCCAGCGCGGCAAAGTAGCTGTAAAACACGCTGGCGTAATAACCCTCGTACTGGGCAATGGGGTTGTTGGTAAACCACTCAAACGGGATGCTCGCAAAAAAGGCAGTGAACAGGGCTTGCATGCCAGCAAAGTCGTTGGCCAGCAGCAAGCGGTAGAGCTTGCCAACTTGCGGGCTCGGTAGCAACGGGTTGCCGCATAGGGTTTGCAACAAGCTGTCATTGAGGCTGGTTTGCACCTCCAGATTGGGGTATTTCAGCGTGAACTCTTGGTGCCCGGGCCGGCGCCAAATGCTGGCGATGGTCAGGTAACCGGCCTGAAACAGCAGCGCCTCCGGGGTGATCCGCTCCACATCAAAGCTTGACAACAGCGTGTCTGAGGCCACCACGCGCGCCAAGTCCGGCGTGAAGGTGTGCCGCTGGGTCAGCACCTGAATCAAAAAATCGGGCGTGCCCGATTCAAACCAGAACGGCCGCAGCGCCTGGCTGTCAAACAGCAGCAGCAGGTCAAACGGGTTGTAGACGCTCTCTCCGGTCCAGTTGTAGCCGTTGTACCAGCGGCGGATTTCGTCGCGATCAAAACCGGCCAACTCGGGGGCAAACACCGTGTCGACATCGGCATCGGTGTAGCCGCAAATGGCGCTGAAGCGTTTGTCAACGGTGATGTCATTGAGGTTGTTCAACCCCGAGAACAAGCTGACTTTGCTGAACTTGCTGACGCCCGTGAGCATGGCAAATTTGATGTGCGCATCGCTGTCTTTGATCACCGAATACAGGTTGCGCAGGCCGTCGCGCATCTCCAGGGCCACGGCGCTGTCGGTGATGTTGTCCAGAATCGGCTTGTCGTATTCGTCCACCAGCACCACCACCCGCTGGCCGACCTGGGCGTTGGCCAGGCGAATCAGTTCGCTAAACCGGCCTGCCAGTGTGGGCTGGGTGGTTTGCAGGCCCAGCGCTTGCTGATTGATATCGAGCTGTTCGCAGATTTTGGCATCCAGCGCCGCGCGTGTGTGCACCACACCGGCACCAAA
This sequence comes from Comamonadaceae bacterium CG12_big_fil_rev_8_21_14_0_65_59_15, assembly GCA_002786915.1. Taxonomy (GTDB): domain Bacteria; phylum Pseudomonadota; class Gammaproteobacteria; order Burkholderiales; family Burkholderiaceae_C; genus Rhodoferax. The sequence continues at coordinate 144,182 of PCUV01000114.1, read as the reverse complement.
GCTCAAGCGAAGCACCGGGTACTTGACGCGCCAGTCCCAGCGGGTTTCGGCTGCCAGCCCGGTGAACAGCTCTTGGTGCCCCTCAAACAGGTCTTTCAGGGTATCCAGAAACAAACTTTTGCCAAAACGCCGGGGGCGGCTCAGAAAGTAGTATTTGCCCCGCTCAAACAAGTCCACGGCAAAACCGGTTTTGTCAACGTAGTAGCAGTCGTCCTCGCGGATTTCGCGAAAGGTCTGGATGCCGATGGGCAGTTTGCGGCGTTTTGGGCTTGGAACTGAGGTGGTTTGCATCAATTCATTTTAATGGGCAACAAAAAACAGACTTTGTTTCATGATTCGGAGTGGCAAATTTTTCATGTCAGTTAGGGCGAACCCAAGCATTGAATGTGCCCTCACCGCGCACCTGACAGATTAGGGTGGTGCCGCCAAGCCACCGTGTCACTAGGCCACCACGAAGCGGGCCACTTTTTTCAGAAAGGTCTCCCGGTCAAGGGGTTTGACTACAAAATCAACCGCACCGGCCTTCAGGCAATCCACCACCATCTCTTTGCCGCTTTGGCCAGTGACCATCATGACCGCAATGGTGGCCCATTGGGGCGTGGCTTTGATGCGGCGCAAAGTCTCTAGCCCGTTCATACCGGGCATGTCCAGATCCATCAAGATCAGATCTGGCTGGCGCTTGCGCAAGATGTTCAGCGCCTGGGTGCCGCTGTCTGCAAACACCAGCTCGTAGAGTTCTTCTTCCATTAATTTTTCAACCAGCTTTTGCCCAAAAGCATGGTCGTCAACGACCAGCAAGACGGGCTGAAAACGATCTGCCATAGCAGACAGTGCCCGCACCGCTGTCAAGTGGGGTGTGAGTTTGCCCTGGGTGTCGTCGAACCACTGCTTGAGCGGTTGCACGTCATGGTCCAGCGACCGGTTGACCGCTTCTGCTTTGAAACGCCCCCACTCCAGGATGCTGGCCTCGGTTAAATCGTTCATGTCTGCACCAGCTGCGCGTAGCGCTGTTGCCAATCTGTCATCCAGGCGGCAAATTTTTCAGCCGGCATGGGGCGGGCAATGAAGAAGCCCTGAGCGATGTCGCAACGCTGGCGGCGGACAAAGTCCCAGTCGGCTGCATCGCCACGGTTTCCATGTTGAGCTGTTTGGCCAACCCCAGGCTGGCATCGAACATGGCCTGCTGAACGTCGTTGGCACAGGCACCATGAACAAAGCTTTGATCAATCTTGAGTTCGTCAAAAGGAATGTCGCGCAGTTGTGTGAGCGACGAATTTCCAGTGCCAAAGTCATCAATCGACAAGCGAAAGTGCTTGAGCCGCAGCCGCGTCAGAATTTCAAGCGAGACCCGCTGGTCTTGCATCAGGCGACTTTCGGTCACCTCCAGCACCAGTTGGTGCGGCGGCACACCAGACCGGTTGACCAGCTCAACCACATAGTCCAGAAAACTCAAGGACACCAAATTGTCCATCGACAAATTAACCGCCAGGCGCAATGGCAAGCCCGCGTCATGCCACTTTTTGGCTTGCAGCAGTGCGCCGCTCAGCACCACCCGTGTCAAGTCGTCAATCAGACCATATTGCTCGGCCAACCCGACAAACTGGTCGGGCATGACCAACCCATCGGTCGGATGTTGCCAGCGCACCAGGGTCTCGGCCCCGATGACTTGGCCGCTGGCAATAGCCACCTTGGGTTGGTAATAGTTGATCAGTTCACCATTGGCAATGGCGGCGCGCAGCTCGCTCTGCGCATAGACGTTTGTGGTTTTTTTGAGCTGTTCTGGCTTGGGCGCCATGTAGCTGCCAATCAGTGTTGACAAGCGCTGCGGGTCAACCGGCTTGTTCACATACCCCAGCACGGTGATTTTGTGGACTTTGACCAATTTTTCGATCGACTGCAAAACCCGCTCGTCTTCCCCGCTGACCAAAATGAGTGCGCCGGGGTAATGGTGTTCAACCAGATAGCGAACAAACTCGACCCCGTCCATCTGCGGCATGTTGATGTCGAGCAAGATCAGATCAGGGCGTTGCAGTGGGTCGTCCACCCGCAGCAAGGCGGCGCGTCCGTTGTCGCAAACAGCCACCGTATCAAAGCCCAGGCGAGTCAACATGTGGCTGAGCAGTTTGAGCATGAAGGGCTCATCGTCCAGCACCAAAATTCGAAGTTTTTTTGTGTCCAACATAAATAGCTTTGGGTTTAACCCAGGTTCAATAGGTCTGCAAAAATGCTTGCACCCGGTCCAGTTCCTGTTCAAACTGCGGCAGCAACCCGGTCAGTTGAGTCACATCACCGGCTTTACCGGCCAGCTCCATGGCTTCACAACACTGGCCCAAAGCCAACGCACCCACCGAACGGGCCGCAGATTTGAGCTTGTGCGCCGCAGCAGCGGTTAGCAGTGGCTCGCGCCCCAGGCAAGCGTGGCGCAGGTCGGCCGCAATCTGTGTGGCACTGCTGCCAAAGTCTTGCAAAAATTCACGGATGACCGTCGGCTCGCTGCCGATCAGGGCGGCGAGCACGCTCACATCAACTGCCAGCGGCAAGCGGGTCTGGGCAGGCTCGAAGGCGGTTGAAAGCACAACCGGCTGCCACTTTTTCAGCATCTGTTTGAGCTGATCGAGTTGTACCGGTTTGCTCAAATAATCGTCCATGCCAATCGCCTTGCAACGCTCGGCTTCGCCTTTGAGCGCGTTGGCCGTAAAGGCAATGATGGGAATGCGCGTGCGGCCCGCTTCTGCGCTGCGGATGGCGGCAGTTAACTCGTAGCCGTCCATCAAAGGCATGTGCAAATCCGTGATCAAGATGGCGTAGGCCCCGGTCTGCCAACGCGTGAGCGCCTCTTGGCCGTTGTTGGCCACATCTGCGGTACGCCCCAGCAGCATCAGTTGCTGCATGATCACTTTCTGGTTGTATTCATTGTCTTCGGCGATCAGGATCAGGCTGCCCTTGCGCACTGCTGCTTCGCGCGACATCGGTTTGACCGCGGGCTGCGCGACGACCGGCAGGTGATCCCAATCGGGCAGGTCGGATCGACCCACGGCAATGGCCACGGTGTCTAGCAGAGTCTTGCGCGTCAGCAGGTTGCCATCAATCAGCACCAGGTCGGCCCCCTCGCTGCGTGGGCGGCGGCGCTGCCCATGACCGATGCTGACAAAGCGCCACATTTTTTCCGGGTGGGCCAGGGCTTGTGCACGCAACGCCTTGAGGACCGGATCATCATCGTCGTCGTCAAAGGCAAGCACCACACCCCCCGCGTTCACCTGCAGCCAGAGCAGCGCGCTGGTCAGGTCTGGCGCACGCGAGACCACCATTTGCGCATGGCGCAAATAGGTCGCCACATCGTCGGCCAGGTCGTCCGGACTGGTCATGACCAAACACGGCAGCCCGCTCACCAAGTTCAAGGGTGCGGGGGGTGGGGATGACGCCGCAGCGAGCGGAAAAGGCAAGCAAAAGCTGAAATCGGAACCATGATCAAGGCCGCTGAAAACCTCAATCTCGCCCCCCATCAGCTTGACCAACTGACCCGAGATGGCCAAGCCCAAACCGGTTCCGCCAAATTTGCGGGTGGTGGAGGTGTCTGCCTGGGTGAAGGCGGTGAACAACTTGGTGCGCGTCACCTCGTCAATGCCGATACCGTTGTCAAGCACATGAAATGTCAGCAACACGCGCTGTGGATCGCTCTGCGTGAGTAACACGCGTACCGTCACGCTGCCTGGCCGGGCTTGCCCGGCTGAAAATTTGATGGCGTTGTTGGTCAGATTGATGAGTACCTGGCGCACGCGTCCTGGATCACCCAGCACGGTCTCGGGGATCGTCGGGTCAACAAACAGGCTCAGTCGTACCGCTTTTTTCAAGGCGAATTGACTCAGGTTATTGCAAGCGCTTTCGACAACGTCAGAGATCGACAGGGGAATTGACTCGGTGTCGAGCTTGTTGGCCTCGATTTTTGAAAAATCAAGAATGTCGTTGATGACGGCCAGCAGCGCATAGGCCGAGTCATGAATGATGTGGGTCATCTCCATCTGGGAGGCATTGAGGCTGCTTTGCTGGAGCACATCAATCATGCCAATCACCCCATTCATGGGGGTGCGGATTTCGTGGCTCATGGTGGCCAGAAATTCTGACTTGGCCTGGTTGGCTTTTTCGGCCGCCACAGTGGCAAGCTCCAGAGCCACATTTTTGCCCTTGAGCGCGGTTTGCACGGCGTATTCTTGCGTGACATCGCGAAACACCAGCACGGCACCCACTACCCGTGCCTCCCGATCACGTATCGGTGCACAACTGTCGGCAATCGGGTATTGGCGGCCATCACGGGAGATCAACACCGTGTGATTTTTCAGTGCGTGAATCGTTCCGCGTGCCAGGGTCTCCTTGACGGGCAAGACGGCTGGCAGACCAGTGTCCTGATTCAAGATTCGAACCACCTCATCTATGAGCCGCCCACTGGCCTGCGCCTGGGTCCAGCCGGTGAGGGTTTGGGCCAGCGGGTTCAGCAGCGTGACACACCCGAGTGCATCGGTGGCGATCACGCCATCGCCAATCGAATTGAGCGTGACTGCCAACTTTTCTTCGCTGGCTTGCAAGGTGGCGTTGGCTTGCTGTAGTTGCTGGTTTAACTGCTGTTGGACATCCAGCAGTCGCTGGGTTTCCAGGTACACCAGTTGAGCCAATTTCTGTTGCGTTTGCCGATGAACCATCACGGCAAACGCAACGGCCGATACCAGTGCAGCCAAACAAGCCAACAAGATGACTGCCAGCAAGTTGCGCATGGTGGACAGAAACGTTGCTTCGCTTTGCAGTGCATAAACCTCTTGCAAGCGCACAAATTCTTTCATCTCTGCCCGGATGGCATCCATCAACCGTTTGCCTTCGCCGTCGCTGACCAAGGCGAGGGCAGCGGGCATGTCGTGGTGGCGGCGCAAGTCAATGGCTTGTGACAACGCGGCAAGTTTGGCATCCAACAAGGGCAGCATCGTGTCCAGGTGCACTCTGGCCGAGTCAACCAGGGTGATTTTTCGCAATTCGGTGAGCCGCTCCACAATGCCGCTGCGCACGGTCACGTATGGGGCTAAAAAAGCCTTATCTCCGGTCAACAAGTAACCGCGTTGACCTGTTTCAGCATCCTTCAAGGCCGACAACAAGTCGTCAGCCTTGTTCAACACCTGGTAGGTATGGCCACGCACCCGGGCTGCGCGCTCAGCTTGTGCAAATATCCACAGCGAAGAAGCTGCCAACAGGGTGACCAAAAGCGCTGATGCGATCAGCCAGGCGGCAGTCTTCCAGGAGGTTTTCATAGGGGTATGCGGTTAAGCTGCAACGACGTGAGTCGAGGCGAGAAGCCAGAATAACCAACGGCGCAGGGGTGGTCTGTGCGCTTACGCACCGAAAGCCCGCGTGGCGCAGGCGCGGCCCCATGGCTATGTGTGCCAGCACACCGACCCATGCAACATACTGCGCGCATCATGGCGTTTTGGCGTAGGCTCCAGCGTCAACCCTAAGGAAAATCCCTCATGACCAAGAACATGAACATCGACATTCTCAACGCGCGCATCCTGATTGTTGATGATCAACAAGCCAACGTGCAACTGCTGGAGCAATTGCTGGCAGATGCCGGTTACAGTCATGTCAGCAGCACCATGCAGCCGCAAGAGGTGTGCGCGCTGCACCGCAAAACCCCGTTTGACCTGATTTTGCTGGACCTGCAAATGCCGCTGATGGACGGTTTTCAGGTGATGGAAGGCCTCAAGACCAACCTGACCGACGACTATTTGCCGGTCATCGTTCTGACCGCCCAGCCCGGTCACAAGCTGCGCGCCCTGCAAGCCGGAGCCAAAGATTTCATCAGCAAGCCTCTTGACCTGATCGAAGTGAAAACCCGCATTCACAACATGCTTGAAGTGCGCTTGCTGTACCGCAAGCTGGCAGACTACAACAAGGTGCTGGAAGCCACGGTAGCCGAGCGTACCGCCGAGCTGCGCGAGAGCGAGGCGCGCTACCGCAGTCTGACCGAGCTGGCCTCAGACTGGTATTGGGAGCAGGATGAGCATGGCCTCTTCACCAAGGTGTCAGGCCCGGTGCTGGAGATGCTGGGCGTGCAGGTGGCTCCGCTGCTGGGTGACGCGCCCAGCGCTCAGAGCGGTGGCTGGGATGAGGTTGAGCGCGAGAAGTTGCGCAACACGATTGAGCAGCGTCAGCCGTTTCTGGACTTCGTGTTTCACCGCACCTGCCCCGATGGCAGTCAGCAGACTTACCAGGTTAGTGGTGAGCCCATGTTCAACAGCATTGGCCGCTTTGTCGGTTACCGCGGCATTGGCGTTGAACTGACGGCCAAGCCTTAAGCCGAACGATTCAGGGCGCACCCACTATGACAATACTTCACGACCCGATGCAAAACCATTTGCTGGCGGCCTTGCCAGCAGCCGACTTCGAACCCTTGGCAGAGCACCTTGAATTGGTGTCGCTGAACCTGGGGCAAATGCTGTATGACCCCGGCACGCAAATGCGCCAAGCCTACTTTCCGACCCGCTCCATCGTGTCGCTGCATTACGTGACCGAGTCCGGGGCTTCGGCTGAAACAGCGGGTGTTGGCAATGAGGGTATGGTCGGCATTTCGCTGTTCATGGGGGGTGACACCACCTCAAGCTCGGCCGTGGTGCAAACCGCCGGCCAGGCCTACCGGCTGGATCGGCATGTTTTAAAGCAGCAATTTGACCGTGCCGGCGCCTTGCAGCGCTTGCTGTTGCGCTACACGCAAGCCTTGATGACACAAATGGCCCAGACCGCTGCCTGTAACCGTCACCATTCAGTGGAGCAGCAACTGTGCCGCTGGCTGCTGTTGACGCTGGACCGCATACCCGACGCGCGCGAGCTGGTGATGACGCAAGAGCTGGTGGCCAGCATGCTTGGCGTGCGCCGCGAAAGTGTCACCGAAGCCGCTGGCAACTTGCAAAACGCCGGCTACATCAGCTACCGCCGTGGTCACATCAGCGTGCTCGACCGTGCGGGCCTGACCAAACACGCCTGCGAATGCTACGGCGTGGTCAAGAAAGAAATCGACCGGCTGCTCAGCGATGTGGCTGAGCGCCGGTAGGTGAACCGGGCTACTGTTTGATGCTGAGCTCGTTACCGACACTGCTCACACCTTCAATGCCGCGCGCCACTTGCAGTGCGTTGTCGATTTGCTTTTGGTTGTTGACAAAGCCGCTGAGCTGAACCCGCCCATCACGCGTGACGGCGGCAATGTCGGCGCTTTTGACCGTTTCGTCTGCCATCAGCGCCGCTTTGACTTTGGCGGTGATGATGCTGTCATCGATCTTGGTGCCAATGGTGGTTGTGCCAGCCTTGATGCTGACCCGGTTGTCCACCGACTTGACACCGGGAATGGCCTGGGCAACCGCAATGGCGCGGTCAATTTGCGTCTGATTGTCAACAAAGCCGCTGAGCATCACTTCGCCTTTGCGGGTCTCGACCTTGATGTCAAAACTTTTGATGTCGATGTTGTCTGCCAAAGCGGTTTTGACGTGGGTGGTGAGCAGGGTGTCGTCCACGTCGGTGCCGACGGTGGTGGTGGCGACCTTTTTGCTTGCCGTCTCATCAGCCTGACTGCAAGCGGCCATGCTGAGGAACATGACCCCGGCGACCGTGCTGGTCAAAATACGTAGTCCAAGTGGGTTTTTCATCAATTTTGTTCTCTGGTAAGTAAGGGATCGAGCCAGACCAATAAGAAGCCCCGTGTCCGATAGGCGAAAACAGGGCAACAAGCTCTTCGGCCAGGCTTGGGCGCAGGGGCTTTCACCGCTGTGTCTTGCTGAGCCACGCGGGCGTGGCCAGGCATTGCCAACTGTTGCTTGCAGACTGGGCTAGGTTCACGGGCGAATCGCAATTTCATTGCGTACCGATTTGACGTTGTTGACACCGCGGGCAATGTTTTCTGCCGCGCTTTTTTCGGTCAGGCTTTTGGCAAAGCCAGAGAGCATGACGGTGCCATTGAGGGTTTCAACGCTGATCGACGAGGCGCTGACGAGCTTGCTCTCGGCCATGCGGGACTTGACCAAAGTGGTGATGCCGGCATCATCAACATAAGAACCCACGGTTTCCTGGCCACGGCTGACAGCACAGCCCGCCGTGGTAAGCAGGGCGGTGGCCATCATGGCGGCGATGAGAGTAGTTTTGAATTGCATGAAAAATCTCCAAGAGGTGTTGATGGTGAATGCCCCACCACCGATGGGCGAAAAACTGAATTTCTTCAGTTGTTAATCGAACTTTAAAAGTTGGGCCTGGTCTTGTCGGTGCGCTGGCGCACACGGGTTGAGGTTTTAACGTTTTCCGGATACTTCAATGTCAACCCTGCGGTCTGGCTGCAAGCAGGTGATCAAGGCTTGGGTGGCTTTGCGGCCAACACAGTCATCGGGTTTTGTCACCGGGTCTGAACCATTCACCCCTTTGGCACTGATCTTGTGGGCGGGTATGCCTGCCGACTCCACCAGATAGGCGTTCACCGCTTCGGCGCGGCGGGTGGAGAGCTTTTGGTTATAGGCATGTGAGCCAATGCGGTCGGTGTGGCCGGTGACGTTGATCACGTCGTAGTCCACCCCGCGCAAGTCAGCGGCCAATTTGTCCAACTCCAGACGGCCTGCGGGCTTGACCGCAGACTGGTCAAAGTCAAACAGTGAGTCGGCCGAGAAAGTCACTTTGGTCGGCACAGGTGGCGGCGGTGGAGGTGGGGCGGGCTGCGGCACGGGGACATAGACCACCTGCGGCGGGGCTGGCGGCGGCGGGGCTGGCGGCGGCGGGGCCGGCGCCAGCGCCACCGGCTCGGGCGTGTAGGCATGGGCCACCGGGGTAGGCGTCTTGACACCAAAGCGGTAGATCAAGCCAACCGACACCAAATCCACATCGCCCTTGTTGCCCACTGCATCGTCTATACGATAGCGTTCGATTTCGGCGCGTAGACTCAAAGCGTCAGTCAGCGCGTATTGCAGGCCGAGTCCGACCTTCAGGTTGGTGTCACGCGAACTGGGGTTGGGGTTTAACACCGACACGGCTCCGGTACCGGCAAAACTGTCGTTGGCTTGGGTGTTGGTGACCCCCAGGCGGCCAAAAACCGAGAATTTTTCGGTGATAGGCAAGGTACCTACGGCGTCCAGGTTCAGGCCCTTGAGCCGGATGTCGCCGGCAAGAGTGCCTGCAGGTCTGGTGGTGGTGGAGAAGCCAAATTGTCCCAGGTTGAAATAGCCCCCTTCCAGGGCGAAATTCTTGTTGAACTGGTAACCTCCAAAAACCTTGTAACCCAGATCACGGTTGACGGGGCTAATGGGTCCGGCAATCAGGCCATTGGAGAGCAGACCACTGGTGATGCGGGCATCGTCAATGGTGGCTTGTGACTGACCCATGTTGGCACCGCCATACCAGCCGGTGGTGTTTGTTTGGCCCATGGCCAAGGGTGCGGTCAGCAGGGCCAGTGTCAGCAGGCTGAGCTGGCCTGGGGTACTGACGTGTTTGCCAATTTGATGTGTCATGTTGTTCTCGGGAAAAAAAGCCCCGCCGGTTTCTGATGCAAGAATGCGGCGAGGCAAGGGGAAAGTTAAAGAAATGAGCGGTGTCGCGTGGAGTGTGCTCAGGGAGCCGGCACGTTGACAACGGTGTTGACCATCGTGACCGAGGCACTCAGCGACAAGGCGCGACCGTTCAAAATAGTCGGCGTCACCTGGCCGGCGGTGGAGAACGTCACTCCTTCACGTGCAATGATGGTGCCGACCATGATGCCCCCACCACCGGCATTGATGGTGGCGGCAGAACCCACTTGCCAGAACACATTTTTGGCCAAGGCACCCCCCGCCAGGATGACGCTTTGCGGCGCTGCGGCACCTGGGCCGCCGACCGTCAGCGTCGAGGCCATTTGAAACACCCAGGTCGCATTGGCATCACCCGTGAGGGTCAAGTCGCCACCCTGGATCAGGAACGAGCCACCCGGTGCCTTGTAGGTGCCGGCCTGTAGTGTGACACCTGCCAGATTGGCGCCAGGTGCGGGGCTTGCCCCTAGCACTGGCCTGGCTTGCAAAGCCAGATAAGTGGTTTGGGCATCCAGGCGAGCCTGGGTGGCAATGGCGCAATCCGGTGCACTTGGCCCAGCCACATTGCTGCCGGTGGTCGAGTTGGTGCAGGTGTAGATTTTGCCGGTGACATTGCCTATGTTGGAACCGGTTTCAGTATAGACATTCGAAGCGTCATGAAACCCGGTGATCGACGAAGTTCCGGTGGCGATGGTGCCAATGTCGCCATTGATAACGGTAGTGATGCCCATATTGGTCATGCCAGCACTGCCACCAAAAGTGCCATACGGATCCGCCATATTCAGCACCACCAAAGGCTGCGTTGCTGGGGTCGCCGACGTAGTAAAGCTCCAGACTTTGTTGGCCGGGGACAGAAGGTTGCCGGCCTGGTCTGTGACACCGGTTGCACCCGAGACAATCGTCGCGGTGTAGCTGGTGTTGGGTGTCAGCGAGGCAATGGGCGTAAAGGTAGCGATGGTGTTCAGTGGGTTGATGCTGACCGTGCCTGCAATGGGGGTTACACCTTGCACGAGCGTGAAGGTGGCCGCTTTGATGGTGTTGGGATCCATCGCCTCGCTGAAAGTGGCTTTGACTGCCGTGTTGGTTGCCACACCGATGGCCACGTCAACGGGGTTAACCACGGTCACTGTCGGTTGAGTAGTGTCAGTCGCCGCACCGGTGGTGAATTGCCAGATACGGTCACTGACCAAACTGATTCCTGTGCTGTCTTTGGCGGCAGCCGTCACAGTGGCCGTACAAACGCTGGACACCGGCAAGGCTGCAAGCACCGGCAAAGTGGCTACGTTGCTGGTGGGCAGATAGGTCACCGCACCCACCGTGACAGATGGCAGCCCGACACAGGCCAGGGTAAAGCTGGTGCCCGTGAGCGTGGCAGCATCCATCGCCTTGCTGAACTTGGCGGTGATGGCTTTGGTGTTGGGCGCAACACCTAGTGCGCCCGAAGCCGGGATGACGATGGTCACCAAGGGGGCCACTACCGGGCTCAGGCTACCCGCGCCCAAAATAGGCGACTGCCCACCACCACAGGCGGCAACCAAACCCGTCAAAGAGGCTGCCATAAGCCACGGCAGTCCTCTGAAAATACCGTTAATTTTTGTCATTTTGCTTGCCTTGTCAGTTGATGCAATAACGTTGGGGAACTGAGGCAACTTCCGGGTTCGCATCAGCGCTGGTGTTTAGCACCAGCTTTTGGACTGCGTGCATTACAAGACGGAGTGTCTGAAGATGGCTGCGCCAGGTCTGTGCGCCAGCCAACATTCGCATCAATGCGCCTTATTGCGGTGAATTGTTCACGTCATAAGCACCAAAAAATATGCTCGCCGAGACGGTTTCAGGCAGCACATAAACAATGCCGTTGGTGCCAGCGAAAGTGGTGCTGACTATGTCTTTGAAGAAGTCAGGTGGCACATTGATGCAGCCATAAGAAATACGGTTGTCCAGCGGTGTGGGCGAGACCAGCCGTTGCGCGCGGCGCTCTTGGGTGGTGCCAGGGACAACCGGGTGCAAGGAAATCGCCAAGTCGTAGTCCACCCACAAAATTTCATGCCCATGCAGGTTGTGATCCAGCGCGGCTACAAAGCGACCGGCGGGTGTGGTGCGCTCAAAGGGGCGAATGGCCGAGAGTTTGCGATCGCCAATGCCCGGCACCGAGTGATCACCCAGCGCCAGACCAAGCAAGGCTGGCGCTGCGCCGCGCAACTTTCCATCGGCATAAAAGACAAACACTTTGGCTTGTTGTTTGTCCAGGATGATGAATGGCAAATGGCCGTTGTTATTGGAATCAACGGCCCAGTTGGCAATGGATAGCACCGCTGGCGAGGCAGTTTCTCCGCCAAATTGTGCTGTTTTAAAAAGCCGTGGAGGGGCTGACTCTGCCGCCACGGCAGCAGCAGTCAAAATGCCGGCCAGCAGCCAACCGAGGCAAAGATTTTTGCCCCGGTTGGAGTGGCTCAGGTTCACTGTTGGGACCAAACAGCCGGGCGTTGCGGTGACTGTCAGTTGCGGTCTTGCTTGCGTTTTCTCAGCGGCGCAACATAGCTGCTGGGCGGGGTTTCAACTGATACAACAACCGGGGGAACCACCGGCGGCGGAGCTACCACGGGTGGCACTTCAGCCAGCGGCGGGGTCACCACTTCAGGTGGCACGATGACGGGTGGAATCAAGTACGGTGGCGTGCTGACAGGCGGAGTGACCACAATGGGTGGAACACGATCGGGTGGCAAATTGACAACCGGAATATCAAAGGCCGGAGGAGTACTTTCCGGTGGTGTGCTGACGGGGGGTGTTACATCGGGTGGGGCGACAACATCGGGTGGGACAACGATCACGGGCGGCACCACGACCACTGGCGCAGTGATCGCGGCAGTGGTAACTGCCGTTGGATTGACCGTGTAGTTGCCCTTATCTGCTCCAGTCAGGCCCAGGCCAGTGCCCGTCACTGGTTTGCCAACACCCGCTGCGGGGGTATCAAAGGTTGCTGTGCCGCCGCTGTAGGTGACATCTTCTGCGCCCAATACGCCAGGGTTGAGTGTGCGGGTGACGATGGTTGCGGTGTTGTTGGCGTCATACACCTTGTTGGCGGCGGTTATGTTGCCCACCAGTGCGATCGGGGTGATGTTGGCCGTGGTGGTGTCGGTTGGGTTGACGGTGTAGTTGCCCGCATCAGCGCCAGACAGGCCCAGGCCAACACCGGTCACGGTCTTGCCATCGGCCACATTTTTGTCAGAAAAAGTTGCTGTGCCGCCGCTGTAGCTGACATCATCTGCACCCAGTACGCCAGGGTTGAGTGTGCGGGTGACGATGGTTGCGGTGTTGTTGGTGTCGTACACCTTGTTGGCGGCGGTAATGTTGCCCACGAGTGCCAGCGGTGTAATGCTGCCAAGAGCCGTGTTGACGGTGATGACGTAGTTTGCCCCGCCATTGCCGTCGTTCACAGCGTAGGGGCCGGTAGCAACCAAAGTGCTGCTGTTTGTACCCATGACATTTTTACTTTGATAGGCTTGGGTCAACGGTCCTGTAAGTGTGTCTGTTGGGGCGTCGCCTACCTGAAGGCCTGCCACGGTTGGCACGCCCACCGAGCTAGTGGTACCGTTATAGACACGACTATCGGTGACTGCAGTGATGGTCAGCAGTCTGGCAGTGATGTCTGCCCTTGCCAGATAAGTCCCTGCGGTAAATCCGACTGGCGCAAAAAGATCAAAAGTAGCATTGTTGAAGATGGTCGCGTAGGTGATCGGCTTTTGGGCTCCCACATGTTTGGTGTCAAAAAGTGCGCTGGTCACTGCGCCCAACGCGACCGCAGGTTGAACACCTCCAACATCAGGCTTGAGGCCACTGACAGTTGCGATTCGGGTGCCATCGTACATCTTGTTGACGCCTTTCCCAAATACCCAGGCTTTGGCGTCCATCGCACCCGTATTCTTCAGACCATAAGCAGTGATTTCAGCGACCGTGTTGACGTAGCCATCCGGATTGAATCGAACGACTGCCAGCGGGGTACTGATGCCACCGCCGAGGCCAAACTTCACTGTGCCGGCCAGGGCACCGGGTCCACTGCCATCGTTGTCAGCACGCAAAATCACCGCATTGTTGTTGGTGTCAGCGGTGATCATGCCGTTGACGATGACATCATTGTTGGCGCGCAGGTTGACTGCCCCACCAGCACTGGCGGTAACCACACCCACGGTCACGTTGCCGCCGGCGCTCATGTCTATTTTGGCGTTGAGCGCACTTGCCGTGACGGCAGTTGTGACCGTCACGTTGCCAGTCGCAGCGTTCATCACAATCTTGGCACCTGAAGCGCTGGCGGTAAGTTCGCGCAATGCTGGCGCAACCGAGCTGTTGTCAACGATCACGTTATTGACCGCATTGAACACCATGCCGGAATTGATGCCGCTAGCGGTCATTGCGGCTTTGATGAGCACATCGTTGCCCGCGTCAAGGGTGAGAATCTGAGGCGACACCCAAGTCACAGCTTCGGCAACCGTGATGTTGTTGGTTGCGCTGATGGTGCGGTCTGTCAAGGCCAGGCTGGTGACCACGCTGGCCGGAGTTTCGTCGCCGACAACGACACCGTCATTGCCAATTTGCCAATTCACGGGGTCCAGCAGCCACATGCCGGTTTTGCCATTTCGCGCAAGCGTAGTGATATTCTTGTTTTCGGCAAGCACCACTTGGGCGGCTGAAGTTTCAATAAAACCCCCGTCGCCACCATTTGGCGCCGATGCATCCAGCGTGCCACCCACATTCACGGTGCCAGTGGTCATGCCGCCCATCAGCTTGATGCTGCCGCTTTTGCCAGTGACCAGCGTCTGCGCCCGAATCACGCCGGTGTTATTCACCGCGTTTTGCAGCAGGCTGCCCGCAGCTTGGGTCGTCAGCAGCACCTGACCGCCGTCGGCCTGAATCAAGCCACCGTTTTGCACCAGTGCATTGACTGCGCCTTCATTGACCGCGATATTGAGCAAACCGTCACCCGCCAGATCCAGCGTCATGGCATTGCCACCGGCCAGAGCGACTGAACCGAGTTGCGCCGAAATAACACCCTCATTGCTGACCGAAGCCCCCAACAGTGCCACATAGCCGCCGTCGGCGTTGATGCTGCCCTGGTTGACCACCGAGCCTGCACCGGTGCCAGCAAATTGGTAGTTACCCGCCAGAAAATTGCTGTCGGTGATGTTGAGCGTTGAAGCCACCAGTCCAGCGACGTTCACCGCTGCCCCTTGTCCAAACAGGATGCCATTGGGGTTGACCAAAAACACGTTGCCATTGGCGTTGAGGCTGCCAAAAATGCCCGATGGGTTAGCACCCAGTACCCGGTTCAAGGCGACTGAGTGCACGTTGGGCTGGACAAATTGAACCGACTGCCCAGCGCCAATATTGAAGCTCTGCCAATTGATGATGGCATTTTGAGAGGTTTGGTTGATAGTGGTCTGGTTGGCCGTAGCACTGATGCTGGCGCTGCCCGCTGCCACCACACCGCCTAGCGGCAATGACTGGGCGTGCGCGGCAAACACACAGGCCAGGGACCAGGCCAGGGCTTGCAAGCCAAAGCGTGTGCCTGCACCGCTGGCGGTTGTGCCCCCAGAGGTTTTTTTGCCCTGACTGCTGGCGTTTTCAGAGACCGCCACAAAAGTGCCGGTACGTTCGTTCCAGAGTGATCGAAATGAGTTATTCATACATGCTTTCCATAAGGTTTTGAGAGGTGCAGGAGGCGTTAGAAAGCGCCGTCTCAGAAATATTTCACGGCCTGTATCCAGAACCGGCCATCGGCATCCGGGGCCGAAGTGGCGGCCTCGCCGCCGACCTTGAAGGCGTAATAGGCGCGCACCAAGAAGTTGTTGCGCTCTGACCAATTGACACCCACACCGGCACCGCTTAAGGTGCGTTGGTTGGCGCCAGAACCGGGCCACGGGTTTTTGTTGATGTTGACGCTGCCGGTGTCGATAAAGCCAATCAACTGCAACTGGCCTGGCAAGGTTTGGCTGAATTTTGGCAATAGCCAACGCGCCTCAAGGTTCAGTACATAGCCTTGGTCGGCATAGGTTTCGCCCTCGGGGTAAGCGCGCACCCCATACATGCCGCCCAACTCCATCTTTTCGGACGAGTCCAGATTTTTAGAGGCTAACTGACCGTTGATGGCGGCTGACAGTGACAGCGTGTCGTTCACACGCTGCAGGCGTGACAGGCTAAACGCCAGCTTGTCAAAGTGTCCGTTGCTGTGTGCCGTGGCCGCATCAAAGGCGTGGGTGCCAGGCGTTTGCAAGTCGATATTGCCAGTGGACCAGGCCAGCGAGTGGCTGGTGATACCACCACCCCAAAAGTTGTCGCGGCGGTTGCCCGCCAGGCTGGCGGTGAGGACTTGCGCTTTTTTGTCACTCACGCTCGGGACCGAGTCCACTTGGTCTTGAAAGGTTTTGAAGTCCAGGTTCAAGCCGGCGGTCAAGTTGGCGTTGCGCGAGCGAAGCAGCGGATAGCTGCCATACAGGCTGGCCACTTGTGCCGTGCCGTGGGCTTGCAGGCTGGCCATCTCTTGCCCCAACTCATAACGCAGCGCACTGTAAGCGATGCCCGCCGTGGCTTTGCCAAATTGCATCTGATAGGAGCCGCGCAGGTAATTGAGCCCGGCTCCTGAGGTCACGGCGCGCAGCGAGGCCACGTCGCCCAGCCCCAGAGGTTCGTTGAAATTGACGGTCAAACCCACCCGGTTTTCGCCGGTGTAGCGGTTGCCTGCATTGTCCGCATCGACACTGCCGCTGACGCGGCGATCTGGCAACACATTCACGACCAAATCTGATTCACCCAAGTTGTCCCCTGGCACCAGCGTCGAATTGACCTTGACGCCCGGCAGGTCGGTGAGCAACAACAAGCGGTGCTCCAGTGGGACGGTGGTGATGAGGTCGCCGCTTTGCAGTCCGCTCATCAAATGGTTGACCAAATCGTTGGAGACCTGGCTTTGGTTATTGATCACCACTTTGCCATACCGACCTTCGATGACAGCGATGCTGACCACACCCTGATGGATGTCCTGCGCGGGCAAGTAGGCCGTAGCCACAAAGTAGCCGTTCTGGCGATAAAAACGGGTGATGTTGGCAGCCATTGCCTGCAGATCAGCCAACCGCAGTTTGCTGCCCGGTACAAAGCCGCTGACCAGCAGCAGTCGTTCTGGCGTGTAGGCCTGGACACCCGTGATGTCGAGCCTGTTGACCAAAATCTGGGTACTGGCAGGAGCCGCGTCCAGTGGAGGTGCGTGGGGCGTAACCTCGATCCGCGGCAGGGTCATCTCCGGCCTGGGGATCGGGTTAATTTGTTGCATCTGACCACTCGCACCCAAGGGCGTGGCAGCGAAGGCCACGGGACTTAGCACCAGCAAGGCCAGCGGAAGCAGTTTGTTTGAAAACATGATTTCTTTCGGTACAAGCTTGCGGTGCAAACTTTTCTATGTCCGCATCTTCCGGGTTCGGACGCCTGGCGTCTGTGCGTTAGCCCACGCTGCCGCGAAAGTTAGACCTGCGACTTGAAGTAGTTGAATGAGTGGGCAAAGGCATCGCGCACTTTGTCCATCTCAAGCACCATCTTGTCCCAGCCGACCTCACTGGCCGCCTTGAGCTCGTCAAACTTGGCCCCAGCCAGCTTGGACTGATGGCGCAGTTTGCGCATTTCTTCCAGGTAAACATCGCGCGCATCGGCTTTGGCTTCCTGCGCTTTGGCATCCAGTTTGTTCATGCTGGTGTTCAGGTCGTCAAGCTGGCTCTTCATGGTTTCGATATAGACGTTTTTGGTGGTCATGGTGATGGCTCCTAGGTTAAAAAATGAGGGGGTTTAAAAGGTTTAGCGGGCAATGACACGGCCGCTGTCGTTGGACAACACAATTTCAACGCGCCGGTTGAGCTGGCGCCCGGCTGCGCTGTCGTTGGCGGCCACCGGGTGGGTCTCGCCGTAGCCGCGCATATCAATGCGGTCACGGGTCACCCCAAAGTCGTTCAAAGAATTGCGTACCGCACTGGCTCTGCGCTCTGACAAGCCCTGGTTGTAGTCGGCAGCACCCGTGCTGTCGGCAAAGCCTTCAATCAGCACGCTGCGTTGCGGGTTTTCTTGCAGCACCTGGGCGAGTTTTTGCACCGTGCGCATGCCCGTGGCAGTGAGACGATCCAGGTCTGTGCCAAACAGCACATCCCCCAGCGTGATGACCATGCCGCGCGCAGTCTTTTGTGCCGACAAATCGGCCAACTGGGCTTCGAGTTGGGCTGCGCGGGCTTGCGACTCTTGGGTTAGACGCTGGGCGTTGGCGGCCTCCCTTTGGGCCAGCTCGGTGTCACGATGGGCTTGGTCAGCACTGTTTTGCGCAAGCAAGGCGGCCTGTTTGGCCCGTTCGGCTTTGATGTTGGCGGCGTTGGCTTCGTTGGTACGCTGATCCAGGCGCACTTGATCGCGCTCTTTACCGGCGTTGGCGATGTCGGCCTCAGCGGACTTTTGTTTGGCGACCTCTTGCGCCAGCGCAATTTTTTGCTTGGCAAGGTAAGCCAGATTGTCAATCTTTGCCAAGCTGGCGTTGTCACTGGCAGCGGCATTCGCCAGGTTCAGTGCGTCGCCCGCTTGCTTGAGCTCCAGCGGCGCATAGTTGGCAACATTGGGGCTGCTTTGAGCCACCCGGTAGTCGCTGCGGGTTTGGTCGAGCAAGCTGGTGCTGTTGGGCACCGAGCCACACGCGGCCAGCAGGGCAACGATGGCCACTAAAGTGGGGGTGTAAATAAATTTTTTCATGATGGGCTTCGGGGTTGGAATAGTCAGTGGGAGGGGTGGTTTAGTTGTTGCGTTCAAGCTCTTCGCGCAGCACGCGAATGTCGTCCTGCAAGGCATCGGCAGCGATCTGCGCCTTGGCTGAGTTGGCCTTGCTTTGTGCCAACTTGGCATCGGCCTGTGCGGCAGCGGCCAGTGTCAGTGCTTGCTTGTAATCCTTGCTGGCCATGGCCTGATTAGCCAACGCCATTTTTTGCCGTGCGGCCAACATCTCGACCGGTGCGTAGTCGGCACCACCCGCACCGGCTGCGTTGTCCACAGCCGCCTTGCTAACGGCCACGTCAGCGGTGGCTGGGGTTTTAAGGCTGCCACATGCTGCAACGCTCAGTAGCGCGGCGGCAGTGCCCAGGGCCAAGGCCCAATGTCTGGTAAAAGGGATCATGATTTACTCCAGTGAACGCAAGATCAAATGTGAAATTACTTTTGATGGCTCAGGTTATAAGTTTTGCGCGGCGTGGGTTCCGTGCGCTGGTGCACGCAGCGCTTGAATACGGCCTTGGGGGCTCAGGTTTTGCCGGTCTGGGCATCGGCCAGGGTAGTTGCCCGGATGTGCCAGACGGCCATAAACATGGCGGCAATCACCGGCCCAAGCACAAAGCCATTGACGCCAAACACCGCCATGCCGCCCAGCGTGGTCATCATCACCACGTAATCAGGCATGCGGGTGTCGCGACCCACCAAAATCGGGCGCAGCAAGTTGTCCACCAGACCAATCACCAACACTCCGTAGGCCGTCAAGGCCAGGCATTTCCCCAGCTCACCGGCAAACAAAAAATACAACGCCACGGGTCCCCAGATCAAGCCGGCACCGACTGCGGGCAACAGGGATAAGAATGCCATCAATACCGCCCAAATAAGCGCACCATTGACCCCCAGCACGGCAAACCCCAGCCCACCGAGCGCGCCTTGAATCAAGGCCACCAGCAGGTTGCCCCTGACAGTGGCACGGATCACGGTCGTGAATTTTTCACGCAATGCTTTTTTGTGTTCTGGCGCCAGCGGGATGGCTTGCCAAACCGAACGTCCCAAGACGTTGCCGTCGCGCAGTAAAAAGAAAGCCAGGTACAGCGCAATGAATACATTGGCGATAAATTCAAAAGTAACCTGGCCAACATTAATAGTCTGCGTGGCCACGATTTGAGTGCCCTGTGTCAGTGCGGCGCTGAGCCGCCGCTGTAGCGTGTTGAAGCTGACCAGCCCAAATCGGTCTAGCACGGCAGTGACCCAGCTTGGTAGAGCGTTGAAGATGCGGCGAAAGTACTGTGCAGGATTGATCTCGCCGCTTTGCAGTTGTTGGTAAAACTCCGAAGCTTGGCTCAGCAGTGATGCCACCAACAGCACCAACGGCAAGACCACAATCACCAGCGCGATCGCCACGGTCAACAGCGCAGCCAGCGTGGGGCGGTGGCTGACCCGGGGCAGCAGCCAGCGGTTCAGGGGCGCGAACATCAGGGCCATGATCGTGCTCCACAGAATCGCTCCGAAGAATGGCAGCAAGATGGCACACAGCGCGAGCGACACAGCCACCAGCAATAACGGCAATACTCGATTTTTTGCAAGCAGTGCAACAGCAGGTGGCGGGAGCTTGTCCGACATCGGTGTGATCAGGTTCAGGCGCTACGGCGCTTGGGTGCTCATGCCAGACGTTGGCGCGTGGTGATGGCGCACCACCTCTGACAAAAGCGGCAGCAGCAGGCCGGTGAGCGTTGGCGGCAGGTGACCCCAACGCCACGGGCGCGCCAACACCAGCAAACCACCCAGGGCAGCAGCACCTGCCACCAGCTCGAAGGGATGTCGCTGTGCCAGCGGCTGCAACGTCAGCTGGGCCACCTGGCAGGCCAAGCTCAAACCATTGGGTAGCGGCAATTGCCCCACCCGCGCGTGACCCATTGCAGCACCTTGTTGGGTCAGGGCAAGGTGGATACGTTCACGGGACTGCGTCAAGTGATCGCAGGCGCGTAATGGGGTACTCAATGGGGCACTCATTTGGACTGCGCTTGGCGCACCCAGGCCAGGTCGTAGCGAAGTTGCTGCGCCAACTGGGCAAATTCACCAGCGGGGGTGGTGTGCCTATAAGACATCACAATACACGCCACAGCCACGCCCAATGGCACAAGCGGCATGGCATACAGCACCCAGAGCGCATGTATTTGCGACTCCGGGGTGACGGCCCAAAGCAGTACGGCCATGCCCGCCAGAATGGCAGTCACAGCCAGGCAACACAAGGCAGCAACCTGCAACAACAACTGTCGGTACCACGCGACACGCGCCTGGCTGAACTCTTCAAAAAAGAGTTCGCCGTAGGCTTGCACATGCTCAAACAGCAAATGTGGCTTGGTCAGCAGCAGTGCCAGCAAAGGGTGCATAAAAAAACCGACAGAGCGCGTTAGTGGCGATCGCGCGCGTGGCTGACCAGATTGACCAGTGCCATCAGGGCCGCGCCGGTTGCAGCAGCAATCAGCACCGACTTGAGCGGATCGTGCCGAATATGGTCGGCAGTGCTTTCTGTGGCACGCTCAGCCTTGACACACAACTGGTGTGTCGTCTGACGCAGACTGTCAGCGCCGCGCTCAACCAGTGGCATAGCTTGGTGGCGCAGGTCTTGCATGGCCTGCGTCAGCTTTTCCAGTGCATCGTTGGCCACCTGTTGGGTGGACAGGATGGATTGGTCCACCGACTCTGCAGCTTGGTCAAGCAGGCTGGATTTTTCGACAGGTTTATTGAGAAACATGATTTTCCCTTAAATGAAATGAAAGTGCTGACATACCCGGCAGCGGTGGCTTAGCTGCGTTTTTTGGAGCCAAAAATAAAGCTGAGTACAGCCAACGCAAGGAACACAAAAAACAGGATCTTGGCAATGCTGACAGCTCCGGCGGCAATGCCACCAAAGCCGAACAACGCCGCTATCAGGGCAATGACAAAAAACACAACGGCATAGTGCAACATGTCAGGCCGTCGCGGTTGAAAGCGCAAGGGCTTGTGCAGGCAGGGTGCACCCGCTCTGACGTGCGCGGGGGAAAGGGAGTTTTTTCATGATCGTTCCTTCAAGTGAAAACATGGCCAGCCGCAAGGACTGCATGGGGTCACGTTAAGTGCGATCAGCTGCCGGGTCTGTTCGCTCGCGCACACAGGGGTGCGCGGCCTGCGTTTCGGGCGAGCTGCGAAAACTGTGAGACTTTTTAACGCCGCTGCTGGCTCAGCGGCAGTTCCAGATGACAGCGTTGCAGCAAGGCGGCATCGGCAAAGATGGCGTCTGCCGGGCCATCGGCTTCCAGCAAACCTTCACGCATTACCAGCACTCGGCTGCACAGGTCTTGCACCAAATCCAGGTCATGGGTGGCGATCAACTGGGTGGGCGCCAAGGCGGGCAAGACCTCAATCAGCCGCCTGCGCGCCGCCGGGTCTAACCCAGCGCTGGGCTCGTCAAGCACCACCACGGCAGGTTCCATGGCCAGCACACCGGCCAGCGCCACGCTGCGTTTTTCACCGCCCGACAGGCGATACGGCGCCCGCGAGGCCAGATGGCTGGCTCCCACCGTCACCAGCGCACGTGCCACCCGGGCCTGCACCTCGTCCTCAGACCAACCCAGATTGCGCGGGCCAAAAGCCACGTCCTGCTGCACGGTGGGCATGAACAACTGGTCGTCCGGGTCCTGAAACACCATGCCCACTGCGCGGCGCACTTCAAGCAGATGCGCTTGGTCCACCGGCAGCCCCTGCACCCGAACCTGCCCCGCGCTGGGCAGCAGCACACCGTTCAGGTGCAGCAGCAAGGTGGACTTGCCGGCCCCGTTGCTGCCAATCAGCCCCACGGTTTCGCCGGGCACAATGGCAAAACTCACACCACGCAAGGCCGCCTGACCGTCCGGGTAGTTGAAATGCAGCGCCTGCACCTCAACAGCGGGGGGGCTCACCGCAGCACCCCCAGCACCAAGGTGCCCAAGCCGTGTGGTATGTCAACCCAACGCGCCAACCCGAACCCCAGCAGGCAAATCAGCACCAACAGCGTGTCGTGGCGTTGCCACACTAAAGTGGCGCTGCCGGGCAACTGCCCGTCAAAACCGCGCGCCAGCATGGCCTGATGAATGCGCTGCGCGCGCTGCAAGGCACGCAACAGCAGATGGCCCAGCAGCGCGCCCCATTCTTTCAGCGGCAAGGCCCGGCCGTTGGCCCGCAGCTCGCGCGCCAGGCTCATGCGCGCGGCCTCGCCAGCCAGTACGCTGCCATAGCGGTGCAGCAGCAGCAACTGGGTGGTCAGCACCTGCGGCACACCCAGGCGGCGCAGCCCCTCACACAAAGGAGTAAAACCCGTGCCCGCTACCAGCAACAGGGCAGCCGAGACCGTCAGTAGAAAGCGCAGCAGGATCGACGTAAAAGACAGCCAGCCGCCGCTGATGCCGACACCGGCCACGCGCAACACCACCTGCGTGTCAAACAGCGGGTTAAAGGCCCCCACCATGGCGGCAAACGGCGCCGCCAGCACCACGCTGCGCCCAATCAGGCGCAAAGGAATATGGCCCAACGCGGCCATGGCCAGCGGAAACAGGGTCAGCGGCAACAGCGCCGCGACGGCATAGCGGTCAAAAGACACCACCGTGAGGATGAACGCCAGCGTCACCAGCAGCTTGGCGCGCGCGTCCAGCGCAGACAACGCAGAAGTTTGGGCCGCCAGTGACTCCAGCAACCGGGCATCCCGCAGGGCTTGCGCAACAGCACTCACACGGGACGCGGTTTGCGCCGCTTGAGCCCATACCCCACGCCCATGACCAACCCCAGGGTCACCAGGCCACCCACCACGCCCGCCAAAGACGTGCCGGCATCGACTGCTGGCCAGTCCTTATTTGCTATCGAATCAGGTGCTTCTTGCGCAGTATTCATAAGGGCTGGAGCCTGTTTTGATGCAGAAACCCATGCGTAATCCGGAAACCAAGCTGTGGCCGCCTGCCAAGCCGACAGTGTGGCGTGCACCGGTGAGGATGTGGCCAGTTCGCCCTGGCCCGTGGTGCGTGCAATAGACCATTCCAGTCCGTCGGGCTGGCTGGAGGCAAACCACGAAAACACCGCTGCGGTCAGCAGCGCCACCGCGCCCAACGCCGCCATCAGGCCCACCGACCGACGCGGTTGCGACACCGCCAGCGCAGCGGCTGCCGGCGCAAACAGGTCAGGGCGTGCCTGGCGCACAAACAACACCAGCGTGGCGGTCGCCAGCCCCTCCACCAGGCCAATGGCCAGATGGATCGGCTGCATCAGCATCAAAAAAGTCCCCAGGGGCAAGCTGGTGATGCCAGAAAGCTGTGTTTCGGCAACGACACCAAAAGCACCTAGCTGCAGCCCCAGCACCGCAGCCAGCAGCGTGGCCCACATCAAGCGTTGGCGCGAAGGCGACTGACCCGGGCGCGCCACCAGCGGTCGGTAAATCAGCGGATACGCCAGATAACAGGTGCACACCCCCAGATTGAAGATATTTGCCCCCAGCGCCAGCAGGCCACCGTCGGCAAAAAACAGCGCCTGCACCGTCAGCACCGAGGCCATCACAATCAGCGCCGCATGCGGCCCCACCAGGATCGACAGCAGCAGCCCACCGCCCAGATGCCCACTGGAGCCGGTGCCGGGAATAGTGAAGTTGATCATCATGGCGGCAAACACAAACGCCCCCAGCACGCCCATCAGCGGCACCTGGTCCGCCCGCTCGTCGCGTTTAACCTGGCGCGCCGACCAAGCCAGCGCAGCCCCCGAAGCCAGCCAAAACGTCGCGCCAACGGCGGGAGAAAGCAGGGCATCGGCCATGTGCATGATGAATCCTTGGGCAATCAAAGGAAATCCATTGTATGACGATTTTTTTTATTGTATGAATAGGGTGAACCCCGCGTTGCCCGAAGCGCACACCACTGGTCGAAGAGGCAATTTTCATGGTTTGCTTTGGAGCAAAACGCAGGACTTTTAAAGGCTGAAGGAAGTCAGCCAGTCAAGAGAAGTGCTTCCTCCAAACCGGCTATCCAGACATGTCCTGTCGGCAACTGGCAGATGAAACAGCACCTTAATTCAACACGCCCGACGATGCGTTCGCGTATCAAGGCACCGGTACGACAGTCACAAAGTATCCACCGCCGTTATAAAAGGTCGAATTACTTGCCTGCACTCTCAACGTGTAAGTTCCGAGCTGGAAGGCAGGGAATTGATATGTGAGCTTTGCGCCACCGATGGATGCCCCGATGTTTCTGCCCGACATGATGGTCATGTCTGGGGCGTACCAACTCACATTCCACATCCCAAATGTCATCGGTGAGCTGTCAAAGGTTACGCTGACCATGCCGCCGGTGCTAATGGGTACCTTGAACCAATCAACATCAGCAGCATTGGCAAGACTACCTGTCAGTATGTCGGTTAAGTCGAACGGTGTGGCAAATGCAAGCGCATCGTTGTACTCAGACTCCATGACGGTTTTGCCACTAACTGGCACGCTGGGACTGATGGGGCTATTCACCCAGAAACCGATGCCGTTGCCCAGCGTTTTGTTTGTGGTGGTGAAATCAAGGTAGCCCTTGCTGGCAATGTAGTCAAACAGCGCTGTACCGCCTTGGCCTTCAAGGTTGGGGGCATAAAAATACCATTTGCCTTGCAGGTTGTCCCAAGCCCACAGTGTGGTCAGGTTAATCGGTACTGCGCCAACGGTGGGTGGCGCTATCAGCGGGTCTGTCAGTGACAAATTAAAGGCTGCGGGTGTCGCATCTGCCGCCGTAGCGACCAGATTCCAACCCTTTACCAATTGCTCCGCACTTAAATTAAATGCAGTGCCAGAAAACGCTGCCAAAGTAGCGTTGACCTTGGCATTTACCCAAAAGCCTTCACCTGGGTTGATAGCAGTCAGCACACCATAACCTTTGCCGCTGGCATAGTTTTGCAACTCTGCGGCCGTCATTGTTGGCGCGTAAAACTGCCAGCCAAGTGCTGCGGTATCCCACTTCCAGACGGTGGTGACCACCGCTGGATCAGAAAACTGTGCCGAAACCGTTACTGGACTATTGGTCGCGTTCCCCAGCAGGTTCCAGCCCTGCAACAGCACAAGACTGGCTTGTCCAACGCCAATAGATTGTGTGGTCTGGACTGCTGCGCTGTAGTTCGCATTGCCTGCCTGATTGGCAGCAATCGTGCAATTGCCTGCCAGCAAAACTGTCACCGTCGTACCACTAACCGAGCAAACAGTAGGCGTGGTTGATGTAAAGGTGATTGGGTTGCCTGACGCACCACCAGTAGCACTCACCGTGCCAGTTCCACCAACCACCAGCGTTGGTGCCGATCCGAAGCTAACGCTTTGCGTGCCTGCGCTGACAGCTATGGTTTGGGTAGTCTGGGGCGCAGCGGTGTAGTTGGCGTTACCAGCCTGATTCGCGGCGATGACGCAACTGCCAGCGGCCAACGCCGTCACCGTGCTGCCGTTGGTACCTGCCACCGTGCAGATCGTTGGCGTGGTGGTGGTGAATGTGACCGCGTTGCCAGAAGCGCCACCGGTTGCCGTCACTGTGCCACTACCGCCGACCGAAAGTGCAGGGGCAAAACCGAAGCTGACGCTTTGCGTGCCTGCGCTGACAGCTATGGTTTGTGTAGTCTGGGGCGCTGCGGTGTAGTTGGCGCTCGCGGCTTGGTTAGCGGAAATCACGCAGTTGCCAGCGGTCAGCGCCGTGACCGTGCTGCCATTAGTGCCAGCGACCGTGCAGATCAGCAATGTGGTGGACGTGAACGTCACCGGGTTTCCAGACAAGCCACCAGTTGCGCCCACCGTGCCAGTTGCGCCCACCGCCAGCGTCGGTGCAAAACCAAAGCTGATGTTTTGCGCACCTGCGCCAACAGCAATGGTTTGTGTGGTTTGCGGTGCTGCAGTGTAGTTGGCGTTACCCGCCTGGTTGGCGGCAATCGTGCAATTGCCCGCCAGCAAAACCGTCACCGCCGTACCACTGACCGTACAAACAGAAGGTGTAGTTGATGTCAAAGTGACTGGGTTACCCGACGCACCGCCCGTGGCACTGACGGTGCCCGTGCCTCCCACCACCAGTGTGGGTGCCAAACCGAACGTAACGCTTTGTGCACCTGCGCTGACAGCTATGGTTAGGGTAGCTTGCGAGGCAGCGGTGTAGTTGGTGCTTGCGGCCTGGTTGGCGGCGATCACGCAATTGCCAGCGGCCAAAGCGGTGACCGTGCTGCCGTTGGTGCCGCCGACTGTGCAGACGGCTGGCGTGGTGGAAGCGAACATCACCGGGTTGCCAGACGCGCCACCAATTGCCGTTAGCGTGCTAGTTCCACCGACGAAAAGTGTAGGTGCCAAACCGAAGTTAACGCTTTGTGCACCTGCGCTGACTGCTATGATTTGTGTAGATTGCGGAGCGGCTGCATAAGTAGTGTTGCCGCTTTGATTGGCCGTTACCACGCAATCTCCAGCCGCCAAACCGGTCACTGTGGCACCCGCGACCGAACATATCGCACTGGTGCTGGTGCCAAAAGTAACGCTTAAGCCCGAGCTTGACATCGCAGCGACTATACCGCTGCCACCAACCACCAAGGTAGGCGCAGCACCCAAGCTGATGGTTTGTGCTAAGGCATCGCCCACACCGCTCAAACTGATGCTGTGCGGGCTGCCGGTGGCATTGTCAGAAATGGTGACTGTGCCAACCCGGTTGCCTGCCGCTGTGGGTGAGAAAGTTACGCTCAGATCACAGAAACCACCCGCACCCAAACCCGCACCGCAGTTATTCGTCACCGCAAAATCGCCGCTGGCGCTGACGCTACCCAGACTAAGAGCAGCACCACCGCTGTTGGTGAGTTTGACGACTTGCGCCACACTGCTAATACCAATAGTTTGTGCCACGTAGCTCAATGAGGTTGTGCTAAGCGAAACGACCGGTACTGCAACGCCAGTACCACTCAAGCCAAGCGTAATGGTGCCATTGCCAGAATTCGTGAAAGCACCTTTAGCAGAGTCGCTGTTGATCACCAAACTACCCGTACGCGTCCCGGCCGCAGCGGGTGAAAAAGTAACGGTGATCGTGCAATTTGCCGCTAGGTCCAAAGTACTGCCGCATGTTGTGGACTTGGCAAAGTCACCACTGATGCTGATGCCACTGATGTTGAGAATTTCACCACCGGCATTGGTCAGTGTGAACGTCCGTGCGCTACTTGCTCCCATGTTGGTGTTGCTGAAGAAACTGCCAAAACCAGATGGTGGCGTAGCGCCAATAGAACCAGTCAGAGATGCCACAGCCCCTTGCCCCGACCCACTGAGATTAATCGTGTGCGGACTACCTGGGGCGTTGCTGGTGATGGTGAGCGTGCCCGTGCGGGCGCCGGTGGCTGTTGGGCTGAAGCTCACATTCAGCGCGCAAAACCCCGCCACACCCAAGCCGCTACCGCAGTTGTTTGTGACAGAGAAGTCACCCGTAGTGACGATGCTGCTGATGGCCAATGCGGCCGTGCCGGTGTTGGTCAAGCTCACGCTTTGCGCTGTGCTGGTACTACCTTTGTTCAGTAAAGCAAAGTTCAGTTTAGTAGGCAGGCCACTGACCAACCCGGTGACTTTGAAGGAGGCAGTGACAGCTTTTGCGGCATCCATGGTGACGGTACAGGTGGCGGCGTTTCCAGAGCTGGCGCACGCACCACCCCAGGCGATCAGATTGGCGACGGGGTTGGCGGACAAGGTGACTACATCGTCAGCGAAGTAACCCGTCGCACCGGTGACGGTATCGCATTTAGTGGAGGTGTTACTACCTGTGCTTAAGCTGCTGGCGATTTGACCTGTACCAGTTTGGCCGATAGCCAAGGCCAAAGGACCAAAACACTGTCCAGCGCGTACCAGCCGAACCGCGTTGCTGGCGCTACGGTCGCTGCCGTTGGCGTAACCACCATTAAATTGAACGCCCCATGCGGTGCCCGAATCGATGGCGTAGGCTGAACCAGACCAAAAGACGGAACTGGGCGTGCCCGGAAACAATGTCGTATCGATAGCGGGGCTGATCTTGCTGTAATCCACCAAACTTAGCAATTCATCCGATGTGGGTAAGCGCCAGTCGCTGTGAGCCGCGAAATTGCCGGTCAGCGCGTTTGCAACATCCCAGGGATGAATGCTTGCACTGCCACTGCAAGTACTGCCAGTCCAGGTTTGTCCTAAGGCACAGCGCTGCCACATTAATCGGGTTGGGGTGTGCGTGACTGTGCCATCCCCTTGATCGACGTAGCTGATGCTGGGTCGGGCGACATCCAAGATGCCCAAAGACTGACCGGCACGCACTAGCCGAACCGCGAGGAGGCCGCCGCTGCGGCTGTAGATAGTGCCGTTGCCAAAGTAGAAGCCTATGCCCCACGCGTTGTACGAATAATAGGTGAGGGGCAAACTCGACCAATAGTTCGAACTTGGTGTAGCCGGAAAAGCCACTAAATCAATTGCCGGGTTATAAACCGACAGATCCACAATTGTCTGCAACTCCCGAATATTGGGCACCCGCCAATCACTCTGCCCCGCAAACGTCACCGTTCCCGTCAGCGCATTGGCCTGATCAAAGGTATAGGTGCTGGCCGTGCCGGTGCAGGTGGAATTGACCCCATCCCAAGTCTGCCCCATCGAACAGCGCATCCACTGCAATCCAGTGGTTGGGTCAGTCACCGTGCCATCGCCATTGTCCGTATAGGTTTTCGCCGCCATCGCCGGACTGGCCACACCCAGCATCACCAGGGCCAAAATCACCCAGCGCAACAGCGTACCAAAGTGCGTCTTGATACGTGCGTCAAAACGTTTGCAGTTGTCAAAAAACTCACCAGACATGGCGGCTCCCCTTTTTATGTTTGTTCATCGTTACTTTCAATTCAAGCCACTTCGTTTCTGACTTCGTTTTCGCGAGGTAACCAGCAATACTCAGCACAATCAAACTCAATGTTGAAAAGACTTGCAGAAACACCAAGTGAGGAAATGTGAGGCTCTTGGCGACATCGGGAACGTTCGTCATTGTGCCCACATACAGTGAGGCCAGCATGGATTTCGATAGCCCAACAAATTCGCATGAATCCGCTGCGTAAACCCCCCGTGCCAGAATGAACTGCTACACCTACCCCTGTTAGTTTAGAGAGCAAAAAGGTAGGTATGAAGATCAACAACCAGCACAAAAATCAGAATACTCAGGTACAAGTTCCAATGGTTGTAGTTGACTATCAGGCGTGCCCTGCAACTACGTGATCCCAATTTTTTGCAATTGCTGGCGAGCCAATAACCTGGGCTGAGGATCATGGATAGGGATGGCTTCAGCAGAAGCCATGACGCTGACTGATAACCAGCACAAAAGAAAAACACGCCGATCCGATGTAGCCCTTCAAAAAGACAATACAGCGGGTAAGCAAGTAAAAAGCGTGGTGTGTGCATTGTTCAGATGATGAATTTATATGGTGCCGATATGCGGTTAGTGCCACTCAATCACGCCGCCAATTGGTGAGTTGTTGAAGTCGTACGGATGATGCCTTGGCCCCATCGCAAAACACCTGAGGAATACCACAGCCGTAAAACCGTACATTGTCGACTCCAAAAATATCACGCGCCGCTTCCAGTGTGGTGCGCGGCGATTCCCCTGTTTTCATCTTGTCTGGCGACTTCAGCAACTCGGTGATTTCTGTTGGGTTGTACCAATGGTCATCAAAATCCGTTCCAACCACCACAGAGCAACGCACTACTTTGCCGGTTGAAGTTGATGATGTTTTATCGGCCACTTGTTTGCGGGCAGCAAAAAAGGCACGGTAAGCCACGTCATCCGGTGGCAAAGAGTAGCCCATCAGAATAATGTGGTTTGCTGACTGCGTCACCACCCGCAAGTCACGCTGAACCTCTTCAATGAAAGACGGTGGGGCTTGTTTGAAATTGCTTTGCATGATGGCCTGCGTGTGATGGGCGTAGGTCATCGCATCGCAATGAACACAGGCACGGGCATCTGTTTCACCCCGTTCCCAGGCTCGTTGCTCTTCGTCAGTTTCCGGTTCAATTTCGTCAAGCAGATTGGCTTGCTGCGCAAACCCGCGCAAGGGTGGCGGTGGAATCAAAGCACGTGATAAAAATTGCCATTGCTTTCCCATGTAGGCCGTGAGCTTGCCGCAACTCGGGCACTCACGCCAACACAGGCAGCCATGGGGAAACAAAAACTTGTTGATGCGCACCCGGCGGCTGGAATGATCGCGGTCATTCAGGCGTTGTGCTGATGCCTCATTGAGGGGGTACCAGACGCGCTCTTTGGCTTTATTCCGGTCATTTTGGGGGTCAATGGTACTGACCGCCATAAAAATGCCAAAGTCATGAAATATCTTGAGTGGCACACGCGGCACATCAATGCAAGGTGGGTTGAGATCATTAGCTTCTTTGTTGGCAATGAACTGCGCCCATAGCGCCACTGGGTCATAGTTGAGGCTGACAAATGCGATGTCGCCCAAATAAAAATCACGGGTATCAAAAGACTTGCCCGCAGCGGCTAGTGCCAAACCTTGCTGTTGGTGATGTTCGGTCAGTAACTGTGCAAAACCAAGATGCTGTTCAAGCGCTGACACTTTGTTGGTGAGTGCAGTTTGCCAGTCAACAAAAAACAAGGTGTTGAGTACCAATTGCAGGGCGCGCCGTGCCGCTATCAGGCGCTGGTGCGACAAAAACTGACCCCGCACGGAGAAGCCGTTATAGCTTTGGGCGTGAAGGTCCATCAGATTAAAAACATCTTGGAGATGAAAGCGCTGACCATCTACAAAACCCGGGCAGGCACCCACCACGGCTTTCAGCGCTGGCCAGTCATATAAGGCACGCAGTACGTGAATTCGCTCAGTCAGAGATTCATCAGCGGTATCGCTCCAGTGGCGGCCCATGGCAAGGTGTGCATTAGGCGAGATGTGATGGATTTTTTCAGTGTCGTCACCGAGAATTAGCAGCAAGTCGGTCAGCGGCTTGGCCCATGCACCAGACCTGACAAGGGCAGCAGTCACACGGTCAACCAGCGGCTGCGAGTCGTCCGGATGAACCAGGTTTCTGATTGCGGATGCCTGTGCTGGCGTCAATCGCATACCCAAGCTTGCGGTAGCACCTGCACCCCAGAATATGACAGTTTCAGCCCCGGTTCGCATGGCTATGGGGTGGGGTAGATAAAACCAGTGATTGTCAGTTTACCTGATGCATCATTTTTTAAATGAAGTTCGACTGGCTTTTGCTGTCCGGCAATGGTAGTCAATGCAGTCGCGTGGGCCTTGATAATTTGGGCATCCAATTCGCATGATTTCAGTGCATCCAGGCCGATGACCAAGGCATTCGCTGACTCCATTGGTTCGAGCTTTTTATCGGGGGATGGATAGGCAATTGCATTTGGTGACTTACCAGGGGATAGAAAGCCAGAGCAAGGTGTGATGTCAATTGTCAGGTTTTTGCCTTCAACACGAACGGCTATCGTGCCACGTATGTAATGGGTTGCAGTCATCTTATTCCCTTTTGCAGCAATACTGCCCGTGTAGCATGCATAGCTACAGGGGCAGAGTAATTTGATGAAGAATGTAAGCAAGTGAGGCATTCACTGTGCCAGACCTGCGGATACTACACCCACCAGATTTTGAATCTCTGCCATTTTTTGGGGGAGGTTATTGGCGCTTTTCACGTCGATCACAAGACTAAATTTAAAGACTTCCGGCCGGTCAGCCTTGGCTATGATTCGCCGTTGGTTCATCGACGACCAGATGCAGATTGAAGACGGGGTAATCAGCGCGGTTCGCGAAATGGTGGAACCGTCAAGCCTACGGATACCGCACGAACTTTTTTCATAATGAGGCTTTTGGGCTGCCCGACAGCGGGCACTGGCGAACGGCTCTTTCCGCTGCGGACCCGACGCCAGATATGCACTCCAAATTTTCTCTTCTATCATTTCAAACACCGTTGAGGCGTGGTGATTGGTTTATGCGACCGGGCTTTGGAGCGAAAGGCGCGCGCCGACAACCACTCGTGCATTGACACCCAAACCTCGCGCGTGGTTTTGCCCCAAAACCGCGTGCGCCTGACCCAGTCGCCGCGCCGTACATTGTTAAAACAAAGAAGGTCGCATAACCGGTTTTGAATCAGACCTATGTCAATGGATCCAACACCAGCGCACCCTTGCGCCAATCAATCATCAAACTCAGGCATCTTCACCCAGCACCAGTTGATTTGGTGCTGCAAAATGGTAAGCTGGGATCACCAGATTGGCGGGTGCCGGCCCGTCATCAAACACCCGCCCTGCCAAGTCAAACTGGGACGCGTGGCAGGGGCACATAAACCCTTTCCCGGCCATGTGATAGGGCGTGCACCCCCGGTGCGTGCACAAGGCGATTGCGACAAAAACCTCAGGCGTCAACGAACGCTGCGGGTTGCGGCAGGCCGGCGGCTGCACGGACTCTTGCGACGACACGTCAGTCAGCAAATGGTCTTTTTGCGTCAGCAAGGCCAGGTCGGACTCCGATCGGCGCAACACCCAGACCGGTCTGTCTTGCCAATTCACGGTCAGCAGTTTGCCCTCAGGCAAGTCAGACAGATCAACGCTCATCGGGTCACCCTGCGGATATGCTTTGCTACCCGTCCAGGGCCAAATGCTGGCCGCACCCGCCGAGGCCGCGACACCCAAGCCTGCAAGTACCAGTGTGCGACGTTGGCTAGGTTGTTTTTGAATGGGGCCGGATGTCATCCTGAAATCTCCTGTGCGCTGGCGCACGACGCGTTGTCGAGCCGATTGCAATATCCTTAGTTTAGCCAGCGACAATAGTCACCCTATGAACCCTGTTTACACCCTTACCCTGTCGTGCCCCGACCGCCTGGGGCTGGTGCACGCCGTGTCGGGCTTTTTGCTCGAGCACAGTGGCAACATCGAAGAAGCCGCGCAGTACAACGACACCAGCACGGGCCTGTTTTTCATGCGGGTGCAATTTGCCTGCGCCCAACACAGCTTTGATGAACTCCAGGCCGAGCTGGCGGTTTTTGCGGCGTCGTACCAGATGCAATGGCAATTGCACGCGCAGAGCCAGGCGATGCGCACCGTCATCCTGGTCAGTAAGGAAGGCCACTGCCTGAACGATTTGCTGTTTCGCTGGAAAAGCGGCCTGTTGCCACTGGACATCCGCGCCATCATCAGCAACCACCGCGACTTTTACCAACTCGCGGCCAGCTACAACGTGCCTTTTCACCACCTGCCAGTGAGTGCCAGCACCAAGGCACACGTCGAAGCCAAGCAGCTTGAAATCATCCAGGACGAAGGCGCCGAGCTGGTCGTGCTGGCGCGTTACATGCAAATCCTCAGTAACCAACTGTGCCAGCAACTCAGCGGACGCGCCATCAATATCCACCACTCGTTCTTACCCAGTTTCAAGGGTGCCAAGCCCTACTACCAGGCGCATGACCGGGGCGTGAAACTGATCGGCGCCACGGCGCACTACGTAACCGCCGATCTGGACGAAGGCCCGATCATTGAGCAGGATGTGGCGCGCGTCGATCACAGTAAAACGGTGGAAGATTTAACCGCGCTGGGCCGTGACACCGAAAGCCAGGTACTGGCGCGCGCTGTCAAGTGGCACAGCGAACACCGCGTGCTGATCAACGGTCACAAAACGGTGATTTTTAAGTAGCGGCGGCGTTGGCCATCAATTCACCGAGCCGGATCGCCCCACCGGGTTGCCATGTCGGGTTGAATTGCAGCGCGGCATCCGGAAACAACATCACCACCGTTGATCCAAGCAAAAAACGCCCCATCTCCTCGCCCTGCTTGAGGAATATGCTCTGATCATCATAGCGCCACTCACACAGATGCCCGGCGCGCGGGTGGTTGACGACACCGTGCCAGACAGTGGCCATGCTACCCACAATGGTGGCACCCACCAGCACCAGTACGAAAGGCCCACAGTCGCCCTCAAACACGCACACCAGCCGCTCGTTGCGGGCAAACAGCCCCGGCACGCCGCGCGCCGTCGTGGGGTTAACTGAAAACAAATCACCCGGCACGTAGATCATGCGATTCAGCCGCCCGGCACACGGCATATGGATGCGATGGTAGTCGCGCGGGCTCAGGTACAGCGTGGCATAGTGGCCGTCGTCAAATTGCGCCGCCAGTGTTGCGTCGCCGCCAAGCAGCGCGGTGCTGCTGTAGTGGTGGCCCTTGGCCTGAAAAATCTGCTGCCCTTGGATGCGGCCAAACTGGCTGATGGCACCGTCCACCGGGCAGATCAGGTCGGCCTGCGCCAGCGGCCTGGCGTCTGGCTTCAAGGCACGGGTGAAAAAATCGTTGAAGGTTGCGTAAGCGGCAATGTCCGGGTTAGCGGCCTCAGCCATGTTGACGCGGTAGCGCTGTACAAACCAGGCAATCAGCCGGGTTGTCAACGCACCCCAGCGCGCCCGCGCTACCCATCCAGCGAGCAGGGTTAGCGCTTGCTTGGGAATCAGGTATTGCGGCAACACCGCCAGACGGTCAGACATGGTGGGCAGGGATTCTACGCAGTGCAATCACGCGCTCTGGTGCCACAATGGCAGCCATGGCCGCCGCCCGCATTCCACCCATTCAGTGTCTGCTAACCTTTGAAGCGCTGGCGCGTTTGCGCAGCGTCACGCAAGCGTCTGACGAACTGTGTGTGACCCCCAGCGCCGTGAGCCACCGGGTCAAGCAGCTCGAACAGATCATCGGCACCAAGCTGTTTGGCCGCGCCGACTTTTCTCTCACGGTGGAGGGCATCGAGTACCTCGCGCATGTGCGCGAGGGCCTGTCGATGTTGCAACGCTTTCCCAGCTCGGCGGCCACACCGGGCAAGCGCAAGCTGCGCCTGGCCACCACGCCCACGTTTGCCCGCTCGATCCTGATTCCGCGCCTGCGCCAGTTCACCGAGGCCTACCCCGAGATCGACCTGACACTGCAAATCTCGATCCCGCTGCTCGACGTGGTGGCCGAAGACGCCGACCTGACGATCCGCTTTGGCACCGGGCGTTACGCCGACGTCGAACACATGTGCATCCTCAAGGACGAAGTCACGCCGCTGGCTTCACCCTCCTATGTACGCGAGCACGGCCCGTTTGAAGCAGCGCAAGACATCGAAGGCGAAAACCTGCTGCGCAGCCCGCTGGAACCCTGGCGCACCTGGTTTGCCGCCAACCACCTGGACTGGCCCGAGCCCGTGGAAGGCTCGCAGTTCAACGACGTGGGCCTGATGTGCGACGGTGCCGCCGCCGGCATGGGCATCGCGCTAATCCGCATGAAGCTGGCCTGGCCTTGGCTGGAAAACGGCTCGCTGGTGCGTTTGGGTACGAGTGAGCCCTTCATCACCAATATCCCCAGCCCACATGCGCATTACCTGTGCTGGCGCACCGGCACCATGGAACGCTGGGAATGCGTGGCGTTTGTGGATTGGCTCAAGCAAAGCGTTTCCTGACAGCACCGGGCCTGCTCTGCCAGTACATGCATCACCCGTTTTCAAACGGTGATCAAAATTTGTTCACAACCCATGCGGCCTGACTCCGCTAAAGTTGCCAGCCCCACCCGACCGCACGACAAGGACACGCCATGACCACCCAAGCTGCCGCATCCACGCTTGATTCGCTCTCGATACAAGAGCTACAAGGAAGGGTAGTACAGGGTCTGAAGGCCTGTTTGCCATCTCATGCACTGCTCTTCAACAGCGAAGACACCACACCCTACGAATGCGACGGCCTGACCGCCTACCGCCAACGCCCGCTGGCAGTGGCGCTGCCTGAGGACCCCACCCAGGTGCAGGCGCTGCTGCGCACCTGCCAGGGTCTGGGCGTGCCGGTGGTGGCGCGCGGCGCGGGTACCGGCTTGTCGGGCGGCGCGTTACCGCACCAACGCGGCGTGACGCTGTCGCTGGCGCGCTTCAACAAGATTCTGGCCGTTGACCCGGTGGCACGCACCGCCACCGTGCAGTGCGGTGTGCGCAACCTGGCCATCAGTGAGGCGGCGGCGGCGCACAACCTGTACTACGCACCCGACCCGAGCAGCCAGATTGCTTGCACCATCGGCGGCAATGTGGCCGAAAACTCGGGCGGCGTGCACTGCCTGAAGTACGGCCTGACGCTGCACAACATCCTCAAGATCAAGGGCTTCACCATGGCCGGTGAGCCCGTCACGTTTGGATCGGACGCGCTGGACGCGCCCGGCTACGACCTGATGAGCGTGGTCATCGGCTCTGAGGGCATGCTGGCGATCGTGACCGAGGTCACCGTCAAGCTCACGCCCAAACCGCAACTGGCGCGCTGCATCATGGCCAGCTTTGACGACATTACCAAGGCCGGTGACGCGGTGGCGGCGGTAATTGCTGCGGGCATCATTCCGGCCGGTCTGGAAATGATGGACAAGCCCATGACCGCCGCGGTAGAAGACTATGTGCACGCCGGTTACGACCTGAGCGCAGCGGCCATTTTGCTGTGCGAAAGCGACGGCACACCCGAAGAGGTGGAAGAAGAAATCGGCCGCATGAGCGACGTGCTGCGCGGCGCCGGTGCCACGCAGATTGCCGTCAGCCGCGACGAAGGCGAGCGGCTGAAATTCTGGAGCGGGCGCAAAAACGCGTTTCCGGCCAGCGGGCGCATCAGCCCCGACTACATGTGCATGGACAGCACTATCCCACGCAAGCGCGTGGCCGACATCCTGATGGCCATTGCCGAGATGGAAAAGAAGTATGCGCTGCGCTGCGCCAACGTGTTTCACGCCGGAGACGGTAACCTGCATCCGCTGATTCTGTTCGACGCCAACCAGGCCGACCAGCTGCACCGCGCCGAGCTGTTTGGCGCTGAAATTCTGGAGACCAGCGTCGCCATGGGCGGCACCGTGACCGGCGAACACGGCGTGGGCGTGGAAAAGCTCAACAGCATGTGCGTGCAATTTTCTGCTGCTGAAAACGAGCAGTTTTTTGGTGTCAAACGCGCCTTTGACCCGGCACGGCTGCTCAACCCGGACAAGGTCATTCCCACACTGCAACGCTGTGCCGAATACGGCAAGATGCTGGTGCGCGGCGGCAAGCTGAGCCACCCCGATTTGCCTCGTTATTAATAGCACTTTATGAAGGCATTGCAAGGGCTGGCATGGCTTTTGGTCATGCAATCTGCGGGGGAACTGCTGGCGCGTGGCTTGGCGCTGCCCTTGCCTGGCCCGGTACTGGGCATGCTGCTGTTGTTGCCGGCGCTGCGTTGGCCAGTGGTGCGCGAGCCGGTGGCCGCGTGTGCGGGTTTTTTGCTGTCGCACTTGTCGCTGCTGTTTGTACCGGTAGGCGTTGGCGTGATGACCCATCTGGATTTGCTGGGGGCGTACGGGCTGCGCATGCTGGCGGTGATTGTGTTGTCCACTTGGATCGGCCTGGCGGTGACTGCTTTGCTGCTGCGCAAACCCCAGGAGGGCGGCGATGCCTAAGTTTGTCGAACTGTGGATCTACCTGTCGGCCACGCCACTGTTTGGGCTGACGGCCACCCTGGTGGTGTATGTGCTGGCGCAAGCGGCCTACACGCGACTGGGCCAGGCTGCCTGGGCCAACCCGGTGCTGTGGTCGGTGGTGGTGCTGGCGAGCTTGCTGACGCTCACCCGCGTAGACTACCCCACGTATTTTTCTGGCGCGCAGTTCATTCACTTTTTGCTGGGTCCCGCCGTGGTGGCGCTGGCCTGGCCGCTGTGGGAACGCCGCCATGAGCTGCGCCAGCGTTGGCGTGCGCTGTTGCTGGCATCGCTGGCGGGCGGCGGCGCGGCCAGTGCATCGGCCATGCTGCTGGGTTGGTCAGTGGGATTGCCGCACGAGGTGATTTTGTCGCTGGCGCCCAAATCGGTGACAGCGCCGGTGGCCATGGGCATTGCCGACGCCATTGGCGGCGTGCCCGCGCTGGCTGCGGTGTTTGCTGTGATCACCGGCATGGTGGGCGCGCTCAGCGGCCGCACACTTTTCGGCCTGCTGCGCGTGCCAGCGCAGGGCACCGGTTGGATGGCACGCGGCTTTGCGCTGGGCACCGCCGCGCACGGCATTGGTGCGGCTCGGGCGCTACAGGTGAACGCAGACGCTGGCGCCTACGCCGGGCTGGCGCTGGGCATGCAGGTGATGTTGGCGTCACTGTTGATTCCGCTGATCTTTCGCTGGGTTTGATGCCGGGCGATATGGGTCGCAGCGGCGGGCACACCCCGGCGAATCTGCCGCGCGCTACCTTCAGATTCCAGCTACCAGCCGCCGCGCGGGCTCGTCGTCGTCCAGAATCTGTTGTGCCCACGCTTCAAGCTTTCCAGCGTCGGAGCGCAGCACCTCTTGCTTGACCGCCAGAATCTGCGCCGGGTGCATGGAAAAGCTGCGCAGCCCCAGCCCCAGCAACAACTTGGTCAGGGTGACATCGCCGGCCATTTCGCCGCACACGCTCACCGGTTTTCCTTGCGCCTTGCCCTGCGCCAGGGTGTTGGCGATCAAACGCAGCACCGCCGGGTGCAAGGGATCGTACAAGTGCGCCACCGATTCGTCGGCGCGGTCGATGGCCAGCGTGTACTGGATCAAGTCGTTGGTGCCGATCGACAGAAAATCAAAATACTTCAAAAACACCGGCAGGGTCAGCGCGGCCGCCGGAATTTCGATCATGGCGCCGATCTTGACCGGGCCATACGCCACGCCCCGGTTGTCCAACTGCACCCGGGCATGGTCGATCAGCGCCATGGTCTGGCGAATCTCACTGGCGTGCACCAGCATGGGTATCAGCAATTGCACCGGGCCATGCACAGCGGCACGCAACATGGCGCGTAACTGGGACAGAAACATGGCTGGTTCGGTCAGACTCCAGCGAATTGCGCGCAATCCCAGCGCCGGGTTCAGATGACCCAGGTCGCGCACAGATTCGTCCAGCGGCTTGTCAGCGCCAATGTCCACCGTGCGGATCGTCACCGGCAAGCCCTGCATGCCCTCCACAGCGCGTCGGTAGGCCAGATACTGCTCGTCTTCGTTGGGCAACTTGCCGTGGCGCCCCATGAACAGAAATTCGCTGCGAAACAGGCCTACACCCATGGCACCAGCTTGCACCGCCGCTGCGGCGTCGTCCGGCATTTCGATATTGGCCAACAATTCAATGTGCTGCCCGTCCAGGGTGACAGCGGGTGTGTGCAGCAGGCGCGTCAGCCTGCCACGCGCCAGTTCTGCCTGACGCTGGCGAAAACCGTATTCGGCCAGGATGATGGGCGAGGGGTCCACCACCACCACACCGGCGTCACCATCGATGATGACCCAATCGTCCTGGCGCAGCAGTTGGCTGGCCAGTCGCGCGCCCACCACCGCCGGAATATCCAGGCTGCGCGCCACGATGGCGGTGTGTGACGTCTTGCCGCCCACGTCGGTAATGAAGCCAGCAAAAACGCTTTGCTTGAACTGCAGCATGTCGGCGGGCGACAAGTCATGCGCCACCAGAATCAGCGGCACATCCACCGTGTCGTCCAGCAGCAGCTCTTGTTGCGCCGCCTTGCGCCCGGCACGCAAGGGCTGCACCAGCGGCGATGAAACGCCCCGCATGGCGCGCAGGATGCGCTCGGTGATCTGCTCCAGGTCGGCCTTGCGTTCGCGCAGGTACTCGTCCTGCATCTCGTCAAACTGGCGCGAGATCACCTCCAACTGGCTGGTCAGCGCCCACTCGGCGTTGTAAAGCCGGTCCTTGATCCAGTGACGCACGCCGCTTTCGAGTTCTTCGTCCTGCAGCAGCATCAAGTGCACTTCCAGCAAGGCGGAAAGCTCGTGCGGCGTTTCTTTGGGACTGTGGTGCGCAATGTTTTCCTGCAAGCGGTGAATTTCGGCAATGACAGCGTCGCGGCCGTCGCGCACGCGGTTGAGCTCAGCCACCACCTGAGTGGGCTCAATGAAATAGTGCGCCACATCGAGTCGGCTGGAGGCCACCAGCACAGCGCGCCCGATGGCGATGCCCCGTGCCACTGGCAAACCATGAATGGAGAAAGTCATGGGACGCCCACCCGGTTCAACTGATGCCAAGCCACCCTACTCACCTTCGCCGAATTTGTCATCGATCAGGGCGAGCAGGGCGGTCATGGCCTCTTGCTCGCGCTCACCCGAGGTTTCCACCTCCACCTCAACGCCCATGCCAGCGGCGAGCATCATCACCCCCATGATGCTTTTGGCATTCACCCGACGATCCCCGCGCGACATCCACACCTCACAGGGGAAACTACCTGCCAATTTGGTCAGCTTGGCCGATGCGCGGGCGTGCAGCCCCAACTTATTGCTGATGGTCGTCGTGGTCTTGATCATGCGACTTGCGTTGTTGATTCTGGGGTGCTGTCACCGCCACCTGCATGACACCTTGTGTGCCACCAGCCACGGCGCGTGCCACCAAGGCGTCCAGCGGTTCATGGCGATAGGTGACAGCGCGCAGCAGCATGGGTAAATTCACACCGGCCACCAGCCGTGAGTCGATGCCATCGACCAACTTTTGCGCCGTATTGCACGGGGTAGCGCCAAAGAGATCGGTCAACACCAACAGCTTCTTTTTGCCCAACAGTTCGACCGTCATGCGCGCGGCGCGCAGGGTTTCATCGGCCGATACGTTGGGTTGCACGTCCAGCACCGCCAGGCAGGTGTCTGCGTCCGGAAACACATGCAGCACGCACTGGCGCAGCGCATGAGCCAGCGGCGCGTGGGCGATGATGAAAATACCGTTGCTCATGTGATTGAAAAAGGGTGCACTCGTTACCTGCCTGGTTGCTCCAAGGTTTCGATCATTGACAGCAGGGGCGATTATGACTTTTCCAGTTCACGGTCAGCCGGATGCGACATCTTGACTGCTACTGTAGGACACCAAAAACTTTCTTCAGCAGCGCGCTGCCGGTGCCCACCGGATCGCGGCGAATCTTCTTTTCTTCCTCGCCGATCATGAAATACAAGCCGTCGAGCGCCTTGGCCGTAACGTAGCGTTCAATGCTGACGGCGTCGCCCTTGATCAGACCCAAGCCTGATGCCTTGTTCGCCAGTTGGTTGTACTGCTGGGCCAGTTGAACGCGCGCGGTGGTGCGGTTCACGATGGGCAAAAACTTTTCGCCCAGAGGCTGGCGCGTGCGATCGACAAAAAACTGCGTCACCGCTGTCTCGCCACCCGTCAGAATGGCTTTGGCGTCCTGGATGTTCATCGATTTGACGGCCCCCACCAGCATGTCTTTGGCCAGCGCAACGGCTGCCTCGGCGGCCTGATTCATGGCGGCTACCAGCGCATCGAGCCGCTCACCCTGCCCCAGCGCGCGCAGCAACCTGGAAGCATCTTGCAAATAGCCCGGCAGGGGAATGCGGACTTGATCATTACCCATGAAGCCGCCGGTTCGCCCCAGCTCGGACACGGCGGCGCGCGCCCCGCGCTCCAGCGCCGTGCGCAGACCTTGAGAGGCCTGGGCGCTGCTGAGCTCATCGAGCGACAAAGCTTGTGCGAGCCGATGCTGGAGCGCCAGCGCTACGGCGAGACACCCCAAGGAGAAAGTACGGCGATGCATCGTGTGCCTTCTATCCATGCTGTTGATGAAGGCCCGATGGTACCCAAGCTGCGCGCGCTGTCACAGCGCACAGCAATAACACCGGGGATTACTTGGCGCGGAAGTCGTCGTGACAGGACTTGCAGGCACCGCCGGTGCTGTTCACCGCCGTCTTGATGTCGTCCAGATTACCTGTCTTGGCGGCGGCAGCCAGCTTGGTCATTTCAGCCTGCATCTTGCCAGCGTAGTCGTCAAACTTGGCCTTGTCAGACCAGATTTCCGCTTTGGCACGGGTTTCACCGCCTTTATCGGTGCCAGGACCGAACCCGGCCCACGGCAGCTTGGATACAAACTCAGCGGTTGCAGCACTGTCAGCAGCCACTTTTGCGTCAAACGCAATCTTGCCGTTGGCCATGCCGGCCACACGCCCGAAGTTTT
Organism: Comamonadaceae bacterium CG12_big_fil_rev_8_21_14_0_65_59_15; assembly: GCA_002786915.1. Classification (GTDB taxonomy): domain Bacteria; phylum Pseudomonadota; class Gammaproteobacteria; order Burkholderiales; family Burkholderiaceae_C; genus Rhodoferax. The sequence continues at coordinate 101,893 of PCUV01000114.1, read as the reverse complement.
GCGCCATCACGAACAACGCACTTTTGCGATACTTGATCGCGTCTTCAGCTTTGGCAAACTGCGCCGAAGCAGGCAATGCAAACGACAAGGCAAGACCAGCCGCACACAGGGCAGTGATTTTTTTCATAAGATCTCCGTCAAATTGAATTGAAGTTTTCAGGGCAGCGCAGTCTATTGAGTTTGAAATATCCACTGATCTTGAGGGGAATCCATGCATCACACGGTTCGGGTTTGGGACGCGCCCACACGCCTGTTTCATTGGGCTTTGGTGACCTGCGTGCTGGGCTTGCTCGTCACTTCCCAGATCGGGGGCGCGGCCATGCCATGGCACTTCCGGTTCGGGTACAGCGTGTTGACCTTGCTGCTGTTTCGGTTGGTTTGGGGATTTTGGGGCGGGCACTGGTCGCGTTTTGCCAGTTTTGTGCGGGGACCAAGAGCTATTTGGCGCTACCTTCGCGGTCACGCCGATGCTGTAGCAAGTGTGGGGCACAACCCTCTGGGGGCGTTATCGGTACTGGCCATGTTGGCCTTTTTGATGCTGCAGGTAAGCTCCGGGCTGTTGAGCGACGATGAGATCTCTGCAGCCGGCCCGTTAACGCGACATGTGTCCGCTGCGCTGGTCAACGCGGCCACTTTCTATCACAAGAACATTGGTAAATTTGCGATCTTGTCCCTTGTTGCTCTTCATTTTTCTGCTATTATTTTCTACGCATTTGGGCGACGCGACAACCTGGTTCAACCCATGATCACCGGCGACAAGTGCTTAAGCTTTGCCGCGCCAGCCTCTGAAGACAGCGCGCGGCAGCGGCTTCTCGCGCTGACGATTCTTGGCATTTGCGGCGCGCTGGTCGCCATAGCTGTAGCATGGCTGGAGGCTTGAGTTTGTATGACACGCGCACGGATGATCACCACCTGGTTTTCTGACTCGTTCCAAAGAGGTTTATGAACACCGTCACACTCGTGAATATCACCGAGTCCAATGACACGGCAGCCGTGCGGGCGCTGTTTGAAGAATACGCCCGCAGCCTAGACATCAGTCTATGCTTCCAAGACTTTGACACTGAACTGGCGAACCTGCCGGGCGACTACGCGCCACCCCGGGGAGCCTTGGTGGGTGCCCGCGCAGGGGATCGCTGGGTCGGCTGCTGCGCGTTGCGACCGCTTGACACGGTGGACTACCCCAACGCAAGCGAGATGAAACGACTGTATGTTCAACCCGCCTTCAGAGGTTGCGGCGTGGGACGGCTGTTGACGGAGGCCATCCTGGACGCAGCCCGCAGTGCAGGCTACGGCTGCGTTTTACTGGATACGCTCAGCGACATGGAAAGTGCCCGCGCCCTCTATGAAGACCTTGGCTTTGAGGAGATTCCACCTTACTACCACAACCCCATTGCGGGGGCGCATTACCTGAAGGTGGCGCTGTAAAGCCTGGGTAACCCGCACCCCAGGCATCAGTGCATCAAGCCTTGGCCTGTGCCAGCATCGTCCCAGCATCGCTGACCTCAAACTTGCCAGGGCCTTCCACGTTGAGTGTGGTCACCTTGCCGTTTTTGACCAGCATCGAATAGCGCGCGCTGCGCAGCCCCATGCCCTTGCCCGTCAGGTCCAGCGTCAAACCTGTGGCTTTGGCAAATGCGGCATCACCGTCGCCGAGCATGCGAACCTTGCCAGCGGTTTTCTGGTCGCGTGCCCAGGCCCCCATGACAAAAGCGTCGTTGACGCTCACGCACCAGATTTCATCCACCCCTGCGGCCTTGAGCGCCGCATGGTTTTCAACATAGCCAGGAACATGCTTGGCCGAGCAGGTTGGCGTAAACGCGCCCGGCAGGGCAAACAGCGCAATGGTCTTGCCCGCGCTGGCTGCGGCCACGTCCACCGGGTTGGGGCCCAGGCTACAACCGCCACCTTCGACTTCAGAATATTCCATCAACGTCACCGCGGGCAAGGTATCACCAATCTTGATCATGTACAGCTCCTGAATGTAAATTAAAACAAAAACGGCCCACATTGTGAGCCATTCTGAAATTTTGCGGGTCAGACCACTCGCGCCAGCGATGTGCTCTGACCCCTACTGGGCACGAACACTAGTCACTTAAACCAATGCGGCCTTTTTCACCAAACGGGTAGCTACCCAGTTTTTGGTCTTGGAGATCGGGCGGCTTTCGGTGATTTCGATCACGTCACCCAGCTTGTACTCGCCTTTTTCGTCATGGGCGTGGTACTTGCTGGACTTGCCAACGATCTTGCCATAGAGCTCGTGCTTGACGCGGCGCTCAATCAGCACCGTGACCGTCTTGGCTCGCTTGTCACTGACGACCTTGCCAACCAAGGTGCGTTTGAGGGATGTTTTAGCTTCCGTCATGTTGCGCTCCTTATTTGGCGGACTCGGCAGCCGCAAGCTTCTCGACCAGAATGGTCTTGGCGCGCGCGACGTCGCGACGCGCCAACCTGAGCGCGTCTGTGTTGTTGAGTTGTTGGGTGGCTTTCTGCATGCGCAAACCAAAGTGTGCTTTTTGCAAGTCCTTGATTTCAGTTTTCAGGCCAGCCACATCTTTTTGGCGTAATTCAGTCGTTTTCATATGCATTGCTCCTGATTACTGGCCGATCATGCGCGACACGAACGTGGTGCGCAGCGGCAGCTTGGCAGCGGCCAGGCGAAACGCCTCACGCGCCAATTCTTCAGGCACACCCACAATTTCGAACACGATCTTGCCGGGCTGAATTTCAGCCACGTAGTACTCGGGGTTGCCCTTGCCGTTACCCATACGCACTTCAGCAGGCTTCTGGGAAATGGGTTTGTCAGGGAACACGCGGATCCAGATGCGGCCGCCACGCTTGACGTGCCGTGACACCGCACGACGTGCAGCTTCAATCTGGCGCGCTGTCAGGCGACCACGATCGATACATTTGAGACCGAAATCACCGAACGCAACCGTGCTACCACGGGTGGCGATGCCGGTGTTGCGGCCTTTTTGCTCTTTACGATACTTGCGACGAGCGGGTTGCAACATGATTATTCTCCTTTGCCGTCAGCTGCCACAGCGCTCGTGCTGGCGGCAGAAACTGGCGCTGCTACCTTGCGGACGCGCTTAACGGCGGGTTTGTTGGCATCAGCACCCAGGGCTTCTGCGGGTTTGTCGCTTCCGTCAGCAGGGGCGCTGTTGGAACCCATTGGACGACGACCGCCGCGCGGAGCCGGACGATCGGAGCCAGGGCGTGCGTCACGACGCGGACCACGCGGGCGACGCTCGTCATCCGGACGCGGTGTTTCTGCTGCGGGCAGATCATTGCGGCCGAGCGTGTCACCCTTGTAGACCCAGACCTTAACACCGATGATGCCGTAAGTGGTCTTGGCTTCAGAGGTACCGTAGTCGATGTCGGCACGCAGGGTGTGCAGCGGCACGCGACCTTCGCGGTACCACTCACAACGCGCGATTTCAATACCGTTGAGGCGACCCGACGACATGATCTTGATGCCCAGGGCACCCAGACGCATGGCGTTTTGCATGGCGCGTTTCATGGCCCGACGGAACATGATGCGCTTTTCGAGCTGCTGGGTGATCGAGTCTGCGATCAGCTTGGCATCGATTTCAGGCTTGCGCACTTCTTCGATGTTGACCGCCACCGGCACGCCCAATTGCTTGCCGAGTTCGCGCTTGAGGTTTTCGATGTCCTCGCCTTTTTTGCCGATCACCACACCCGGACGCGCCGAGAAAATGGTGATACGCGCATTTTTGGCAGGGCGTTCAATCAGAACACGCGACACCGATGCATTTTTCAGCTTGGCTTTGAGGTACTCGCGTACCTTGATGTCTTCTGCCAGCATGCCGGCAAAATCACGGTCACTGGCGTACCAGCGCGATGCCCAGTTACGACTGATCGCCAGGCGAAAACCGGTTGGATGGATTTTTTGTCCCATATCTTCCTGGCCTTTTTCAGTTACCGACCGTCACGTACACATGGCACGTGGGTTTTCTGATTTGGTTGCCACGACCTTTGGCGCGGGCCGTGAAGCGGCGCAGCGACGCACCTTGTTCGACGTAGATGGTTTTCACCTTCAGCTCGTCGATGTCGGCACCGTCGTTGTGTTCAGCGTTGGCGATCGCAGACTCCAGCACTTTCTTGATGATCCCGGCAGCTTTTTTCTGCGTGAATTGCAAGATGTTCAGGGCCTGATCGACCTTTTTGCCACGGATCAGATCCGCGACCAAGCGTCCTTTGTCCACCGACAAACGAACGCCGCGAAGGGTTGCACGTGTTTCCATGGTCACCTCTTATTTCTTGACGACTTTTTTGTCGGCAGGGTGGCCCTTGAAAGTGCGCGTGAGCGCAAACTCACCCAACTTGTGGCCCACCATTTGATCAGTGATATAGACTGGAACGTGCTGCTTGCCGTTGTGCACGGCGATGGTCAACCCGATGAAATCGGGCAGCACCATGGAGCGACGCGACCAGGTCTTGATCGGCTTCTTGTCTTTGGCAGCCACAGCCTTTTCGGCTTTGACAACCAGATGTTGGTCAACAAACGGACCTTTTTTGAGAGAACGAGTCATTTACCTACCCCTTACTTCTTGCGACGCGACACGATCATGACCTGCGTGCGCTTGTTGTTACGGGTACGGTAGCCCTTGGTCAGATTACCCCAAGGATCGACTGGATGACGGCCCTCACCGGTCTTGCCTTCACCACCGCCATGGGGGTGGTCCACCGGGTTCATCACTACACCGCGAACGGTTGGGCGAATGCCGCGCCAACGTGTGGCACCGGCCTTGCCGAGTTGACGCAGGCTGTGCTCTTCGTTGGCAACCTGGCCCAGCGTGGCCCGGCAATCGATGTGAATTTTGCGCACTTCGCCCGAGCGCATACGCACCTGTGCGTAAGTGCCCTCGCGCGCCAGAAGAGTGGCAGAAGTACCGGCAGAGCGCACCACTTGGGCCCCCTTGCCGACTTGCAGTTCGACACAATGCACCACCGAGCCCACAGGGATATTGCGCACCGGCAGGGTGTTGCCCACACGGATCGGAGCCTCGGCACCACTCATGATCGACGCGCCCACCTCAAGTCCACGCGGGGCGATGATGTAGCGACGTTCGCCGTCGGCATAGCACACCAGCGCGATGTGCGCCGAACGGTTGGGGTCATATTCGATGCGTTCAACCTTGGCGGCAATGCCGTCTTTGTTGCGCAGGAAATCAACCACCCGGTAGTGGTGCTTGTGACCGCCACCCTTGTGACGGGTGGTGATGTGACCGTTGTTGTTGCGGCCCGCCTGCTGGAATTGCGGCTCCAGCAGAGGCGCGTGCGGTGCACCCTTGTGCAACACTTCGCGCGAGACCTTCACCACGCCACGACGGCCGGGTGAAGTAGGTTTCATCTTGATTACAGCCATGATTAAGCAGCCTCCCCGCCAAGGTTGATTTCCTGACCTGGCTTGAGCATCACGTAGGCTTTGCGAACGTTGTCGCGGCGACCCACAGATTTGCCAAAACGTTTGGTACGACCCTTGGTGTTCACCACCGATACGCCCTTGACTTCCACCTTGAACATCAATTCCACAGCGGCCTTGATTTCATACTTGGTGGCGTCTTGCAGCACCTTGAAGGTGACGGCATTGCTTTTTTCTGCCACCGCCGTAGCCTTTTCAGACACGATCGGGGCAACCAGCACCTGCATCAGACGACCTTCGTCGAATTTCTGGGTTTGAGTTCCGTGGCTCATGCAAACATCTCCTGCAATTGGCCCATGGCCGCCTTGGTCACCAGCACCTTGCGATAGTGCACCAGGGATACCGGGTCGGCGTAGCGCGGCTCAACCACAAGCACATTCACCAGATTGCGTGAAGCCAGGTAGAGGTTTTCATCCACCTCGTCTGCAATCACCAATACCGACTCAAGATTCATGGCCTTGAACTTGGCGGCCAGCGCCTTGGTCTTGGGCGATTCAACTGTCAGCGAATCCACCACCGCCAGACGACCTTCACGGGCGAGCTGCGACAAAATAGAAGCCATACCGGCGCGGTACATCTTCTTGTTGATCTTCTGGGTGAAGTTTTCATCGGGCATATTCGGAAAAATCCGACCGCCCCCGCGCCACAGCGGCGACGACGTCATGCCCGCACGTGCGCGGCCGGTACCCTTTTGCTTGAAAGGCTTCTTGGTCGAGTGGCGCACTTGCTCGCGGTCTTTTTGAGCGCGCGTTCCTTGGCGTGCATTGGCTTGGAAAGCCACAACCACCTGATGCACCAGGTCTTCGTTGTAAGCACGGCCAAACACGGTTTCAGGCACATCCAACTTGGACGCCACCTGGCCTTGATCGTTGAGGAGTTCGAGCTGCATCAGTTCGCTCCTTTCGTTGCGGTTGCGACAGCCTTGACAGCCGGGCGTACGGTGACAAAACCACCCGCCGAACCAGGAATCGCTCCCTTGATCATCAGCAACTGGCGCGCTTCATCCACGCGAACGATATCGAGATTTTGCGTGGTGACCAGATCGTCACCGAGGTGACCGGTCATACGCTTGCCAGGAAACACACGACCCGGATCCTGCGCCATACCGATGGAGCCAGGAACGTTGTGCGAACGACTGTTGCCGTGCGAGGCGCGTTGCGACTTCATGTGGTGGCGCTTGATGGTGCCAGCGAAACCCTTGCCGATGGTTGTGCCCTGCACATCCACCTTCTGGCCCGCCGTAAACACCGCATTCACAGGCACATTGGCACCTGACGGGTATTGCGCTGCGGTTTCAGCGGTCACGCGAAACTCTTGGATGATTTCACCGGCTTCAACACCTGCTTTGGCAAGGTGCCCGGCGGTTGGCTTGTTGACGCGAGAAGCTTTCTTCGCACCAAACGTTACCTGCAAGGCAACGTAGCCATCGTTCTCTTGGGTTTTGACTTGGGTCACTCGGTTGTTTGACACATCCACCACCGTGACAGGAATTGCATTCCCGTCATCGGTGAACAGACGCATCATGCCCACCTTGCGCCCCAGCAACCCTAAGTGATTGCTCAGACTCATTGTTTTCTCCGTAACTCTCACCGGCGCAACTTCAATTGGCGGCGCACGTTGTGGTGTGAGAGACTGTTAATAAAACTCACCAACCGGAGTTACCCCCGGCTGAAGAGCCTGCGATTATAGCCACAGCAATTCATGACAATCGCCGTGGCCACAAATCTATTTGTTTTGACCATCCACTGTGGCGGCAAAGCACACCCATCATTGCAACTTGATCTCGACATCCACGCCTGCAGGCAGGTCGAGCTTCATCAGCGCGTCAACGGTCTTGTCGGTCGGATCCACGATGTCCATCAGACGCTGATGCGTGCGAATTTCAAACTGGTCACGACTGGTCTTGTTGACGTGCGGTGAACGCAAAATGTCAAAGCGCTTCATGCGCGTGGGCAGGGGCACCGGGCCCTTGACGATCGCACCGGTCCGCTTGGCGGTATCGACGATTTCGGCGGCAGACTGGTCGATCAACTTGTAATCAAACGCCTTCAGGCGAATGCGGATTTTTTGTTTGGTTGCCATGTTGTTCTTTCTGGTATCAGGCAATCACCTTGGCCACCACACCGGCGCCCACGGTACGGCCACCTTCGCGGATGGCAAAGCGCAGGCCTTCTTCCATGGCGATGGGGGCAATCAGCTTGACGGTGATGCTCACGTTGTCGCCAGGCATGACCATTTCTTTGCCTTCTGGCAGCTCAATGGCTCCGGTGACGTCGGTGGTGCGGAAGTAGAACTGCGGGCGGTAGTTGCTGAAGAACGGCGTGTGACGGCCACCTTCGTCTTTGCTCAAAACGTAGATTTCGCCGACAAACTGGGTGTGCGGCTTGATCGAGCCGGGTTTGCACAGCACTTGGCCGCGTTGCACTTCTTCGCGTTTGGTGCCGCGCAGCAAGATGCCAACGTTGTCGCCCGCTTGGCCCTGGTCAAGCAGTTTGCGGAACATTTCGACGCCGGTGCAGATGGTTTTCTGGGTGTCGTGGATGCCGACGATTTCAATTTCTTCGCCGACTTTGATGACACCCCGTTCCACCCGGCCTGTGACCACGGTGCCACGACCAGAGATGGAGAACACGTCTTCTACGGGCATCAGGAACGGGCCGTCGATGGCACGCACGGGGGTCGGGATGTAGCTATCGAGCGCGTCAGCGAGTTTGAGGATCGAGCCTTCGCCCAGTTCACCCTTGTCGCCTTCCATGGCGAGCTTGGCACTGCCGTGGATGATGGGGGTTTTGTCGCCGGGGAAGTCGTATTTGTCCAGAAGTTCGCGCACTTCCATTTCAACCAGTTCGAGCAGTTCGGCGTCATCGACCATGTCGCACTTGTTCATGTAAACGATGATGTAGGGCACGCCCACTTGGCGCGCCAGCAGGATGTGTTCGCGCGTTTGCGGCATCGGGCCATCAGCAGCCGACACAACCAAGATAGCACCGTCCATCTGGGCCGCACCGGTGATCATGTTCTTGACGTAGTCGGCGTGGCCGGGGCAGTCAACGTGAGCGTAGTGGCGGTTCGTTGTTTCGTATTCGACGTGCGCGGTGTTGATGGTGATGCCGCGCGCTTTTTCCTCTGGCGCAGCGTCAATCTGGTCGTAGGCCTTGGCGGTGCCGCCAAATTTGGCCGCCATGACGCTGGTGATAGCAGCGGTCAGTGTGGTTTTGCCGTGGTCAACGTGACCGATGGTGCCCACGTTCACGTGGGGCTTGGTACGGGCGAATTTTTCTTTTGCCATTTTTCAAGTCTTTCAAAGAGCAGTGCCCGTGGGTTGGTTTAATGTTTGCATGTCGTCACGGATTCCATCGCCACGGGCAGCGTTGGGTGCGACATCGCAGACAGGTTCTAATCAGATGGGGTCAGAGCACATCGCTGCGCGAGTGGTCTGACCCCAGGTCTCAGGTTTCTTATTTAGCCCTTGCTGCCATGATGGCTTCGGCCACATTGCGTGGAGCTTCCGCGTAGTGCTTGAATTCCATCGTGTAAGTGGCACGGCCTTGTGACATCGAGCGCAGCGTGGTGGAGTAGCCAAACATTTCGGACAACGGCACCTCGGCACGAATCACCTTGCCGCCACCGGCCATGTCGTCCATGCCTTGCACCATGCCGCGACGTGACGACAAGTCGCCCATCACGTTACCGGCGTAGTCTTCAGGTGTTTCTACCTCAACGGCCATCATGGGCTCCAGAATGACCGGGCTGGCCTTGCGGCAGGCATCCTTGAAACCAAAGATGGCAGCCATTTTGAACGCGTTTTCGTTTGAGTCCACATCGTGGTAAGAACCAAAGGTGAGAGCCACCTTCACATCAACCACCGGATAGCCGGCCAAGACGCCGCTATTGAGCGCTTCAACCACACCTTTTTCAACCGCCGGAATGAACTCGCGCGGCACCACGCCACCCTTGATTTCGTCCAGAAACTGGAAGCCTTTGCCGGCTTCGTTGGGTTCCACGCGGAACACCACGTGGCCGTACTGCCCCTTACCGCCGGACTGGCGCACAAACTTGCCTTCCACGTCCGATACCGACTTGCGAATGGTTTCGCGGTACGCCACTTGGGGCTTGCCCACGTTGGCTTCCACGCCAAATTCACGCTTCATGCGGTCGACAATGATTTCGAGATGCAATTCACCCATACCACCAATCAGAGTCTGACCCGATTCTTCGTCGGTCTTGACACGGAACGATGGATCTTCCTGAGCCAAGCGCTGCAAGGCGATGCCCATTTTTTCCTGGTCAACCTTTGTCTTGGGCTCGACCGCCTGGGTAATCACCGGCTCGGGGAACACCATGCGCTCCAGCGTGATGACGGCGTTGGGGTCACACAAGGTTTCCCCCGTGGTCACATCCTTCAGGCCAATACAGGCGGCAATGTCACCCGCCACAATTTCGCTCACTTCTTCGCGCTTGTTGGCGTGCATTTGCACAATCCGGCCAATGCGTTCCTTTTTGCCACGCACCGGGTTATAGACCGTGTCGCCCTTGGTCAGCACGCCGGAATAAACGCGCACAAATGTCAATTGACCCACAAAAGGATCTGTCATCAACTTGAAAGCCAACGCCGAGAATTTTTCGTTGTCGTCAGCCTTGCGATGCACTTCATGTTCGTCTTCATCGAAACCAGGTACCGGCGGTACATCCAGTGGCGACGGCATGAGTTCGATGATGGCGTCGAGCATGCGCTGTACACCCTTGTTCTTGAACGCGGTACCACACAGCATCGGCTGGATTTCGCAGGCAATGGCGCGGGTGCGCAAACCGAGTGTGATTTCATCTTCTGACAAGTCACCTTCTTCAAGGTATTTGTTCATCAGCTCTTCATTGGCCTCTGCCGCAGCCTCAACCATTTTTTCGCGCCATTCCTTGGCTTGGGCCAACAGCTCAGCAGGAATTTCTTCAAAGTTGAACTTCATGCCCTGCGATGCCTCGTCCCAGATGATGGCTTTCATCTTGCGCAGGTCAATCACCCCGGTAAAGTGTTCTTCGGCACCAATCGGAATCACGATGGGTACCGGATTGCCCTTCAGGCGCAGCTTCATCTGGTCATAGACCTTGAAGAAGTTGGCCCCGGTGCGGTCCATCTTGTTGACGAACGCTATACGTGGCACGTGGTACTTGTTGGCCTGACGCCAAACGGTTTCAGACTGGGGTTGCACGCCGCCCACAGCGCAATAGACCATACAGGCGCCGTCGAGCACGCGCATGGAGCGCTCTACCTCGATGGTGAAGTCCACGTGGCCGGGGGTGTCGATGATGTTGATGCGGTGTTCGGCAAAGTTGTTTTCCATGCCTTTCCAGAAACAGGTGGTGGCCGCAGAGGTGATGGTGATACCGCGCTCTTGCTCTTGCTCCATCCAGTCCATGGTGGCAGCGCCGTCATGCACTTCACCGATCTTGTGGTTTACACCGGTGTAAAAAAGAATACGCTCGGTGGTGGTGGTTTTACCGGCGTCGATGTGCGCTGAAATGCCGATATTGCGATAGCGCTCAATGGGGGTATGGCGAGCCATGATGGATCCTTAGGTGATCTGTAAATTTCAAACTACGACGCCGCAGGGGCTTATGACCGCTGCGGCGTAGCGAGAAGGCTTCAGGCTAGGCGCAAACCCGCTGGCAGTGCGATGAGCACGACAAGGGTTGGCAACGACGCATGAAGCCTTCGCAGTAGCCGCTCTTTAGAAACGGAAGTGCGAGAACGCCTTGTTCGCTTCGGCCATGCGGTGAACTTCGTCACGCTTTTTCATGGCACCACCGCGACCTTCAGTGGCTTCCATCAACTCATTGGCCAAACGCAGCGCCATGGATTTTTCGCCACGCTTGCGGGCGGCTTCCTTGATCCAGCGCATGGACAGGGCCAGGCGACGCACCGGGCGCACTTCAACCGGCACTTGGTAGTTGGCACCGCCAACGCGGCGGGACTTGACTTCAACCAAAGGCTTGACGTTGTTGATGGCCATGGTGAAGGCCTCAACCGGGTCTTTACCGGGGTTTTTCTTTTCGATTTGTTCCAGAGCACCATAAATAATGCGCTCGGCAACTGCTTTTTTGCCGCCTTCCATGATCACGTTCATGAACTTGGACAGCTCGACATTGCCGTACTTGGGATCCGGCAGGATTTCACGTTTAGGGACTTCGCGACGACGTGGCATATTTTCACCTCTATTGCTTCAGCTGGCGTCTTGTGGGACACCTCGAGAGTTAATCAATAAGACTCTCACTTACTCGACCCAGACATTGGGTCACTTCGTTCATCTGCTGCGCCACGCAACAAACAAACACCTTTTATATTGACAAATCAATGGCTTATTTGGCCTTGGGTCGCTTGGCACCGTATTTGGAGCGCGACTGCTTGCGGTCTTTCACGCCTTGCAAGTCAAGCGAACCACGCACGATGTGGTAACGCACACCGGGCAAGTCCTTGACCCGACCGCCGCGCACCAGCACCACGCTGTGTTCCTGCAGGTTGTGGCCTTCGCCGCCGATGTAAGAAATCACCTCGAACCCGTTGGTCAGGCGAACCTTGGCCACTTTACGCAAAGCCGAGTTGGGCTTTTTGGGTGTGGTCGTGTACACGCGGGTGCAAACGCCCCGGCGTTGTGGAGAATTTTCCATCGCCGGGCTCTTGGACTTGATCACTTCGACCGAGCGCCCTTGACGGATCAACTGATTGATGGTTGGCATTGCGCCTCCTAAAAACTAAACGTCCCTAAACGTTCAAACATGAAAAAGACAAAAACGAAAAGCCCTTCGGAAAGCCCGAAAAGCCCGCTACTATATCAGGTCACCGCTTTTGAGACCAAAAAGTGGCCTGGAAAAATTTGTCAGCGCGCTTACTTGATCCATAAGCGCAACACGTCCCACGCCCGCCCCAGCAATCCGGCTTGCTCCACGCTCTCCAGCACTTGCAGCGGCACCTCGGCCACAAGTTGGTCCTGGGCCTTAACACGCAACGTCCCGATTTGCTGCCCCTTGCCCAGGGGTGCCACCAGCGGGTCTGGCCGGGCCACGTCGGTGCTCAACTTGGTGGCGCTGCCTGCGGGGACCGCCACCACAATCGCCTGCGCCTGGCCCAAGGCCACGGTGGATTGTTTGCCCTTCCATACGGTCACAGTCACCACCGGCAGATTGGCGTCAAACAGTTTGACCGCGTCAAACGCGGTGTAACCCCAGTTCAGCAGCTTCTGCGACTCATTGGCGCGGGCGTTTTCGCTGGCCGCTCCCAGCACGACAGACAACAAACGCCGACCGCCCACGCCTGCAACATCGCGCCGTGCGGTGGCAATCAGGCAATAACCGGCAGCGTCGGTGTGGCCGGTTTTCAGGCCATCCACCGTTGGGTCTCGAAACAACAGGATGTTACGGTTGTTGTCATTGGCTGCTGGCGTGCCAGGATAGCGATACTTCTTGATCGCGTAGTAACCGACCTCTTTGGGAAAGTCACGCATCAGCCGCGTGGCCAACAGGCTCAAGTCACGCGCCGTGGTGGTGTGCCCTGGCTCGGTGAGCCCCTCAGGGTTTTTGTAGCTGGTGGCCTTCATGCCAAGTACGCGGGCCTGGTCGTTCATCAGCTGCACAAAACGCTCGGCGCTGCCCCCCACCCCTTCCGCCAGCGCCATCGTCGCGTCATTGCCGCTTTGAACAATCATCCCCTTGATCAGGTCTTCCACCGGTACCTGCATCTTGGGGTCGATGAACATGCGCGACCCTGGCATCTTCCAGGCGCGCTCACTCACCGGCAGGGTTTGCTGCAAGCTGATTTTCTGGGTACGCAAGGCATCAAAAACCAGGTAGGCTGTCATCAGTTTGGTCAGTGATGCAGGTTCCACCGGTGTATCGATGTCTTTGGCCGCCAATATCTGGTTAGCGGTGACGTCCAGCAACAGGTAAGAACGCGCCGCAATTTCGGGTGGCTGCGGCGCTTGCGCAGCCGCCACCAGAGACCAGCACGCCAGCAAAACCAGGAACAATTTTTTCATCAAAACAACCCACAGGCCGACAAAACGGCATCAAATAGTTATAAATATAATAGCTTCCAGCCCTTATAAATCAAGGGCTAGAGCACAAAAAGACTAAGAAAATCAGCGACCCACGTCGGGCGGTACTAGCAAGCGCTGCACCACTTGGCCGTTTTTGAGGTGCGATTCGACAATCTCGTCAATGTCACTGGCGTCCACATACGAATACCAGACCCCTTCCGGGTACACCACCGCCACTGGCCCGGCGGCGCAGCGATCCAGGCAACCCGCCTTGTTGACGCGCACCTGCCCCGGCCCGGCCAAGCCAGCGGCCTTGACTTGCGCCTTGCAGCGTTCAAAGGCGGCTTGGGCGTCGTGCTGCGCGCAGCAGGCCTCACCATTTTTGCGCTCGTTTAGGCAGAAAAAGATGTGCCGCTGGTAGTAGCCGTTTGCAGATGCTTGTGTCATGGCAGGATTTTAGGTTGACCGCTCGTGACCGCCCACACGCCCCAGCAAATACGCCAGACAGGCAAACGGCCATAGCCACCCCAGCCATTGCGCCACCCCATGAAAACGGATGAATTGCCCTTGCTCCCACAGGAACAGGGTCTGTTCAAAGTAGGGCCCGTTGCCGGACTGGTTGATCAGGCTCAGGTACACCCCCAGCGCCAGCACGGCCAGGGCCGCAGCAGCGCGCGGGGTCAGCCACACCAGCGCCACCAGCAACACCCCGGTGGTAAACACGGCGTTTTTCATGGGAGCAGTCACCCAAGCCCAGGCGTGTTCCGGGCCAAAGCTGAGCGCTGCACTGAGGGTGGTGACGCCAACTCCAACGGCCAGTAACCAGAAAACAAACCACAGGCGCCGAACGCCCGGGCGCATCACGCCATACCCCAGCAGCCCCGGAATCAACAGCGCCAGCACCACACACGCCGCTTGCGTCAACGGCAACATGGGCTGTAGCTCAACGTCGCGCACCGGCAGCCAGACCAAGAAAGCGCTGTCTTGAAGCAGTTGGGCCAGCGCCACTTCAAGTCGTTCCAGCACCTGTCCCAACCCAAACGGCAAGGTGGTGGGGAACAGCAGCGCCAGCGGCCACAACGCCATTAGGACCAGGGCACCCCGCGCCTCCTCGACAAACCAGCTGGCCCGAAACCGCGCCCAGCGCTGCAACCAACCCAGCTTTTCAAGCCCCCAGGCAAACAGACACCCTGCCAGCGTTCCCGCCCCATTCAGCACAAAGTCAAGATTGGAGGCCACCCGGTGCGCCAAATAGACCTGGCAAGACTCCAGGCCCAGCGACAGCAGGGTCCCGGGCAGCAGGGCCAGCCAGAAAAAATGGCGGGTGCGCCCGGTGCGCAGCGCACTCAACGCCAGCAAGAACCCCAAGGGAATGTAGCCCAGCACGTTCGAGACCACGTCAAAAGCGGTCCAGTATTTGGGCCAGGGCGCGGTCAGAAACGACCAGACCGTCACACCCTGGTCGCGCCAGGGGCCAAAAGGGTACAAGCTGGCGTAAACAATCAGGCCCAGATACACCAGCGCCAGGGGCCAGGCTGCGGTTTTGTGTGTCGTCTCCATCTTTGCGCCTGTACGCGTTGCGCGGAACACACCAAAAAAAACCCCAGCCCGAAGGCTGGGGTGGTAAGCCTATTTGCTGTCACACATCAAGGCCCCGCTCAGGGAGGAAAAGCGGGGAGCAGTAAACTGCTCGGGGCGTAATTTAACAAAAAAAGTCGCCTGTTTCAACCCGGCTTGCAAAATTCTTACCAAAATCAGCCCATTTTCAGCAAAGGAACCCATTTATGACCCCCTACGCCCCCTTTCCCCAAGGTCGCCCGCGCCGCCTGCGCCGCGACACTTTCACCCGCAACCTGGTGCGTGAAAGCGTGCTGACCGCGCACGACCTGATTTACCCGGTGTTTGTCGTCGACGGAAAGCAACAGCGCCAGCCGGTGGCTTCCATGCCGGGCGTGGAGCGCCTGAGTCTGGACCTGCTGCTACCGGTGGCTGAAGACTGCGTCAAACTGGGCATTCCGGTGATGGCGCTGTTCCCGGTGATCGACCCGTCGCTGAAAACCCCTGACGGCCGTGAGGCGACCAACCCCGACGGCCTGGTGCCGCGCGTGGTGCAGGCGCTCAAAAAAGAATTCCCCGAACTGGGCGTGATGTGCGACGTGGCGCTGGACCCCTTTACCAGTCACGGCCAGGACGGCCTGCCCGACCCGCGCCCCGAAGAAGACGGCTACATCATGAACGACGCCACGGTCGAAGTGCTGGTCAAGCAGGCGCTCACCCAAGCCGGCGCGGGCGCAGACATTGTGGCCCCCAGCGACATGATGGACGGGCGCATCGGCGCCATCCGCAATGCGCTGGAAGCGCAGCACTTTGTGCACACCCGCATCATGGCCTACAGCGCCAAGTACGCCAGCGCTTTTTACGGCCCGTTCCGCGACGCCGTGGGCTCGGCGGGCAACCTGGGCAAAAGCAATAAAAAGGTCTATCAGATGGACCCCGGCAACAGCAATGAAGCCCTGCGTGAAGTGGCCATGGACATCGCCGAAGGTGCCGACATGGTGATGGTCAAGCCGGGCATGCCTTATCTGGACGTGGTGCGCCGCGTGAAGGACGAATTTCGCGTACCTACCTTTGTTTACCAGGTGTCGGGCGAATACGCCATGCTCAAGGCGGCCGCGCAAAACGGCTGGCTCGACCACGACGCGGTCATGCTGGAAAGCCTGCTCGCCTTCAAGCGCGCCGGGGCCGACGGCATCCTGACGTATTTCTCACGCGACGCCGCCAGATTGCTACAACAAAAATAGCTTTAGGCCCTTGTTATACGAGGGCTATAGGCATTTTTTATATAAAACTGCGCATGCGTTTTTTTGCCATCAGCGCCAGCAAGGTCACCGAACTGAGCGGGCAAGCCTTGGCGCAGTTGCAACTGCCCGCCAGCGGCTACCTGTGGCTGAGCTGCTCCCGCAGCGAGTTGGAACAGCATCTGGCCGATCTGCAAACCACGCTGCAGCGCTTGTGCGCTTTGCAACTGGTGGATTTGCACGTGTCAGACCTGCTCAACGCACAGTTGCCATCGCGCTACGACTACACCTCGCTGTACGACCTGCTGGTGTTTCGCAGGCTGACCACTGCGGCCAGCACGTCGATACCGCCTGCGGCCCCGACGGCGCATCGGGGCGCAGCGCCCGTGTTGCACCACATCGACACCAGCCCGGTGGGGTTTGTCGTGCTCGACCGGCTGCTGCTGACCGTGCACCCGCAAGACTGCGCCTTGCGCGACAGCTACGCGCAGCGCCTGCTGACGGCAGGCAACGCGCTCAGCGCTGACGCAGACGTGCCCGACCCGCGCTCCACCGGCGCGCGCGGCGTGCCCGGCAGCCCGGCCGACCTGATGCTGCGGCTGGTCAACCACATGGTGGACGGCTTTTTGGCGCTGCGCCGCGAGCTCAGCCATCAGCTCGACCACTGGCAGGCCGAACTGCTCAACCCCAAATCGCGCTTTGCCAACTGGAACATGATGCTGGCCGCGCGCCAGTCCCTGCACCAGATCGACGAGGTGTGTGAGGACCAGCGCAGCGCCATCCAGGACTGGATCGAAGCCCTGAAAAGCTGGCCCGACACCGACCCGCAAAGCAGCCAGCACGAGCGCGACATGCTGCAAGTGCGCAGCCGCGACGTGCTGGAACACATCGAGCGGGTGGTGCACCATGTACGCCAATTGGAGCAAAGCGCCGAAACCGCGGTGCAGATCCACTTCAACGCGCAAAGCCACCGCACGAACGAAATCATGCGCACGCTCACCGTGCTGACGGCCGTGTTTTTGCCGCTGAACCTGATTGCGGGCATCTTTGGCATGAACTTCGAATTCATCCCGCTACTGCACCGCAACAACGGCTTCTGGCTGGCCATGGCGGCGATGGCGCTGATCGCGCTTGGGCTGGTGCTGTTTTTCTGGCGCAAGCGCTATCTGGAACGCACGGCGCGCTGATTTTTATATGCTTTTTTGGCCTCTAACCCATTTAGAATAAGCGTAAGCTGCTATGGATTTTAAACCCCTGGTGACCCTGCTGGCCATTGTCAACCCGTTGGCCATCGTACCGTTTTTCATTCACTACACACAGGATTTTTCAGCCGCGCAACGCCGTCACACCATCTGGACGGCCTCATTCAGCACCTTTGTCGTGATCGCCACCTGTGCGCTGATCGGGCTGCACATTCTGGAGTTTTTTGGCATCTCGCTGGCGAGCTTTCAGGTCGGCGGCGGCATGTTGCTGCTGACTTCGGCGCTGGCCATGCTCAATGCGCAGCCCGCTGAAGCCAAATCCAACGAAGAAGAAATGCACGACGCTGCCGCGCGCGCCAGCATTGCCGTGGTGCCGCTGACCATTCCGCTGCTGACCGGCCCGGCCACCATGTCCACCGTGGTCATTTACGCCGAAAAAGCCAAAACCTTCTGGCAATTGAGCACGCTGGTGGGCTACGGTGTGGTGGTGGCGCTGGCCACGGCGCTGTGTTTTTCGCTGGCCGAACCGATTGCCCGCAGTCTGGGCAAGACCGGCATCAACGTGATGACCCGGTTGATGGGGTTGATTCTGGCGGCGCTGTCGGTGGAGGTCATGTCTGACGGCCTGGTGAAGCTGTTTCCGGCGCTGGGTCGGTAGCTTGTCATAAATGAGGTGGCGGAAGCGGTGAGGTTCGAACTCACGAACGTCGTAAAACGTTGCCGGTTTTCAAGACCGGTGCAATCGACCACTCTGCCACGCTTCCGCAAGGCGCGAATTCTAACGCGGCAGGGTTCTTTCCAGGTTGACCGTTTCGCCGAGCTGACCGAAGCTTATGATGGAGTCTGCCAGACGATTTCTCTTACTTGACACGCCGCTTATGACCACCAGCAAAGAAAGCCATCGCCAATTTTCACGGGTTCCCTTCAGCACCACCGTGACGCTGCACCTGGACGCCAAAACGCTCAACGTCCAATTGCTCGACATTGCGCTCAAGGGCGCGCTGCTTCGCACCGCTGAGCCGCAAGACCTGCAACTAGAACAGACTTGCCAACTGCTGTTGCCACTGACCGGCGGTGGTCAGGCGATCGAAATGAACGGGCGCATCGCGCACCTGGAAGGCCGCAACGTGGGCGTGCGCTGCGAGCATATCGAGCTGGCCAGTCTGACGCTGCTACGCCGCTTGCTGGAGCTCAACACCGGCGACGCCGACATCATGGACCGCGAGCTGTCGCAGCTCTTTGCGTCCGGCAAAAAATCTTAGGTGACGTTGCAGTCGCGCCGCAGCAAAGCCAGCGCATCCGTCAGCTTGGTGTCGCGGTCGCTAAGCAGGGTGGGCTGGGCCTCTGCTACAAAGTCTTTCCACAACTGTAGGTAGTCGTCCTGATATTCTTGGGGTGCATGGGTCTGGATGTAGGTGCTAGCTAGCGCTGGCTCGAAACCGCTCTTGCGTATTTTTCTTATCAGCGAGAGCGCCGCCTTGCTGGTGAGCAAGGCCTTGGGTGGCACGTTGGCAGCCACACACACAAACAACGTCAGCAAGCTGCTGTCATCCGCGTGGCCTTGCGTGACCTTGTCCCATGCGGCAGAGCGCAGACGGTCAAACTGCCCGACGTCGCTCAAGGTGTCCTCCACCCAGAAATAGCGCCCCATGAAGGCAGGCGTCTGGTCAAACAGCTTGCGCACCGTTAGCCGTGCGTCCAGCAATTTGGGCAGATCTGCCAGCACCGACACACGTACCGTTTCAGCCACGGTGCGCAATGTCTGCGGCACCGCCTTCGGGATTTGCAGTGCTGCCGCAACGCGCTCGGGGTCTTTTCGGCGCAGCATCTGGATGAGTTTCTCAAACTGGTGCCAATCCGGCATTTCCTTGCGGTTGGTCATGGCCACCAGCAGCGTGGTCCGGATCACCGCTTCGGCGTCGGGCTCGCAGGCCTGCAAGTCGTCTGCGCTCATGCCCAGATGCTGCGCCAGCCACAGGGCGCATTGCACCGTTTGCGCCGCCCCTTGCCGCGCATTGAGCTCCGCCAAAAACTCGGGGTAACCGGCCAGCGACCAGCGTGCCAAATGCGCAATGTGACGGTCACCAAAGACGCTTGCCTCGTTCATGCCAAAGTGGGTGCTTTGCGGCATCACGATCAACGCTTTGAGCATGTCAGAGCCCGCCTTGGAGCGCGACAGCAGCGAATGGTCGCGCAGCAACTCAGCCGCCACGCGCAGGTCGCCATGGCTGGCGTGTTGCAGGTGCAGGCTGATCAGGTTGACCAGGCGCTCACGCGCCTTTTCCAGCTCAGGGCGCAAGAATTCGCTGCCGAAGTAGCGGGCAATCTGCACCATGCCCTTGGGGGCCTCTTGCGCCATGGCCTCCAGCTTGGCTGGCGTGATCAAGCCGTGCGCAATACCGTAGTGCAGCGCTTTTTCAAAAAACGCGCGCTCGTCAAAATGCGAGACTGCGTTGGGCGTGCGGGATGCGTTGGGCATTCAAAAGTGGGTTAAATAGCCGACTCTTCGTCAGAATCGAGCACCACCGGCGTGGCTTGCCCCAGGTCGGTGTCGCGGGTTTCAACTTTGCCGTCGTCGGACGCAGGTTCATCGGTGTCGCCGCCCCGCTCGAAAGCCAAGGCCTTGGCGCGCAGCACCAGCAGCATTTCAATGAACAGGTCGGGCAATTCGTAGCGCAGCAGCCAGGCCAGTTCCATCCAGTCCTGGTCGGCTACTTCGTCGTGCTCCAGTTTGGGCCGCGCGTAGGCGTTGGCGCGCAGGTCGTCTTCTGACACGATGTCGCCGTCGTCCTCAGCCGCGTCAAAGTTGCCCGTGCGGGCAAAAGCTTCAACACGGCTCCACTTTTCTTCAAAGTAGTCGGCCAGCGCATCGCTGCCGCCTTCCAGGTCGCCGATGGCGGTCAAAAACTCCAGCGGATCGGCCCCGGCTCGAAAGATGACAGCGTTCATCATGCCGCGCAAATGGCTGCGTGTCAGGTCGCGGTACTGCTTTTCGATGACAACGGCGCGGGCAAACTGCTCCGGGGTAATGGCCATGTTGACCACCGACTCGCGCGAGTTGTCATATTCACGGATCACCGCCAGCACGTCTTTCGGCGGCAACTGCGCCAGCACCTCGACCAAAGCGCGGTCACCCTGCGCGTCGGCCAACGCCACCAGGGCAGATTCGGCACCGACGATGTCGCCTGCGGCAATCAACGCTTGCGTTTTTTCAATCACTGCCAATGGGTTCATGCAACCTACTCCTTGCGGTCAAAACCTTGTTCTTCCAGCCAGTGGGCACCTGCCTCGTCGTGGTCCAGGTCGCTTGCATTCGGGTCGTCTTCTTCGTCCAGTCCAAGCTGGCGACCACCTTGCAGCAGGGTGTCGTGCGCGGGCGCAGCTTCGGGGTGGGCTGCATGGTTCACGTACTTGTGGCGTTGCGTCAGATATTCGAGCGCTCCGGCGACGGTCAAAAAGCGTTGCCCTTCGGGTTGCGCCAGCAAAGGTTCGGCCAACGCCTGCGCCCAGGGTGCCAGGTGCACCGCGTCAGCCAAACTGTCCCAATCGGGCAAGTCATCTGGCTCGGTGCGCAACAGCTGCTCCATGACCGCTGGCAATTTGAAATCAAAGGCACCATGAAATACCACCGCCACCATTTCGGGCGCGGTCTCCATCATTTGCCCCAAAAACGCGATCTGGCTGCGCTTTTCCTTCAGACGTTTTTGCAAGACATCGCGCCCCTCGGAGTCAGACGTCAAATCATCCAGTTCGGCCTGGTAGCCCGAGCGCAAGGCACAAAAATAGTTAGACAGACGCATGACGGATCCTTTGCAAAAATTCAGTGCCCCAGCACACGGTTGAAATACGTGGTCCAGATGGCGCGTGCCGTATCAATCGGGCTGTCGAGCAGGTTGCGCTGGCGGTTGTCGTCGTAGGCCTTGCGTTTGTCGGGTTCACTGAGCACGTCGTACGCTTGTTGCACGCGTCGAAACCGCGCGGGGGCGTCGGGCGACGCATTGCGGTCAGGGTGGTGCAGCGACGCCTGCTGGCGAAAGGCTTTCTTGATGTCTGCCAGCGTGGCAGAACTGCGCAATCCCAAAGCGGCGTAATGGTCTTGATGCATGAGGGGAGGCATTATCGGCCATTCGATGCCAAGCCCTTGGGCTATTGCGGTCTCAGGCTAAGTCCAAAAAGTCAAGCAGGTCCTCCAGGTGCGTCGCGTACTCGCTCAACGCGTGGTCACCGCCGGGCAATACCTTCAGGCGTGCACCAGGGTAATGGCCGGTCATTTCAACTGCATCCAGCACCTCATCACCTTGGGCAATCAGCGCGCAGTAGCGCTGCGGTTGGGTGATACGCTCGACTTCCATGGCCCTGAGCTCTTCAATAAAGCCAGGCTCCAGCACAAAGTGCTGGCTCGGGTCGTGCCACAGCGCGTGCTCACCCACATGCGGCAGCAAATCGCGCGCGGGCTTGACGGCAGGGTTCAACAGCACGGCCTTGCAACCCAGCCGCTCGGCAAGCCAAGTGGCGTAAAAACCGCCCAATGATGAACCCATCACCGCCATTGATACACGGGGCCAATCGTCAATCGATTGCAAAACCTCGGCCATGGCCTGGCGCGGCGAGGCCGCCAGCATGGGGCACAGCCAGGTCACGGCGGGGTGGCGCGAATGCACCGCTTGCGCCGTCAGTCTGGCCTTATTGGAGGCGGGGGACGACAAAAAGCCGTGCAGGTAAAGCAGATGCGTTGTTTTCATGCGCGCATGATAGTGGGCCACGTCGCCCAGCCCAATCCGGTTACGATCCCATTTACCTTTCTGGAGCCACCATGATCG
The DNA here is from genome assembly GCA_002786915.1 of Comamonadaceae bacterium CG12_big_fil_rev_8_21_14_0_65_59_15. Classification (GTDB taxonomy): domain Bacteria; phylum Pseudomonadota; class Gammaproteobacteria; order Burkholderiales; family Burkholderiaceae_C; genus Rhodoferax. Next base: position 79,600 of record PCUV01000114.1, on the reverse strand, counting down.
ATCTGTACACCGCCGCTACGCCCAACGGGCACAAGGTATCCATCACGCTGGAAGAACTGGGCTTGCCCTATACGCTGAAAGTGCTGGACCTGGCCCAGGCTGAGCAAAAGCAGCCCTGGTTTCTGGCCATCAACCCCAACGGGCGCATTCCGGCCATCGTGGACCGCGACGCAGGCGACTTTGCCGTGTTTGAGTCGGGCGCCTGCCTGATGTATCTGGCCGAAAAAACCGGGCGTTTGATGCCAAGCGACGCCAAAGGCCGCTCGCGCGTCATTCAGTGGCTGATGTTCCAGATGGGTGGCATCGGCCCGATGATGGGGCAGGCCAACGTTTTCTACCGCTATTTCCCCGAAAAAATTCCTGCGGTCATCGACCGCTATCAAGGTGAAAGCAAACGTCTGTTTCGGGTGCTCGACGGGCATCTGAAAGAACACGAATTTCTGGCGGGCGATTATTCGATCGCAGACATTGCCAACTGGGCCTGGGTGCGCACGCACCGCTGGTCGGGCGTGGACATCGACGACTTGCCGCACCTCAAGCGCTGGCGCGACCAGATCCGCGCGCGCCCGGCCGTGCAACGCGGTATCGAGCAGCCGCCCTCGGCGCTCGACGCACGGGTCGATGACCCCGAAAAAGCCAAACAATTTGCCGACAACGCACGCAAAATGCTCGAGCAAGGTCAATCCAAAACCGCAGGAGTCTGACAATGAAACTGTTTGTTGCGCCACGCGCGCCCAACCCCCGGCGTGTGACCATGTTCATGGTGGAAAAGAACATTACCGACATCGATCTGGTGAACGTCGATCTGAACGCGCTGGAGCACAAGGGCCAGGCGTACCGCACCATCAGCCCGTTGGCCAAGGTGCCCGCGCTGCAGCTGGACGACGGCCGCGTGCTGACCGAAACACGCGCCATTTGTACTTATCTGGAAGGGCGTTACCCCGAGCCGAACCTGATGGGGAACGACTTTGAGGAACGCGCCTTTATTGAAATGGCCGACCGGCTGGTGGAGTGGAACCTGATGCTGGGCATTGCCAACAGCGTGCGCCACACGCACCCCGGTCTAGCCGTGCTTGAACAGCCTCAGTTTGCCGACTTTGGTCGCTCACAGGCGCAAAAAGTGGTGGAGTCTGCGCGCTGGTTCGACCAGATGTTGCAGCGCCAGCCCTGGATGGCGGGGGCGCGCTTCACCATCGCTGACATCACCGCTTTTTGTGCCATTGAGTTTGCCAAATTGATGAAGTTCAACGCTGGCAAAGAAGGCCTGGCCGCGCTGCAGGCGTGGCGCGACAAGGTCGCCGAGCGCCCGAGTGCCAAAGCGGTGTAGTTTGACAATGACGCGCTGTCATCCACTGGGGGTGTTGGGCTTGATGCTGAGCCTGCTGCTGGCGTCGATCGCAGCTTTCGCTCAGCAAAACGCCCCTCCTGCGGGGGTGACAGCCGCGCTGGAGCGGGCCCAAGTTCCCCTGGATGCCGTCAGTTTTCTGATCGCACCCGCCAACCATGCGGGTTCACCGCTGATCGCGCACCGAACCGATACGGCGATGAACCCGGCGTCGGTCATGAAGCTGCTGACCACTTTTGCCGCGCTCGATCTGCTGGGGCCTGCCTATACATGGCGCACACCGGTGTGGCTGGACGGAACAGTGCACCAGGGCGTGCTCAAGGGGAACCTGGTGATCCAGGGCCAGGGTGACCCCAAGCTGGTGCTGGAGCGCCTATGGCTGCTGCTGCGCCGGGTGCAAGGTCTGGGCGTGCGCCGCATCGACGGCGACATCGTGCTTGACCGGCGCGCATTCGAAGTGCCTGCGTTTGACCCGGCAGAATTTGACGGTGAACCACTGCGGCCGTACAACGCGAGTGCGGATGCGCTGCTGGTCAACTACCAATCCATCGTGCTGACGTTCACCCCCAACCCGGCCGTCGGGGTGGCCCGCGTACAAATGGATCCACCCCTGACGGGTGTCAAGTTTCCAGCCAGCGTTTCGCTATCAAAAACAGTCCGCTGTGACGACTACCGCAGTGCGCTACGGGCTGATTTTTCAGACCCGAATCGCATCCGTCTGGATGGACGTTATCCCCTGGATTGCGGCGAAAAAGTCTGGCCCGTGGCCTACCCCGACCCCGCCAGCTACAGCGCGCGCGCCATCGCTGGGCTGTGGCGCAGCATGGGCGGGCAACTCGGAGGGCGGGTGCGCGACGGCACCGCACCGCAGACCGCACCGCACTTTGTGATGACCTCGCCCACGCTGGCCGAAGTCATTCGTGATATCAACAAGTTCAGCAACAACGTGATGGCGCAGCAGTTGTTTTACACGCTCGGGCTGCCTGCAAGACCCAGCGCGGACAGCCTTCTGGCCGACGTCGTCACACCCGAGCTGGCGCGCCAGGCGCTGCGCCAGTGGTGGCTGCGGCGTGTGGACAGCGCAACCGCGCCAGAGATTGACAACGGCTCGGGCCTGTCGCGCGCCACACGCATCAGCGCCCAGCAACTAAGCCACTTGCTGCAAGTTGCCTACCAGTCACCTTATATGCCCGAGCTGATGGCGTCACTGCCCATCGTCGGGATCGACGGTACGCTCCGGCGCAGCCAGGCCACCATGGCCAGCGCACACTTGAAGACCGGCAGTCTGAAAGGCGTGCTGGCGCTGGCGGGGTATGTGCATGGTGCCGATGGTCAGACGCTGCGCCTGGTGGCCATCGTCAACCACCCCAACGCCGCTGCGGCGCGCCCGGCGCTGGACGCGCTGGTGGTCTGGGCCGCTGCGCAGTCGGCAGCAGGTGCAGTCGCACTGGAGCCCGGCGCGCGTTGACCCCCTGATGGAATCGGTACTTCGCCTGAAACATCGGCCCGGTTGTTGCCCGACAATTCCGATTTACTTTTTAACCTTGAGCGTGGATGGATGTCCAGGTTCTGGCACGACATGACCTTGACCGATGTGGTGGGCACACTCGCTGCCTTCCTGACCACCATCAGCTTTGCGCCGCAAGCGCTGCACACTTTTCGCACCAAAGACGTGCACGGCATCTCGCTGGGCATGTACAGCGCGTTCACGCTGGGCGTAGCGCTGTGGCTGGTGTACGGCCTGCTGCTGCAAGCCTGGCCGATCGTGATCGCCAACGTCATCACGCTGGCGCTGGCGGCCACCATTCTGGTGATGAAACTGCGCTACGGGCAGCGCCAGCGCTGATAGTCGCCCTGATTTAGCTCCTCTGCGGGTTTACCCCGCTTCTCAAGCCGGTTCGTACCCTTTACCATCTAGCGTAGAAATAGTACGGTCGTTCGTTTATTTAACTTTGGAGAAGTTGATGCGGCAATTCAAATTACTAGGCGCGGTGCTGGTGGCAGCGCTGTTGGCGGCGGGGTGCGGTGGTGGGGGCGGAACGTTTGGCACCCAAAACAGCGCACCCAAATCAGGGGAGTTGATGCAAAACCCGCCATTGCGTGTGACGGCAATGACCGCTACCGATTTCAAGACCTTACTCACTGCCAGTGGTGCTTCCGGCTTGGGCTTGCTGCAACTCTCCACCGGTGCAACCACCGGCACACTTCCCTGCGGAGTGGATGTGCAATATCTCCAATACGGCACGGTGGGGGGCGCAGCCACACCTGAAGCCACTACTGCGTCTGGCGTTTTGATGGTGCCTACCGGCACTGGCGCGCAATGCACTGGGGCGCGCCCTATCGTGTTGTACGCGCATGGCACCAACATCACGAAGCGCTACAACCTGGCCGACTTTGCTGACAAAACCAACCCGGCCTACGGTGAAGCCGTCCTTTTGGCAGCCATGTACGCCGCTCAGGGTTACATCGTGGTGGCGCCCAATTACGCGGGCTATGACAGTTCAACTTTAAGTTATCACCCCTATGTCAATGCCACTCAACAATCGCAGGAAATGATTGATATTCTGGCTGCGGCCAAAACAGCCATGCCTGCCTTGCTTTCGCCGGTCACCGCCAGCAACAAATTGTTTGTTACCGGCTATTCACAAGGCGGTTTTGTAGCGATGGCCACGCAGCGAGCGCTACAGCTTGCTGGTACGCCGGTCACCGCTTCAGCACCCATGTCTGGCCCGTATGCCTTGGCCGCATATTTGGACGCAGTTTTTTACGGCAATGTTGCCTTGGGTTCAACCGCCTTCGCACCATTGGCTACAACGAGTTTTCAAAAAGCCTACGGCAACATTTACACAGCACCTACCGACATCTATGAAGCGGCTTACGCCACTGGTATTGAATCGCTGGTTCCTGGCGCTTACGATTTCACAACCGTTTTCAGTAGCGGCAAGCTGCCGCAAACGGCCTTGTTCAGTAGCACAGTACCCACAGCCCCAGTGGGGTCACCAGCAAGCGTTCAGCCCACATTGACCGCAGTAACAGCGCCGTTCAATACGGGAGCGGCAACCGACGCATTGTTCAATTTGGGGTTTGGTACCTCCAACCTCATCAACAATAGCGCGCGACTCAGTTATCTGCTGGATGCCATGACTAACCCCGACGGCGCGGTGCCTACCCTTACCGCGGCCCCCCTGCCCGCCGCCACCCCGGCAAGCAATTTGCGCAAGGCTGCCAAACTGAACGATTTACGCACCGGTTGGACCGGGCCAACCACACCCACTCTGCTTTGTGGGGGCAACGCCGATCCGACTGTGTTTTACAAGGTCAATACCGAGTTGATGGCAGGCATTTGGTCAGCCCAAGTTACCAGCGGTCTCGTCACGGTGCTGGATGTCGATTCTGCTGCGGGTACGCCAGGCGCGACCAACCCGTTTTACGCGGCAAAAGCCGGGTTCAAACAGCAAAAAGACGCCTTGATCGCTGCATCTGGCACTAACGCTGCGACGGCGGTGGCAACGGCGTACCACGGTACGCTGGTACCCCCCTTCTGCAACGCAGCAGCGCGCGGCTTCTTTTCGCAGTTTTAATCTGACGGAGCATCAACAATGAAACACATTTTTCTATCTGCGTCCGTTGCCACCACGCTGGGGCTGGGTCTTTCCGCGGGTGCACTGGCGCAATCGACCACCGTCAAGTTCGGTTGGGTCAACGTTGCCCCCAACTCTGATGCATCGGCTGTATCGGGCCCGTTGACGCCTGTTAACGCGCTCAGCCTCAAAGTGCAGGATCAATCGACCCTGTATTTTGGTGCTTCACGCGAAATCAACGACACATGGGAAGTGGAGCTGGCCATGGGTGTGCCGCCCACGCATGATGTGGCCATCACGGTGCTTAACCCGGGCCTGCCGCAGATCGTTCCGTTTGACGGACAAGTCGGTGCCAAAGTGCGTCAAGTGGCACCCACCCTGTTTGTCAACTATCGCTTTGGCGACAAAAACAGCAAATTTCGCCCATTTGTGGGGGCTGGGGTTAACTACACAGTTTTTGACAAAGCCGACTCTACCGCCGCCAATGACCAATTAAATGGTGGCCCGACAACGTTAAAACTTGAAGATTCCATTGGCCTAGCCTTTCAAATGGGCGTCACCGCAAAGCTGGGAGGGCCTTGGTCTGTCACTGGCTCCTGGACTACAGCTCAGGTCAAAACAAAACTGACTACCAATACGGTGGGGTTGATTCGCACGGCGGACATTACCTTCCACCCGTCGGTATTTACCGTGGCTCTTGGCTATACTTTTTAGCGTTCCGACGACGATACTCACCCCGTTTGCCTGAGAAGCCCTGCCAGTCAGGGCTTTTTTTCACCTCTCAGAGGTACTGCAGCGGCACCGCCCACAGCCCTTCACCAAACGACAAACACCGGTCTCCGTCATACAGCACCAACCCGGTGACAAAACCGTCGCCACATTGGTCGCGAAGACGTCGCAAGCCCTTGAAATCGCTTGTCACCACCGTGGCCGCGGCCTTGACTTCGATACCGATGACTTCGCGCAAGGCTGACTCCAGCACAAAGTCCACCTCGACCTGATCCTTGTCGCGGTAGTAGGACAAAAACCATGACTGCGGCTCCACACTCAAGTGTTTGAGCAGTTCTGCATAGACCCAGGTTTCCAGCGTGGCCCCCCAGCGCTGGCGCTGCATGGCCACCAATTCCGGTGTCAAACGTGTCAGCGTGGCCTGCAACCCGGCATCCAGAAAGTGCAGTTTGGGCGTTTTGACCAGACGGCTGAGCTCAGGTCGGCTCCAGGCTGGCAAGCGCCGCAGCAAAAACATCTTTTCGAACACTCCCAGGTATTTTTCAACCGTGCGGCTCGCCAGACCAATCTGGCCGCCGAGTTGACTCATGTTGGCTAACTGCCCGCTCAAACCGGCTGTCATGGCCAGTAGCTGCGGCATGCGAGTGACATCGTCAATGCGCGCCACGTCTTGCACGTCGCGCTCCACCAGCGTAGTTAGATAGGCTTTGCCCCACGCCTGCCGCCGCGCGGCGCTGGCACGTTGACGCATTTCGGGGTAGCCGCCCGCCAGCACTTGCGCCACCAGCGTCGCACCCAGACGCTGCGCCGGCAGGGCACTGGTCGGCCAATGCTGCGTCTGCGCACACTGCAAAAAATCAGCGGCATGCCCGTTGATTTCGGCGTTGGACAAGGGCAGCAGTGTCAATACCTCCATGCGGCCTGCCAGGCTGTCCGCAATCTGGGGCAGGGCCAGCAAATTGGCCGAACCGGTGAGCACATAGCGCCCCGGGCGGCGATCGTTGTCGATCGAGGTTTTCAGCGCCAGAAGCAATTCGGGGGCGCGCTGCACTTCATCAATGATGGCCTGTGGGTTTTGCCGCACAAAGCCCAGGGGATCCGCCTTGATGGCTTGCAGCAGATTGGGCTCGTCCAGCGAAAAATAACGTCGGTCGGCCGTAACGTATTGACGCACCAAGGTGGTTTTACCGCACTGACGCGGCCCATTTACTAACACCGCAGGTGTGTCAAGCAAGGCTTCCTGGATACGCCCATCCAGACCTCTTGGGAGTAAAACAGGGGACAATTCAGACATCGTCCAAATTGTATCAATAGATTCGTCCAATTTGTATTTAACTATTCGTCCAATTTTGACATACTATCGCGTCCAAATTGAATTTCAAGGGCGTCTGAAACGCCCGCGGCTCAGTGCGCCGCGCGCTGCAGGCGGTCACGCACACCGTCCCAATCGGGTGTGGCAGGCGGTGTCTCGACCCAAATCTGCGCCACGCCCTGTGCGTCCAGCGCGCGAAGCGTGGCAAACAGCTGCCGCGCGGCCGAAATAGCATCATTTGGCATGGTGGCGGTCACCACCTGTGCGCCCTGCATAACCAGCGGCGTGCGCGCCCAGATGGCCACCGCAAGCACTGGCAGAGCGTGGTCTGCGCCTGTCGGCAACTGCTGCAGCGCCTGCGTAGGTGCGTCGATCTGCTCCTGGCGTTCCTGCACAGCGGCTTGTAGTGCAGCCGCATCCATGAGCCGTACCCGCGCTCTGGGTGCGTAATGCGATTCAAGTGTTCCAGAGGCTTTAGGCCCTTGTGAATTTTTATTGATAAGCTCTTTATTAGATAGCACTTTCAACCCACAAGCGGCCTCAATCTGCGTCGGTGTCAGCGCCCCCGGTCTCAACAGTACCGGCACCCCGCGTGTGCAGTCGATAATGGTGGATTCGATGCCCACCTGGCACGGCCCGCCGTCAAGCACCAGCAGATCGCAACCCAACTCGTCCTGCACATGCTGCGCCGTCGTCGGACTGACGCGCCCAAACTTGTTGGCGCTGGGCGCTGCCAAGCCCCACACCAAATAATTGGGGTCAGAGTCCAATTGTTTTGGATTTTCTGAATTCGCCGGAAAATTAATTGGAATCTGACCCCAATTAAGTACCGCCTGCGCTACCGGGTGCGACGGGCAGCGCAGGGCAATGGTGTCGTTACCACCCGCAGCGGCGTTGGCTACGCCTGGTTTGCGCGGCAGGATCAGGGTGAGCGGTCCGGGCCAGAAGGCTTTCATGAGAGCGCAGGCAAAGTCGGGCACGGCTGACGCATAGTGCGCAACCGCATCGATGCCCGCCACGTGCACGATCAGCGGGTGGTCCGCCGGGCGGCCTTTGGCGGCAAAAATCTGCGCCACGGCCGCGTCGTTGTCAGCATCCGCAGCCAAACCATAAACCGTTTCAGTTGGTAAGCCAAAAAGGCCGCCAGCCATGATGCAGCTTGCCGCAGCAGCTATGGATTTGGCATCGTTACCGGGCAGGATCATGGGGCAGGCAGCACCCGGCAACGGGGCCAATGCAGGGCAAACGTAGGGCTAGTGCGGTTACAGCGCCGGCGGCAGCGTCATGTCGCGCGCGGCTTGTGTTTGCGCGGCGCGAAAGTCTTCCAGCCGGGCGCGCAGCACGATGTCGGTGTTGGCCAGCATAGCCACCGCAAACAGCGCCGCGTTGGCCGCCCCGGCGGTGCCAATGGCAAAGGTGGCCACCGGGATGCCCTTGGGCATTTGCACGATGCTGTACAGCGAGTCCACGCCGTTCAAATGCTTGCTGGGCATGGGCACGCCCAGCACCGGCACCGTGGTCTTGGCCGCCAGAATGCCCGCCAAGTGTGCCGCACCACCGGCCCCGGCGATGATGGCTTTCAGGCCCCGGCCGACGGCGCTTTCGGCGTAGGCAAACGCGTCGTCGGGCATTCTGTGCGCTGACACCACGCGCGCTTCATGCGTGAGACCGAACTGTTGGAGAATATGCACCGCGTGCTGCATCGTGTCCCAGTCAGAGCTGGAACCCATAAGTACGCCTATTTGGATTGAGTTCATGGGCAAATTTTACGGTTGAAACCCATTGCCACCTCATCCCCTACGAACCGAGAGACCGCCATGATTGAAGTGACATTGCAAAATTTTGAAACCGACGTTGTTGCCGCGTCCATGACCCAGCCGATCCTGATCGACTTCTGGGCCCCGTGGTGCGGGCCGTGCAAGTCGCTTGGGCCGATTCTGGAACAGCTTGAAACCGACTACAACGGCCGCTTCACGCTGGTCAAGATCAACTCGGACGACGAGCAACAACTGGCCCAGGCCTTTGGCATCCGCAGCATCCCCACCTGCATTTTGATGCTGGGCGGCAAACCCGTGGACGGCTTCATGGGCGCGCAGACGGCAGGCCAGGTGAAGGCCTTTCTGGACAAACACCTGCCCAGCGACGGTGAACTGATCGCTGAAGCTGAAACCGACGAAGCGCAAGCCCTGTTGGCCAGCGGCGACAAGCAGGCCGCGCTGGAAAAGCTGGCCGATGCGCTGGCCGCGGACCCCGGCAACGACGACACGCGCTTTGATTACATTCGCGTGTTGATTGAACTGGGCGGCCTCGAAGAAGCCGAAGCCGCGCTGGCCCCCAAGCTGGCAGAAATCCCGCGTAAACTGCGTTTTGAGGCGCTGGCGCAATGGCTTAGCGCTACAAAATTCGCAACTACCAGCCCATACGCAACCTGGGCTGAAGCCCAATTTGATGAAAAAATTGCAACCAACAAGCGCGACTTTGACACGCGTTTTGCCAAAGCCCGCTTGCTGATGGCCGCTGGGCGTTGGACCGACGCCATGGACGAGCTGCTGGAGATCATCATGCGCGACAAAAAATGGGCCGACGAAGCACCGCGCAAGGCCATGGTCGCCCTGCTGGAGCTGATGACACCGCCCAAGCCCAAGCCAGACGCGCAAACCCTCGGCAAAACCGCCGGCGGCATCGAGGTGCTGGGCAAAGCTGCCGTGCAAGAAGACCCGCAAGCGGCGCTGGTGTCTACCTACCGGCGCAAGTTGAGCATGATGCTCAACTGAGGCTTGCCCCGGCCGCACACTGCTTCACGCCGCCCGCGCCTGCTGCGCGGGTGGCAAGACCGGCATCGGCCAACGCTCAGAAGCCAGCACGCGCTGGGCGTTGAGGCTGGCGATCGGGATGGAGGCATCCTGCGGAATGCCGCCCGACAGCTGCAGCGCCAGGTAGCGGCCACAGCACACGCGCAAGAACGAGGCAAAGTTATCTACCTCGCCACGCGCTTCGATCAGTTCGTCGTAAAGCTTGGTGCACAGTTGTGGCACGCTCATGCCGTCGCGCTGGGCAATGGATTCGAGCACGTTCCAGAACAGGTTTTCCAACCGGATACTGGTGGCAACGCCGTGCAGGCGCACCGAGCGCGCGCGGCCCTCGTACAGATGCGGGTCGGCGTTGATAAAAACCTGGCACATGGGGGCTCCGTGGATAACGTGAAAGCGTTGAGCATGAGAGCGACCCCCTGTGGTGTCAATGCGGACAAACCATGGATGCCGGGTCGTGGCCCGGCATGACAACCCCGGCTGCAGCGAGACAAGCGTGTGTGTCATTGCGGGCTTGACCCGCAATCCATGCCTTTGCGGACGCACCGGATGCCGGGTTGTAGCCCGGCATGACATGCACTACAACGTGATTTTGGTGCCCAGCAGCGCCAGAAACTGCGCGATCCACGCCGGGTGTGCGGGCCAGGCCGGGGCACTGACCAGGTTACCCTCAGTAAACGCGCCGTCAATCGGAATCTGCGCGTATTTGCCACCCGCGCGCTCCACCTCGACTTGGCAGGCCGGGTAAGCCGAACAGGTGCGGCCCCTGAGCACATCCGATCCCGCCAGCAACTGCGCCGCGTGGCAAATGGCCGCTACCGGCTTATTGGCCTCAAAAAAGTGCCGCACCAACGCCACCACCGCCGGGTAGGTGCGCAGGTATTCCGGGCCACGGCCACCGGGTAACACCAGTGCGTCGTAGTCTTGCGCTTTCACGTCGGCAAAGGTGGCGTTCAGGGCAAAGTTATGGCCCGGCTTTTCGCTGTAGGTTTGCGCGCCTTCAAAGTCGTGGATGGCGGTTTTGATGGCATCACCCGCTTTTTTGTCCGGGCACACCGCGTGCACCGTGTGCCCCACGGCCAGCAGCGCCTGAAACGGCACCATGGTTTCGTAGTCTTCGCAGTAGTCACCGCAAATCATCAGGATTTTTTTGGCTGCCATGTCGGTCTCCTTCAAAATAGTTGGGGTGACTGATTTTTAGCCAGCCACGCGGCGCTGTGGTGGTATCTGGCTGTGACAGTCAGACCCGTGCTGGGCTAACTGCGGGCCCACAACTACTACACTAATAATAGCTACAAACCATTAAAGCATGGTAAATATAGGCTATTTTTCTGTTTATTTCAATGGGTCAACCGAGTCAACGCCTCGTGGTACTTGGCCGAGGTTTTTTCGATCACCTCGCGCGGCAGATGCGGCGCGGGCGGGGTTTTGCTCCAGGGCTTGCCCGCCACTTGCGCGGTTTCCAGCCAGTCGCGCAGAAATTGTTTGTCATAGCTGGGCGGGTTGCTGCCCTCTTGGTAGCTCTCTGCCGGCCAGTAGCGTGACGAATCGGGGGTCAACACCTCATCCATCAAGATCAGCGCTCCGTCCTTGTCCAGGCCAAATTCAAACTTGGTGTCGGCGATGATGATGCCCCGGGCGGCGGCAAAGTCGGCCGCTGCCTTGTACAACGCAATGCTGGTGTCGCGGATGCGCGTGGCCAAGTCCACGCCGATCATTTTCACGGTTTTCTGAAAGGTGATGTTTTCGTCGTGGTCACCCATTTCGGCCTTGGCCGCCGGGGTGTAGATGGGCTCTGGCAGCTTGCTGGCATTCTTCAGGCCAGCGGGCAGCTTGACACCGCACACCGCGCCGTTTTCCTGGTATTCCTTCCAGCCGCTGCCGGCCAGGTAGCCGCGCACCACGGCCTCGACCAGAATCGGTTTCAGGCGCTTGACCAGCATCGAGCGGCCGGCCACTTGCGGCACCTCGGCGGCTGTCACCACGCTCTCGGGCGCGTCGCCGGTGAGGTGAATCGGGCAAATGTTGGCGCCGTTGGGGCCAAGCTTGTCAAACCAGAATAGTGCCATTTTTGTGAGCAATTCACCCTTGCCGGGAATGGGCTGGCCCATGATCACGTCAAAGGCGCTAATGCGGTCGCTGGCCACCATCAGGATGCGGTCGTCGCCCACGGCGTAGTTGTCGCGCACCTTGCCGCGCGCCAGCAGGGGCAAAGAGGTGATGTTGGAGGTGTGCAGGGCGGTTGGCGTAGTGGTCATGGTGGTGGTTCAATGAAAAAGATACTCAGCAAATGAGCACAAGTTTAGGTTCGATACTGGCCAGGCCAGAAAAATCGCGATCTCTTGCCAATAACGGCAGGTCCGCTTCCAAGGCGCAGGCCGCCACCACGCAATCGATTGGGCTGCGCACGGTGACGCCGCGCCAGCGGCAGCGGGCATAAAGCAACGCGGCTTGCCGGTGCAGTTCGCAGACATCTTCTGGCTCAAACAGTGGCAATTGATCCATTTGCGATTGCAGACGGACAAAATGACCGGGGTCGCGGGCACCTTGCAAAACCTCTTGCAACACCACGGCCGGAATCCATAGTGCCAACTCGTCGCGCAGCGCTTGCGCCAACGCACGATGCGTCGTTGAGCCCGTGCCGCGCAAAAACTCGATGACCGCCGAGGTATCAACGATCATTGGTTTTTTCCCGCATTTGGCGTGATGGCCTTGGCCGGCAGCGGTTCACAGGCCAGCAAGGGTTCCACCGGGTGCTGGGCGTAGCACTCGTCAGGGTCGTAGTCATCGGCCAGCACGTTGCTGCCCTGCAGCGCCAGCAGTCCGGCGTAATTGGGTTTGCGCACGAATGCTTTCAGTGCCGCCTCCACCGCCGCTTTTTTGGTCTTGACGCGCGCGCGCAGCATGGCTTGAGCGATGAGATCGTCGTCAATCACAATGTTGGTTCGGGTGTTCATGGCAGTCCTTGGTTCCATACACATCAAAGGTGTATGCCTGAATTATGCCGGAAATCGTGTGGAACCATCTCAAATGAAATGCGATCAGCGCGTTGACATATAGGCCGCATACAGACCGGCGTGCAGGTCGCGCAGGTTTTTGCGCTGCTTGATCAGCTCATGGTGACGCCCTTGATGTTCCAGCCCAAGCAGGTTGACCAGCAGTCGAAAAGCCCGTTCGGCTGGCGTGTGCTGGCCCGGCTGTGCCAGCGCCAGATCTGGCGCGTGCTGCGGCTGCACAACCAAAACCCAGGCTGGGAACCAGGCCCAGGCCTTTTCCTGCTCGGCGTGAGTGGTATGTTTGCTGCCAGCCATTTGGAGCGGTTCACACGCCTGGAGCTCGTCCCAATCAGCGTCAAACTGCTCCATCAGGCGTTGCAGTTGTGCCGCAGGGGTCGTCGCGGTCAAGTTGGGCAGGCGCTGCGGCGCCAGCCACGCCAACTCGACCACGAGCGGCCAGGCGCCACGCAAACCGTGCAGTTGCAGTTTGGCTTGCGCCATCCAGCTCAAGGGCGCTGGAATGCGCCGCCACGATTCAATGCGCGCCACCGCGTCTGCACCAGACTGCCAATCCTGCAACTGTAGCAACATCCAGGCAGCGTGATCCTGCTCGGCATCGGCGCGCAATGCCAGCGCGCCCGCGCGCGCAATCAGGTCTTGCCAGAACGGGCGCAGCCAGGTTTGCGCGCTGCGCTCAGGCAGCAAGCGCCGCGCCGCCGGCGCCAGGGTTTGCAGCAGCCACAGGCGCTGCGTGCGCAGTTCGCCGTGGCTGGCAAAGGCCGCTACGCGGCGGGCAAATCAGCGCGTGCCTGCAACGCGCGCAGCAGCACCCCGGCGTCGGCGAGCAGCGGGTCTTGGGGGTATTCGTACCCCCATTTGGCATACGCTGTGCACGCCAGCGGTGCGTCTTGCACCTGCAACGCCTGCAACACGTCGTTGCGCAGCATCACGTCGCGGCTGTCGTCAAAGATGTCGAGTTGCGCCGATGGTTCAAATAACATAGCTGCTTATGCTTTGCCGGTAAGAACTGACGACCATCTTCTTATACAAAAAGCCACCCGCAGGTGGCTTTTTTGCTAGGTCTGATGGCTGCTGAAAGTGTCAGTTCACCACCTGCGCCAGCTCGCCACGGGCGTAGCGTGCGGCCACGTCTTTCAGGCTCAGCCCCTTGATCTTGCTGCCCTGGCCTTCGCAACCAAATGCCAGGTAACGCTGTTTGCACAGGGCTTTAGCGGCTTCGCGCGCGGGCTTGAGCCAGTCGCGTGCGTCGAATTTTTCCGGGTTTTCAAACAGGAACTTGCGCACCGCGCCGGTCATGGCCAGGCGGATGTCGGTGTCGATGTTGATCTTGCGCACGCCAAATTTGATCGCCTTTTGGATTTCTTCCACCGGTACGCCGTAGGTTTCGCGCATCTTGCCGCCGTACTGGTTGATGATCGCCAGCGACTCTTGCGGCACGCTGCTGGAGCCGTGCATCACCAAATGCGTATTGGGAATGCGCTGGTTGATGGCCATGACGCGGTCAATGGCCAGAATGTCGCCGGTGGGCTTGCGTGTGAACTTGTAGGCACCGTGGCTGGTGCCGATGGCAATCGCCAGCGCGTCGAGCTGGGTGCGCTTGACAAAGTCGGCCGCCTGCTCGGGGTCGGTCAGCATTTGCTCACGCGTCATGTGGGCGTCGGTGCCATGGCCGTCTTCTTTGTCGCCCTTGCCGGTTTCCAGACTGCCCAGACAGCCCAATTCACCTTCAACGGTGACGCCCACCGCGTGTGCCATATCGACCACCTTGCGCGTCACGTCGGCGTTGTAGTCAAAGCTGGCGATCGATTTGCCGTCGCTCATCAGCGAACCGTCCATCATGACCGAGCTGAACCCCAGCTTGATGGCGCCCTGGCACACGTCCGGGCTTTGGCCATGGTCCTGGTGCATCACCAGCGGAATATGCGGATAGGCTTCCACCGCGGCCAGAATCAGATGCTTGATGAACGGCTCGCCGGCGTACTTGCGCGCGCCCGCGCTGGCTTGCAAAATCACCGGGGCACCCACCTCATCGGCGGCTGACATGACCGCTTGCACCTGCTCCAGGTTGTTGACGTTAAAGGCTGGGATGCCGTAGCCGTTGGCGGCCGCGTGGTCGAGCAGTTCGCGCATTGAAACGAGTGCCATGATGGTGTCCTTTGAGGTTGGGTAACTGAAGAGTAACTACCGCAAATCCTAATCAGCATTGATATTTTATTTTTAAAATAAAAACACTGTAAGTGCTTGTTTTTATTGAATAATTTTGGTGGAGAGGATGAGGATCGAACTCACGACCTCTACATTGCGAACGTAGCGCTCTCCCAACTGAGCTACCCCCCCGCCAAGCTGCGGAGTCTAGCAACAAATCCGCGTCCCGGAAACTTTTGGTGGAAAAGTCTTGCGGAAATCAGGCAAACATTGACTTACATCATTTACGTAGTCGACCGACTTGGATAGCCTCTGCGGCTTCACTTTGAATGCCCTGGCCTGCGAATGCCTGCGCTCGTCCGTATGAATTCTGTTGTTGATGTTTCGTTGCACTCACCCCAGGCGGCACAGTCCGCTACTGTCATGGAGCTGGTCTGCCCCGCTGGCAGCCTGCCCGCGCTGAAAGCCGCCGTGGACAACGGCGCCGATTGTGTTTACCTGGGCTTTCGCGATGCCACCAACGCGCGCAATTTTGCCGGGCTGAACTTTGACGAAACCGCCATCGAGACTGGCATCCGCTACGCGCACGACCGTGGCCGCAAGGTGTTTGTGGCGCTGAACACCTACCCGCAAGCGGCCAAGGCCGACTTGTGGCAACGAGCGGTCGATCGGGCTGCGCACAGTGGTGTGGATGCCGTCATCCTGGCCGACACCGGCATGATGGCTTATGCCGTCAAACACCAACCGCAACTGCGCCTGCACCTGTCGGTGCAGGGTTCGGCCACCAACTACGAGGCGCTGGACTTTTATTACCAGCACTTTGGCATTGCGCGCGCCGTGCTGCCACGCGTGCTGTCGCTAGCGCAGGTGCAGCAGGTACTGGAAAAAACCAAAATTGAAATTGAAGTGTTCGGCTTTGGCAGCCTGTGCGTGATGGTCGAAGGCCGTTGTGCGCTGTCGAGCTACGTTACCGGCGAAGCCCCCAACACCAACGGTGTGTGCTCGCCACCCAAGGCAGTGCGCTGGGTGGAAACGCCAAAGGGCCGCGAGTCGCGCCTCAACGGCGTGTTGATTGACCGCTACGCACCGGGCGAAAACGCTGGTTACCCCACGCTGTGCAAAGGCCGCTTTGACGTGGGTGAAGACCACAACTACTACGCGATTGAAGAGCCCACCAGTCTAAACACGTTGTCGCTGCTGCCCGAGCTGATGAAGATTGGCGTGCGCGCCATCAAGATCGAAGGCCGCCAGCGCAGCCCGGCCTATGTGGCGCAGGTCACCAAAGTGTGGCGCGCCGCCATCGACAGTTGCCGCGACAACCCGCACCGCTACAGTGCCAAGCCGGCCTGGTTCAGCGACCTGGACAAGGTAGCCGAAGGCCAACAACACACGTTGGGTGCCTACCACCGGCCCTGGAAGTAAAGTCCTAAGTCCCAAGTTAATAGTTGGTAGTTGGTAATTTTGAGTTCAGCTAACGACTAAAAACTAACGATTGGTAGCTAACAACTAAAAACTCCTCTATGAAATTAGCTTTAGGTCCCATTCTGTATTACTGGCCACGCGACGAGGTGCTGGCCTTTTATGAAGCCGTGGCCGCCAGCCCGGTGGACATTGTTTATTTGGGCGAAGCCGTGTGCTCGCGCCGCCACGAGGTGCGCCTGGCCGACTGGTTTGACATTGCCGCCGCGCTGCGCGACGCGGGCAAAGAAGTGGTGCTGTCCACCCAGGTGCTGATCGAATCGGGTGCCGACGTGACGGTGCTGCACAAGATTGCCGACAACGGCCAGTTCATGGTGGAAGCCAACGACATGGGCGCGCTGCATTGCCTGGAAGGCAAGGCGCGCTTTGTCGCCGGGCCGCACCTGAATATTTATAACTTGCCCACTTTGCAATGGCTCGCACCACTGGGCATCCACCGCTGGGTGATGCCGCTGGAAATGAGTCGCGACGATCTGGCGCTGATGCAAAGCGGCAAACCCGCAGAGGTGCAAACCGAAGTGTTTGCTTACGGTCGCATGCCGCTGGCGTTTTCAGCGCGCTGCTTTACCGCGCGCCACTGCAACCTGCCCAAGGACGACTGCCAGTTCAAGTGCCTGGAGCACCCGGACGGCCTGCTCATGCGCACGCAAGAGGACGAGGCTTTTTTGGTGCTCAACGGCATCCAGACCCAGTCCGCGCGCGTGCACAACCTGCTGCCCGAGCTGCGTTCCATGCAGGCGTTGGGTGTCGATGTGGTGCGCATCAGTCCGCAATCGCAACACACTGTGCGCATCCTTGAGCTGTTTCAGGGTGTGATGACGGGACAGCTCGACGCCTCTGCCGCCAATGCAGAATTGCAACCACTGATGCCCGCGCAAGCCTGCAACGGCTACTGGCACGCCAAGCCGGGGCTGGAACTGGTTTAAGCTGCGGCTGTAGACCATGCACCGCACGGACAAGGAATCTCACATGACCAGCACCCCTTTTCTGATCCCCCAACCCGTCGGCCAGATGCTTGGCCGACTGCCCGCCTACCCCGGCTCGCTGCTGTTTGTCACCGGCCTGAACGTGGCCTTGGCCAAGAAACTGGCGTCTGACGTGACGCAACTGTTGCTTGGCAAAAAGCTGCGCCTGTGCGTGACCGACGCACACTGGACGTTTGACTTTGAATGGCGTGGCAGCCGCTTTGTGGCTTGCCGCAATCCGGGCGCTGCCGACTTGACCATCAGTGCCAGCGCCAATGACTTTGTCCTACTGGCGCAACGCAAGGAAGACCCCGACACGCTCTTTTTCAACCGCCGTCTGGCCATGGAAGGTGACACCGAGCTGGGCTTGCTGGTCAAAAACACCATCGACGCCATCGAGCTGCCGGTGTTCAACCTGGCGCAGTTGCATCCACGCCATGTGTTGGCGCAGGTGCGCGCGCAATTCAAGTCGCGCCTGGGCGGTTTGAACCCGCGTTGACGCGATGGAAAGTGTTGTCATGCCGGGCCACGACCCGGCATCCAAGTCGCTCCCACAGGCACACTTAAAGCGCTTTGCTGTTGCCATCGCAGGCGCCAGTGGTGCCGTCTATGGGGTGCGCCTGCTGCACATGCTGCGCGCCATAGACGGTGTGCAAACGCACCTGGTGGTGTCGGATGCGGGCTGGCGCAATGTGCAGCAAGAGCTCGATACACCCCGCAAGGAAATTGAGGCGCTGGCCGATAGGGTCTATCCGGTGCACGACGTGGGTGCGGCCATTGCCAGCGGCTCGTTCCAATGCGACGGCATGGTGATTGCGCCGTGCTCCATGCGCACCCTGGCCGCTGTCGCGCAGGGTCTGTCAGACAACCTGATCACACGCGCCGCCGATGTGATGCTCAAGGAGCGCCGCCGCTTGATTTTGATGGTGCGTGAAAGCCCGCTGAACCTGGCGCACCTGCGCAACATGACCAGTGTGACCGAGATGGGTGGCATCATTTTTCCGCCGGTGCCCGCGTTCTACCAACGCCCGCAGACCATTACCGAGCTGGTGGATCACAGCGTCAGCCGCGTCATCGACCTGCTGGGCTTGCCGCAACCCGATGCGCCACGCTGGGGTGGTCTCAAATAATTGGGGTCAGACCCCAATTAACTCCAATTAACTGACCCCAATTAACTCACTCACTCTGAGAGAAAACACCGTGGCCTACCGGGACCTGAGAGACTTCATCACCCAGCTTGAACAATTGGGCGAGCTCAAGCGCGTGCAGGCGCAGGTTTCGCCCCACCTGGAAATGACCGCACTCTGCGACCGCTCGCTGCGCGCCGCTGGGCCGGCCTTGCTGTTTGAGCACCCTACCGGCCACCGCATACCGGTGCTGGGCAACCTGTTTGGAAGCACACACCGCGTGGCGCTGGGCATGGGTGTCAGCGATGTGAGTGAACTGCGCCAGTTTGGCCATGTGCTGGCCAGTCTGAAAGAGCCCGAAGCGCCCAAGGGCTTCAAGGAATTTATCGGCATGCGCAGTCTGGTCAGAACACTGTGGAGCATGTCGCCCAAAGAACTCAGCAGTGCACCGTGCCAGGATCTGGTGTGGGAAGGTGCAGACGTGGATTTGGCCAAACTGCCCGTTCAGCACTGCTGGCCGGGTGATGTGGCGCCACTCATCACCTGGGGCCTGGTCATCACCCAGGGGCCGCACAAGGCGCGGCAAAACCTGGGCATCTACCGCCAGCAAGTCATCAGCCGAAACCAGGTCATCATGCGTTGGCTGGCACACCGTGGCGGCGCGCTCGATTTCCGTGACCACGCCGCGCAAAACCCCGGCCAACCCTACCCGGTGTGTGTCGCGCTGGGCGCCGACCCGGCCACCATGCTGGGCGCGGTCACCCCAGTGCCCGACAGCTTGAGCGAATACCAGTTTGCCGGACTGCTGCGTGGCAGCCGCACCGAGGTGACCCGGGCACTGGGCAGCAACCTGCGTGTGCCCGCCTTCGCCGAGATCGTGCTCGAAGGCCACATTCAGCCCGATGCCGCACACAAGACCGGTTTTGAGCACGCCCTGGAAGGCCCGTTTGGCGACCACACCGGTTACTACAACGAAATTGCCGAGTTTCCGGTGTTCACCATCGACCGCATCACGCAACGGCGCAACCCTATTTACCACTCCACCTACACCGGCAAGCCGCCGGACGAGCCAGCCATGCTGGCGCTGGCCTTGAACGAACTGTTTGTGCCGCTGCTACAGCGCCAATACCCCGAGATCACCGACTTTTACCTGCCCGCCGAGGGCTGCAGTTACCGCATGGCGGTGGTCAGCATCAAAAAAGCCTATCCCGGCCACGCGCGGCGCATCATGTTTGGCATCTGGAGCTTTTTGCGACAGTTCATGTACACCAAGTTCATTGTGGTGGTCGATGACGACGTGAATGTGCGCAACTGGCAGGAAGTGATCTGGGCCATCACCACCCGCATGGACCCGACGCGCGACACGCTGTTGGCCGACAACACGCCGATTGATTACCTGGACTTTGCCTCACCGGTGGCCGGCCTGGGCAGCAAGATGGGTCTGGATGCCACCAACAAATGGTCTGGCGAGACCACGCGCGAATGGGGTAGGCCGCTGACCATGAGTCCGGAGGTCACCGCCCGGGTAGAACAAGTTTGGCAGACGTTGGGGCTGTGAATCAAATCAGGCTCCTTGCTGACGCAGCCAAACCCATGCCGTCAACAGCCCCAACAGCACCGGCTGGTGCAGCATGTAGTAGCTCAAACTCCAGCGTCCCAATCGGGCCAGACCTTGAGGTGCCCAACCGCAGTTTGCCCATGGCAGCACCCGGTACGCCACCACGCCCCACAGCACCACACCCAACCAGGGGAACACCGGTACATAGTCCTCGGTGACTGGTTTGCGTGTGATCCAGCCGAAAATGTTCAGGCCCGGTGCGTTGAATATTGCAACAAAATCAACTCCGGCCCAGCTGGATAAAGCGTATTCAGCTATCCATTTTGATGCAATTGCCAAGCCTCCCAGCACCACCAGGCGCGGTGTTGACCAACCCCCCGCCCAGCGCGCCAGAGGCAACAGCAGCAGCAGACCGTGCAGCACGCCGAAGTAAATCCAGCTGCGTGGAAACATCCACCACGAGCCCACGCTGACCAGCGCCGCGCAACCCGCTATTTGCAGCCAGCGCCGCCAAAACCGGGCCCAGCTTTGTTGCTGCACCAGCGCCACCGCCTGCCCCATGCCGGCACAGGCCAGAAACAGGCTGACGATAAGCGTGCGCTGTGTGGTCCAGAACGGGTCACGGTAAAAGTCCTGCTGCCATAAGCCAAGCGTCTGCAGATCAAAAACCAGATGAAAAAACGTCATCCAGAGCATGGCCACACCGCGCAGGGCGTCAATGGCGTCGAGTCTTTTGGTCTTCATACGCTTGCCGTTTGGTCAATATAGTGACAGCGCATATTTGACATGCTTGGAACTGCGGCAGTGCGCGCGTCAGCACGCGTCAGCGCGCGTCGGGCAACTCGATCTTGACCTCAAGCACTTCAAGGTTGTCTTGGCGTTCCAGATTCACCTTGATGTCCTGCGGATTGATCTTGACGTATTTACTGATGACGGCGATCAACTCACGCTGTAGATCGGGCAGATAATCGGGCTCGGCCGGATTGCGCCCACTGCGCTCGTGCGCCAAGATGATTTGCAGACGCTCCTTGGCCAGGCTGGCGGTCTTTTTTTTCTCACCCAGAAAAAATGAAAAGAAAGACATGGCGTTACTTTCCCCCGAACAGCCGCTTGAACAAACCTTGCTTGGGCGGCTCGGTAAAACGCATCGGTTTGTCTTCGCCCAAAAAGCGGTCCACCACGTCTTTATAGGCTTCTGATACGTCGCTGCCTTGCAGGTGTACCGCTGGCACGCCCTGGTTGGAGGCCTGCAATACGGTCTCACTCTCAGGAATAACACCAATGAGCTTGATACGCAAAATATCCTGAATGTCTTGCAACGACAACATCTGCCCCTGGTTGACGCGCGACGGGTTGTAACGCGTGATCAGCAAGTGTTCTTTGACGGGATCCTGGCCCTGCATGGCACGCTTGGTCTTGCTCGCCAAAATACCCAGAATGCGGTCAGAGTCACGCACCGAAGACACCTCTGGGTTGGTAACCACCAGCGCCTCGTCGGCAAAATGCATCGCCATCAAGGCGCCGGTTTCTATGCCGGCGGGCGAATCACAAACAATGTATTCAAAGTCCATCGCTGCCAGGTCGTTCAAGACCTTTTCAACCCCGTCCTGCGTCAGCGCGTCCTTGTCGCGCGTTTGCGAGGCAGCCAACACAAATAGGTTGTCGCACTGCTTGTCCTTGATGAGGGCTTGATTCAGGTTGGCCTCGTTGTGGATCACGTTAATCAGGTCATACACCACACGGCGCTCGCAGCCCATGATCAGGTCGAGGTTACGCAGACCCACGTCAAAGTCAATCACGGCGGTCTTGTGACCGCGCAGCGCCAGGCCGGTGGCAAAACTGGCACTGGTGGTGGTCTTGCCAACGCCACCTTTACCAGAGGTCACTACGATAATTTTTGTCATGAAAATGGTTTACCTTGAATCAAAAAAAATGAAAACTATGAAACCAGTGCTTCAAACAGCAGCTTTTCCTGACCGTCTGTACTCAGGCGAACCTGCGCCGCTTGACCTTGAATGGATGTTGGCAGTGCATGTTCACTGGTGCGGTAAACGCCTGCAATTGAAATCAGCTCAGGCTCCAAACAGATCGAAAAAATACGCGCCTGGGTGTTACCACTGGCCCCAGCCATGGCTTTGCCGCGCAGCGGTGCGTACACATGAATATGGCCATCAGCAATGACTTCACCGCCTTGATTGACCATCGCCAACAACACCAGGTCGCCGCCACGGGCATAAATCTTCTGGCCCGAACGCACGGGTTTGTCCACGATTAGGGTGGTTGGCCCTGGAACCTCACGAACAACCTCACGGACCACCTCCTTGACGACTTCTACCGTGCGCTGCGCAGGTGGTCTAACTGCTACAGATGACTTGGTCCGAACCAGCTCGTCTGACACCTGGAGCCAGCCAAGTTGCTGTGCCAGCTGCAACAGCGTAGCGTTTGCGCCACGGATACCGATGGGGTGCAAGCGGCATTCGATTAAAGTTTGTTGCAAAAATTGCAGGTTGAAGCAAGCACCATCGCCTTTGAGTCTGGAGCAATCAACCACCAACGCGTCGTGGTCGAAAAAGTCGGGCGTTTCACCTCCTGGACCGTAGGTCAGCAAGAGTTCCTTGCACACGGTCACTACATTGGCAGACTTGAGCAAAAGCGCCATGGCAGGCAGTTGCGCACTTTTGATGTCGAAGGAGTCAGACACGTGGAGATTTGTTCAAAATGAGGGTGAAGCGGACAGTTCGCCAGAGGCAAATCTTACTTGATGGACAGTCTAAACAAGGGATTGCCGATCAAATTTTGCTTTGTGCACAAGAATAAAAAAATTGGTGACAGAGGATGTGTTGTTCGGGCTTCTTTATTGTCTTTTAAATTTTTAAAAGATAGTCGTAGTAGATAAGCTCGGCTGAAAAGCTGGGATAAGTGACTATTTTATTATTAAATCAATAAGTTAGCTGCTGTAACCGACTGTGGACGCAGTGGCTTTGGCATGTTCGTGTTTTCTGGATAAGCATGATATCGTGAAAAAATCTGTGGATAACTAGCTCATTCCATAGAAATTATCAACAGGTTTATAAAGAAGTGATTTAGACAAAAAAAACCAGACCAAAGAAGCCTAGGGTCTGGCTTGAGTAGTAAAAATTCAAGGCTGGCCAATTTTTGCCTTGGCGTCGGCAATTTCTGCCTGTACCTGAGCCACATCGGGTGAGTTGGGGGGGAGCACCGCAAGCACACGTTCCCAGTAACCGATAGCCTTTCTGTAATCAGCTGCCTTGTATGATGCTTGCCCGGCCATCATCAAGGCCATGCCATTTTTTGGGTCGAGCTTGAGCGCTTTCTGGATCAAATCGAATGGCTTTCCACTGAGGTTGTTGTTGGCCAGCATGGCCAAAACGTCAGCGTACTGCAGCATTACTTCGGCATCGGTATCAAGCAGTTTGCCAGTTTTAGCATAGGCCTGTGAAGCGTCCTGCAGGCGGCCCTGTACCTTGTAGGCGTGTGCCAGACGTGCCCAGCCAGGCAGGTCGCCCGGGTTGTCTTTCAGGCGCGCAGCAAGGCGATCAACCATCTGGTTGACCATCTCGGGGCTGGTGTTTGCTGCGGCTTCAGCGCTGACAGGGGGCAGCATTCCAGCTTGATTGTTGGCTACGGCACCTGGCATTCCCGCTTGGGCGCGGGCGTCGTCAATATTGCCTTGCACCTGCTGGGCGTCAGGCGAGCCTGGTTCCAGGATGGCGAGTAACTTTTCCCATTCAGCAACAGCCATCTTGAAATCGGCGCGACGATAGGCCGCCACACCCGACATCATCAAGCCCATGGGGTGCTTCGGGTTGATTTGCAAAGCCTTGTTAACCAGTTCCAGTGGCTTGCCTTCAATTTCACTGTTTGCTTTCAGGGCTATCAGGTCTGCCAGCTCCACCATCAGATCGGGGTTGGTGTTGATTGCATCGCCCACTTTTTGAAAGGTTTGCTCTGCGTCATCCAGACGGCCCATGATCTTGTAGGAGCGCGCCAGCATGGCCCATCCTTCTGGATTGTTTGGGTTGGCTTTGAGTTTGGCCTCCAGAGATTCGACCATTTGCCGGATTTGAGGGTCTTCAAAGCGGTTGGCAGCGACCGGGTTGATGGCCCCGGGTGCGCCCAGTTGCCAATAAAAACCCAGCGCCAATACAGGCAGGGTCACGGCGATGGCCAAACTGGTGCGCCTGGGTGTCCAGAAGCTACCGCGCCCAGCTGTGGTGGTTGCCTCATAACTTTGGGTGTCATCGAGCAGGCGCAGTTGCAGTTCGTCGCGCGTGGTTTCAAAGTCTTGCTGGCTGATGACGCCGCGCGCCAGGTCGTTTTCAAGTGCCTTGAGCTGGTCGCGGTGGATTTCTGCATTCAGACGTTCGCTGGAAACACCGTTACCCTTTTGGGTACGAAGCAAGGCGTAGGCTATCCACGCAATCACAAGCAGTGTCATCAGCACTGCGATGGCAATAAAAGCATTCATTTTTGGGAGTCAGTCTCTTGAAGAAGGGCTTGGGCCTTGGCGCGTTGGGCGGGATCAAGGACTTCGGGATTTTTGCTACCGGCTTGCGTTTGCCGGATGGTTCTGATCAATAGCCAGATGGCGCCCAGCAGCAGCAGCAGCGGGCCGAACCACAGTAGCCAAGTGGTGGGTTTAACGGGTGGCTTGTACAACACAAAGTCACCATAACGGCTGACCAGAAAGTCCTTGATTTCAGCGTCGGACTTGCCCGATTTGATGAGCTCGCGCACTTCGCGGCGCAAGTCGTTGGCCAGGTCTGCACGCGATCCTGCCAGTGACTCATTTTGACAAACCAGGCAACGCAAATCTTCAGCGATGGCGATCAGGCGCTGTTCCACCACCGGGTCATCAGCCAGTGCAGGTGCTTCAGCGGCGTGCGAAAAGCTGATCGCTTGCCAGCACAAAAAAAGAGTGAGCCAGAATTTCATTTTTGCAGTTCCCGCACCAGAGGGATCAGTTTGTCGCGGATTGCTTCTTCTGTGAAGGGGCCAATCTGCTTGTAGCGGATGATCCCGGCCTTGTCGATCAGGAAGCTTTCCGGGACACCATAGACGCCGAAGTTGATGCCAATCTTGGCATCGCGGTCGGCGATGGCCACGTCGTAAGGGTTGCCGTAGCGCGCCAGCCATTTCAAACCGTCGGCGTCCTTGTCCTTGTAGTCCAGTCCAACGATCGGAATCGTTTTGGTCTTGGCAAATTCCACCAGCAAGGGATGTTCTTCGCGGCAAGCCACACACCACGATGCCCAGGTGTTAAGCAACCACACCTTGCCCAGCATGTCTTGCTTGGTCACTGTCAACGCCGGGTTGTCCAGCACCGGCGCGGTGAAGTCAGGTGCTGGTTTACCGATCAGCGGTGAGGGAATTTCACGCGGGTTGAGCGTCAGGCCAATGCCCAGAAACGCCACCAGCACGGCAAAGATAGCCAGCGGAATGTAGGCCTTTTTCATACCGCCATACCCTTGAGATCGGCATGGGTCAGTTTGGCCGCCAGCTTCTTGCGGTAGCGCTTGTCCAGCGCTGCCATGCTGCCGCCCAGTGCCATGAACAGGCAGCCTACCCAGATCCACGGTACAAAAGGTTTGTGGTACACGCGTACCGCCCAGGCGGGTTTGTCGGTGTTGTCCAACTTCTCACCCAGCGACACATACACGTCACCGGTAATACCGGTGTCGATAGCTGCTTCGGTCATCGGCATGGTCGATGAGAAATAAGCGCGTTTTTCGGGGTGTAGTGTGCGCAAGATTTTGCCGTTCTTGCTGAGCTCGACGACACCGACATCGGCGTTGTAGTTGGGCCCGCGCTTTTGCTCGATGCCGAGCAACCTGAACGTGTAGCCACCCACCTCGACCGTGTCGCCCATGGCCATGCGCACGTCTTTTTCAGTTTCGTAGCCTTTAACCATGGTGATGCCGATGACACACACCGCAATGCCGATGTGTGCCACGTGCATGCCCCAGTAGGCAATGGGGGTGGACTTCCAGTTGACGGTGTCCTTGATCTGGCGAGTCATTTGCACAACAGAGGCCAGAATGATCCAGAAAGCCAGCGTCAGGCCCAGGGCCACCAGCGGTGACCAGGAGCCGGCCAGGAACGGTGCAGCGCAGCCCAGCACCAGTGCGGCAACGCCGATCGGACTGAGTTTTTTGGTAAGACCTGCTAAGGTGTCGCTCTTCCAGCGGGCAAACGAGCCCACCACCATGAAGAACAGCACCGGCATCATGATGGGGGCAAACACGCTGTTGAAGTACGGCGGGCCTACCGAGAGTTTGCCCAGGTTCAGGGCATCAATGATCAACGGATACAAGGTACCCAGCAAAACGGCCGCCGCCGCCGTGGTGAGCAACACATTGTTCACCAGCAAAAAGGTCTCGCGTGACACCAGTTGAAATGCGCCGCCAGAACGCACTTTGCCGGCGCGCGCGGCAAACAGCACCAGCGAGCTGCCGATCACCACCACCAAGAACAGCAAAATGAACACACCGCGTTTGGGGTCAGAGGCGAACGCGTGCACCGATGTCAGCACACCCGAGCGCACCAGGAAGGTTCCCAGCAGGCTCAGTGAAAAGCAGATCAGCGACAGCATGATGGTCCAGTTGCGGAACAAGCCACGCTTTTCAGTTACCGCCAGCGAATGGATCAGCGCGGTACCTACCAGCCAGGGCAGGAAAGAAGCGTTTTCAACCGGGTCCCAGAACCACCAGCCGCCCCAGCCCAGTTCGTAATAGGCCCACCACGATCCCATGGCGATGCCAATGGTCAGGCAGATCCAGGCGGCAGTGGCCCAGGGGCGCGTCCAGCGCGCCCAGGCGGCGTCGAGACGGCCGTTGAGCAGGGCAGCGATTGAAAAGGCAAACGGCACCGACATTCCCACATAGCCCATGTAGAGCATGGGGGGGTGAAACACCAGCCCCGGGTCTTGCAGCAAGGGATTCAGGTCACGCCCGTCGGCGGGAATATCCACCAGGCGGTTGAACGGGCTGGAAGTGATCAGCATGAACAGCAGGAAACCCACCGCCACCAGCGCCATCACACCCAGCACGCGCGATACCATCACGTCTGGCAACTGGCGTGAAAAAAGCGAGATGCCCATCATCCAGGTACATAACATCAGCAACCACAGCAGCAGCGAACCTTCATGGCCACCCCACACGGCCGCAAAGCGATAGATGGTGGGCAATTTGCTGTTGGAGTTCTGGGCGACGTATTGCACCGAGAAATCGTTGGAGTAAAACGACCAGGCCAGACACAGGAACGAAATACCCACCAACACCCACAGCGCCTGTGCACCCGGGCGCGCCAACGCCATCCAGTCAGGGCGACCTTGCTGGCCACCAGCAATGCTGAGCAGGCCCATGGTGAGCGCCACCAGCATGGCCAGAATCAGCGCGAAATGTCCAATTTCAGGAATCATGGTGGGGTGTCCTATTTGAGTGATTTGGCAGCTTTTTCGAGCTGGGCCTGGTCCATGGCGTGTTGCGCCTCGGGGGGCATGTAGTTTTCATCGTGCTTGGCCAGCACTTCTGAGGCGGTGAAATGCCCCGTATTGTCGAGCTTACCCTGCGCTACCACGCCCTTGCCTTCGCGGAACAGGTCGGGCAGGATGCCGGTGTAAGCCACCGGCACTTCCTTGGCGGTGTCGGTGACGATGAACGACACGGTCAGGTTGTCACGTTTGACAGAACCTTCTTTGACCATGCCGCCAACGCGAAAGGCGCGGTTCTGGGGCGCTTCGCCTGCGGCAACCTGGGTGGGGGTAAAAAAGAACACCAGACTGCTGTTGAAGGCGTTCAGCACAAAGTAGGCGGCAACACCAACGGCTGCCACACCGCCGATGATGATGGCGGCACGTTTATGACGGGGTTTCATGTGTCAGGACTCCTTTAAGTCGGCGTTCGACCCGAGATCGTTGGAAAGGTTTCGTAAAACAGCGCGGCGTTGCGAGCGCACTTGCCAGATTTCAAACACCGCCACCAGTGCGGTGCAGCCAAAACTGCCCCACACGTACAGGGCGTAGCCGCCCATGTCGAGAAACTCGGACACACTATTCCACTGCATATTCGGCCCTCACTGTGTTTTGTACCCACTCGGTATGGCGTTCACGTTCCAGGATGATGCTGCGCACGCGCAGCAAAATGATGGCAATGGCATACATCCAGAACGCCACCACCATGATCAGCATGCCCGTCAGCATGGTGCTGGCCATGGAACTGCCTTTCATGGACACCGAAGCCCCCTGGTGCAAGGTGTTCCACCATTTGACCGAAAAATAAATGATTGGCACATTGACTGCGCCCACCAGCGCCAGCACGGCCCCCGCTTTGTCGGCGCGGCGCGGGTCATCGATGGATGCCTGCAGTGCCATAAAACCCAGGTAAAGAAACAGCAAAATGAGTTCGGAAGTCAGGCGCGCGTCCCACACCCACCAGGCGCCCCACATCGGTTTGCCCCACAGGGCGCCGGTGACCAGTGACAAAAACGCAAACAGGGCGCCCGTCGGGGCCAGCGCGGTTGCCATCATGCCCGACAGGCGCGTGTTGAACGCCAGACCAAAGCCCGCCCAACCGGCCATCACCAGGTAAATGAACATCGACAGTTGCGAAGCCGGCACGTGCACAAAGATGATGCGGTAACCCTGACCCTGTTGCGCGTCGACCGGCGCGACAAAAAACGAGATGTACAGCCCGACAACGGTCAGAATGGTCGCCAGACCGGCAAACCATGGCCACATCTTGCCGGCCAAAAAGTAAAAGTTTTGTGGCGCTGCAAACTTGAACCAGTGAATATCGGATGATTTCATTCCAGCGAGATCCTTAAAGCGGCCGACGTAGCCATCGGCGAAAAGAACAGTGACAGCACCAGCAATGCAGCCAACAGCGACAAGTGCCCGCCGATACCCAGCCCGGCGGCATCGGCCTCTACCGCACCCGCGCCAAAAATAAGCACTGGAATGTAAAGCGGCAAGATCAATAAGGAAAGCAAAACCCCTGCGCCGCGTACGCCCAAGGTCAGCGCCGCGCCGATGCTGCCGATCAGGCTGAGCGTAGGCGTGCCCAACAGCAGCGTCAACACCAGCAGCCCCAGCGCACGTCCGTCCAGACCAAACTGCAAGCCCAGCACCGGCGCAATCAGCACCAGTGGCAGGCCAGAGGTCAGAAAGTGCGCCAGCGCTTTAGATAGCACCAGCAAGCCCAGCGGGGTGGATGACAGAACCATCTGTTCCAGCGAGCCGTCGGCGTAATCGGTGGCAAACATGCGCTGCAAACTCAGCATGGCCGCCAGTAACGCGCTGACCCACAAAATGCCCGGCGCCATGCGCAACAACAGATTGGTTTCGGCGCCCACGCCCAGCGGGAACAGGCTGGTCACCACCATGAAAAACATCAACGGGGTCAGCACCTCGCCTTTTTGGCGCATGCCCAGTGCAATTTCGCGTTTGAGCACGGCCAGCATGACCTGCGGCAGCGCCATGGCGGGCAGGGATCGGCTCATCGTGCTTGCAGCTCCAGCATGTGCGGCGCGATGTCGCCGATCGGCACCTTTTGGTGGCTCGTTACCACGGCAAGGCCGCCGTCTTTCAGATGGTCGGCAATCATGTCAGCCAGCATCTTCACGCCGCCTTCATCCATGGCCACGTAGGGTTCGTCCAACACCCACAACCGCGCCGGACTCAGCGCCAGGCGCGACAGCGCCACGCGACGCTTCTGGCCTTGCGACAGGTGGCGCACCAGTTGTTGGGAGCGCCCGCGCAGGCCAAAGCGGGCCAGCACGTCCTTGCTGCGATGGGGGTTCAGGGCGCGCCCGGCCAGCGCGGTGGTGAAGGCCAGGTTTTCTTCGACCGTCATGGACTCTTGCAGGCCATTGAGGTGCCCCAGGTAACATAAATCCTGGTGGTAGGCGTCGGTCTGCGAATGGATGGGTTTGCCGTTCCACAAGATGTCGCCGGCGCCGATGGAAGCCAGTCCGCATACCATGCGCAACAGGCTGGTTTTGCCAACGCCGTTGGCACCCGCCACGTAAAGCCAGCGGCCCGACGTGAGCGTGCAATCGACATTTTTGAACAGCTCGCGCCCGCCCTTGGAGCAACCAAGTTTGTCAAACGTGAGGGTGGAAGGAGCTTTCAAAATGATCCGGATGGGGGCCAACGAGGGCCGGATTTTAGGGTCAACCCTAGGTTTGTGCGCACCATGCACAGATTGTTACTTGATGCACGTCAAAAGATACGTGGACATCTGCCGGTTGCCCGGCCTTGTCAGTCCTTCGGCTTGGTCAGCACCACTTTCTGGTACAGACCGCCAAAATAGGCCTCTTTTTGTAGCGGCACCTGCTGGTACTGAGTCGGCAACCAGTCGGCAATCTGCCCGTTCCACAGGTCCATGGCAAACGGCTCCAGAGTGGTCAGAATCGGCACCATGATGTAGCGAAACGGGTTGATGCCCACCGGGCGGTGGTAATCGACAAACACCACCTTGCCGCCGGGCTTGGTCACGCGCAGGGCTTCGGCCACGGTCTTGCGGCGCACATCCTCGGGCATCTCGTGCAACAGAAAGAACACCAAGGTGGCGTCGTGGCTGGCGTCGTCAAAGTGCATACGCGACGCATCTTGCTGCGAGATCGTGACCTGGCGTTTGTCACGCAGCTTCTGGTGCATGTTCTTGATTTGTACCGGTGCCACGTCGATGATGTCCAGATGGCCGTCCGGGCCCAGGCGCTCGACCAGTTTTTCAGAGAAGTTGCCATAGACGCAGGCCACCTGTAGCAGACGACCGTTGACCGCGTCGCTCAGCTCGTCGAGGGCCAGGTCGCGCAGGCGTGAGAAATTGCCCCACAGAATCAGGTTCACCAGCCACTGGCGCTCAAACACCCGCACGGCGTTGGGGTGGGTGTAGGCCCACCAGTAGGTTTGCTCCAGATACTCTGGCACCACCACCGGCGGTTGATTGAAAGAAGTGCGGCTGGCCACAGCGGCCTGGGCCTGCATAGGGCCCCGGTTTTCAAACGTCATGGTGAGGTTCCGGATTACGATTTAAGCAGGCCTTCAGCGCGCAGGGCGTCTTGCACTGCCGGACGTGCCGCCACCCGCGCCATGAAGGCACCCAGATGGGGCAAGTTGGCAATGTCAATGCCTACATACTTGCCCCAGCCGACCACCACAAACAGATACGCGTCAGCCACGGTGAAGGTGTCGCCCAAGAGGTAATTCTTTCCGGCCAGCTCGCCGTCTACCCATTTCAGCCGACCTTCCAGGCGCGTTTTGGCCAGCGCCTTGGCCTCGTCGGGCATGCCCGGCGTGAACAGAGGGGAAAAGCCTTTGTGCAATTCGGTACCAATGGTGTTGAGCCATTCCTGCAACTTGTAGCGTTCCCAGCTGCCATTGGGGGGTGCCAGTTTTTTCTCTGGCACCAAGTCGGCCAGGTATTGCACGATGGCCGGGCCTTCGTGAAGGGTGCGGCCGTCGTCCAGCGCCAAGAACGGCACATAGCCCAGCGGGTTGATGGTGTAGTAATCGGTGCCGTCGGCAAGCTTGTGCGTTTTGGTGGGTGCGGCAACGGCCTCAAAAGCCAGCCCGCTCTCTTTCAGTACGATGTGGGGTGAAAGAGAACAGGCACCGGGTGAGTAATACAGTTTCATTCAATTTCCTGGACAAGAGGGTGGGACAGGCTGAGAGCCCTTAGCGACAATGCTAACCCAGCGGCGCTGATCTTGCTGGCCAGGGGTTGCCAGCATGTGCCGGGTGTCGTGCACTATTGTAAAGTAAAAGTGTCTCAAACCCCTTAGCTTAAAGCGTTGGCAGCTCTATAAAAAATAGCAAGTAGTGGGCCCTTAGTCACTAAGAGATGCGGAAATCACAAATATCCCCCTTCTGGCGGCATTGCCAGGCGCATTGCGTCGTTGCAAATCGAGCGAAGAATTCGGGTGCTGTGGATAAATTGCTCCTTCCCTCTATGGGGGAAGGTTGGGATGGGGGCTCGCCTTGGATCGGATGCCGGTGGCAAGTCGGCCCCCGTCGCTGCCCCAGCAGGAGAGGAAGCAAAACCGGGGCCATTGTTTTCAGCTTGTCCGGCTCAGGGCTTGAGCACCCGTGCCACCGGGTTGTGCCGCAACCGGAACGCGTCGGGCATGCCCGAGCCCAGCAGCGGGCGCAGATAGAGCCGAAACGCGTCGGTCACGTCGGTGCCGTTGGCGGCGATGAATTCATCTTCCATCACGCGCGTTTTGCCAGCCACTTCTTCCAATGGCAGCAGTTCGTAATCGACCGAATAAAAGCCGGTGCGCTTGATGGCCACGGAGCCGTCGCGTGTGCCCCACATGGCAAACTGCACCGCTTTTTCGCCCACCTCGCGCGCTTCGCGCTGATCGACGTCTGAAACACAACCAATGAAACTGCGTTGCAGGTAGCCAAAGGTGTCGCCGCGCACGCGCTTGATCTTCAGCTTGGACTTGATCTCTTCGCACAGCAGGTCGGCCAGTGCGCCGTTGCCCGAGAGCTGCACGTTGCCGTGCGCGTCGTGCTCCATCTCTTTGGCCAGCAGCGCGGCAATGGGCGTGCCGCGTGCGTCGTGGATGCCCTCTGACACGGCCACCACGCAGCGGCCGTGGCGCTCGTACATGGTCTTGACGTTGCTTAAGAATTGCGTCAGGTCAAAGGTGCGCTCGGGCAGATAGATCAGGTGCGGGCCGTCGTCCGGGAATTTTTTGCCCAGGGCGGACGCTGCCGTCAGAAAACCCGCGTGGCGTCCCATCACCACGCCCACATAGACGCCGGGCAGGGCGGCGTTGTCCAGGTTGGCACCGGCAAAGGCTTGGGCCACAAAACGCGCGGCGGACGGAAACCCCGGCGTGTGATCGTTTCCCACCAGGTCGTTGTCGATGGTCTTGGGAATGTGCACGCAGCGCAGCGCGTAGTGGGCGGCGCGCGCCTCCTGACTGACGATGCGTACGGTGTCGCTTGAATCATTGCCGCCAATGTAGAAAAAGTGGCCGATCTGGTGTGCTTGCAGCACCTTGAAGATTTCGCGGCAGTAAGCCTCGTCGGGCTTGTCGCGCGTGGAGCCCAGCGCGCTGCTGGGGGTGTTGGCCACGTGCTCCAGGTTGTGGCTGGTTTCTTGCGTCAGATCGACAAAGTCTTCATCGACGATGCCGCGCACGCCGTGGTGCGCGCCGTAAATGTGGCCAATCTGGCCAAAGCGGCGCGCTTCAAGCGCTACGCCGACGAGCGATTGGTTGATGACGGCGGTGGGGCCACCGCCCTGGGCGACAAGAATTTTTCCGGATGCCATGGTGAGGGTGTAAGGTAGGTTGCGGATGGTTGAATTGTGCCTCTGATGTGGGTCTATCGGCGATGGTCTTGGGGGCCATGTTCAGGGCGAGAAACGGCGTTATCTACGCACGGCGCGGCGACGGGGTCAGGCGACCGGGCTATTGGGCGAAATGCGTGCGCCTGAGGTGCTGGCGTACATTGGCCTTCAGTTTCGCGCGTGCTTTCGCCCCAAAACCGCATGCGCCTGGCCCAGTCGCCCTGCCGTGCGTCGGTGTCTTTCTGACCTCGCACCGACAGCCAACCAGTGGGCCAGTTGGGCGCGTGTAGCTGCGGGTGAATTGCACACGGGCCACGCTCGAACTGGCGCTGGCTCGTAAAATCGCCTCCCTTGCGCTACGGACCCTGTAGCGCCCACGCTCTGACATTCCATGCTTTATCCACAACACTTTGACGTGATCGTTGTCGGCGGCGGCCACGCCGGGTGCGAGGCTGCGCTGGCGGCGGCGCGTATGGGTTGTGCCACGCTGCTGCTGACGCACAACATCGAAACCCTGGGGCAGATGAGCTGCAACCCCAGCATTGGCGGCATTGGCAAGGGCCATCTGGTCAAAGAGGTGGACGCGCTGGGCGGGGCCATGGCGGCAGCCACCGACGAGGGTGGCATCCAGTTTCGCATCCTCAATTCCAGCAAG
Source organism: Comamonadaceae bacterium CG12_big_fil_rev_8_21_14_0_65_59_15 (assembly GCA_002786915.1). Lineage (GTDB taxonomy): Bacteria > Pseudomonadota > Gammaproteobacteria > Burkholderiales > Burkholderiaceae_C > Rhodoferax. The sequence goes on along the minus strand of PCUV01000114.1, from coordinate 45,552 downwards.
GGCCCGGCGGTGCGCGCCACCCGCGCCCAAGCCGACCGCATCCTGTACAAAGCTGCCATTCGCCGTCGGCTGGAGAATCAGCCCAACCTGTGGCTGTTTCAGCAGGCGGTGGACGACCTAGTGGTGCAAGGCGATCGGGTGGTGGGCGCGGTGACCCAGGTCGGTATCCGTTTTGCGGCCAGCACCGTGGTGCTGACAGCGGGCACGTTTCTGGACGGCAAGATTCATGTGGGCTTGAACAACTACGCCGCGGGTCGCGCCGGAGACCCACCGGCCGTGTCCTTGAGCGCGCGGCTCAAAGAGTTGAAGCTGCCGCAGGGGCGCCTGAAAACCGGTACGCCACCACGGCTGGACGGCCGCAGCATTGAATTTTCAAAGTGTGTCGAACAGCCTGGTGATGGCATGGCGTTGCAAGGCGCGACGGGCATTCCCGGCGGCGCGCCGTGCGGCCCGGCCGTGCCGGTATTCAGCTTTTTGGGCAGCGCCAGACAGCACCCGGCGCAAATGGCGTGCTGGGTCACGCACACCAACGCACGTACGCACGACATCATCCGCAGCGGGTTTGACCGCAGCCCCATGTTCACCGGCAAGATCGAAGGCGTGGGCCCGCGCTATTGCCCGAGCGTGGAAGACAAGATCAACCGCTTTGCCGACAAGGACAGCCACCAGATTTTTCTGGAGCCCGAAGGTTTGACCACGAACGAGTATTACCCCAACGGCATCAGCACCAGCTTGCCGTTTGACATTCAGTACGCGCTGGTGCGCAGCATGCCGGGGTTGGAAAACGCGCACATTTTGCGCCCTGGCTACGCCATTGAATACGACTACTTTGATCCGACGCAGCTGAAGTCGTCGTTTGAAACCAAGGCGCTGGGCGGGCTGTTTTTTGCCGGCCAGATCAACGGCACCACGGGTTACGAAGAAGCGGCGGCGCAGGGTTTGTTTGCCGGCATCAACGCCGCCTTGCAGGTGCGCGCCATGGGCGGTGGCAACGTGGCCGCCAGCGCGGCGGGTGCGGCGTCTTACGGGGGTGACGCCTGGCTGCCTGCGCGGGACCAAGCCTACCTGGGTGTACTGGTAGATGACCTGATCACCCAGGGCGTTTCTGAACCTTACCGCATGTTCACCAGCCGCGCCGAGTTCCGCCTGCAGCTGCGTGAAGACAACGCCGACATGCGCCTGACCGAAGTGGGCCACCAGCTGGGCTTGGTGGACGATGCGCGCTGGGAGGCATTCAGCCGCAAGCGCGACGCTGTTTCACGTGAAACAGAGCGCCTACGCAGTATCTGGATCAGCCCCAAAAACCTGGATGCAGCTGAGTCGGAGCGGGTGCTGGGCAAAGCCATTGACCATGAGTACAACCTGTTGGAGCTATTGCGCCGCCCGGAAGTGAGTTACTCATCCTTGATGTCCTTGGACGGCGGCAAATACGGGTCGGATGAATTGTTGCAGGCTGTTTCACGTGAATCAGGGGCGGCCTCGGAGCATGATGCGCTGGATGCCGTGGTGATCGAGCAGGTCGAAATTGCCGCCAAATATTCAGGCTATATTGATCGCCAAAAAGACGACGTGCAGCGCGCTGCACACTATGAGCACCTGAAGTTGCCGCAAGACCTGGACTACATGCAGGTCAGCGCCCTGAGTATCGAGGCGCGGCAAAAGCTCAACCGCCACAAGCCGGAAACCCTGGGTCAGGCGTCACGCATTTCGGGTATCACGCCAGCGAGCATTTCCCTGCTGACAATTCACCTGAAGAAAACCAGGTTCAAGGGCTTTGAGCGGCGTGACCAGCAACATGGTGATGCCGCTGCTGGGGGGGCCACCTGATGCAAACGTTGGAAAAAGCACTTCGCCAGGGTTTGGCCGAGCTCGCTTTGGTGCTCAGCGATGCCCAGGTTGCTGATCTGCTGGCTTACCTGGCCCTGATTGAAAAATGGAACAAGGTCTACAACCTGACGGCGGTGCGTGACCCGTCCGAGATGCTGACGCACCATCTGCTCGATAGTCTGGCGGTGATCGCGCCGTTGCAGCGGCAGCTGGCCCGGCAAGTCAAAGAAGCGATGCGCCTGCTTGATGTTGGCTCGGGTGCCGGGTTGCCCGGCGTGGTGATTGCCATCTGCCACCCGGAGATCACCGTGTCTTGCGTGGATGCGGTCGCCAAGAAAGCGGCTTTTGTTCAGCAGGTGGCGGTGGCGCTCCAGTTGCCCAACTTGCACAGCATCCATGCGCGTGTAGAGAACCTGGACGATCATTACAACGTGATCAGTTCGCGTGCCTTTGCCTCGTTGACAGATTTCACCAGCGTGTCGGCGCAGGCGCTGGCGCCAGGTGGCGTCTGGATGGCGATGAAGGGCAAACACCCGGCGGATGAAATCGCTGCTTTGCCAGCATCCGTGACGGTGTTTCACGTGGAACCCTTGGCCGTGCCTGGTTTGGCCGCTGAGCGGTGTATTGTCTGGATGCGACCGTTTTGCTTGACGTGAAAGTTCGCAGTTGTCACGCTGGAGCCGATCCGGGGACGCAATGACAGCTTTTTTGTGATTCGAGGTGGCTTTGCAGCCATGAAGGTTGGTTGGCTGGTTCCGGTTGGTCTGGTTTGGCATTGCGGGCCAACATCATCTCATTGGGCCGTATCTCGTCCGGGGATTTCGCCCTTTCTGCCTTTGAAGATTCCAACGTAAACTCGCTTTCTTTCGTCGCCCAAACAATCCCCATGCTCGGCACCACCGACTACACCACTTTTGTCGTCACTGTTCTCGTTTTTCTGCTGGTTCCTGGCCCTGGTAACCTGGCACTGATCACATCGACCAGCAAGGGCGGCATACGTGGTGGATTGGCGGCGACTCTGGGTGTGATTCTGGGCGATCAGGTGCTGATGTGGTCAGCCATTGCCGGTGTGGCGGCTTTGCTGACCGCTTACCCCCACGTTTTCAACGCCATGCAATGGCTGGGTGCCGCCTATCTGGCGTGGCTTGGCGCGAAGTTGTTGCTGGCCAAACAGGGCGCGATGCCGGTGTTGCAGATCAAGCCGCACCATTACCTGAAGCAGGCGATGATGATCACGCTGCTCAACCCCAAGGCCATTTTGTTTTACATGGCGTTTTTCCCGCTGTTTGTTGACCCGGCGCGTCAGCAAGGGTTGGTGACTTATGCATTTATGGCGGCGACTATTGCTGTGCTGACCTTCCTTTACGGACTGAGCTCCACGCTCCTGACCCACTTTCTGGCCGAATGCGTTCGCGCCAACCCGCTGGTTTCACGTGTGCTGGAGAAGATGGCCGGGCTGTTTCTGGTCGGTTTTGGCATCAAACTCGCGGCCTCCAATTAGTCGTCGTGAATTTGTAGACCCAGTCGTTTCACGTGAAACAATTCAAGCATCCGGTTTCCCATTTTTCTGAGTGACACACCCATGGCCAAAATATTCTGTATTGCCAACCAAAAAGGTGGCGTTGGCAAGACCACGACCACGGTCAATCTGGCCGCCGGGCTGGCCAAGGTGGGGCAGCGTGTGCTGATGGTGGACCTGGACCCGCAAGGCAACGCCACCATGGGTTCTGGCGTGGACAAGCGCAAGCTGGAGCTCAGTGTCTATGACGTGCTGCTGGAATCTGCCTCGGTGTCAGAGGCGCGCGTGCAAAGCCCCAAGCTGGCAGAGGCGGGTTGCAGCTATGACATTTTGGCCGCCAACCGTGAGTTGGCCGGCGCTGAGGTGGAAATGGTCAGCCTGGAGCGGCGTGAAAAGCGTCTCAAAACTGCACTGGGTGCGGTGGATGCGGACTACGACTTTGTGCTGATCGACTGCCCGCCCAGCCTGTCGTTGCTCACGCTCAATGGCCTGTGCTGCGCGCACGGCGTGATCGTGCCAATGCAGTGCGAATACTTTGCGCTGGAAGGCCTGGCCGATCTGGTCAACACCATCAAGCAGGTGCACGCCAACCTCAACAAAGACCTGGCCATCATCGGCCTGCTGCGCGTGATGTTCGACCCGCGCATCACCTTGCAGCAGCAGGTGAGTGAGCAGCTCAAGGCGCGCTTTGGCGACAAGGTGTTCAACACCGTCATCCCGCGCAACGTGCGCCTGGCCGAAGCGCCCAGCTATGGCCTGCCCGGTGTGGTGTTTGACCTACACAGCAAAGGCGCGCAAGCCTTTGTAGCGTTTGCGCAAGAGATGGTTGAACGCGTCCAGAAAATGTAAGAAAGAAAGCCTTCCAGCTCTTATCAGACAAGCGCAATAAGCTATGACAGATGTAGCAATTACGGCTCACCAGGTACTGCTGTTGCCGGGTTGGCAAGACTCTGGCCCGGGCCATTGGCAAAGCCTGTGGGAGGCGCAGTTTGGCTACCAGCGGGTGCGGCAGCACGACTGGCTGCGCCCGCTGCGCGGCGACTGGATCGCGCGCCTGGAAGACGTGGTGCAGTCGCAGCACGGCCCGCTGGTGCTGGCAGCGCACAGCCTGGGCTGCCAGCTGGTGGCGGCGTGGGCGGCCATTTCACCCAGCACCCACCGCATTCAAGGCGCGCTGCTGGTGGCGCCGGGCGATGCTGAACGCGAAGAACTTCGCCCGCACATGGCCAGTTGGTCGCCCCTGGTGTTGCAGCGGTTGCCTTTCAAAAGCACGCTGGTCGCCAGCAGCAACGACCCGTACTGCACCCTGGCGCGCGTGGCGCAGTTTGCCAGCGCCTGGGGCTCAGACCTGGTGGTCGCTGGTGTGCTGGGCCACATCAACGCCGACTCGGGCCTGGGCGATTGGCCGCAGGGGCAGGCGTTGCTCAATACATTGATTTCAGATTAAGGACATACCAACATGGTCACCAAAAAACTCAAAGGCCTGGGCCGTGGACTCGAAGCACTGTTGGGGCCGACGGCAGACGACGTTCTGTCGCTGGACGGCGCCACGGTGAACCTGGCGGCCGGTGGCGTGCCGTCCACGCTGCTGTTGACCGACCTGGTGCCGGGCCAGTACCAACCGCGCACGCGCATGGACGAGGGCGCGTTGTACGAGCTGGCCGAATCGATCAAGTCGCAAGGCATCATGCAGCCGATTCTGGTGCGCCGCCTGAGCGACGCCGATGCCACTGCCAAGCGTAGCCAAATGGCCCCTGACACCGGTGGTGCGCTGCGACCCGTTTACGAGATCATTGCCGGTGAGCGGCGCTTTCGAGCCGCCAAATTGGCCGGTCTGGACAGCGTGCCCGTGCTGGTGCGCGACGTGCCCAACGAGGCCGCCGCCGCCATGGCGCTGATCGAGAACATGCAGCGTGAAGACCTGAATCCGCTGGAAGAAGCGCAGGGCCTGCAGCGCCTGATCAAAGAATTTGGTCTCACGCACGAGGCTGCCGCGCAGGCCGTGGGACGCAGCCGCAGCGCGGCCAGCAATTTGTTGCGCTTGTTGAACCTGGCCGACGCGGTGCAGACCATGCTGATGGCGGGTGATGTGGACATGGGCCACGCGCGCGCGCTGCTGGCGCTCGACAAAGCCACGCAGATTACTGCGGCAAATCAGATTGCGGCGAAAAAAATGTCGGTGCGTGAGGCCGAGAGCCTGGTCAAGAAGCTCGCCGCGGAGTTTTCACTGGTGGCAACCAAACCCAAAAAAGAAAAATCGCGCGACCTCAAACGCATTGAAGAAGAGCTGTCGGATTTGCTCACCGCAGCGGTGGAAGTGCGCGTGAAAAAACGTGTCAAGCGCCACGGGCGTGTGGAAGACGTGGGTGAGCTGAGCATAGGGTTTGGTTCGCTCGACGAGCTCAATGGCCTGATCGACAAGTTGCGTGCGGTGTGATGTGGCCCTTGCCCGCCTTGGTGATGTGGGCGTTGGCCTGGGGTCTGTTTTGGTTACTGCTTTGGGGGGGCGTTCAGTCAGTGTGGGCTTTGCTGGCCGCATCCGCAATGGGTGTGGCCGCCAGCGTGCTGGGCCAGAGCTGGTGGCGACGGTTGATGATTGCGCTGGGGTTTCCGCTGTCACTGGCCTCGTCGGGTGTGGCCAGCATGCCGGCCTGGGCGTGGCTGCTGCCGTTGCTGTTGCTGCTGCTGATCTATCCGCTCAACGCCTGGCGTGATGCACCCTTGTTCCCCACCCCAAAAAATGCATTAAATGAGCTTGCAGCCCATATAAAACAAGCGCAAGCAGCTCTTATTTTGGATGCAGGCTGCGGGCTGGGTGACGGCCTGATCGCGTTGCGCCAGGCTTATCCGCATGCCGCACTGCACGGGCTGGAATGGAGCTGGCCGCTGCGCGCGCTGTGTGCGCTGCGCTGCCCCTGGGCACGCGTGCGCCAGGGCGACATCTGGCAGGCGGATTGGTCGGGTTATGACCTGGTGTACCTGTTTCAGCGGCCTGAGAGCATGGCGCGCGCTGCGGCAAAGGCGCAGGCTGAATTGAAGCCGGGGGCTTGGCTGGTCAGCCTGGAATTTGAAGCCACCACGCTGCAACCCGATGCCGTGCTGACCACGGTGCCGGGCAAACCGGTCTGGCTCTATCGCCAACCCGAAAGCCCCCCGACAATGCGCGTATGAAAAACGCTTTCACGTCCTGGGCTGGTGGCGTAGGGGCGCAGCCATCCGCAGTAGTGTCAGTGGCCACGCGCCATTCGCTTATTTTCCGTGTTGAACGATCACCGGCGCCACCTGGAACAGGTTGGTGCTAGTGGCATCCACTGTTACTTTGACCCAGTGCAGTGACGGGCTGCCAAAGGTTTCCACACGGGTGAAATTCAGCAGCGGATTGAGCGAGCGCGGTAGCGGTTTGTCCACCTTGAAGACGTGCTGGTCGCCGTGCACAAACAACACCTGGCCAGGGAAGTCGCGCGTTTGGGCTTCCACATTGCTCATGAAGGCGCGGTAGCCGCTGACCCCCGGTGCCTGGCTGTCGTCGATGTCTTCGGTTTCGGCCACGTCAAAGCCGGGCTCGCCCTGCACCACCAGCACCACGCCGCGGGCACCACTGGCGTGCGCCTGGGCAAAGGTGTCTTTCAGCCATTGGCGGTTGGCGGCATCACGGGCGCTGAATTCAGCGTTGGCGGCGTCGCAATCGGCTTGGGTACGTTGGCTCTTGCTGCTGCACTTCTTGACTGAAATCACCTGGTTGTTGTTGCTGCCAGGCATATTGAAGCCGGCAAACACCACCGGGCCGTAGGCGAAGCGGGTGTTTTCAACATACGGCTGACCCAGCGCACCCTGGTGTTGCAGCGGCAGGGTCTGCTGGCCCAGCGACTTCGTGCTGGGGTACATCACGCGGCGCAGGTGCGCCAGTCGCTCCAGCGGGTCCATGCCGCCGTTGTTGGTGCGGTGGCAGTCGGTCCACTCGTTGTCGCCCGGCACGTACACCACCGGTTTTTTCAACGTGTTGAACATCGTCAACGCATCGGTATAGACGTCGTCGCCGCACTTGGAGCTGCCGTCCTTGATGTCGCCGTCATACATTGAAAAAGCAATGTCAGACGCATTGATGCTGGCCAGCACCGCAGGCAGTTTGGGTGCATCGCCCGCTTTTTTGTAGGGCATGTCGCCCCATAGACCGAAGCTGTAGCGTTGCGCGCTGCTGTCGGCACTGGCTGATGTTGACATGGGGGCGCAGGCAGCCAGTGCCAGGCTAAGCGCGACTGCGGCGAATGGGTAAAAGGGGCGTGATGTCATGGTGGGTTGGATGCTTGGTTGTGATAGCGCGCACGTTACCGACACCGCGTGACGGTTGTGTGACAGCCCTGCCGTGGCTTTGGCGTGGCTATGCGTGTCCATGCCCGCCAGGCAGTCACCCACGGAGTTGACGTTGTATTTACAGGGCGACCTGCAACTGGTCTGATACGCCAGCCTCGCTCGCGTTGGCTGCATCGCTGGAGCTCGATCCAGATGCATGGCTGTTGTTCTTCCAGCGCAGCAGCGTCAGCCGCCCGCCGTGGCCTTCAGCCAGCGCGCTGTTGCTCTCGACCCAGTCACCGTCGTTGCAATACAAAATGCCGTGCACGTTGCGAATCTCGGGGTGGTGGATGTGGCCGCAGACGACGCCGTCAAACCCGCGTCGGCGTGTTTCGCGGGCTACCGCCTGCTCATAGTCGCCCACGTACATCACCGCCTGTTTGACCTTGAATTTCAGGTAGACCGACAGCGACCAATACGGCTGGCCCATGCGGTAACGCCAGCGATTCAGAGGGCGGTTCAGCCACAGCGTGAACCCGTACAACACGTCACCCAGATGCGCCAACCAGCTGGCTGCGCCAATCACGCCGTCGAACTGGTCACCGTGGATCACCCACAGCCGCAGACCATTGGCTGTGGTGTATACGCTCCCATTGGCCACCTCAATGCCGCCAAAGTGGTGACCATCAAAGGCGCGTGCAAACTCGTCGTGGTTGCCCGGTACAAAGGTGATGCGACAGCCCTTGCGTGCCATGCGCAGCAGTTTCTGGATCACGCGGTTGTGCGCCTCGGGCCAAAACCAGCGGCGCTTGAGTTGCCAGCCGTCCACCATGTCGCCCACCAGGTGCAGGTGTTGGCAGGGATGCGCTTTCAGGAACGCCAACAAGGCTTCGGCCTGGCAGCCGCTGGTGCCCAGGTGCACGTCCGAGATAAACAGTGTGCGCCAGCTGGGCTGCACTTGCGCGGCTGAGCATTTCGCAGCAGGACCGGTGAACATGTCAGTGCCGTCAAAATGTGTGCGCATGTCTGCTCCTGTGGTCAAGATGGTTTGACCACCCATGATGGCAAGCCGATGTGACAAGGAGGTTTCAGTTCGATGACGAGGACAAGGTTTTGAGCCAGCGTTGCAGTTGCACCACGACCCAGCGGCCGTCGTCCAGCGGCAGGTCATGCCCGGCGCGCGGGTGTTCGTGCAGTGGCAGTTGCCAAGCCGCTGTAATGGCGCGTGAGCACGCCACGTCCACCAGTGCATCTTGTGTGCTGGCCAGCAGCAAGGTGGGGCAGGCGGGCGCTGTGCTGTCGGCGCAAAAACGTGCCGCCGCCCACAGTTGGCGCAGCATGTTGGCGCGCGACACCGGGTGCACGCGCCGCAGTGCCAGCCAGTCCGCCACCACCCCCGCGTCACTCAGGTGGCTGGTCAATTGCCAGATCGTGGACTCCCAATCAAGCCCGCGCGTGCCCGGGCGCAGCAAGCGCAACAGGCGCGCGTAGTTGTGCGGCCGCAAGCGCTGCAGCGGAGTGCTGAACGGGCGCATGCTGGTGTTGATCCACACCTGCGCCGCGACTTCGTGCGGATAGCGTTGCGACCAATGCGCTGCCACCATGGCCCCCATGGACATTGCCAGCAAGTGGTACGGTGGCACTACGCCCTGTGCTGCCAGTTGCGCGCGCAGCGCCAGTACCAGATCGGCCATGCAAGTGGGGCTGCGCTGCGCGTAGAGCTGGCCGCAGCCCGGTGCATCGAGCGCCACCACACGGGCATGGGGCAGTGCCGTTTGCAGTCGCGGTACAAAGGCGCCCCAGTGCCCGCTTTCGCGCAGCAGACCCCGCAACAGAATCCAGTTTTGCAAAGGAAGAGCAGCGCTGTTCATGGCTCAATACCAGTTACGCAAAGCCTGGTCATGCAACGTGGCGCGCTGCGACGGCGCGGGCAACCAGCGCTCACAACTGCTGGCCGCGCGCGCCAGGAAGTCCAGTAGGCTCTGGTGCTGGCGCAGCACGCGTTGCTGGCGGTGCTGAATCAAGGGGTTGAAGATGCCGTGGCGCGAAAACAATTGGCGCGGATTTTTCTTGATCCATAGCCACGAACCCATCTCCAGCGTGAGCGGCAAAAACACCTGTCCGGGCCGCTGCAGCGATTGCAGGTACAGGTAGTCCCATACATCGCCGTGCGCCAGGTACTGCACGCTTTGCGGCTCGATCACGTAGCGGTGGTAACTGTGTGCCTGAACAAAAATATCGGTCAAGACTTGCAGCTCGGCCAGATGCGTCATGGGTTCACGCTTGTGGGCATACGGAAACCAGAGGCGGTCACGCGCACCAAACCCCGAATGGCAGTCCACCGCCAGCGCAAACGTGCATTGCGCCAGCGCCTCATTCACGCATTGGCATAGCGCGATGTTTTCGACCTGCATCGGGCTATCGGCGGGGCCCTGGTACCACGGCAGGCGGGCACTCATGCGCTGGCCGCCCACCAGAAAAGGCACCGGGTCTTGCGCCAGCACGGGTGCGTTGCGCATCAGATCCACGCCCTGGGGGTTGGCGCGTGTGCCCAGCGCCATGCCACCCGGGTTGACGATGGGCACAAACAGCAGCCGCACAGAATCCAGCAACTGGTGCAACGTGCTGTCCCACTGCAGCCGCATCACCAGGCTGTGCAACTGGGCAATTACCACTTCAGCACCAATGCGCTCCAACCCATGGATGCCGCCAAAATAGCCCACCCACGGTGCACGCAAGTCGGTGCTACCTAATTCAATAGCATGCACTGGAAGCTGGGTGCCGCCTGGCAGGGTTATTTGCGCCAAGACGCGCGGGCGCAAAGAGTCGGCCCCGAGTTCAATGACACGCTCCAGCGTGGCAAGTTCGGGCAGCAAACGGCGGTACATCCAATGGAGCATAGCCGCTGACCCGTAACGCACCAAGTCGCCAGAGAAAGTCCGTCGGTATACGACGGAATTGACACATGGTTGTCATCAACGCTAACTAAGCTGCGTCGTTCAAGGAGCTCAGCACCCATGTTTCAAACCCATTTTTTTCGTTGGCTGGCCATCCCGGTGTGTCTGCTGGCCGGGTTGCACGAGTGGATCGCGTTGCAGCGGCGTTACCGGTGGGGCGGGGCGCGGGCGAGTCGGTCATAAAAAGTCTGTCACACATGAAAGAGCCCGCGCTACATGCGCAGCAGGCGGTACCTGCGGAGATGCCCAACGCGGGCAGCGCGCTGTGGGACCGTTCTGTCTGCGATACCTTGATCGAGCAGTTGGCGGATTTGCGCTCCACCATGCTGGCGCGCGAAGCAGAGCTGCAGCAGGCCTTGGCAGAAGTCTTGCCCAGCCATCGCGACAGCGCGCGCAACCTGATCCACTATCTGTGCTTGCGCGCGGTCGATCTGCGCACCTTGCAAGATCAGTTGGCCTGGCTGGGGTTGTCGTCGTTGGGGCGCTCTGAATCACACGTGTTGGCCAACCTGGACAAGGTGTTGGGACTGTTGCATCGCCTGACCGCGCGCGACCTTGGCAAGATCAATCGGCGCAAGAGCCACCGGGCCAGCACAGCAGTCAGGCCTTGCTGCAGCACAACACGGTGGGCCTGCTGGGGCCCAAACCAAAACACCGCGCCACGCGCATCATGGTGACCCTGCCCAGCGAAGCGGCGCAGGATGTGGGGCTGGTGCGCCAGCTCATCGACGCGGGCATGGACATTGCCCGCATCAATTGCGCGCACGATGGCCCCGACGAGTGGCGTGCCATGGCCGTGCATGTGCGCAAGGTGGCCAAACAGGCCCGGCGCAACGTCAGGATTTTGATGGACCTGGCCGGCCCGAAAATCCGCACCGGTGACATTGAAGCCAGCCCTGCGGTGCTCAAGCTCAAGCCGGGCAAAGACCCGTTCGGTCACGTCTATCAACCCGCCAGACTGGGCTTGCATGGCATCGGCCGGACGGTGTCGATGCCCGATGTGCAGGCCTGCGTGGGCGTATGGGACCATTGGTTGGAGCGGCTCAAGGTGGGCTCCAAAATTGCCTTTGCCGATGCGCGGGGTGCCAAACGCCATTTGCTGGTGACGCACTGCGGCTCGCAAGGCGTGGTGGCCGAATGCCTGCGCAGCGCTTACCTCACGCCAGAAACCGTGTTGGTGCTGGAGCGCCCCCAAGGCAAAAAGCAACACTCCACCCTGGTGTGCCAGATAGAGCGCAACCCGGGAGCGTTGCATCTGGCGCGTGGCGACCGGCTGTTGTTGACCCGGCCCGCGGGGCAAGATCAGCAAGCCGACGAATTTGCACCAGATTCGCTGGGCAGTCTGCCCCAGGTGCCCTGTACTCTGGGTGCGGTCATCGACCAGGTCAAGGTGGGTGAGCGGGTTTGGTTTGACGACGGTCGCCTGGGCGGCGTGGTGCGTCAAGTGCAAGCCCATGCGTTGGAAGTGGAGATCACGCACGCAAGAGCTGGCGGCGAAAAACTGGCCAGCGATAAGGGCATCAACCTGCCCGACAGCACGCTGGACTTGCCCGCCTTGACCGCCAAGGACCTGGATGATCTTATTGTGGTGGCCGAGCTCGCCGACCTGGTGGGGCTGTCGTTTGTGCAACAGCCCCAAGACATCGTGACGCTGCGTGAACAGCTCACGCGCCTGAACCGGCCCGACCTGGGCTTGATCCTGAAAATCGAGACACGGCAGGGCTTTGAGCGCCTGCCTGATCTGATTCTGGCGGCCATGGCAGCGCCGCAAGCGGGCATCATGATCGCCCGTGGTGATCTGGCGGTGGAATGCGGCTTTGAGCGCATGGCCGAGGTGCAGGAAGAAATCTTGTGCTGTGCCGAGGCGGCGCACCTGCCGGTGATCTGGGCCACCCAGGTGCTGGAGACACTGGCCAAAACAGGCTTGCCCAGCCGAGCCGAGATTTCAGACGCGGGCCTGGGCGTGCGTGCCGAATGCGTCATGCTCAACAAAGGCCCGTTCATTTCCGACGCGATCCGCACGCTGGACGACATCTTGCAGCGCATGGCCGGGCATCAGCAAAAAAAGCGCACCTTGTTGCGCGCGTTGCAGGCCTGGCAGGATTGCGCCGCATAAGCCTGAGTGCGCCCTGTTGTCGGGGCCGGGCAGCGGTGTGGACGGTCAGGTGCGCTCGGCCGGCGCTGCCGGCGCTTGCCCGGTCGGCTCGTCGGCGGCTTTCAAGCCGCTGACTTGTGCGCTCAGATCCAGCAAACGCAGCTTGCTGGCGTAGTAGCGGTCCAGCCGCCATTCGGCCAGAATCTCAAGCGCCAGTTCAAAATGCGGATAGTCAAGCTGGTACAACTGCCCGACCGCAATGCTGCCTTCACTTTCCAGCGCCAGCACCAGCGCCGAAATACGTTGTGCATCGGGGTGGGTGGGGTTGGCCTGGATGAATTTGCGGGCTTTTTTGATAGCGATCATGATGAATTTCGATGGGTCTGTGGTGCTTGGATGTTCAAAAAATGCGCGACGAAGGTACTGTTGCGCCCGGCATAAAGCCGCACTTGGACGACGTTGTGAAGCGGCGACAAGCATACCCCGGACAACAGCCCATTTGCGTGAATCTTTCATGACGGAACGGTGACAGAAGAACGCCAACAAGTTCCCTTGGCGCGCTTGTTGTTCAGCGCATCAGGCACGGCCGCTTGGGGTCAAACTTCCAGCCGGGTATCAAATACTGCATCGCGACGGCATCGTCGCGCGTCCCCAGGCCGTGTTGCAGGTAGAGCTGGTGCGCTTTTTCCACCTCAACCATGTCCAGTTCCACCCCCAGGCCGGGGGTGCTCGGCACGGTGATGCTGCCGCCCACAATTTGCAGCGGGTTTTTGGTCAGGCGCTGGCCGTCCTGCCAGATCCAGTGCGTGTCAATGGCGGTCACCTTGCCAGTTGCGGCGGCGGCCACGTGGGTGTACATGGCCAGCGACACGTCAAAGTGGTTGTTGGAGTGCGAGCCCCAGGTCAACCCGTTCATCTGACACAACTGCGCCACACGCACCGAGCCTTGCATCGTCCAGAAATGCGGGTCGGCCAGCGGAATATCGACACTGTGCAGTGCCACCGAGTGCGCCATCTCGCGCCAGTCGGTGGCAATCATGTTGGTGGCGGTGAGCAAGCCGGTTTCGCGGCGGAATTCGGCCATCACCTCGCGGCCCGAAAACACGCCTTCGGCTCCGCACGGGTCTTCGGCGTAGGCCAAGGCTGCGGCGTGCTCGCGGCACAGGCGCACGGCATCTTTGAGCAGCCAGCCACCATTGGGGTCGAGCGTGATGCGCGCATCCGGAAAGCGTGCGTGCAGCGCTTCCACGGCCTCCATTTCTTCTTCACCCCGCAGCACGCCGCCCTTGAGCTTGAAGTCCTTGAAGCCATAGCGCGTGTAGGCGGCTTCGGCCAGGCGCACCACCGCTTGCGCATCCATGGCTTTGTTGTGGCGCAGGCGCAGCCAGTCGTCGGCCTGGTTGGGCTCAGCGCGGTACGGCAAGTCGGTCTGGGTGTGGTCGGCCACGTAAAACAAATAGCCCAACACCGCCACGCTGGCGCGCTGCTGGCCTTCGCCCAGCAGCGCCGCCACCGGCACGCCCAGGTGCTGTCCCAGCAAATCGAGCAGCGCACTTTCGACCGCGGTCACGGCATGAATGGCCACGCGCAAGTCAAACGTCTGCAAGCCACGCCCGGCGCTGTCGCGGTCGGCAAAGGCCACGCGCAGGCTGTTGAGCGCCTTATTCCAGTGGCCCAGCGGTTGCCCGACGATCAGGTTTTGCGCGGCTTCCAGCGTCTGGCGAATCTTCTCGCCACCGGGCACTTCGCCCACGCCGGTGTGGCCCGCGCTGTCGCTCAGGATGACCAGGTTGCGGGTGAAAAACGGGCCGTGCGCGCCGCTCAGGTTGAGCAACATGCCGTCGTGCCCGGCTACCGGGATGACGCGCATGGATTGAACGATGGGGGTGGGGGCGTGGCTGGATGTGGGCATGGTGGATCTCGATGAAGTGGAGTGGGTGGGCTTTGTTCAGTTGATTGAAACTGAAATCAAATTATTCGTCAGACATCGTACAACTAACTCGTTAACAAGTCATTCGGATTTACCCTGTCTGGCGTCTATTTTTGTCCCAGTTGCGCCTGGCGAAGGCGTTCACGGCTGTTGCTCAGGTGCGTGCGCATGGCGGCACGGGCCCCGTCAGCATCCTGATTTTTGATGGCGTTAAAAATGTTGTCGTGCTCGCTGTGCACACGTTGCAAATAGCTTAGGCGACCTTCGGGCGCACTGCTAGGGGTGTTGATACGGGTGCGAGGAATGATCATGGTGCCCAGGTAGCTCATCAAGTCGGCAAAATGCCGATTGCCGGTGGCGCGCGCAACTTCGGTATGAAACTCGAAGTCGGCCGATACCGCATCTGACTCATGGCCAATAGCGTCGTAAAAAGTTCGCAGTGCCGCTTCCATGCTGGCCAGGTTCGCCTCTGTGCGGCGTTGTGCTGCCAGCCCTGCGGCCTCGGTTTCCAGGCTGATGCGCAGCTCCAGCACGGCAATGACATCGGCGATGGTGGAAAAGTCGCTATCGGTCAGCCTGAAGTTGTTGGCGTTGGGTAGCGCCAGCGCGAAAGTGCCAATGCCGTGGCGTGTTTGCACCAAGCCACCGGCCTGCAGTTTCGACAGTGCTTCACGCACCACCGTGCGGCTGACGCCAAAGCGACTCATGATCTCAGCCTCGGTGGGCAGCTTGTCGCCGGGCTTGATCTCACCGCCCAGCATGCGGTCGCTCAGATTGCTCACGATTTCCTGCACCAGACCACGTGGCCGATTCGAACGCGAACCGGTTGAACTAGGGGTTTTCCATGATTCCATATAAAAATGATTGACTTTGCCAAAAACCCTCGAGACAATCAAGTTGTCAGACAACTAACAACTTACCTGTTGTTAGTGTGCCAGACTGTACTTTGAAAAGCAACTTTAAATTAACCCTTCAACACTATTGCGAAATTTTCAAATGCCGAGGCAAAAGTCCGCTCACCCGGTCCTGCCCTATCTTTTTCAACCCATTTCCAAGGAGCTTTCCATGACACTTCGCAGAACCGTTCTGGCCGCCGCTGTTGCCGCTGCCGCCCTGACCACCACCTTCGGCATTGCCCACGCCGCCGATTGGCCAACCCGTCCGGTGCAAGTCATCGTGCCCGCCGGTGCCGGTGGTGACACCGACTTCAACGCGCGCACGATGGCACGCTTTTTTGAGAAAGTTACCGGGAAACCCATGGTTGTAACCAACGTCAAAGGCGGCAGCGGCACGATTGGCATGTCTCAAGTCGAAAATGCCACACCCGATGGCAACACACTGTTTTTCGCCCACACCGGCATCGTGATCGTCAACGAGGTGTCGGGCATGATCGATCGAAAATTTGACTCCAAACTCGACATCGCCTGCATTCCCGCCGTTGACAAGGGGATGGTTCTGATCAGTGGCAAAAAATCTGGCTTCAAGTCTGTGTCGCAGGTGCTGGAAAAAGCCAAAGCAGCGCCAAACACGGTGATTTATGGTACCGAAATGGGGGGCTATTCCCATTTACAGGGTTTGATATTCCAGAAAAAGTCTGGCATCCAGATGAAATTCGTCGATGTCGGTTCAGCCTCCGACAAAATTACCTCACTGCTCGGCGGGCGTATCGATTTGGCATCGATCTCGTATGGACCGGTTCAGGACTATGCCAAGACGGGTGATATGGCGATGGTGGCGCAATACAACGATGTTGCCAACCCCC
The DNA here is from genome assembly GCA_002786915.1 of Comamonadaceae bacterium CG12_big_fil_rev_8_21_14_0_65_59_15. Taxonomy (GTDB): domain Bacteria; phylum Pseudomonadota; class Gammaproteobacteria; order Burkholderiales; family Burkholderiaceae_C; genus Rhodoferax. The sequence goes on along the minus strand of PCUV01000114.1, from coordinate 29,172 downwards.
TGCTTGGCTCCATCAAGACTTTCAAGGATCAGGGGATGTCTCTGGACATGGGCAAGCCTTACATCATTGCTTTTCCCAAGGGAACCAGCCCGGTCATCATCAAAAAAATGGCGGACGTGATGCAGCAAATTACCAAGGACCCGGCCTACGCCAAGGCGTTGGAAGATGGTTTCAAGCAACCGGTTTCGTTCTATCACACGAAAGAAGCCAACGACGTTTTGAACAGGGTGCGCACCGATTTCCTGCAATACAAAGACTTGCTCCAGCAGAAAAAGTAAAGGCAAGCGCAGCCTTCAGTGACGTGGCACTGCGCCCGAGGCAGTGCCACTTTTGCATCCCTCATCATCAAAAACTGTCATGGCCAACAAAAAACGAAACGAATTCTTCCTGGGGCTGATCATGCTGTTCGTCGGCCTGGGCTACCTGTGGGCCACTGCAAATGTTCCGCGCAAGAGCGAAGGCATTGACGCCTCGTTTGTGCCCTATATCCTGGGTTCCATTTGCAGCGTTTTGGGCGTGTTGCAACTGTTGGGCGCGGCTCGACTGGTGGCAGTAACAACAAGCGATGCTAATGACTCAAGCGTGGACTACCCAACAGTATGGAAAACGCTGGTGTTGATCGTTGCCTACGTGGCCTTGTTGAGCTGGGTTGGCTTTCCAGTGGTGACCATTGCATACCTCATGGCGCAGTTTTACGTTCTTACCCCCGCTGATCAAAAACCCAACTGGGTTTTGTATGCACTGGTCTCTGTCGTTGCGGCGGCGGGTGTTTACCTGCTGTTCCGGCACGCGTTTGATTTGATGCTGCCCTTAGGTTGGCTCGATTTTGCAACTGAATAACGAAGGCGCACCATGCTTGAGCTGTTTCAACAAGGCTTTGAAGCCGTTTTGACCTTCCAAATTTTTGGCCTGGTGCTGTTTGGCACCGTGGTGGGCATCATCTTTGGTGCCATCCCCGGTTTGACCTCTACCATGGCGGTGGCGCTGTTTTTGCCGATCACCTATGGACTAGGGCCAGCGGCGGGTATTTCGCTGCTGGTCTCACTGTTCATTGGTGGCACTTCTGGCGGCCTGATTTCGGCCATTTTGCTGAAGATCCCGGGTACCCCGGCATCGGTTGCCACCACCTGGGATGGTGGCCCGATGATGGAACGCGGTGACGGTGCCAAAGCACTTGGGTTGGGTGTGGTGTTTTCCTTCATGGGCACTATCCTCAGCATTGTGGCGTTGGTGTTCATTGCACCCACACTGGCCAAAATGGCGTTGAGTTTTGGTCCGCATGAGTATTTTGGCATTGCCATCTTTTCGCTCACGTTGATTGCCTCGCTGTCCACCAGCTCGATGGTCAAGGGGATTTTTTCCGGCGTGATTGGCTTCATGTTTGCCACCGTGGGCATTGCGCCGGTGGACGCAATTCCACGTTTTACCTTTGGCCAGGTCAACCTCAACAGCGGCTTCGAGATTCTGACCGTGCTGATTGGTGTGTTTGCCATTGCCGAGATCATCAAGGTGGCCGAGGAAGTCAAGTACGAGAAGCAAGCTGCCATCAAGCAAGTCGATATGAAAGGCATCAAGGGTTTTGGCTTTTCGATGGCGGAGTTCTTTGAACAAAAATGGAACTTTCTTCGCTCGTCACTGATTGGTATTGGCATCGGCATCCTGCCCGGCATTGGTGCTGGCACCTCCAACATCCTGTCTTACATCGCAGCCAAGAAGCAGTCCAAAACTCCCGAGTTATTTGGCAAGGGCATCAATGACGGTGTGGTGGCCTCCGAGACCGCCAACAACGCGGGCATTGGCGGTGCCATGATTCCGCTGCTGACCTTGGGGATTCCGGGCGACGCGGTCTCCGCCATGATGCTGGGCGGCTTCATGATCCATGGCATTCAGCCTGGACCGTTGTTGTTTGTATCGCAAGGTGTGCTGGTCTATACCATCTTTGCGGCGTTGATCGTGTCGTCGGTGATGATGCTGGTCTGCGAGTTCTACGGCATGCGTATCTTTGTCAAGCTGCTGGCCGTGCCCAAACATGTGCTGCTGCCGGTGATTCTGGTGCTGTGTGTGGTGGGTGCATTTGGTTTGGGCAGCCGCATCTTTGACATTTGGACGATCCTGATCTTTGGTCTGGTGGGCTACGGATTTGTCAAGTTTGGCGTGCCACAGGCACCGTTCATCATCGGCTTCATCTTGGGACCGATGGCCGAGACCAATTTACGCCGCAGTCTCATGCTGTCGGACAACAACTTCATGGACTTCCTGACGCAGCCGATCTCGGGCACGTTCATTGGCCTGGCCATTCTGTCTATCGTCTGGCATGTGGTTCAAATGATCCGTGGCAAGTCGGGCGGTGTTGCTTCCTGAGTCACCCGCCAATCGTCTCGACATCAGCCTTCAAATCGCACCCAACGTCATGAACATCACCGCCGTCCGCGTCACTCCCATCGCCATCCGCGACCCCGCCCTGCTCAATGCCGCTGGCGTGCACGAGCCCTTTGGCCTGCGTTCCATCATCGAGGTGGTGGGCCGCAACGGCCTGGTGGGCCTGGGCGAAACCTATGGTGACGCGCCAGTGCTGGACTTGCTCACGCGCGCCGCGCCCACGCTGGTAGGGCTGTCGGCCTTTGATGTCAACGCCATGCTGGCGCGCGTGGCGGCGCTGGCCCCCAAAACCGCCACCGGCCATGTCGAGATGGAACTCGCCCCCGGCTCGCTGGCCAGCAACCTGGTCACCAGCGCGTTCTCGGCCTTTGAAGTGGCTTTCATGGACTTGCAGGCGCGCACCATCGGCATCCCGCTGGTGGAGCTGCTGGGCGGCGCCGTGCGAAGCAAGGTGCCGTATTCGGCCTACCTGTTTTACAAGTGGGATGCCGCATGTGACCCCGAATACGCGCCCGACGTATATGGCGAGGCGGTCAATGCCCAGCAGATCGTCAAGCAGGCGCAGCAGATGATCGACCAATATGGTTTTGAGAGCATCAAGCTCAAGGCCGGTGTGTTTGCGCCCGACGAAGAGGCCGATGCCGTGCTGGCGCTGCACGCAGCTTTCCCCAACCACCAATTGCGCATCGACCCCAACAGCAACTGGTCCATGGAAACCAGCCTGCGTGTGGCCAAAAAGCTCGACGGCGTGCTGGAGTACTACGAAGACCCCACGCCCACGCTGGAAGGCATGGCCGAGTTGCATCGCGCCACCGGCTTGCCGCTTGCCAGCAACATGGTGGTGACCAACTGGGCTGAACTAAAGAAGAGCATCGAGCTGGGTTCGGTGCAGATTTTGCTGTCCGACCACCACTTCTGGGGCGGCCTGCGCGCCACGCAAGCGCTGGCGCGCACCTGCCAGACCTTTGGCTTGGGGTTGTCGATGCACTCCAACTCGCATCTGGGCATCAGCCTGATGGCCATGACGCACTTGGCGGCTTCCGTGCACCACCTCAGCTACGCCTGCGACACGCATTACCCGTGGCAGCAAGACGAGGTGCTGGTGGGTGGCCGCGTGCCGATTGTGGGTGGCGCTGTGCACCTGACGGACCAGCCCGGCCTGGGCGTGGAACTGGACCAGGCCAAGCTGGCCGAGCTGCACGCCGCCTACCAAGGCTGCCGCATCCGCACCCGCAACGACGTAGCGCAGATGCGGCGTTTTCGTCCCGGCTGGGCCCAGGTCAAGCCACGTTTTTAAGCATCAAATAGCCTTGTAGCCCTTGAAACATATGCCTGAACCGCTCTACATTTTGATGCACCCGCTAGACAACGTGGCGATTGTCGTCAACCACGGCGGTCTGCCCGCCGGGGCGCGCTTTGCCAACGGCCTGGTGCTGACACAAGCCGTGCCGCAAGGCCATAAGGTGGCGCTGGTCGACTTGCCCCAGGGCAGTGTGGTGCGGCGCTACAACGTCAGCATTGGCGAGACCCTGCGCGACCTGCCCGCTGGCAGCTGGGTGAACGAGTCGGTGCTGCACATGCCGCCAGCGCGTTCGCTCAGTGCCCTGCCGATGGCCACCGTTGCAGCCCCCGCCACGCAGCCGCTCACCGGCTACACCTTTGAGGGCTACCGCAATGCCGATGGCTCGGTCGGCACACGCAACATTTTGGCCATCACCACCACGGTGCAATGTGTCTCGGGCGTGGTTGAATTTGCCGTGCAGCGCATCAAGGCCGAGCTGCTGCCGAAATACCCCAACGTGGACGACGTGGTCGGCCTGGAGCACACCTACGGCTGTGGCGTGGCGATTGACGCGCCCGATGCCATCATCCCGATCCGCACCCTGCGCCACATCAGCCAGAACCCGAACTTTGGCGGCGAGGTCATGGTGGTCAGCCTGGGCTGCGAAAAGCTGCAGCCTGAGCGGCTCTTGCCGAATGCGGTGCGTGCCAGCATCCCGGCGGCGGCGCTGGACGTGGTCTGCCTGCAAGCCGAGCAGCATGTGGGCTTCATGTCGATGATCGACTCGATCCTGCAAAGCGCTGACAAACACCTGCAACGGCTCAACGCCCGCCAGCGCGAGACCGTGCCCGCCAGCGCGCTGGTGGTGGGCGTGCAGTGCGGCGGCAGCGACGCGTTTTCGGGCGCTACGGCGAACCCGGCGGTGGGCTTTTGTACCGATTTGCTAGTGCGCGCCGGGGCCACGGTGATGTTCTCGGAAGTAACCGAAGTGCGTGACGGCATTGACCAGCTCACCGCGCGTGCCAGCAGCCCTGAGGTGGCGCAGGCCATGGTGCGTGAGATGGCCTGGTACGACGCGTACCTGGCCCAAGGCCGCGTTGACCGCAGCGCCAACACCACACCGGGCAACAAACAAGGGGGTCTGTCCAACATCGTTGAAAAGGCCATGGGCTCGATCGTCAAGAGCGGCAGCGCGCCCATCAGCGCGGTGTTGTCGCCGGGTGAAAGCCTGCGCCAAAACGGCATCACGCACGGCCTGGTGTACGCCGCTACACCTGCCAGCGACTTCATTTGCGGCACGCTGCAACTGGCTGCCGGCATGAACCTGCACGTGTTCACCACCGGGCGCGGCACGCCCTATGGTTTGGCCGCCTGTCCGGTGATCAAGGTCGCTACGCGAACGGATTTGGCGCGGCGCTGGCACGACCTGATGGACCTGAACGCCGGGCGCATTGCCGACGGCGAGGCCAGCATTGAAGACCTGGGCTGGGAGCTGTTTCACCTGCTGCTCGAGGTGGCCAGTGGGCGCCAAAAAACCTGGGCCGAGCACTGGGGCCTGCACAACGCGCTGGTGTTGTTCAACCCGGCCCCGGTGACGTGACATGCAGCCCTGCGATAGCCATTTCACCTGGGCAGTAGCAGATTTGGGGTCGGATCCCCATTCCTCCGAATGGGGCTCTGACCCCAATTCTGCGGACCACACCAACGCGCATCCTGCACTCGTGCAGTCTTTTACCTCTCACTAACCAAGCGAGCCACCATGACTACCCCTTACCAATCCTTCCCCAACACCTTCAAGCGCGACCTGCTGGCGGGCAAAAAGCTCATTGGCTGCTGGTCGTCGCTGTCCAACGCCATCACCACCGAGGTGCTGGGCGTGGCCGGCTTTGACTGGATCCTGCTCGACGGCGAACACTCGCCCAACGACATGGGCACCTACATCCCGCAACTGATGGCGCTCAAGGACAGTGTCAGTGCGCCGGTGGTGCGCCCGTCTTGCAACAACGCGGTGGAGCTCAAGCGCCTGCTGGACGCAGGCTTTTATAACTTTCTGGTGCCGTTTGTGGAAAGCGCCGACGAGGCCGCGCGCGCCGTGGCCGCGACCCGCTACCCGCCGCAGGGCATGCGCGGCGTGTCGGTGTCGCAGCGCAGCAACCGCTACGGCACGGTGGCCGATTACTTCACCGGGGCCAACGCGCAAATGTGCGTGATGGTGCAGATTGAAAGCGCCAAAGGCGTGGCCGCCGCCGCCGACATTGCCGTGCAAGACGGGGTGGACTGCCTGTTTGTGGGCCCCTCCGACCTGGCCGCCGGCTTGGGCCACCTGGGCAACGCCAACCACCCCGACGTGCAGGCTGCCATCACAAAAGTGTTTGCGGCTGCCAAAGCGGCGGGCAAGCCCAGCGGCATCCTGGCCTCGGCCGAAGCCGATGCGCGCAAATACCTGGCGATGGGCGCTACCTTCATCGGTGTCGGCAGCGACCTGGGCCTGCTGCGCAGCGCCTCGCAAGCGTTGCGCGACAAGTACCTGGATTGATGATGCGGCGAAGGTGTCGAGGGTTTTTGGGGGCGGATTCCAATATTGCTGCGATACCCTTGAAGGGCGGATAGAAGGATCGGCAATTTTGGAATCTGACCCCAATAACCCGGGTTGTAACCAGTGGCATGACCGAACTCACGCCGTAGCGACGCATCACGCATTGATTTTTTCTGAAATGGAGTATTTCAAATGAGTAAATTAGGTTTTATCGGCCTGGGCATCATGGGCAAGCCAATGGCGGCGCATCTGATTGCTGCTGGTCACCAGGTTTTTCTGACCACGTTGAATGCGGTTCCCGCCGCGCTGACCGCCGCCGGTGGCGTGGCCTGTGCGTCGGCGCAAGAGGTGGCACAGCGCGCCGACGTCATCTTCCTGATGCTGCCCGATACCCCCGACGTGGCCCAGGTTCTGTTTGGCGCGCAAGGTGTGGCTGCGGGCCTGACGGATGTGCAGCACGCTCCGGATGGCAGCGCGGGAAAAACCGTGGTGGACATGAGCAGCATCGCGCCCATGGACACCAAAGTGTTTGCGCAAAAAATCAACGCCCTGGGCTGCGACTACCTGGACGCACCCGTCTCCGGCGGCGAGGTCGGTGCCAAGGCCGCCAGCCTGACCATCATGGTCGGAGGCCCGCAAGCGGCGTTTGAGCGTGTCCAACCGCTGTTTGAATTGATGGGCAAAAACATCACGCTGGTGGGCGGCAACGGCGACGGCCAGACCTGCAAGGTGGCCAACCAGATCATCGTGGCGTTGAACATTGCCGCCGTGGGCGAGGCGCTGCTGTTTGCCAGCAAAGCCGGCGCTGACCCGGCCAAGGTGCGCGCCGCGCTGATGGGCGGCTTTGCGTCGAGCCGCATTCTGGAAGTGCATGGCGAGCGCATGATCAAGCGCACCTTTGACCCCGGCTTCAGAATCAAGCTGCACCAAAAGGATTTGGGCCTGGCGCTGCAAGGCGCGCGCGAGCTCGGTCTGGCGCTGCCCCAAACCGCGGGTGCGGCGCAGTTGATGCAGGTCTGCGCCGCCAACGGCATGGCCGAGCAAGACCATTCGGCATTGGTCAAGGCGCTGGAACTCATGGGTCACCATGCGGTGGCGGGTGACTGAAGCGGTCTGACACTGCACGTGACCGCTTGCCAAGTGTTCTGCAACGCCGTATAGTTCCTTACTTACCGTAAGGAATTTTATGACCACAGCCACCCTGACCAGCAAAGGTCAAATCACGATTCCCCTGGAAGTCCGAACCGCCCTGGGCCTGCACGCCGGTGTCAAGCTGGATTTTGTGCTGGATCAAGACAGCTTCAAAGTGATGCCTTTGCGCCACTCTGTTTCATCGCTGAAAGGCCGTTTTGCCGGACGGGTAGCCAAGCCTGTCAGTCTGGCCGAGATGGATGAAGCCATTGCTTCTGAGTCCGCCGCACGGCACGTGGCGCTGAAAAAAGAGCGCTCATGATTGGCTTGGACACCAACGTGCTGGTGCGTTATTTGACGCAAGACGAGGTCAAACAAGCCGCTATCGCGACTCGCTTGATCGAACGCGAGTTAAGTGCGGCTCAGCCGGGCTTCGTCAGCCTGGTGGTGTTGGTGGAGGTGTGCTGGGTGTTGCAACGCCTGTATGCCGTAACACAAAGTGAAGTGTTGGCCACCGTAGAAGACTTGCTCCAATCTGCCCAGTTTGTGATCGAGCAGCGCCAAGCGGTGCAAGCCACCACGCAACAGATGCGCTCGCGAGCGGGTGTCAAGGTGGGTTTCACCGATGTGCTGATTGTCGAGATCGGCAAGGCCCAAGGGTGTGAGCAAACTCTGAGCTTTGACAAAGGCGCGGTGCGCTCGGCGGGCATGACGCTACTGACCTGATGTGTGAATTTTTGGCACTTGGAAACCCCAGATGACCACCCCTGCCCCCCGCCCCCTGCTGCGCCAGTTGTTCGACGCCGCCATAGCCGCCGCCCAACCGGCGCTGTGCTTGCCCGCGCACTTGCCCACACCGCCCAAAGGTTGCACCATCGTGATTGGCGCGGGCAAGGCCTCGGCCGCCATGGCGCGGGCGCTGGAAGACCATTGGGCCGGGTCGCTGCAAGGTTTGGTGGTCACGCGTTACGGCTATGACGTGCCGTGCCAGCGCGTCGAGATCGTGCAGGCCGCGCACCCGGTGCCCGACGCTGCTGGGCTGGCGGCCACGCAGCGCATCTTGCAAAGCGTGCAAGGTTTGAGTGCAGATGACCTGGTGATTGCGCTCATCTCGGGTGGCGGCTCGGCCCTGTTGGTAGCCCCCGGTGACGGTCTGACCTTACAAGACAAACAGGCGGTTAACGCCGCCCTGCTTGCGTGTGGAGCTACGATTTCAGAGATGAATTGTGTGCGCCGCCACTTGTCAGCCATCAAAGGCGGCCGCCTGGGCGCGGCCTGTTACCCGGCCAGGCTGGTCACGTTGCTGATCTCGGACGTGCCTGGCGACGCACCGGCCGACATTGCCTCGGGCCCCACCGTGGCTGACACCACCACTTGCGCGGACGCGCTGGCCATTGTGCAGCGTTACCAGATCGCCCTGCCGCCGCCGGCGCGCCAGTTGCTGGAAAGTGGCGCGGGTGAAACCATCAAACCCGACGATGCGCGCCTGCAAAGCAGCAGCGTGCGCATGATCACTGCGCCGCAAATGGCGCTGGAAGCTGCGGCCCTGGTGGCGCAAGCCGCTGGCATCACGCCGTACATACTGGGCGACAGCCTGGAAGGCGAAGCACGCGACGTGGCCAAGGTGCTGGGCGGCATGGCGCGTCAGGTGGCCTTGCGGGGGCAACCGTTTGCGCGCCCCTGCGTGCTGCTCTCTGGCGGTGAGACCACTGTCACCCTGCGTGCAGGTTTGGCGGCTGCCGACCCAACCGCTGGCAGCCCGGCGCAACCAGCGGGGCGCGGTGGGCGCAATGTGGAGTTTTTGTTGGCGCTGGCGTTGGCGCTGGACGGCGCACCCGGTATCTACGCGCTGGCCGGTGACACCGACGGCGTGGATGGCCTGGAAGAAATTGCCGGCGCGCTGCTCACGCCCGACACGCTGGCGCGCGCCTGGGCGCAAGGCATGAACCCGCGCCAGTTTCTGGACCGCAACGACGCGCACACCTTTTTTCAGCGCCTAGGCGACTCGGTCATCACCGGGCCGACGCTGACCAATGTCAACGATTTTCGGGCTATTGTGCTGGTGTGATGATGAGTTTTTTGATGGTCTAACTTTCAGGGTGTTCACCCTGTCTTGTGCCATCGTGCCCTTCGTTCAACCCCTTGGCATAGGCCTTCATGGCCTGGCTCAAAAACGGGATTTGCAGGCTGAAATTCTTGCAGCCTGAGCACATCATCAGATGCATCTTCAGGGTCACTTTTTCCGAAAAGGACAAAGGCCGCTCCTGCGACTCTGAAATCAGCCGCGTGGCTTGCTGGCAATTCATCATACGCGTTCTCCCTTCAGGAACCAGCTGTTTTCCAGGCACTCGCGCAGGCGCAGGCGCGAGCGGTGCAACATCACGTTGAGGTTGGTGGTGGTAATGCCGACGGTGCTGCAAATCTCGGCCGAATCCAGCTCGACAAATTCTTTCATCATGAACACCCGGGCCTGGTTGCCGGGCAAAGCCTCCAGACAGACTTCAAAAATTTTCCAGAATTGATGCTGGTGCAATGATGCCTGCGGGTTGCCCCAGCTGGCGGGTTTTTCGTCTTCCTGCCAAAAACCTTTTTTGTTGAACAGCTCGGAAAAGTCCTCGCCCTCTTCGTCTTCGTGCAGCAGGCTGCTGGCATCGACCATGCGCTGTTTCTGGCGCAAGCTATCTGCAATCTTGTTTTTCAGAATCGCAAACACCCAGGTTTTCAGGGCAGCGTGGCCGGCAAATGATTTGGCGTTTTTCAGGGCACCCATCAAGGCTTCTTGCACTGCGTCCTCGGCCGCGTGGCTGTTGGACAGTTGCAGCGTGGCAAATTTAAGCATCTGACCGCGCAGGTCGTTCAGGAACGCGGTATCGGACAAGACCGAGGTGTCTGTGTCCCCGGTCGTATTGGCAGTGGCCCAGGTGGAAGATGGCATCAGCGGCTTCCCCTTGTTGACATTTCATTTTTGGCGGCGCTGTAACTGGCCACGCAATACGGCACTAAGTAATTGAGCAGCACATGCGGCCAGGACACCCCGGCACCTATCAGGATGTACTCGCCCTGGTTGACCAGGTTCAGCACGGTGCCCACCACCAGTGCAATGCGGATCGAATTTTTGACAATCGGGCCTGAGCAGGCCACGCGCAGAAGCTGTTGCATCAGTAGCCCCCAAGGAGCGCACGATTGAAGGGTGGTGTTTTTGTCATGGTGTTCTTTCCAGCAGAGATGCCGCATCCGACTCAGGTCTGGCTGAAAACCGCGAGATGAAGCGACGATCTATCCAGTCTTTCCAGCGCCAGACCCATTGTCCTTCAGCCGACCACCGCCCCCAAGAGGCCACGGCATAGCGCGGGCCGCAAGCCAGCAGGTAGAGCGACCTGCGCTTGGGCGCATAGCTGTGCAGCGTACCGCCATTGAGTGTGGCCAACAGGTTGTGTGCCAATACCGGACCGGCGTGGACGGCGTGCACGCCAGAGCGTTGCAGGGTGGCATCGGCGCGGGCGCAGACATCCCCCGCCGCAAACACGTTCGGATGCGACACGCTGCGGTGCTGCTGATCGACCAAAAGATAACCGTCCTGACTCAGCCGCAGTTTAGACAAGCCCAGCCAGACTGCTGCGCGTGCGCCGGTGGCGGCCAGCACCAGATCGGCCGCGAGCAATCGGCCGTCAGACAGCAATACGCCGTCGGGTGTGCCCACAGCGCGCTGCCGATGCAGGCTTACGCCAGCCTGCTGTACCAGGCGCAACACGCGTGCCTGCACAGCCGACGCATGACCGGGCAGCAGGCCGTGCTCGGAGGCCACCAGGTCGATCTGGACAACCAGCCCGGCGTTGGCAAAAGCGTGCTGTGCGGCCAGCACCATCTCGACCCCTGCCGCGCCGCCACCGACCACCACCAAGCGGTAACCGGGTTTGGCTTTGGCGGCCGACACAACGCGCGGCCACTGGGTAAAAAACGCGTCCAATGGCTTGATGGGCAACAGTTTTGCCCCCAGCACTTGCAGCCACGACGTGTTGGTTTCACTGCCCACGTCCAGCGACAGCAGGTCATAGTGAACTTGCCTGCCGCTGTTGAGCACGACACAGTGCCGTGCCGCATCCAGCCCGACCACGGCGTCGAGTAACAACTGTGCACCGGCCGCTTGCACCAAAGGCGCCAGGTCAATGCGGCAGTCCGATACGGCGTAATGCCCGGCCATCCAGCCCGGCAACATGCCTGAATAATTCTGGTGTCGCTCTGGCGTAATCAGCAGCACATCGCGCGCCGCAGACCGCTGGTCGGCCAAGGCACGCAAAACCGACAAGTGCGCATGGCCGCCGCCGGCCAAAACAAGTGTTTTCTTCACGGAAATGCTTTCTGATCTGCTGCAATGGCGATTCAGTCGCTGTGCGACACGGGTTTGTTACAAGCTCCATGGCGCAGGCATGGCGGGGACTGTAAGAACTTGGCCGACTGGCACGACTATGCGATTGAACCTCAAGTCCTGTGCTTGATCTTCTTTGTTTTTTGTCGTCTGCAACTTCAACCAAGGACATTTCCATGCGTCATTTTTCTTCTCAAATCGCCAAAACCCTTGCCTCTGCCGTGGTCACCGCTGCCGCCCTTTCTGGTGGTGCTTTTGCGGCGGGCTGTGCTGGTGCCAAATGTGGTCCAAAAACCAGCATGTCCAAATGTGGTGCCTGTAAAGCCAAATGTGGTGCCGCTGCCATGCCCACCTGTGCAGCAAGTAAGGCACACAAGGCCAAAGCCAAAGCCAAGAAAATGAAATCCAAGTGCGGTGCCAAATGTGGTGCCAAGAGCTGCGCGGCTGCCAAATAGTTTGTCAATTTTTCCGTCTCATTCTCAGGAGAAAGACCATGAATTCACTCTCATCTCACCTTGCAAAAGCCCTGGCTGTGGCGGTTGTCACCAGCGCTGCACTCGGTGGTTGCTCCATGATGTGTCGTGCTTGCAGCGGCAACAAGTGTGGGGCCAAGAGCACCATGCAGAAATGCGGCGCGTGCAAAGCCAAATGCGGCGCCTGCGCTGCCAAGTGAGCGCAGCAAACTGAGTGGCTGTTTAGTCAGCATGACGGCTTCACCATTTCTGAGACGGCATTGGCGCGCCGCGTCCAGTGCACAACTGGCGGCGGCGTTGCAATACGCGCGCACCAGTGTGGCCGCGTTTTCGGCCGCAACGGCTGCGCACGGGTCGTTGCTGCAAAACTGGATTGGCGGACGGGACGTGCTGGAGTTTGAACATTACCCACCCGATGACTTGGTGGACCTGCGCAGCGGCTCCCAGTGTTACTACCATTCGCACCGCGACGGTGACCAGGAGCACGGGCACTTGCACTTGTTCTGGCATGCCACGGCCAGCGGGCGCAGGCGTTACTTTCGCGCTGGTAAACCGCGCTGGAATCGCACCGAGCCGACCCATCTGTTTGCGATTTCGCTCGATGCCCGTGGCTTGCCGGTAGCGCTGTTCACCGTCAACCAATGGGTTACCGATGGCCACTGGCTTGACGCAGCGCGCACCCTGGCGTGCGTCGATCGGTTCACCATGGGGCCGCTGCCGGGGTATGAGCCGTCTTGCGGCTGGTTGACGGGTTTTGTGCGCCTGTACCGTCCTTTGATCCATGAGCTGCTGATGCGGCGCGACCAGCGACTACAGCGCCGGGCCAACTTGCCTGGTGCTTTGCAAGACCACCGACTGGAGGTGCTCAGTCTCAGCGCCATTGACTGGCTGGCTGACATGGACGTGCTGGAGGCTGAGTCCGCCCGGCGCGGCGCGTGATCGGATGCGTCTGTCTGGCTACTTGCCCTGACCTGGTATTACCCCTTATCTTGAAAGAAGTTTCATGCATCTCAAACACCTTTTTCTGACGACCTTGCTGGCGGTGAGCGCGATGGCCGCACAGGCACTTGACATCCAGCCCTACAGTGCAACCGCCTTGAGTCAGGCCCAAAAGGCCAACCAACCGGTGGCACTGCACTTTCATGCCGACTGGTGCCCCACCTGCCGCGCGCAGAGCCAGGTTCTGCAAGGCCTGAAGTCTGAAGCCGGGCTCGACATCACGGTGCTGGTGGTCAACTACGACACCGAAAAAGACCTTAAACGCCGCTTCAACGTGCGCGCCCAATCCACTCTGGTGGTGCTGCGCGGCGACAAGGAAACCTACCGCGTGGTGGGCGATACCTCGCCCGGCGGCATTCGCGGCGCGCTGAAATCTGCGTTGTGAACGTCGCCTGCCCATGTCACTGACCTTGTCGATACCCCAGATCGGTTTGAGCCTGGCCGCCGGTGGCCTGACCACGCTGTCACCCTGCGTCTTTCCGCTGCTGCCACTGGTGCTTGGTGGCGCGTTGCAGGGGCATCGGCTGGCCCCTGTGGCCATGGGCGTGGGTATGACCACGTCATTTGCGCTCATCGGCATGGTGCTGGGTGCACTCGGCCCGGCGCTGGGTCTGGACGGCGACAACGTGCGCACCGCTGGCGCAGTGCTGTTGATCGCCTTGGCGCTGGTAATGCTGGTGCCTGCGCTGGGCGAGCGTTTCACGCAGTGGATGCTGCCGATCGCCAGCTCGGCCAACGCGGCGTCCAGCCGACTCGATGGCGGCTCGCTCATGGGTGCGCTGCTGCTGGGCGGTGTGCTGGGGCTGGTGTGGAGCCCCTGCTCTGGCCCTCTGCTGGGTTCGGCCCTGACGCTGGTGGCCAGCGAGGGGGGCGTGGCGCGCGGCGGTGTGGTGCTGGGCATTTTCGGGCTGGGCGCAGCTTTGCCGCTGGTGGCTGTGGCCTATGCCTCACGCAAGGGTTTCATGCGCGTACGCGACTGGGTGCTGGCACGCATGGCGGCGGTGCGCACCGGCTTTGCCCTACTGCTGGGGGCCATGGGCGTGGCCATTTTGACCGGTGGCGACAAGTGGTTGGAGGCGCGTGTCTTGGATGCGCTGCCCAATGCGTGGGTCAACCTGACGGTGCAGCTTTGATCATCCGGTGGGCAAGTGCTTGAAAACTGGATTCAGGTGTGGCACCTGTGGAAGCGGCATTTTGCCGTTTGCCCTAGCATCTGCGGCTGCAAGCCGCAGCCACAAGAGGCAATCAGTGCCATTGCTGGATTCCCGCCGGATCAGGTAGTCTGAATTTGCAGTTTTTCTGTCGCTGGCCGATGTGCACCGCGTTTATGCACCGGCGGGAGACACAGGCGGCATGGGATGGCCTGGATGAAATTGCCAACGCGCTGCTGACCCCCGACACGCGCCTGGGCGCAAGGCATGAACCCGCGCAAGTTTTTGGAGCGCAACGACGCGCGCACATTTTTTCAATGCCAGGACAGCTCGGTCAACACCAGCCCCATGATCACCAATGCGAATGATCTCAGGGCGATATGGATAGCGCTCTAACTGGTCTGGCCCGCAAGTTCAGCAGCTTGGCACAATGCCTGGCAGGATAATGCAGCAACAGCAGCTAGGAGACATCGGTGAACCGAACCGAACGGTTTTACAAAATCAATGAGATGCTGCGCGCCCACACGAGCGTCAGATTTGCCGAGTTTCAGCGTGCGCTGGAAGTTTCGCGCTCCACCCTCAAGCGCGACCTGAAGTACCTGTGCGAACGTCTGCACAACCCCATCATCTACAGTCGCGAGCTGGGCGGCTACCGGCGCGGCAGCCCTGACCCGGCCGACCACCATCCGCACGAACTGCCCGGCCTGTGGTTCTCGCCCACCGAAATCCACGCCCTGCTGACCATGCAGCAATTGCTGGCCGGGCTGGATGCAGGCAGTGTTTTGACTGCCCACATCGCCCCGCTGATGGAACGCCTGAACGCCCTGCTGGGGCCAGAAGGCAACCTGGAGGCCACCGAGCTGCGCCAGCGCGTGCGCATCATCCGCCTGGCGCAACGCAGCGTGCGCCCACGTCACTTTGAGCAAGTCGCCACCGCCCTGGCCCAGCGCAAGCGCATACACATCGCCTACACCGCACGCGGCAACGGCAGCACCACCGAGCGCGACATCTCACCCCAGCGCCTGGTGCACTACCGCGACAACTGGTACCTGGATGCCTGGTGCCACCAGCGCCAGGGCCTGCGTAATTTCGCGCTGGATGCCATCACCCGGCTGGAGCCGCTGAACGAGCCCGCGCGTGAAGTCAGCGCCGCTAAACTCAGCAGCACCTTCGGCCCCGGCTACGGCATTTTTTCAGGCGGTACGGTGCGCTGGGCCCGCCTGCGCTTTTCCCCCGAGCGTGCCCGCTGGGTGGCGCAAGAGCAGTGGCATGCCGAGCAAGTCGGCAAGGTTGAAAGCGACGGCAGCTACCTGCTGCGCCTGCCCTACACCGACCACCGCGAGCTGATCATGGACATCCTGAAACACGGCACGCATTGCGAAGTGCTGGGGCCGCCTTCGCTGCGCAAGGTGGTCGCCGACGAGGTGAAGAAGATGGGGGAGAAATATTTTTGAGGGGTGCGTGAGAGGTTCATCTGGTGGACCTCTCACGTCTTATGCTCTACACATATTCAAGAAAAAGCGTATGAAAAAATATCCAGTTAGCTTTGAAATTGCCGGGCCAGCGGCTATGTTTGCCAGACCTGATACGGGTGCAGCTCCGATTTCATACCCGTTGCCAACATGGTCAGCTTGTAAAGCAATGTTTGAGGCGGTAGTGCGCGGTTTTTTCACCGGCGGGACGGATCCCGCAGCATTCTTCAATCCGACTAGCGTGGAGATTTGGCTACCAGTTCGCTATGAAAAATATGTTGTCAACTACCGCGGGCCACTGCGAAAGGGCTCACAAATCAGTAAAGACGCTGCATATCAACTACCTGCAACTATTCTTGTCGATGTTTGCTTTCGCGTTAACGGTGACTGCATACCTATAGGAAGCTCACGGTCAGGCGGTGTCAACGCGGCACATGCCCTGCAAGAAATGTTTATTCGGCGGTTGGCAAGGGGTGTTTCCAAATATGCCCCCTGTCTTGGGTGGAAAGAATTTTTGCCAACGTACTTTGGCCCGTTTCGCAATCACGACATCGCTCCAGTATCCCCAGTTTTGCAAAGTGATCTCAATTTAGCTTTACCGGCGTTCTTGCTATCAATGTGGGATGCCCCAGTACGCGGCACCTATCAGCCGTCGTTTAGAGAGTTGGATGTAAAGGGCGGCGTTCTTCGGTTTCCTGAGGTCACCGTAGTGAATGGAAAGCTTCATTTTGGTGAGGTGCCCGATGCTGACTGAGTTGTTTCAAATCGCGCGAAACTTGGCCGGGCAGGGTATCAAAACCGGCCTGGTGCACAAGGACCTTGGTATTCCGGGGTTGAGTACCTTGCCAACGTTGAGGGTTGTACTCAATGAAGACGGAGTGATTGTTCGCATATTGCCAATCACCAAGGACGAAGAGCCTGGCCTTTGGACTTTGCAAAGTGGTAACTTCAAGTTCTTTCCTGCAGTTCGCTTAAAGCTGATCCCCGCCTTGCCAGTGCCTGCCGAGTTGCTTGAAAAAAAATCAGTGAATTTGCAAGATGTCATCGCGCTGTTGGATATCTCAAAACAGTTATCAAAGCGAAAAATTGATTCTGAAATGGTGGACGGCGCTAACAAAAATCGCCAAAGAATTCGAAGCTGGCAAAGCATTGAGGAGGGAGAAATCCTCGCTCAGTTGAAGAAGTTTTCAACGTCTTTCGATAAATTTTGTGAGTCAACTGAATCTGCCGCTTTGAACCTGTTGAAGGGCATTGAAAACTCCTTGCAATCCCCCCAAGATGAAAAGACTCTCGCTACATTTGCAAATCTATTGGCAGGCCAGTCCTTTGTAGGCAAGAAAAACAAGGATGAAAAAATCAAGGCGGAGAAAAAGCCAAAAAAAGAAGAAGACAGAATTCAACTTTGCTTTGATTTCAAACCTAGCGACGACTTGACATTTACGCTCTATTCACCACGTGTCAAGCAGGTTGTTCTTGAATGTCTTGCTATAGAAAATGTGGACCAAAAAAGCAATATAAAGAAGGCAAATTCTCAAAACGGAGCTTGCGCGTTTGCCAGCCAGACCGCTGAACCCTTGACCACACCTTTCCCGAAATGGAGTGCCCGCCCAGTTATTAATAAGCCGCTGTCGCCGTTCTCAAAATTCAGTGATGCAGCTTGCAATTTTCGCTATCAGAGAGCGGACAGCGACGCATTTCCAATAGGAGCAGAGACAGCAAGAATGCTGGTGGCTGCCATAACAGAAATTACAAGTAAGCCTCAAGGATCCAATTGGCGTGCACTTCGTAATGGGAAATTTGACAAACAAAGGGAAGAACAAGATGTTTTGATTGCTTATCCAACGATGTCGTTGGAAGACTTACCGCTGGTCAATTTGTTTGCCAAGTCAGACGAGTTGCCAGATGATGGCATCAAGGAATTTCAAGATCAAGCACGTCAAGTTATTGAAGCTTTTTCAAAAATTGTCCTGCCGGATCAAGTGCCTGACTACATCATCATCCTTCTGATACGTCAAATTTCGAGTGGACAGATGCAGTTGGCCTATTCGGCCAACCCGAGTCGAACCGAGTTTGTCAGCGCTGTGGATGCCTGGAGTGAATCGGCCAATAACTTGCCACCCAATCTGTGTGTACCGTTGATTCTGCGCGCCAAAACTGATCAAGCTGTGGAAAAGCTGGGAACTGCAAAACAAGCAAACAAAACAGTTCGATGGGTTAGGCCTAAGCTTCTGTTTCCAGAGGAAATCAGCAGACTACTTTCTCGCCAATGGATTCGGAGTGGCGTGGAGACCTCGGTCGTTGAAGCGCCTGCGGTTGGGCAAATTCTTGATCTCTTCTTACGCAAACCAGGTGTGTGGCAAGACATTGCGGCAAATCTGTTGGAAGTTACGCTGACACGCACAAGCGTTTTACTCACGCACGCTGGGCATGTATTGCACCGAGACGACCCCATAACACTGGTCAAGTGGAGTGAGTTTTCGTTTAAATCCAAAGCGTGGCCTTGGCCTGACTACGCTCTTTCTCAAACCCTTAGCCTTATCGGGAGCTTGCTTTACGCCATGAACTCAAATGTCAAAAACTATGTTGAAGAGTCTGCCTATCATATCGGCAGGTTACTGGCCATGATGGACGAACTGCACAAGTGCTATTGCATTGCAGTGCGCGACGGCGATGTGCCAAATTCGCTCATCGGCAATGGCCTTTTGGGGAGAGCGGCAGATTCTCCGGCACAAGCGCTTGCAGAGTTAGCCGAGCGAAGTCGCATCTATATGGGCTGGGCAAAAAGCGTTGACGTGACCGATTTTGGTGAAAAGGCCAAGAAGAAAAATATTGCCATCTATTCAGCGCGCAAGGTTTTGCGTCTGGCGGCCCCACTATGCGAGCAACTGCATGCTACGGGTTCACTGGATGCTGAGATGTCGACAGTTCAAAAAGCACATCTATTCTTGGGCTATTTGGCACCTATTCTGGGCCAGGAAGATGGCAGAGAAATCCCATCAGAGGCGGCGACAGACACCGCTGACGCTACAACAACTACCAATTGAAAGAGGTCATCCAATGAAATACAACATTCCACGCGTTACCGGGCTACTCGTCATTGAAGTTCGCAATTCCAATCCCAATGGCGATCCAGATCGGGAGAGTGATCCGCGTACGCGGGCGCATGATGGGCTGGGCATGATTAGCGATGTGTCGTTCAAACGAAAACTGCGTGAGCTACTGATTCAAAAAGATGGGCCTGTGTGGGGCCAAATGGCGTCGCTAATGGCACTGAAGCCGGAGGCGTTTGAAATTCACGTTAGTCAACCTTCACGCGAAAAGGAAAAAGCAGAAAAAAAGGACGGGGAGAAAAAATCGCTTTCAGAACGTTACTGGGATGTGCGCGTTTTTGGCAGTACCAGTTTGGAGGAGAAAGATAACTTTATTCGGACTGGAGTAGCCCAGTTCTCAATTGGTGTTTCTGCTGCCAAGGTTCGTATCCAGCGCGATACGAATACGGTGAGCGCAAATGTTGATGCCTCAAAAAACACAGACCGTGGGATGGCACCTTTGGGCTTTCGTGTGGTCGAGCATGGCGTTTATGCGATGCCCTTTCTGGTCAACCCAACGGCTGCTGAAAAGAGTGGTTGTACCAGCGATGACATTGAGTTGCTTTGCCGCTTAATCCCCTATGCGTATGCACACAATGCATCACGAATTCGACCATTGGTTGAAGTCCGCCATGCTTGGTACTTTGAACACGCTAATCAGCTCGGATCGGCATCTGACTTTGCCATTCTCGATGCGCTCACACCGAAGAAAGCTGACCCCGCAATACCGTCAAGCAGTTGGGAAGACTATGGCTACGATGGAAGCGCGTTGACTGCAGAGCTGCAAACCAAATTCGCAGGTCGGTTTAAACATTTTGGTGATTTGACGGACCCCGATTTTGTTGAAAAGGTTTTCCCGCGCAAGCATGGTTGATTTTCTTGCCCACAGCGCGCGCAATGGTTGCCCGACGCAAACCTATGATGAGCACATCCGCAACGTGGTACGAGGGGCTTTCCATCGTGCTCGAGCGATGCTCCGGCATTACACGCCGGGTGATGTAAATCGACCCACGCGAAAGGCACTTTTAGCGATCATTGGCGATGCAACCAGCTTCCATGATTTCGGGAAACTTGACCCCGGTTTTCAGCAAACATTACGGGCGAACCATCGATCACCTAACCATATCCGGCATGAAGACGCTGGTGTTGCGTTGCTTGCGCTTTATGGAGCATTGGAGGCTGCTGGTTTGATCAGTGCACATCATCGTGGATTGGTAAGGTATGAATTCCAGCCCGAGCAACGACGCTTGGGTCAGCCAAGCTCGAAGCGGTTGAATGTTGAGCCGTTTCGTATCCATGATGATCCACCAACAATTGCGGCGACCAATGCCCGGCTTGATTCGTATCGGCAGAACCATGAAAAATTGTTGGGGACACGACGACCCAATATTGAATCGGGTTTGTCCAGTTGCAGCGGCCTGACCAGGCGATTGCTGCTGTCATGCTTGGTTGACTCCGACCACACTGACACAGCGCGACATTACAAACAAGATTCGCCTTTTGACACGCCATCAGGACGATGGCTTGAAAGGCTGGCGGCTTTAGATGCTTACGTGGATGCTCTCAAAAAGCCTTCGGGTATGGTTGTGAGCGATGCAGAAAGCGCTAGGCAAACAATTCGTGATGAGTTGTACGCGACGTGTCGCAATGCGGATGTCGGGCCTCGTTTACGAAGTTGCGATGCAGTTGTCGGATCAGGCAAAACAACTGCCGTTATGGCACATCTACTTCAAGTCGCAGCTGCGCGAAAGCTACGACACATTTTTGTTGTCTTACCCTACACAAATATTATTCGACAGTCTGTCAAACGATATAGAGATGCTTTGACTCTGACTGGAGAAGACCCCGAAGCAGTGGTTGCCGAACATCACCACCAAGCCGACTTCAGTGATGTTGCTCTACGGGGCTTAGCTACGTCGTGGCGGGCACCGATTATCGTAACAACTGCCGTGCAGTTTTTTGAAACACTGGCTGCCAATCAAACCGGCAGACTGCGCAAACTACATGAGCTAGTTGGCTCTGCTGTATTTGTTGATGAAGCCCATGCAGCGATGCCAGCCCAACTCTGGCCCGTAAGCTGGAATTGGCTCACTGAATGGACGAATGATTGGGGTGGCCATATTGTTTTGGCCTCCGGTTCTCTCGCGGAATTCTGGGCGCTAGACGAATTTTGCGCAATCAAACAGGGCAAGGAACCGGGACAACGGTCGTCAGGACAAAAACCTGTTGTTGTGCCACTGTCTTTTGATTTGCGTGAACAAATGCTTGTCGCTGAACATGCACGCGTTTGCTTTGATACCCGCTCAAAGCCAGTGGAGGTTGATGAGCTGTGCGAATGGGTCGAAACTGCTCCAGGGCCACGTTTGGTCATTGTGAATACCGTGCAGTCTGCAGCTGTACTTGCCTTTCATATGCAGGCCCGACAAACTCAGGAGGTGCTGCATCTTTCTACCGCGCTTGCGCCAGTGGATCGTTTGAAACTGGTT
Organism: Comamonadaceae bacterium CG12_big_fil_rev_8_21_14_0_65_59_15; assembly: GCA_002786915.1. Taxonomy (GTDB): domain Bacteria; phylum Pseudomonadota; class Gammaproteobacteria; order Burkholderiales; family Burkholderiaceae_C; genus Rhodoferax. The sequence goes on along the minus strand of PCUV01000114.1, from coordinate 7,808 downwards.
GAAAAAATTGCGCAGTGGTTGATAGAAAAAAAGAACTGGACATTGGTAGCCACAAGCCTGGTAGAAGCCGGTATGGATTTTTCATTCGGCACCGGATTCCGTCAACGTAGTTCGACGGCCAGCTTGATTCAGACCGGGGGGCGAGTCAATCGGGGGGCCAATCGTGGTGTATCCCAAGTGTGGGATTTCGATTTTGCTGATGTATCCAAATTTCCGGATAACAAGATTGCGCTTGCCGCATCCAAACAGGCGTTGGCTGAACTGTTTGATGCCAACCTTATTTCAGCTTCTAAGCCTACAGATTTGGTGGCGGTGTGCTTGCAATCTTTGAGAATGGAATTCAAAACAAAGCAGCAAAATATCGCCTTGGAAGCGGTACATCTGGAGAATAAATTCGACTATCCAGAAGTTGCCAAGAAGTGTCGCCTCATCGATAGCGACACGCGCACTGTGCTGATAGACCGTGCTATGGCAGAACGGATCAAGATGGGGTATCCAGTCAAGCGCGAAGAGCTGGTTCTACACAGTGTGCAGATGTATCCGCAAAAGATTCAACATCTTGGAATTGATCGCGTCATTTCAGGGTCGGACGATTTGTATGTTCTGCCAGAGGGATGGCGATACGACCCTGATTGTTTTGGGTATATGGCGGAGTGGTTGGACCAACAGCCACTAAGGATTGCGCATGGATTTTTTATTTGATGACCAATGCCTCCCGTTGGGGAACGCTGTGCTGCCTGCAAAGGGTGCGACTATGACAAAACATTGCCTATTGGAGCCAACATGAAAATCCTGCCCACCGAATTCGACGGTCAATCCATCCGCCGCGTCTATGACGAGAATACCGAGATATGGTGGTTCTCTGTCATTGACGTGGTGCAAGTGCTGACCCAGCAGGCCGATTACCAGACGGCGCGCAAGTACTGGAACAAGCTTAAAGAGCGCCTGAGCAAGGAAGGCAGTGAGTCGGTGACAAACTGTCACCGACTGAAATTGCCTGCCGCCGATGGCAAAAACTACCTCACCGACGTCGCCACCGCCGAAACCCTGCTGCGCCTAGTCCAGTCGGTACCCAGCCCCAAAGCCGAGCCGATCAAACTTTGGCTGGCAAAAGTCGGCTACGAGCGCATGCAAGAGATGGCTGACCCAGCCCTGTCGCTCGATCGCGCCCGAGAGACGTGGCAAAAACATGGCCGCAGCGACAAGTGGATCCAGCAGCGCATGACCGGGCAGGAAACACGCAACAAGCTCACCGACTACTGGAGCGAGCACGACATCAAAAAGGGCAGTGAATTTGCCATCCTGACCAATATCATTCACCAGGAATGGTCGGGCATGAGTGTGGCAGAACACAAAGATATGAAGGGACTCACCAGCCACAACCTGCGCGACCACATGAGCGAGGCCGAGCTGATCTTTACCGCGCTGGCCGAACTGTCCACCCGCCAGATTGCGCAAAGTGTGGAAGCCACTGGCATGGCTGAGAACAAAACCGCTGCCAAAGCCGGTGGGCGCATTGCCCGGCAGGCGCGCAACCAGTTGGAGAGCCAAACCGGCAAGTCCGTCATTTCAGGCGAAAGCTTTTTGCCAAGTAAATCAAAAAAATAGCTGGTGGCGCACACTAGATAAGCGCTTGAGGCAGTTTTTCATAAACCAACAGGCCATGGAATCGATCGAACCCGTCCCCCTGTCTGCCCTGCAGCACTGGCACTACTGCCCGCGCCAGTGCGGCCTGATTCACCTGGAGCAGGTGTTTGACGATAACGTCTTCACGCTGCGTGGCCAGGCCGTGCACGCGCGTGCCGACCAACCGGGCGTGGAAACCGCCAAGGGCGTGCGCGTGGAGCGCGCCTTGCCGCTGTGGCATGACGGGCTGGGCTTGATCGGCAAGTCCGACGTGGTGGAGTTTCTGGCTGGTGGTGTGCCCTACCCGGTGGAATACAAACACGGCAGCCGCAACAAAGCTGCCGACATTGCTGCGTGTGACGATATTCAGTTGGCCGCGCAAGCCCTGTGCCTGGAGTCCATGACCGGCAAGCCCGTGAACGAAGGTGCGCTGTATTACGCCACCTCCAAGCGCCGCCGGGTCGTGCCCATCACCGCGCAGCTGAAAGCAGACGTGGCGCAAACCGCGCAGGCCATTCGCCAGATGCTGACCAGCGGCAAGCTGCCTGCGCCCCTGAGCGGTGAGCAAGCGGCCAGGCGCTGCAAGGCCTGTTCTTTGCAAGAGCGTTGCCAGCCACAAGCCACGCACGCAGGCTTGCTCTCCGCCCGCGCCGCCTTGTTTGACCCTGACGTGTAAGATGAAAACCCTTCTGAAAGGAACAAGCCATGACCGCCACATTAAGTGAAATTGAAGTGCAAGCGTTGGCACTGCCCGAGCGTGAGCGCAACGCCTTGATTGTTCGCTTGGTGGACAGTCTGGATTCAGCGATGACCGACTCGCCCGCCGTCATTGCACAAGCCTGGGATGATGAAATTGAGCGCCGCGTGACTGAATTTGAAGCGGGGCAAGGGCAGGACATTCCCTTTGAACAAGTGCAAGCCGAATTGGATGCCATGCTCAACCGTAAACAAGCATGAAGTTGGTCTATCGTGCCGCTGCGTTAAAAGAGGTACGCGAAGCATTTGCTTGGTATTTGAATGAGGCCGGGCAGCGTCAAGCAGCCATTTTTCGCGATGAGCTGAATGCCAAAGTGGCGCTTTTGATGGTGAGCCCAGGCCTTGGTACGCCGGGGCCAAAAAATACCCGTGCGATGCCATTGAAGGTTTTCCCCTACACCGTGCATTACCGGATTGATGGTGACGTGTTTCGTGTCTTTGCGGTATCGCATCAAAGACGTCGCCCGGGCTATTGGTTGAAACACTAACCCGATGCAACTCCTCAACACCCTCTACGTCACCACACCAGACACCTACCTGCGGCTGGACAACGACACCCTGCGTGTGGAGGTAGACCGCGAAACCCGCTTGCGCGTGCCGCTGCACCACCTGCAATCTGTTGTGTGTTTTGGCCACGTCAACCTGTCCGCCCCGCTGATGCACCGCCTGGCTGACGACGGCAAGGCGCTGGTGCTGCTGGACGACAACGGGCGCTTCAAGGCCCGGCTGGAAGGTGCCATCAGCGGCAATGTGCTGCTGCGCCAGGCCCAGTTTCAGCGCGTGGCGAATGCCGCTTTCACGCTGGACATGGCGCGCGCCAGCGTGGCGGGCAAGATCAAAAACACCCGCCAAGTTTTGCAGCGCGGAGCCCGTGAGGCCAAGTCTGAGGATGAAGCCAAATCCCTGACCCGCGTCGCCGATGACCTGGCTGCCAGCCTGCGTGCCTTGCCTGACGTGGCCAACCTGGACAGCTTGCGCGGGGTCGAAGGGGAAGCCGCGCGCCAATACTTTAGCGGCCTGAACCTGCTGGTGCGCCCCGACCAACGCACCGCTTTCGCCATGGATGGCCGTACCCGCCGCCCACCGCGTGACCGCTTCAACGCCATGCTGTCGTTTCTGTACGCCATGTGGATGAACGACTGCCGCAGTGCGCTGGAAGCCGCCGGACTCGACCCGCAGGTAGGTTTCTTGCACGCCTTGCGCCCGGGCCGCGCCGCCCTGGCGCTGGACTTGATGGAAGAGTTCCGCCCCTGGGCCGACCGGCTGGCCCTGACGCTCATCAACCGGGGGCAGGTGGTGGCAAAAGACTTTGCGCTGCGTGAAGGCGGCGGCGTGTCGCTGGAGCCCGATGCGCGCAAGGCCGTGGTGGTGGCGTATCAAGAGCGTAAAAAGGATGAGATCAACCACCCGCTGCTGGCGCAGTCCGTACCGCTGGGCCTGGTGCCGCTGGTGCAAGCTCGCCTGCTGGCCCGCGCCCTGCGCGAAGACGGCGCACCTTATGTGCCGTTTGTGGCGAAGTAAAGGGAATCATGCTGGTATTGGTTTGCTACGACGTGAACACCGAAACCAAGGACGGTCGCCGCCGCTTGCGCCGCGTGGCACGGGTGTGTGAAAGCACCGGGCAACGGGTGCAAAAGTCGGTGTTTGAGTGCCAATTGGACGTGGCCAAGTTTGAAACCTTGGAGCGAGAACTATTGGCAGAAATCGACCCCACGCTGGACTGCCTGCGGCTCTACCGCATCCCCGGTACGCGGGGTTTTGAGGTGATCGAACACGGTATCTTCAAGGCCGTGGATTTTGATGGGCCGTTGGTGCTTTGAACGCCGTTTTCCCGGCCGCTCCAAGCCTTCCCGTGGTATGGTTAGCGCCGCGAACCTGAAGTGAGGGGTTTTTCATTGAGAGGTTCGCGCCCTTTGCAACCAATTGTTTTGAGCGGATTTTTGATTTTTCTGGAGTTTGATTTTTTGCAACAGCAAGGCGTCATTGTCAGGTTCGCGCAAATACACAAAAAAATTGAATGCCGACAAGGCGTTGAGTGCGAAGCGGATCGCCCGCCAGCAATGGCGGGCGCGGATTGAAACAATCAAGGGCAGCGGGATGATGATTCCAAGCGGCTGGATCGCCCGCCAGCAATGGCGGGCGCGGATTGAAACCCAGCCAGCCACGGGCGTGCCGTCGAGCAAGCGGGGGGATCGCCCGCCAGCAATGGCGGGCGCGGATTGAAACCGCTTTTGCAGCTTTGCGTGCAGCGATTGCTGCAGGATCGCCCGCCAGCAATGGCGGGCGCGGATTGAAACGTATGAGGCCGCTTTGGCGGCCTGCTCAGAAGGCGGGATCGCCCGCCAGCAATGGCGGGCGCGGATTGAAACCCTTACTAGGCCGCACTATGAGAGCAAACACCGTTGGATCGCCCGCCAGCAATGGCGGGCGCGGATTGAAACTAGCAAGTTTAACGGGCAGCGATTGATGATGATGGGATCGCCCGCCAGCAATGGCGGGCGCGGATTGAAACCAGCAGAGAGAACTTACGTTAACAAATGTTGACTGGGATCGCCCGCCAGCAATGGCGGGCGCGGATTGAAACGATTCGTAAAAGCGCCGAGCAAACCATGGTCGATGGATCGCCCGCCAGCAATGGCGGGCGCGGATTGAAACGATTCGTAAAAGCGCCGAGCAAACCATGGTCGATGGGATCGCCCGCCAGCAATGGCGGGCGCGGATTGAAACAATACCAGCGAGCGAGGCATCCATCGCGTGCAGAAGGATCGCCCGCCAGCAATGGCGGGCGCGGATTGAAACATGCCGTGCTCGGTCATCCATTGCATCCGCAGTGGGATCGCCCGCCAGCAATGGCGGGCGCGGATTGAAACTGCTTTTTGTGCCGGCCGACATGGTGCCGGAACTGGGATCGCCCGCCAGCAATGGCGGGCGCGGATTGAAACACGCCGGAAAACGGGGAAATTCCCTATTTGCCGGAAGGATCGCCCGCCAGCAATGGCGGGCGCGGATTGAAACCCATAAATCCTCCAATGTTGCGACCTCTGCGGCCAGGATCGCCCGCCAGCAATGGCGGGCGCGGATTGAAACCTCTTTTAGGTCAGGACAACCGTGTGCGTGCCGAGGGATCGCCCGCCAGCAATGGCGGGCGCGGATTGAAACCCAGCATACTGGGGATAGTACCTTCGAGCGGGTTAGGGGATCGCCCGCCAGCAATGGCGGGCGCGGATTGAAACTTCTTAAACTGGCCAGAGGTAGGCCGTGCCCAATGGGATCGCCCGCCAGCAATGGCGGGCGCGGATTGAAACAATACCAGCGAGCGAGGCATCCATCGCGTGCAGAAGGATCGCCCGCCAGCAATGGCGGGCGCGGATTGAAACATGCCGTGCTCGGTCATCCATTGCATCCGCAGTGGGATCGCCCGCCAGCAATGGCGGGCGCGGATTGAAACTGCTTTTTGTGCCGGCCGACATGGTGCCGGAACTGGGATCGCCCGCCAGCAATGGCGGGCGCGGATTGAAACACGCCGGAAAACGGGGAAATTCCCTATTTGCCGGAAGGATCGCCCGCCAGCAATGGCGGGCGCGGATTGAAACCCATAAATCCTCCAATGTTGCGACCTCTGCGGCCAGGATCGCCCGCCAGCAATGGCGGGCGCGGATTGAAACCTCTTTTAGGTCAGGACAACCGTGTGCGTGCCGAGGGATCGCCCGCCAGCAATGGCGGGCGCGGATTGAAACCCAGCATACTGGGGATAGTACCTTCGAGCGGGTTAGGGGATCGCCCGCCAGCAATGGCGGGCGCGGATTGAAACTTCTTAAACTGGCCAGAGGTAGGCCGTGCCCAGGGGGATCGCCCGCCAGCAATGGCGGGCGCGGATTGAAACTCGGCAAAGGCAGTCAAGCGCTCGCGCGTATTTTGGGGGATCGCCCGCCAGCAATGGCGGGCGCGGATTGAAACTGTGGTTTGACCGTGATTCGTGGCAGTTCTTGGAGGGGATCGCCCGCCAGCAATGGCGGGCGCGGATTGAAACTGACAATAGCACTGAGCGCGGTGTGGCGGCTACCGGGGATCGCCCGCCAGCAATGGCGGGCGCGGATTGAAACGCTTGTCAATCAAAAACAACCCGCCTGCCGTTGAGGGGATCGCCCGCCAGCAATGGCGGGCGCGGATTGAAACCGAGATCCAGGAGCGCCAGGCTGCCTTGAGCCAGGGATCGCCCGCCAGCAATGGCGGGCGCGGATTGAAACTGAGCGAAGACGGCGACTGCCTGCAAGTGCACGACGGATCGCCCGCCAGCAATGGCGGGCGCGGATTGAAACGCATATCGCCGTACCGCTTGGGAGCCAGCTTGGCTGGATCGCCCGCCAGCAATGGCGGGCGCGGATTGAAACTTCTTAAACTGGCCAGAGGTAGGCCGTGCCCAGGGGGATCGCCCGCCAGCAATGGCGGGCGC
>PCUV01000114.1:310-912 GCA_002786915.1 Comamonadaceae bacterium CG12_big_fil_rev_8_21_14_0_65_59_15 | reverse complement strand
CCGGGATCGGCGTTGGCGCAGATGTCGGGACACACGTTGTTCACGCAGCCCGTTGCCATGCAGCCGCCGAACTCACAGACTACGGGACCGCCGCCGCAGGGCGGCATCCCGTTGCTGCAATGTTGACCGCACGGGCACCCCCAGAAGGTGCAGCCGCAGTTCTGCACCACGCAGTTCTGACAGCCGCCACCCATGCAGCCAGCCGCTCCGCAGGCGCAGGCGCCTGGGCAGTTCTGCCCCCCGCACGCTCCTTGCGGGTCGCAGGCGCAAGCTCCCCCGCAGAAGGCGAAGCAGTCCTCCGGGGGCATCTCGCCAAACGCCCGCGCCATCGGACCAGCCAGTAGAGCTACGACGGACAGTGTTGAAAGTAGCCCCAGTCGGTAGACGCCAAGCTTTCGCGTAGTTCTTTCCATAGTAGGGGATCAGCTCCTTGTTAATGAGTTCTCGGGTGGGGTGTCACGCTGGTAGCTCGCAACTCGCTGGAGGAGCGCGCGATCGAAGCCGGATCGCTGAAGCGAGGCGAGAACTCGCAACCTCGCGAGTCCACCCCCACGTTGGTTCACGCGAGGCGCGGAGCAAAGACCACCCAAGCGCGCACGCAT
>PCUV01000114.1:0-297 GCA_002786915.1 Comamonadaceae bacterium CG12_big_fil_rev_8_21_14_0_65_59_15 | reverse complement strand
CATCCCGTGAAGACTTCGCCACTCGGCTGCCGGTGTGCGCTCGCCCGTCCGGCAACGGCACTCATTCAGGGAGCTGAGCTGCCCGGCACGCGAGTCGCCGCCCTGGCAGCATCGGCTCGCGCGTGGCAGTCCGGGGCAGCAACACTTCTGCGACCCCGCGCCGCAGGCAGAACTGACTGGCCCCGCCGGACCGCCGGCGGCAGGGTAGAGGACGGCCACGACCAGAGCGGGCGTGAGGGAGAGACAGAGCCACCTGCGTCGCTTGCCGCGTCCGCCAATGGCGGGGAGCGTCATGGC
>PCUV01000030.1:411-6789 GCA_002786915.1 Comamonadaceae bacterium CG12_big_fil_rev_8_21_14_0_65_59_15 | reverse complement strand
CTCATCTGCTCCTACCAGTTTGCCGCAGGCAAAGCCAAAGAAGTCCAATCCGTGCCGTGGGACTTGGTGGTGATTGACGAAGCGCACCGTCTGCGCAATGTCTATAAGCCGGAAAACAAAACCGCGAACATTTTGCGCGATGCACTAGCGAGTGCGCCTAAAGTATTGCTCACCGCCACACCGCTACAAAACTCCCTGCTGGAATTGTATGGGCTGGTCAGCGTGGTTGATGATCGCGTGTTTGGCGATCTGGAAAGCTTCAAGACTCAATTTGGCCAACTAAAAGATGCGGCCAGCTTTGATGCCCTCAAGAGTCGCATACAACCCATCTGCAAACGTACCTTGCGTCGTCAAGTTGAAGCCTATGTGAAATACACACGGCGGATACCGATGTTGGAAGAATTCATCCCGGATGCGGACGAAACCAAACTGTACAACCATGTTTCGGCCTACCTGCAACGCGACAAGTTATTCGCCTTGCCCAACAGCCAGCGGCAACTCATCACCTTGGTGCTGCGCAAACTGTTGGCTTCTTCCACCTTCGCCATCGCGGGTGCGTTAGAGACGTTGACCAAACGTCTGCGCAATTCGCTGGATGAGAAATCCGCCAGTCTTGATTTGACCGAAGAGCTAGACCAAGACTTCGAAACATTGGATGAGCTGACCGATGAGGCAGAAGCCGCCAATCCTGAAAACGACAAAGCCAAAACGCAAAGTGAGATTGCCGCGATCAAAGCTGAAATCGAAGAGCTGGAATCGTTTCGCAGCCTAGCCATCTCGATCACAGAAAACGCCAAAGGCACGGCACTGCTGCAAGCATTGAAAGTGGCGTTCAAAAAGCTCGAAGAATTAGGCGCAGCCAAGAAGGCCATCATCTTCACCGAATCGAGGCGCACCCAAGAATACCTCATCAAATTACTGGCCAGCACGCCCGAGTTTGGTGAAGGAACACCCGGCGTCGTATTGTTCAATGGCACAAATAACGACGAAAGATCGCGCCACATCTACACCGAGTGGATCAAACGCCACAAAGGCACAGACCGCGTAACCGGATCGCGCACGGCAGACACCCGCGCCGCACTGGTGGATTACTTCCGCGAACAAGGCTCCATCATGATCGCGACTGAAGCAGGGGCAGAGGGTATCAACCTCCAGTTCTGCTCAATGGTCATCAACTACGACTTACCGTGGAATCCGCAACGCATCGAACAACGCATCGGTCGTTGCCATCGCTATGGGCAGAAGCACGATGTCGTGGTGGTCAACTTCCTCAACCGCGAGAACGAAGCCGACAAGCGCGTGTACGAATTGCTCGCGCAGAAATTTCAACTATTCGACGGCGTGTTCGGGGTCAGTGATGAAGTGCTGGGAGCGGTGGAGTCCGGTGTGGACTTCGAGCGCCGCATCGCCGCGATCTACCAAACCTGCCGCCACCCCGAAGCGATTCATACCGCCTTCCAACAACTTCAACTCGATCTGGCCGGTGAGATCAGCGACGCGATGATCAACGCCCGCAAGTCTTTGCTAGAAAACTTTGACGAAGACGTGCAAGAAAGACTGCGCCTGCGCAATCAGGATGCCCGCGCATCCCTAGGCAAACTTGAACGCCTATTGATGCGCTTCACCCGCGCCGCGCTCAATACTCATGCCGAGTTTGATGGTGACGATGTCGGGTTCAATCTCACCTCATTACCCGTTCTTCTCCCCTCGCCCGCAAGCGGGAGAGGGGCCGGGGGAGAGGGGGAGGGTGTTTCTATCCCGCTAGGCCGCTACGAATTACCCCGCCGCAGCGAAGAAGCGCACATCTACCGCTTGGCGCATCCATTAGCCCAGTCATTGATCGAGCACGCACAGCAGCAAACACTTCAACCTAGCAAGCTCGTTCTTGATTACGATGCCTACGGGTCGAAGGTCTCAGTCATCGAAGCGCTACGCGGGAAGTCAGGTGTGCTGCTCGTGCAAAAACTACAAGTCCATTCTCTTGGCGCATCTGAAGAACACATGCTCATGGCATCCATAGATTCAATCGGCAACACCCACGATCAAGGCATCACAGAGCGATTGCTGAATATACCCGGCCATGCGGTAACCCTGCCGCGCTTGCATAGCCTTCCGGCGCAAGCTGCCTTGCCGGATGTGCAGCCGATAGCCGAACAGAACATGCTCGACTTTGCCGCCGCGAATGTAGCCGTGCCATCTGCTTTGGAAGCCGAAATCAGCAGACAAAAAATACGCATCCTGAGCGACCTTGAAACCCGCAACCTTAGCTTCTTCGCCCAGGAAACTGAAAAGCTGGACTCATGGGCGGATGACCTGAAAGTTGGCCTTGAACGGGAAATCAAAGAACTCGACCGCAAGATCAAAGAAGCACGAACCAAGAGCAAAGGTGCTGCAACCTTGGCAGAGAAACTTGCAGTGCAAAAGGAACAACGCAACCTTGAAGGCAATCGAGACCGCAAGCGCCGCGAACTTTTCCAGCGCCAGGACGAGATTCAAACCCGTCGTGACAATTTAATTGATGAACTGGAAACACAGCTATCGCAGCAAGTCACTGTGCAACCATTGTTTGCCTGTGAATGGGAGGTCGCATGAAGAACCGTATCATCAATGTCAAAGGTGTCGAAGTTACTATTTCCACTCGGTACGAGCAGGACTACATCTCGCTCACCGACATGGTAAGAAACTTCGATGGCGGTAGCGCTCTGATCGAGCAATGGCTCAAGAACAAGGACACAGTGCTGTTCATAGGTGTATGGGAGCAACTGAACAACCCCGGTTTCAATTCCCTCGAATTCGAGGGAATTAGAAACGAAGCCGGGCGCAATAGCTTCTTCCTGTCAGCCAAGAAGTGGATAGTTGCCACGGGTGCTATTGGGCTGCACGCTAAAGCCGGGCGTTACGGCGGCACCTACGCACACCGCGACATTGCTTTCGAGTTTGGTTCATGGCTCAGCCCGGAATTCAAGCTCTACCTCATCAAGGAATTCCAGCGTCTCAAGGATGAAGAATCCCGCGCCACCTCACTGGAATGGAGCTTCCAGCGCACTCTGGCTAAGGTCAACTACAAGATACACACCGATGCCATCAAGGAACGACTGATCCCGCCGCGCCTGACAGCGGCACAAATCGGCATCATCTACGCCTCTGAGGCTGACCTGCTTAACGTCGCCCTGTTTGGTATCACTGCTGTCCAGTGGCGGCAAGCCAACCCCGATCAAGCGGGCAACATGCGCGATGCCGCCACCCTTGAGCAACTGGTGGTGTTATCCAACCTCGAAAGCATCAATGCCGTGCTGATTCATCAAGGCTTGGCCGGGGCTGAGCGTTTGGTGCAGTTGAACGCGATTGCAATCACGCAGGTGCGGTCTCTGGTTGGCATCGGCACACTCAAACAGTTGAGCGATTCCAGTACAGGGAAAAGGATCAAGTCATGACCGATCAACCTGACGAAAATGCAGCCAGCGGACAGGAACCAAAAAAGTCTCTACGTTTGTTAATCAAGAAAGAGCCGATGGAATTATCGTCGCTCGGAAATGTGCTGGTAGATAGATTGACTCTAGGGGTGATGCGCAAGCTCGCAAAATTACTTGATCGAGAAAAAAACGCATCCGATATTGATATAGCTCGCACCCTCTTTGGCGCAGTGATTTATCTACCAGCTACAGATGAAAGCGAGGGGGAAAGATTACTGAATAGTGCAGAGCTTGCCCATGTTACGGATGCAGACATACTTACATTCGCGCAGGCATTTAATGATCGTCAGGGTTGGTCAACCGATACCGGAGATGTGCCCCCGATAAAATTACTCGCTGAAAAACTTCGCGAAGAGCTAAAGAAGGTTACTGAATCTATCAATAAGTCACTGAATCTCGGTAACTCATTATTTTCAGAAAGCACACGGCGTTTGATGGCGGAAAGCGCTTTAATTGCGGAGCAATTAAAGGCTTATTCTGGCGCTAGTGAAATTGCCAAACAATATGAAATGGCAGCATCCCCTGTAGATAAACTGCTTAAGTCGATAAATGGCTCGGCACTTGAAATGGCTATAAAAAAACAGATGGCTGTAGTTGATCTCTCGGCTATTTCTAATTTTTCACTGACACCGCCAAAAAACAATATTTCAGAATCACTCCACCGATCAGTGGAAAATAGCCCAATGGTAAGAAGTGCCCGGACACTTTCTTCCCTAGATTCTAAAGTTGATGAGGTTCTTGAGATAGCCCGAGACATCGCGGAGCTTCATGGAACAGCTAATGAAGTTATGCTCTCCGGGCTGCTGGAACTGTCAGATAAACATGAAGAGACCAATAATCATATTGTTAAAGGACTGGATGATTTTACTAAAAAGTGGAAGCAGGACGAAGCATCAGCCGCAACAAGCCTTCGGCAGGCTGTTTGCGCTATTGTTGCTTCGGTAGTTCTGTCATTGGTGGCAATTGGGCAGGATTACTTCACCAATCAAAGCAATGATCGTGAACAGCTAGAAACAAAAGTGTTGCTGGTTGAGCAAGTCCGTTTGGCAACAGAGGCTGCCACAAATCAGAATAAGATTACACAAACCCTTGAAGGCCGAGTGAAAGACCTTGAAGGCAAGTTGGCGGCACAGGCGTTACACCAAGCACGCCCAACGAAGAAACTTCCATCGGGACAGAAATGACAAAGAAACAAAAACTCGAACTCACCTGGATCGGCAAGGAGAACCGGCCTAAGCTGGAGCCGCGCATTTTGCTGGAAGATACGGCGAAGAGTTATCACGCGAAGCATCGGGTGACGGATGGCGACATCTTCGACAACCAGCTCATCTTCGGCGACAACCTGCTGGCGTTGAAGGCTTTGGAGGCGGAGTTTGCGGGGAAGGTGAAGTGCGTGTTCATTGATCCGCCGTACAACACCGGCAGCGCGTTCACCCATTACGACGACGGGGTGGAGCATTCGATCTGGCTGTCGCTGATGCGCGACCGGCTGGAGATTATACGGCGGTTGTTGTCGGAGGATGGCTCGCTGTGGATCACGATTGATGACAACGAGGCGCATTACCTGAAGGTGCTGTGCGATGAGATTTTTGGGCGGGTTAATTTTATTGCCGATGTTGTTTGGCAAAAGCGAATATCTCCAGACAATCGATTGCGTCTAGGAGCCGCCCATGATCATATTATTGTGTTCGGTAAATCACCTCTAACTCACCAGACTTTCAACCAGCTTGAGATCAGCGAATCTAGAAGGAAGGACTTTAAGAATCCTGATAACGACCCAAGAGGTCCCTGGGCTTCAACAGACTGTACAGCGCAGGCCGGTCACGGAACTGCTAGCCAATTTTATACACTGACTACTCCGGCAGGACGAGTGATAGAGCTGCCGAGCAAACTGTGCTGGCGTTATACACAAGAAAGAATGGCAGAGGAAATTCGTGCGGGTCGAATTTGGTTTGGAAAAGATGGTGATGGAGTTCCAAGAAAGAAAACATATATTTCCGAAATAAAAGGTTCAAATGCTTGGACATGGTGGACGAACGCAGAGGTCGGTCATAACCAAGAAGCAAAGAAAGAGATTAACTTGTTATTTGGTGCTGACGACGCATTCGACACACCAAAGCCTGAGCGATTAATTAAACGCATCATTGAATTGTCCACGACATCTGGCGACCTTGTTATCGATTCTTTTGCTGGTTCCGGTACCACTGGTGCAGTCGCTCAAAAGATGGGTCGTCGCTGGATCATGGTTGAGTTGGGCGAGCATTGCCACACGCACATCATTCCGCGCCTGCAAAAGGTGATCGACGGCGAAGATAAGGGCGGCATTTCCGAGGCGGTGAACTGGCAAGGGGGCGGCGGTTTCCGCTATTACAAACTCGCGCCCAGCCTGTTGCGGCAGGATGCGCACAATCAGTGGGTCATCAACAAGGAATACAACGCAGAAATGCTGGCGCAAGCCTTGTGCAAGCTGGAGGGCTTCACCTATGCGCCCTCTGACGCGCATTACTGGATGCACGGGCATTCCACCGAACGGGATTTTATCTATGTCACCACGGCGAACCTGAACCACGAGCAGTTGCAGCAGCTTGCGGATGAGGTTGGGACGGAGCGCAGTTTGCTGGTGTTGTGTACTGCATTCCGTGGCCGGGGCGAGTATCCGAATCTCACGGTGAAGAAGATTCCCAAGCAGGTGCTGTCGCGCTGCGAGTGGGGGCATGATGATTATTCGTTGCAGGTGGAGAACTTGCCAAAAGCCCCGCCGAAGGCTGGACAGGGGGATTTGTTTTGAAAAGCATCATCCGCAGATTACGCAGATTTACGCAGATTAAAAACAACAAAAACAAAAACAAAAACAAAAAGCAATCATGGTGTGGTTGTGGGTTTAATCTGCGGAAATCTGCGTAAT
>PCUV01000030.1:0-388 GCA_002786915.1 Comamonadaceae bacterium CG12_big_fil_rev_8_21_14_0_65_59_15 | reverse complement strand
CTGCGTAATCTGCGGATAAAGGGTTTTTGAATGAACAAGGACGAGCAAACTTTCGCGATTATTGGCGCGGCGATGGCGGTGCATCGCGAGCTTGGACATGGGTTTCTTGAGGCGGTGTATCAGGAAGCTTTGGCCGTGGAATTTCAACACCAAGGAATCCCGTTTGCAAGGGAAGCTGAGTTACCTGTCCATTATTGTGGCCAGCTTCTGGCAACCGGCTATCGCGCCGATTTTGTTTGCTTCGGCGAGGTCATCACTGAATTGAAAGCGTTGGATCGGCTGACGACCAAGGAAGAATCACAGGTCATTAACTACCTGAAGGCCAGCGGGAAAACACGGGGATTGCTGCTGAATTTTGGTAATAGAAGCCTCGAACATAAACGCCTGG
>PCUV01000013.1:33108-40058 GCA_002786915.1 Comamonadaceae bacterium CG12_big_fil_rev_8_21_14_0_65_59_15 | reverse complement strand
GCCATATTCACGCGAGAACGATCTGAAACTTGCGTCAATAAAACGGCGCAAGTTGCTGAGCTGTTCCGACTCCATGGTCGGAAACGTTTTTATCCAGTCGTTCATGCCCCTCACAGTCCTTTGCTGACCTTGACCGCCACATCAGAACTAACCCATGTTTTCCAGATGTCGGGCTGGGTTTTCAGAAAGTGCTTGGCTCCATCTTCACCGGTCGCCTGATTGGCGCTCATCCATGCCAGCAGCTTGTTGACGGTGGCGTTATCCCAACTGCGGGCTTTCAGGTAGCCAATTGCTGGGCCACCAGCTTTCTGGAACCGATCGGTAAAAACCGTAAAGACTTCCGATTTGGCCCAATCGGTCTTGACCGGTTTATCACAGTCGGCCTTGGTATTGCAACCTTCAAAACCCGCCTTGTCAAAGGGCACGCCCGCGTCGAGCTTGACCATTTCGTAGCGGCCCAGTATCGACGTGGGCGCCCAGTAGTAGCCCAACCAGCCCTGCTTGCGCTCATACGCTTTGGCAATCGAGCCATCCAGCCCGGCAGCAGAACCCGTATCGACCAGCACAAAGCCTTTTTTGGCGGCATCCCAAGCCTTAAAGGCAGAGCCGGTAGTCAACTGGCAATTCCAGCCGGACGGACAGTTGTAAACGGCACCTTTGTCTTTGGATTCTGGCGCTGGAAACAGCTCTGGGTGTTTTAACGCGTCATCAATGGTTTTGATGTCAGGGTGTGCATCGGCGATGTACTTGGGTATCCACCAACCCTCCACTCCCCCATCCTTCAAGGAGCGCGCTGCGTAATGCAGGCGCCCCTCCTTCACAGCGGCATCCAGCGGTTGGCGCACGGCGTTGATCCATGCCTCGGGTGCTACATCGGGTTTGCCTTTCTCCATCATGGCGCTCAGGGTGGGCATGGTGTCGCCAGGCACCAGTTCAACGTCGCAACCATATCCTTTGCTCAAAATCAGCTTGTCGATTTCGGCCAGTACTTCGGCCGACTGCCAGTTCATATTGGCGACTGTGACGCGGCCACACGATTGGGCAAACGCCGATGGTGTGCAAGCCATGGCGACGACACCACCCAGAACGCCGAGAACCAATTTAGGGGAATATTTCATGTCATTTCCTTGGGTTGATAAAAAGTGAACAAATGCCGCACGAAAGGGCAACTTCAAAGCAGCATATAAATTGGCCAAGAGCGAGCTTGGGGCGCTTTGAACGAAGTAACAAATATCTTTGTACAAATGTATTCTCTCTGTCCAAAGCCTTTTTGTCAAGCCCAGCAGGCCAGCAGTCCAGTGGGTATTGGTGCGAGAGTTTGTCGGTAGAGCGAATGCCCTCACATGCTTGGTGCAAAAATGCAGACCGACTTGGCGCGACTGGAGCCGAGCACAGAGAAAAGGAATTTGTTTGCGCCATTTGTTTTTGCCGCTTACTTCGCTGTTGAGCGGGGTAGGTTTGCTGGTGGTGGGCACAGGCTTGCTGTTTTCAGTGATCGGTACGCAAGCCGCTTCAGCTGACTTTGCAGTGCTGGTCACCGGTCTGATCATGTCCGCTTATTTTGGTGGTTTCATTTTTGGCACTTATTGGTGTCCCCACATGATTCGACGCGTGGGGCACATTCGCTCGTTTGCCGCCATGGCCTCGGTTGCATCGACCGTGCCGCTGCTGCATGCTTTGTGGCTCAACCCCTGGTTTTGGGGTGGCTTGCGTTTTGTCACCGGCGTGTGCCTGGTGGGTCTGTACATGGTGGTCGAAAGCTGGCTCAACGTGATCGCCGCACCCACACAGCGCGGCAAGGTGTTTGCCGCTTACATGGCAGTCAGCGGCGTCGCCATGGCGCTTGGGCAATGGTTGATTCTGGTCGGAGACCGTTACGGATTTGTTCCGTTCGCACTGGTGTCGATCCTGTTTTCATTTGCCCTGCTGCCCATCACCCTGACGCCAGTGAACCAGCCCGAGCCTGTGAACCCGCCCAGTCTGAGCTTGACCGAGCTGTTCAATGCCTATCCTGTGGGCGTGGCCGGCGCCATGGCATCAGGTCTGCTGACCGGTGCTTTTTACAGTTTGGGGCATGTGTTCGGTCAACGCGTGGCGGTCAGTGAAAGTGGTATCGCCACCTTTATGGCCGCAACCATTCTGGGCGGTGCCGTGTTTCAGTGGCCTGTGGGCTACTGGTCTGACAAAAACGATCGTCGCTGGGTCCTCTTCTGGGTGTGTCTGGCAGGTGCAGCGGTGGCCGCGCTAGGTTTTTACCTGGCTATGCGCTCCGAGTTGGCACTGATCGCGACCGGCGTCGTGCTGGGCGGTCTGATGTTTTCCATCTACGGCTTGAGTGTGGCCCACGCCAATGATCTGACTGAGCGCAGCAAAATGCTGCAAGTCTCGGGCGGTTTACTTTTGCTGCATGGTGTGGGGGCCACAATGGGACCGATACTTGCCGGTGGATTGATGCAAGCGCTCGGACCGGGCAGCTTGATGCTTTATTTCAGCGCCGTACTCGTCACGCTGGCGCTGTTGATCACGCACTGGGTTCGTCTCAAACCGCTCAATCGCGGCGAGCCAGGCCAAAAAGAGGCATTTGTCGCGATGAGCCAGAGCGCATCTCCCATGCCGCACCTTGACCCACGCAACCCGGACTCACCGGCGCAGCAACCAAGTCAAACCGGGTGATCCGTCGGACGCAAGATTGCTGAGCAACTCAAGGAGGTGGAATCAGCGCCACTTTCCCAAAACGGGCCGGCTCCAGAAACGCGCGCTGGGCCTGCGCTATATCTTGCAGCGCAAACGTCTGGGTCAGGGTCGGGCGAATGTCACCCTGTTCGATCGCGGCGATCACGTTGCCAAAAACCGGCTCGGCCCAGGCGGTACAACCCAACAAACTCAGGTTGTTGAGGTAAAGCACGCGCAAGTCGAGCTCGACTTGCGCTCCAGCGATGGCCCCTGACGTAACGTAGCGTCCGCCCCGCTTGAGCAGTTGCAACATCCCGGGAAAACCTGCACCAACCACGTTATCAACCACCACGTCAGCCACAGCGCTGCCCAGACGGGCCACAGCATCGTCTTCCCGCGCCAGAACCTGGTCAGCACCTAAGGCTTGAACCTGCGCCATTTTGGCGCGGCCGCACAGCGCCGTGACAAAGGCTCCACGGCGTTTGGCAAATTGAACCACCGCCGACCCCACGCCACCCGAAGCACCCGTAACAAGCACGTGCTCGCCTGCCTTGACATCGGCGCGGTGCAACATGTTTTCGGCGGTGCCACAGGCACATGGCACCGTACCTAGCTCGGCATCGCTCCAGTCGCACTGCACCGGAAAAACCTCGGAGGCTGGCACTTTGACAAACTGGGCAAAAGCACCATCACAGTCAGAGCCAAGCCAGACGTTGTCCATGGAGGCGAAGCCGCTGGGCCGCATGGATGGACGCACCAGCACCCGTTGCCCCAGCAGCGCCGTGTACGCTGCGCAGGCGATGGCCACCACGCGCCCACAGCAGTCTGTGCCCTGAATGAGCGGAAACCGGGTGGCCTGCTGCCAACCGTCGTCGCCGTACCAGCCGGTACGGGTATTGATGTCGGTGTTGTTGACGCTGGATGCCAGAACTTGTAGCAACACCTCGCCCTCGCCTGGCACGGGCCGTGGCACATCAGCATAGACCAGACGCTCATAGCCGCCAGTGCCCGTGGTAACGATCGCCTTCATCAGGCCCGAGAGAGGTGTTTGGGTGAACGGCATGTGCTGCATCGCCACCAGTCTAATACGGTGAACGCGTCAAATGACTGTTTGCCCGGCATGACTCGGCTGGCATCTTGCTTGCCGACTGACGCGCCGCGACTGTCGCTATCATGCAAGCACTGCCTTGGCTGACCATGTTCCACACTACCTCGTCTGCTGCTGACCACTCGCTTGATTTTGCCTTGCTACAGGAGTCTGTGGCGCGCCATGGCGGGCGCAACCGGCGGGCGTTGGGGTGGCTGTTGGGCTTGCTGGCGCTGTTTCTGGGATCGGTGGTGACGCTGCTGCTGTATCTGAACAATTTTGAGGCCGAAGAAGCAGCTCGCCGCCGCGCTGCCGACGCGCAGTGGCTTGAACAAAGTGTGCAATTTCACTTTCGTCGTCTGGAAGACGATTTGCTGACCCGGGCGCGTCAGGCCGTGGTTCCTGAAGTGCAGGCGGTGGCGAGCACGCCTGACCTGAAGGCGGGCCTGCTGTTGCGCGACGCGGGTGTGGTACTGGCCAGCGGTTGGTTACCGCGTGGCACCCTGAACGACGCGGCAGTGGCCCCGGCGCGCTGGTTGCAAGACTGGCAGAGCCATCCAGATAACGCTGATGCGCTGGCCCTGATGCAATCCACCAGCCAGGGGCTGCGTCGCCCGGCCTACGCGGGCTTGATGCGACAAAGCGACGGACAACCGAGCGATGTGATCTGGCTGGCCGTACCGTACTTTGACCGGGGCCAGTTTGTCGGTAACTACCTGGCTGCGGTGTCGGTGAAACAGGCGTTGGCCGCGTTGGTGCCGGGATGGTTCATACAAGACCACAGCGTGGCGTTCCTGACTGATGAAAATTCACCCCAGTCGGCAACCGCCTATCGTGTGGGGCTGAACTTGCCAGGCGCCGACCTGTTTGTCCAGGTGGCGCTGACGCAAGCGCCACCGACAACGGTGCCGCGTATCTTTTTTCTTGTGGCGTTGCTGTTTTTGTCTGGCATGCTGGTGAGCCTGTATGCCCTGCGGCGCGACTTCATCAAGCGCCAGCAAGTGCAGGCGCTGTTGCAGACACAGGTGGTGCTGCGCACGGCGATGGAAAATTCGGTCACACTGGGCTTGCGCGCCTGGGACCGCCAAGGCCGCATTCTGTATGTCAACGCGGCCTTTGCCCGCATGGTCGGCTACAGTACGCGTGAACTCATCGGCCTGGTGCCACCGTTTCCGTATTGGCCCGCCGAGCAGATTGAATCGCTGACCCAAGTACATGAAAGCATCATGCGCCAGGGCACGGGTGGCAATGGGGTCGAGGTGCAATTCCAGCGGCGTGATGGCCAGCTACTGGACGTGCTGATACACGAGGCACCCCTGCAAACCGCCACCGGCAAGCAGATGGGCTGGATGAGTTCGGTGCTGGACATCAGCGAGCGCAAGCGCGCCCAGCGCATGGCGGCACAACAGCAGGAAAAGCTTGAAGCCTCCGGGCGCTTGGTGGCTGTCGGCGAGGTGGCCTCCACGCTGGCACACGAGTTGAATCAGCCGCTGGGGGCGCTCAGCAGTTTTGCCAACGGACTGCTGAACCGACTGCACGACGACAGCATCACGCTGCCTGAGTTGTTGCCGGTGGTCGAGCGCATGGCGCGTCTGGCAGAGCGCGCCGGTGGGATCATCAAGCGCGTGAACGCGTTCGCGCGCCAGCGCGAACTCACGCGCCAGCGGCTGGACCTGGCGCTGCTGTTGCATCGCGTGCTGACCAACATCAGCGCCATCACGGAAGCCAGCGCCAGTGTGGTGCGCTGGGATGCCCCAGCACAACCGGTCTGGGTGGATGCCGACGAATTGCTGCTGGAGCATTTGCTCAACAACCTGGTGGGTAACGCGCAGGACTGGGCACCACGTGCCAACCTGGCGCCACAGGTCTGGGTGGAACTGCGCCGCGACGAGCCCCAGGCCATGGCCACGATCAGCGTGTCGGACAATGGCCCCGGGGTAGACGACGACGCGCTGGCGACCATCTTCAACGCTTTTGTCAGCCGCAAAGAAGGCGGCATGGGCATGGGGCTGGCGATCTGCCGGTCGATTGCCGAAGCGCACCATGGCCGCATTGAGGTCAGCCGCGACCCGGTGCTGGGTGGTGCCCGCTTTGTGGTCAGTCTGCCCTTGGCCGAACCGTTGCAACAAGGAGACTTGTCAGATGCCAGGTGAACATATTCATATTGTTGACGACGACCCGGACATCCGCGACGGTCTGGCCTGGCTGTTTGACTCGCGCGGCTACCGGGCCATGACCTGGGACGGTGGCGCGCCGTTTCTGCAAGCGGCACGTGCGCGCCAAGCCGATTGGGGTACAGCCGTGGTGCTGATGGATCTGCGCATGGAGCCACTTTCGGGCTTGGCCACGTTTGAGCAACTCAAGACGCTGGCCTGCCCCTGGCCCGTGTTGTTTTTGACCGGTCACGGTGACGTCAGCATGGCGGTGGCCACGGTCAAAAACGGGGCCTGGGACTTTTTGGAAAAGCCGTTTCAAGACAACGAACTGGTGGACCGGGTGGCGCAAGCGCTGGCTGCGGCCAGTGCCGTGCAAGACAGTTCCGCTGAAAAGCAGCGACTGCGGCAAGCGCTGGCGTCGTTGAGCCCGCGTGAGCGCGAGGTGCTCGACGAGTTGATTCGCGGCCACTACAACAAAAACATCGCCGACCATCTGGGCATCACACCGCGTACGGTGGAATTTCACCGCGCCCATATTTTTGAAAAAATGGGTGTCACCAGTGCGATTGAGCTGGCGCATCGGTTGGGTCGCCTGGAAAATGAATAGAATTGGCCTCTAGCCCTTATAGAATAAGCGCAAGCAGCTCTTTATTTTGGAGTAAATTAGCATGACAAATCCGATCAAACGCATTGCCGTCAACACCGGCGGCGGTGACGCGCCCGGACTGAACGCGGTGATCCAGTCGGTGGCCATCGCCGCTGCCAACCGGGGCTGGGACTGCTTTGGCATCCGCGACGGGTTTAACGGTATTTTGTTTCCTGAGCGCTATGGGGATGCTGGTGTGATGCGCCTGACGCGTGACAAGGTGCGCGGCATCGGACACCTGGGCGGCACCATGCTGGGCACCACCAACAAGGGCAACCCGCTGCATTTTCCGATTCAGATGCCCGACGGCAGCACGCGCGAGGTGGACCGCTCGGACGAGATCCTGACCTACTTTGCCACGCACCAGATTGACGCGCTGGTGGCCATC
>PCUV01000013.1:0-33042 GCA_002786915.1 Comamonadaceae bacterium CG12_big_fil_rev_8_21_14_0_65_59_15 | reverse complement strand
ACGACAAAGGCCTGCGTGTGGTGGGCGTACCCAAGACCATTGACAACGACCTCGATAAAACTTTCACCACCTTTGGCTTTGACACGGCGGTGGGTTTTGCCACCGAGTGTCTGGACCGCTTGCACAGCACCGCTGAGAGCCATCAACGCGTGATGGTGGTCGAGGTCATGGGGCGCTACGCGGGCTGGATTGCGTTGCATACCGGCATCGCCGGCAACGCGCACGCGATCCTGATTCCGGAAATCGCTTTTGACCTGGAGCGTGTCGCGGCCAAGATCCGTCAGCGCGAAGAAGCTGGGCGTCAGTATTCGATCGTGCTGGTGGCCGAAGGCGCGCAGTCCAAAGACGGGCATCGAGAAGTGCTGGCGGATGCCGAAGTGGGGCACGCCGAACGCTTGGGCGGTATTGGCGAACGGGTGGCGCAGGGTCTGGCTGAGCGCACCAGCAAGGAAACCCGTGTGGTGGTGCTGGGCCATTTGCTGCGCGGTGGCAGCCCGACTGCGTTTGACCGTCTGGCGGCGTTGCGCTTTGGTGCGGCCGCCGTGCGCGCGCTCGACGCCGGTCAAAGCGGCGTCATGGTGGCGCTGGGGCTCGAAGGCGTCAATTACGTTGACCTGGCCGAAGTGGCCGGCCACATGCGCGCCGTGCCACTGGACAGTGACACGGTGCAGACCGCGCGCGACCTGGGCATTTGCCTGGGCGATTAATTGCGCTGTGGTGGCATCGGCGCTGGCCCGACATTGGACGCCACGTCTGACTGTCGCGGATTCGGCTTGCCGGTGCAGTATCCTTGCGGGCATTCAACTATCAGGAGACCTCATGAAACCATCAGACACCCCCACCGACGCTATGGTGCTGCGCACCGACGCGCAGCACATCACCACCCTCACCATGAACCGGGGGGCCTCACGCAACGCGCTGTCGCGCCCGATGATTGCCGCGCTGCAAGACGCACTGGACGCCATCGCCACCGATTCCTCGGTGCATGTGGTGGTATTGGCGGGCAGCGGCCCGGCTTTTTGCGCCGGGCACGACCTGAAAGAAATGCGCAGCCAGCAGTTTGACGTGGACTACGCCAAAGACCTGTTTGACGCCTGTGGGCAATTGATGCAGCGCATCGTCTCGATGCCGCAGCCGGTGATTGCGCGCGTGCACGGCATTGCCACCGCTGCCGGGGCGCAACTGGTGGCCACGTGTGATCTGGCGGTGGCGGCTGACAACGCACGCTTTGCCACACCAGGCGTCAACATTGGCCTGTTCTGCTCCACGCCGATGGTGGCGCTCACGCGCAATATCAGCCACAAGCACGCCATGCAAATGCTGCTCACCGGTGAATTGATCGACGCCCAGGAAGCGCTGCGTTTTGGTCTGGTCAATCAGATCGTGCCCGAGGCGCAGCTGGATGCCGCTGTAACTGGGCTGGCCATCAAATTGGCCGCCAAGTCGTGCCGCACACTGTCCATTGGCAAGCAGGCGTTTTATCGCCAGGCCGAGCTGCCGCTGGCGCAGGCCTACGCTTACACGCGTGACGTGATGGTGACCAACCTACAGGCGGCCGACGCCAAAGAGGGCATCTGCGCCTTTATCGACAAGCGCACACCCACCTGGACACACGCATGATTTGAATTTATTCCGTTTCCAAATCATTTGTGTCTAGGCGCGAAGCCGCAGGCAGTGCTAACGCACGACAAGGCGAAGCAACAACGACACGGATGATTTAGAAACGGAATCACCAGTAGCGCATGGCGTCGCGGTAGAGCTGGCTCAGGTCGGCCTGCGTGACCTCACGCGGTGCATTGGTCAACAGGCGTTGCTGGGCCCAGGCGCCTTGCGTCAGGCCAGGCACGTCGGCGTCGTTGTAGCCCACCCCGGCCACGCCGTTGGGGATGCTGGTGGTTTGCATCAAGCGGATCAATTGCGAGGCGACGATCTCGCCAGCGTCGTCATCCTGGGCGTGGCGTGTGTCTGCCCCCAGCCACGCCGCGCCATGTAGGTGGCGCTCTGGGCAGGCGCAGGCGGTAAAGCGAAACACCGACGGCGCGTTCACGATCACGCTCATGCCGTGCGGCACCATGGGTTCATGGTCGGGGTAACCCGTGGGCTGAAAGTCTCGCACCAGGCCCGCCACGGAGTAAGCCATGCCGTGCGGTACGTGCACCCCTGAGTTGCCAAACGCAATGCCAGCCAGCGTGGCGGCGTACATCATCTGGTCGCGTGCTTCATGGTCGGACGCGTCATTGACGGCGCGCACCAGGTATTGGCCAAGCAGTTTCAGCGCTGCCTCGCAACCGATGTCGCTCCACGGATTGGCGCCCTGGCTCATCGGGCGCAGCGCCGGTGTGGCCGGTGCCAGCCGTTGGGTATAGGGGCGCGCGGTGTACGACTCAAGCGCGTGTGAGAGCACGTCAAAACCGCTGGCGGCCACCACGTTTTTGGGCAGGGAGTACGTCACACCCGGGTCGATGAGCGCCATCGACGGTTTGAGCCGCTTGGACGCAATACCCGTTTTGACCTGGTGCGAAAGCAGGTCAAAGATGGTGATGCCGGTGCACTCCGAGCCGGTGCCGCAGGTGGTGGGGCAGGCGATGTGCGGCTTGAGCGGCCCCGGCACGGCTTTACCCGCGCCGATGGGCGCATTCACGTAATCGAGAAAGTCGCCGGTGGGCCAGGTGGCATACAGGTTGGCCGCCTTGCAGGTGTCGATGACCGAGCCACCGCCCACTGACAGGTACCCGTCAAAGCGGCCTTCTGCCGCAAACCGGGCAGCGGCCTTGAACGACTGGTCGGTGGGTTCCACCTTGACCTGGTCATACACCACCACGTCGATGCCTGTGGCCTGTAGGGCATCGCGCACCTGCGCTACATAAGGCAGTTGTGCCAGCCGGGGGTCGGTGAACAAAGCCACGCGCGTCATGCCCAGCGCCTGCGCGTGGTGGCCCGCGTCTTTGAGGACACCGTGCCCAAAGTGGATGTTGGAAATATCTACCGAAAAAATGCCTTCGTGGCCTTCGGTCACGTCAAAGTAGTGATGGCAACAAGACATGCGGCGCGCTCCTGCAAAGATGCTGACATCTTAGCCGATCAGGGTTTTTTACAAACAAGCAATCCATTGGGCGAGCCGGATTTGGACGCCTTGGGCGCACAGTGAAGCAATTCACGCATAAAAAAAGCACCGGGGTTGCCGATGCTTTTTTTGTCTCCTGGGTTTTTCTACGCCGGCCTCGGGCGGGTAGCCCGAAACAAGTGAACGAACTGTAGGGTCAGAAGCGTAGCCCCACCATCCGGACATACCCTGTTCGCGTTTTCCCGCAGGGTACGGTTTGATCGGCATGGTGTGGTCAATCCGCGCAACGACTGGCTTGGGTGACCTCCTCATACTGGGGTACCAGAAATCGTCGACCACCCCAGCCAGTCGTTGCGCTAGACGTTGTTGTCCATCAGCGATGGCGCTGCGCTTCTTCAATGATCCAGCGCGCCGCTTTTTCGGCCATCATCAGCGTGGGCGAATTGGTGTTGCCGCTGGTGATGCGTGGCATGGCGCCGGCGTCCACCACGCGCAGGCCAGCGATCAAGCCGCCGGGGCCGCGCACGCGCAGGCGCGCGTCCAGCACGGCCATCGGATCATCGTCGCGCCCCATCTGGGTCGTGCCCACCGGGTGAAAAATGGTGGTGGCAATATCTCCGGCCAGGCGCGCCAAGTCGTCGTCGCTCTGAAACTGCACACCCGGCTTGAACTCTTGCGGCTGGTAGCGTGCCAGTGCCGGTTGCGCCACGATGGCGCGTGTCAGGCGCAGGGAGTCGGCGGCCACCTTGCGGTCGGCTTCGGTACTGAGGTAGTTGGGCGCAATCGCCGGAGCCTGGGCAAAGTCGGGCGAGGTGATCTGCACGCTGCCGCGGCTGGTCGGGTTCAGGTTGCAGACGCTGGCGGTGAATGCGGCAAACGGGTGCAGCGGCTCGCCAAACGCGTCCAGGCTCAGCGGTTGCACGTGGTATTCAATGTTGGGGTAGGGCTGGCTTGCGTCGCTGCGCGTGAAAGCCCCGAGCTGGCTGGGCGCCATGCTCATCGGGCCGCTGCGGTGCAAGGCGTATTCCAGCGCAATTTTTGCCTTGCCCCAGAGCGAGTTGGCCAGCGTGTTGAGCGTTTGCACGCCCTGCACCTTGAACACGGCGCGAATCTGCAGATGGTCTTGCAGGTTGGCCCCCACGCCGGGTGCGTCGTGCAGCACGGTGATGTTGTTGCGTTGTAGCAGCGCGCCGGGGCCGATGCCAGAGAGCTGCAAGATCTGCGGCGAGCCGATGCTGCCCGCGCTCAGAATCACCTCGGCGCTGGCGCGCACGGTCACGCGCTGGCCGTCCTTGACCAGTTCCACGCCGCTGCAGCGCAGACGTCCGTCGGGCTGCTTGTCCAGCAGCAGGCGCGCCACCTGGGCATTCGTCCACTGGGTGAAGTTGGCACGTGGCGTGCAAGTGGGGCGCAAAAAAGCCTTGACCGTGTTCCAGCGCCAGCCGCTCTTTTGGTTGACCTCAAAGTAGCCCACTCCCTCGTTGCTGCCGGTGTTGAAGTCGTCGGTGGCGGGGATGCCCGCCTGCTGCGCGGCCTGCGCAAAGGCGTCCAGAATGTCCCAGCGCAGGCGCTGTTTTTCCACCCGCCACTCGCCACCGGTGCCGTGGCTGGCGGCAATGGTTTCAAGGTTTTCAGGCCTCTGGCCCTTGTCAGTCGTGCACTGGTAGCTATCCAGTTTGTAATAATTTTCGTGCCGTTTGAAGTCGTCCAGACAATGCTGCCAGCGCCAGGCGTCTTCACCGGTCAACGCTGCCCAGGCATCGTAGTCACGCGCCTGGCCGCG
The DNA here is from genome assembly GCA_002786915.1 of Comamonadaceae bacterium CG12_big_fil_rev_8_21_14_0_65_59_15. Taxonomy (GTDB): domain Bacteria; phylum Pseudomonadota; class Gammaproteobacteria; order Burkholderiales; family Burkholderiaceae_C; genus Rhodoferax. Next base: position 28,195 of record PCUV01000013.1, on the reverse strand, counting down.
CATGTAGATCATGCCGTTGATGCTGCTGCAGCCCCCCAGCACGCGCCCGCGCGGGTAGCGCAGGCTGCGCCCGTTCAGGCCCGCGTCGGGCTCGGTCTGGTAAAGCCAGTCGGTGCGCGGGTTGCCCATGCAATACAGGTAGCCCACCGGGATGTGAATCCAATGGTAGTTGTCGGCACCCCCGGCTTCAATCAGCAGCACACGTTTGGCGGGGTCAGCGCTCAGGCGGTTGGCCAGCAGGCAACCGGCCGTACCAGCCCCCACCACAATGTAGTCAAACGATGTTGTCACGTCGCACCTCGGGTTGTCAGGACCAACGCATTTTGCACCGTTGTGGGCCTGCTTTTTTGGTGCCGCCAGGGCAACGGGTTACTGCCCTTTGACTACCGGCAGCCCCGCCTGCTCCCACGCGTTCATGCCACCCAGCACATTCACCGTCTTGGTAAACCCGGCTTGTTCCAGGATGCCCTGCGCCTGACCGGAGCGGTTACCAGAGCGGCAGATCAGCGCAATGGGGCGATCCTTGCCACCCAACTCAGTCAGACGTTTGCCGATCTGATCCAGCGGAATCAGCACCGCGCCGGGCGCGTGCCCCTGGGCAAACTCCCCGGGTGTACGCACGTCCACCAGCAACGTGCCCTGGCTTTGCAGGGTGGCACCCTGGCGCACATCCACCGCGCCTGCGGCCCAGGCCGCAGGCGCGCCCCAAGCCAGCATCAGCGCCAGCAGCAAAGATCGGTACCCGCTTTGAAATGCATTCATCCTCTTTTCTCCTTAAAAAGTTCCCCAATCGTCATCGGCTTTGGCCGCTGTAGCCACGGTTGGCGCAGGTGCGGCGGCTGGCAGTCAATTGCCTTGGTGGCGAATTTTGGCCACCGGTGCGGGTGCTGCCACGCGCTGCTCCTCTGCTGCTTGGGAAGACACACCAAACTCCTGTGAAACGTAGTTGCGCACTATGCCACAACGCATTCAGGTGCAGGCAGCAGCGCGCCTTGAAGCAAGGTATGGGGGAATCCATCCGTTTGACAGACAATCGAATCACCTTTAACCCAAAGTGATCAACATGGTCCGGATTCAGCCTGTAATCAGCAACCCGTGGACTTGTGTGCGCGGGCTTGCGTGGGTGGCCTGTGTGCTGCTGGCCGGATTGTGGGCGGCGCAGGCGCAGGCTAGCACGCGTGAGGTGCGGGTCGGTGTGTACACCAATCCGCCCAAAATCTTTGCCAAGGATGACGGCCAACCCAGCGGTATTCTGGGCGACGTGCTTGTCGCCATGGCACACCAAGAAGGCTGGACGCTGGTGCCTGTGGTGTGTGAATGGCAAGACTGCCTGGACGCGTTGCAAGACGGCACAATCGACCTTATGCCCGATGTGGCCTACACCACGGCGCGTGCTCAAGACTTTGACTTTCACAAGATTGCTGCACTGCCCAGTTGGTCGCAACTCTACAAGCACAAGGCTGAATCCTTCAGCTCGATGCTGGATTTGTCAGGCAAGCGCATTGCAGTCCTCAAAGGGTCGGTGCAGGCGGGTTTTCTGAAAGATTCGCTGGCCAGTTTTGGCATTGCTGCAGAGCTGGTACCGGTGGATTCATTTGCGCAGGGTTTTGAGATGGCTGCGGCGCGCAAGGTGAACGCGGTGGCAACAAACCGGTTTTACGGTCATCTCAAGGCGCAGGAGCTTGGTCTGGAAAGCACTTCGATCGTTTTCATGCCAGCGCAGTTGTATTTTGCGGTGCCCAAAAACCGCAATGCTGATTTGCTACAGGCCATCGACACGCACCTGAAAGCCTGGCAGGCCAAAGACGATTCGCCCTACGCCAAAGCGCTGGAGCGCTGGCTCCAGCCCCCAACGCGCGCGGTGCTTCCGACCTGGTTGGCGTGGGCAGTGGCAGCACTTTTGCTGGGCTTGTCGGGCGCGTTATGGTCAGCGCATTGGTTCAGGCGTCAGGTGGCCCAAAAAACAGCCAGCTTGCGCGCCAGTCAGGAGCAGCTCAATACCATTCTGAACGGTGTCGATGCCGCCATTTACATCAAGGGCCTGGATCTGCGCTACCAATACGTCAACCAGACCGCGTGCGCCAATTTTGGCCGCACTGCGCACGACATTGTGGGTCAACGTGACGAGGTGCTGATCGATGCAGCAAGCGCGCGCTTGCTTGAGTTCAATGACCGCAAGGTGACCGAGCGGGGCGAGCGCGTGGAAGCAGAAGAAACCAAACTCAGCCCGAGCGGGCAGCAGCGTGTTTACCAGTCGTTCAAATTGCCGTTGCGTGACGAACAGGGTCGCATTTACGCGCTATGCGGCATTTCCACCGACATTACCAAGCGCAAGCAGAGCGAGGATGCCATTTACCAACTCGCTTTCTACGATCCGTTGACGAAGCTGCCCAATCGGCGCCTGCTGCAAGACCGGCTGCAACAGGTGCTGGCAGGCGTGCAGCGCAAGCCCCAGGGTGGGGCGTTGATGTTTATTGACCTGGATAATTTCAAGGATGTCAACGATACGCTCGGTCATGACGCGGGCGACCTGCTACTGCAAGAGGTGGCAGCGCGCCTGCAAGCCTGTCTGCGTGCACAAGACACCTTGGGCCGTCTGGGGGGTGACGAATTTGTCGTGCTGCTGACCGATCTGGACGCGCACCCCGAAGAAGCCGCGCGCTTGGCGCAGCAAATTGGCGACAAGATTCTGACGCGTTTGGCTCAGCCCTACCTGTTGGCGGGTAAAACCTGCCAAAGCAGCGTCAGCATGGGCGTGGTGCTGATCAACCAGGAAACGCGCTCGCGTGACGAACTGCTCAAGCAGGCCGACCTGGCGATGTTCCAGGCCAAGGCAGCCGGGCGTAACGCGCTGCGGTTTTTCAACCCGGACATGCAGGCCAGGGTAGAGGCACGCTTTGCACTGGACAACGATTTGCACCGCGCCCTGCAGCAACAAGAATTTTTGCTGTACTACCAGCCACAGGTGGACGCTGCCGCAACAGTGCTGGGCTACGAAGCGCTGGTGCGTTGGCAGCACCCACAGCGCGGACTGGTACCACCGGCGGAATTTATTGCCGCCGCTGAGGGTTGTGGCGTGATTCTGCCGCTGGGCCACTGGGTGATGCAAACGGCCTGCCAACAATTGCTACGCTGGCAAGACAGCGCGCCGCAAAGCAGCTGGACGATCGCGGTCAATGTCAGCGCACAGCAGTTCCGTCAAAGAGACTTTGTGGCGCGGGTGCGTTCGGTCTTGCAAGAAACCGGTGCCAATGCCGCCCGTCTAGAACTGGAACTGACCGAGAGCCAGCTGGTGGACGACGTCAACGACGTGATCCAGAAAATGCAAGATCTGCGGGCGCTGGGGGTGCGGCTGTCGCTGGATGATTTTGGCACCGGCTATTCGTCGCTGGCGATGCTCAAACGTTTGCCGTTGAACCAGCTCAAGATTGACCAGAGTTTTGTGCATGACATGCTCACGCAGGCGCAAGACGCCAGCATCATTCGCGCCATCGTCAGCTTGGGCGAGAGCCTGGGGCTGGACGTGATCGCCGAAGGTGTTGAGCTGCCGGAACAGCACGACGCCTTACTGGCCCTGGGCTGCAAGCATTACCAAGGGTATCTGTTTGGCCGCCCCGCACCCTTACCCGATGGGGTAGCTGCGTTGCCCAAAGATGGCGCTGCCCACCCGCACCAAGGTGCTGCCTGAGGCGACGGCTGCTTCCAGATCGGCGCTCATGCCCATGGACAACGTGTCGAGTGCCAGACCGGCCTGATTTAATGTGTCAAAAAGGGCTCTAGCCCTTGCAAATAATGCGCAAGCAGTTACAAAGTCAGTAGCAGGTTCGGGGATGCACATGAGCCCGCGCAGGCATAACCGGGGCAACGTGGCCACCTCTTGGGCCAGCGCCAGCGCTGCGTCTGGTGTGACGCCCGACTTGGTTGGACCGCCGTCAACATTAACCTGGATGCACACCTGTAGCGGGGGCAATTGGGGCGGGCGCTGCGCGCTCAGGCGTTGCGCAATTTTGAGCCGGTCCACCGTCTGCACCCAGTCAAAGTGCTCGGCCACCAGGCGTGTCTTGTTGCTCTGGATCGGACCGATGCAGTGCCACTGTAGCGGCAGGTCGCGTAGCGCAGTGATTTTCTCGACCGCTTCCTGGATGTAGTTTTCGCCAAACGAAAGTTGCCCGGCTTGCCAGGCACTGGTGACCGCGTCGGCGCCAAATGTTTTGGATACTGCCAGCAACGCCACCCCGTCTGGCGCGCGGCCAGCGGTTTGGCAAGCGGCGGTGATGCGCTGACGCACTTGCTGCAACTGGTCTTGAATCGTGGTCATAATCTGTCTTGCGTAACAATTGAAGAAGAGGGCATTCGATGGACATTACCCAACTGTTGGCGTTCAGCGTCAAAAACAAGGCGTCTGACCTGCACTTGTCGGCCGGGTTACCACCCATGATCCGGGTCAACGGCGACGTGCGTCGCCTCAATATCGAGCCGCTGGATCATAAGCAGGTGCACGCCATGGCGTATGACATCATGAACGATTCGCAGCGTAAACACTACGAAGAATTTCTGGAAATTGACTTTTCGTTCGAAATTGACGGTCTGGCGCGGTTCCGGGTCAACGCCTTCAACCAGCAGCGCGGTGCGGGTGCGGTGTTTCGCACCATCCCGAGCAAGATTTTGACGCTGGAAGAGTTGAAATGCCCCAAAATTTTTGCCGATTTGGCGTTAAAACCGCGCGGTATGGTGCTGGTCACGGGCCCTACAGGTTCGGGCAAATCGACCACACTGGCCGCCATGGTCAACTACCTCAATGAAAACGAGTTTGGTCACATCCTGACGGTCGAAGACCCGATTGAATTTGTCCACATACCCAAAAAATGCCTGATCAATCAGCGTGAGGTCGGGCCCCACACCCAAAGCTTTGCCGCCGCCTTGCGCTCGGCCCTGCGCGAAGACCCCGACGCGATTCTGGTCGGTGAAATGCGTGACCTGGAAACCATCCGCCTGGCCATGACCGCTGCTGAAACCGGCCACCTGGTGTTTGGCACCCTGCACACCAGCAGTGCGGCCAAGACCATCGACCGGATCATTGATGTGTTTCCGGGCGAAGAAAAAGAAATGATCCGGGCCATGCTGAGCGAATCGCTCCAGGCCGTGATCTCGCAAGCGCTGTGCAAAACCAAAGATGGCAGCGGCCGGGTGGCGGCGCACGAGATCATGCTCGGCACCAGCGCCATACGTAATTTGATCCGCGAGGCCAAGGTGGCGCAGATGTATTCGAGCATTCAGACCGGCAACAGCGTGGGTATGCAAACGCTCGACCAGAACCTGACCGACCTGGTGCGCCGCAACATCATTACCCCGGCCGAGGCCCGCACCAAGGCCAAGACGCCGGAAAACTTTGCGGGGTGATCATCATGGAACGCGATCAAGCAACCACCTTTGTTAACGACCTGCTCAAGCTGATGGTTGGGCGCGGCGGCAGTGACTTGTTCATTACCGCCGAATTTCCACCGGCCATCAAGGTCGATGGCAAAGTGACCAAAGTGTCTCAGCAACCGCTCAACGGCACGCACAGCCTGGCACTGGCGCGCGCGATCATGAGCGACAAGCAGGTGGCCGAATTTGAGCGCACCAAAGAGTGCAACTTTGCCATTGCGCCGCCGGGCTTGGGGCGCTTTCGGGTCAACGCCTTCATGCAACAAAGCAAGGTCGGCATGGTGTTGCGCACCATTCCCAGCACTTTGCCGTCGATCGACAAAATGGGCTTGCCGCCGATCCTCAAGGACATCATCAACACCAAACGCGGCTTGTGCATCATGGTCGGCGGCACCGGCTCGGGTAAATCGACCACCCTGGCGGCCATGATCGACTGGCGCAACGAGACCACCTATGGTCACATCATCACAATCGAAGACCCGATCGAGTTTGTCCATGCGCACAAAAACTGTGTCGTCACGCAGCGTGAAGTGGGCATTGACACCGATTCCTGGGATGCCGCGCTGAAAAACACCTTGCGCCAAGCGCCGGATGTGATTTTGATGGGCGAAATCCGCGACCGCGAAACCATGGAGCACGCGGTGGCGTTCGCCGAAACCGGGCATCTGTGCGTGGCCACACTGCACGCCAACAGTTCCAACCAGGCACTAGACCGCATCGTCAACTTTTTCCCCGAAGAGCGGCGCAACCAGTTGCTGATGGACTTGTCACTGAACCTGCGCGCACTGGTATCACAGCGGCTGCTGCCCAAGCAGGACGGCGCCGGGCGCATCGCCATGGTCGAGATCATGCTGAACTCGCCGCTGATTTCAGACCTGATCTTCAAGGGTGATATTTCTGGCGTCAAGGAGATCATGAAGAAAAGCCGCAATCTGGGTATGCAAACTTTCGATCAGGCTTTGTTTGATGCTTACGATGCCAACCTGATCACCTATGAAGACGCGTTGCGCAATGCCGACTCGGTGAATGATTTGCGCCTGCAAATCAAGCTCAACAGCAAACGCAGCCAAAGCACCAACCTGGCCGCAGGCACCGAAAACATGGCGATTATTTAAGCCGTTTCGACCCTTGGCCTGAGTGACAAGCCCTGGCCCAACCGATTCACAAGTTTTTTTGGAGTTACCTTCGAAAATGATCATCAAAATGCATGCAGCCACCGCGCCCCGGCGCGTCGCGTTTTTGGGCTTGGGGGTGATGGGCTACCCGATGGCAGGCCACCTGGCCTGCGCTGGCCACCAGGTCACGGTCTATAACCGGACAGCGGCCAAGTCGGCCGCTTGGTGCGCCGAGTACAGCGCGGCGGTCGGCAAACAAGACTTATTAAGTCAAGCCGCCACGCCACGCCAGGCGGTGCAGGGCGCCGAGCTGGTTTTTTGCTGTGTCGGCAACGACGCTGACCTGCGCAGCGTGGTGCTGGGCGCCGACGGCGCCTTGGCCGGGATGCAGCCGGGCGCGATTTTTGTCGATCACACCACCGCGTCGGCCAACGTGGCACGCGAGTTGTACGCCCAAGCAAAAGCGCTGGGGCTGCACTTTGTTGATGCCCCCGTTTCCGGCGGTCAGGCTGGCGCACAAAACGGTGCGCTGACGGTGATGTGCGGCGGCGACCGCGCGCCGTTTGACGCCGCCGAGCCGGTCGCGATGGCGTTTGCCAAAGCCTTCACTTACCTGGGCGACAGCGGCGCTGGCCAGTTGGCCAAGATGGTCAACCAGATCTGCATTGCCAGCATGGTGCAGGGCCTGGCCGAAGCCATCACGTTTGGACAAAAGGCCGGGCTCGACATGAACCTGGTGCTGGACGTGATCGGCAAGGGCGCGGCGCAAAGCTGGCAAATGGACAACCGTGGCAAGACCATGGTGGCCGACAAATTTGACTTTGGCTTTGCCGTGGACTGGATGCGCAAGGACTTGGGCCTGGTGTTGGACGAAGCCCGACGCAATGGCGCCCAACTGCCGGTGACCGCGCTGGTAGACCAGTTTTACGCCGACATACAAGCCATGGGCGGGCGGCGTTGGGACACCTCGAGCCTGATCAAACGCTTGAAATAGGCCCCCCCTGAGCCGCGCCTGGCGGCCCGGCAAAGCCGGTTCCGCGGTGTTCTGGGTTGGGACGTCGGTGCGCTTGCTGAGTTAGGCGAGACGAACTTTTTTGAGACTGAGATTATTTCTGCGGTGCTGCTTTTGCAGCCGGTGCGGGCTGCGGCAGCAGACTGCGCAGTTCATCCTCGGTAATGAACTCCAGCACGCGCACCACTTTTTGTACCCCGGTGGTCGAGCGCGCTATCTCCGTAGCACGGCTGGCCTCGCGCTGCGTCACGCGGCCCATCAGGTAGGTCGTGCCGCGTTCAGTAACAACCTTGAAGGCGTTGGCGTACAAATCCTTGGCGTCCACCAGCGCCGCCTTGACGCGGCCAGTGACCAGTGCGTCAGACGAACGCTGCGTCAGCGTGGCGTTACCCAGTTCGGCCAGCTCGTTGACCACAGACTGCACGTTGTCAACCCGGGTCACAATTTGTTCTACCAGCAGTTTGTCCTGCACATTGGGCACCTCGCCTGTAACCAACACGCGCCGGTTGTAGCTGTTCACATTGACGTGCACGCGATCGCCCAGTTGGTCGCGAATCCGGCTCGCGGCGCGCAGTTCAATGCCCTCGTCTTCCAGCTGCGCGCCCGACGTGCGCCGGTCTGTCGCGACCAGGCCACCCATCACTGCGCTGCCCACCATGACCGGAAAACAGGCGCTCAGACTGGCACTCAAGCCAACCACTAAGAGCGCCATGGTCAAAACACGTTTTGTAAAAAAATTCATAAGGGACTTTCAGTATCGCCAAGTAACAAATCGTCCACCGCGTCGCACAGACAGTGCAAGGTCAGCAGATGAACCTCCTGGACGCGGGCGGTGCGCTCGTGCGGCACACAAATGTGCACATCGGTGTCGCGCAGCGCCTGCGTCATCTTGCCGCCGCCGCGACCGCTCAGACCAATCACCACCATGTCGCGCTCGTGCGCGGCCTGCACCGCCGCCAGCACGTTGGCAGAATTGCCGCTGGTGGAGATGGCCAGCAGCACGTCACCGGGTTGACCCAGCGCGCGCACCTGGCGTGAAAAGACAACATCAAAGGCGTAATCGTTGGCAATGGCGGTCAGGATCGAGCTGTCTGTGGTGAGCGCAATGGCGGCTAGCTCAGGGCGTTCGCGCTCAAAGCGCCCGACAAATTCGGCCGCAAAGTGCTGCGCGTCGGCGGCTGAACCGCCGTTACCGCAAGCCAGCACCTTGCCGCCGCTGGTAACACACGCCAGCAGCGCCTGCACGGCGTCGGCAATAGGCTTGCTCAAGACCGGCGCGGCCTGGTACTTCAGGTCGGCGCTGTCGATAAAGTGTTGTTGAATGCGTTGCTGCAGCATGGTCGCGATGATACCTGCGCGCTGCGTCTCCTGTGGGTCGCAGGGATTGTCTGCGGGCTACTGGCACAAGCCGTCAGCCCGCGTCAAAGGCACCTTGCAGCCATTCAATGTGCCCACCCTCCACCGCGACCACGTCAAAGCGGCAGGGTGGCAGGTGGGGTTGGCGCATCAGAAAGTGACGCGCGGCAAACACAATGCGGCGTTGTTTAGTGATGCTGACACTGGCCGCCGCCCCGCCATGGCTGGCGCTGTTGCGTTGACGCACTTCAACGAACACACAGGTACCGTCGGGCGCACGCATGATCAGGTCAATTTCGCCCCCGCCTCGACCGGGCGAACGATAATTGCGCTGTATCAGAACCAACCCGGCGCGCTGCAGGTGGCGCAGGGCCAGGTCTTCTGCCGCATCACCGGTCTGCTTGGTGGTTGCGGTTTTGAAAGGCGCGTTTTTTGAAAGCCAGCCCATTGACCCTCTCTCCTTCTGCCAGACTTGCGGGAACGTTCGCTACGGCGTTGCAGGCCGCAGAGGATGCCGCGTCGGCGCAGGATTATCCCGCCGGGGCGCTGTATGTCGTGGCCACCCCGATCGGCAATCTGGCCGACATCACGCTGCGTGCGCTCTACGTGTTGCAGCGTGTGGACTGGATTGCCTGCGAGGACACGCGCCACACGCACGCGCTGCTGCGCTCCTACGGCATCGACAAGTCCGCCGCACAATTGCTGGCGCTGCATCAACATAACGAAGCGCAGGCCAGTGTGAGCGTGCTCGCACGGCTGCAACTTGGCGCGCGCGTGGCTTATGTGAGCGACGCCGGCACGCCGGCCGTCAGCGACCCGGGCGCGCGGCTGGTAGCCGCTGCGGCGCAGGCGGGTGTGCGCGTGGTGCCGTTGCCGGGTGCCAGCAGCGTGACTACCGTGCTCAGCGTTGCCGGGCTGGCGACCCATTTAGCTGCGGCCCAGGGCTTTGTGTTTGCCGGTTTTTTGTCCAGCAAGCCCAGTGAACGTGCCGCCAGCATTCAGACGCTGGTCAGCCAGGAGCGTGCGGTGGTCATGCTGGAAGCACCCCACCGCATTGAGGCGCTGGCGCAGGCGCTGGCCCCGTTGGGGGCACGCTTGCTGACGGTAGGACGCGAGCTGACCAAGCAGTTCGAAGAAATTGTCACGCTGGCTGCGGGTGACTTTGTCCCCTGGCTCGCCGGCAACAGCCACCGCACGCGCGGTGAATTTGCGCTGGTGCTGCACCCGGCTGAGCAGACAGCACCCTCTGTTGTGCCACCCCGGGTACTGCAATTGCTGATGGGAGAACTGCCGCTGAAAACGGCCGTCAAGCTGGCCGCAGAAATTACCGGCCAACCGCGCAACGCGCTGTACCAGCAGGCGCTCACATTGCAAGCGCAGTCACCATGAAAGCGTCATCCCCAAACCCACCCCAACACCTGTGCCCGCTGTGCGGCCAGCCCAATCAGTGCGCCATGCATGCACGGCAAAGCGGCGGCGTAGCGCAGGAGCCGTGCTGGTGTACACAGGTAAAGATGGGGGCCGATTTGCTCAATCGCGTCCCTAAAACAGCGCGTGGGAAAGTTTGCGTGTGCGAGGCCTGTGCGCGTGCCGCCAATAGCGCGCGCTGACCCGGTCAGCAGTGCTGGGCCCTCATGCTTGCGTGGAGCCAAGCACCTGCTCGGATATGGACAGCAGCAGGAGCAAGTCCCGGAACGCTGCCAACTCGAACGTTTTCTGAACCGACGTCTGCTCTGCACGATAGATACACGCATGTAGAAAAGTGACGGCCTCAGGGCGATTCCACACCGGCGTCAGTTGCGCCAGTTCTTCAGGGTAAGACATCAGGTCAAGCCCCTCCAGATGGTAGGCAGGAAAGTCGGGCAGAACACAGTTGAAGTGTTGGTTAAAGGCTGTGCGGTAGTCACGAAAATCTGTCTTGTCGCCCAGCGAATGGAAAAGGGACAACAAGTCGAGATAAATCAAAGGATTGGGTCGTTCACACTCAGAAATGTGTTTTTTCAGAATGACCAAAGCACGTTCGGTTTGCCCCAGAGAGACAAAAGATTCTGCCTGTTGGCGGATATCCAGCACCGATTCGCTTGCCGTTAAGGCCGGCTTGGACGATTCATCCGCACCGCTCCAATGGCTCAGGTCAAGGTCCAGGTCGAGGTCTACCTCATCGTTTGTCACCACGGCATCGCTGCGGTCACTGGCACCCTGTAGTTGGGTGGTCGTGAAGGCGATTTCGTTGCCATGGCGCAGCTCGGAATCAGCCAATGTACCGGGCAGGGTTGGCGAAACAACGTGGGAGTCAAAAACGGAGTCAGGAGCCTTGACCGCCGTAGCCGTCACCGGACTGCGCACGGTCTGGATTAAAGGAGCGGCTTCAGTGGATGAAGTCGTCGCCACCGGTACCACTGTTTTTTGCAGCATTGTCGCTGGCAGGGCGACACGCCCCAAAACATCAGAAACGGTTTCATGTGTGGACGGCGCACGATAGCGTTGCCACAAAAGCCACGCTAGCACGCCCGCGCACAGCATCAGCAACACCAGCACCACATAAAAAACTTGCAGCGATATGCGATCGGATTGCGCACTTTGCAGCTGCAACTGCATTTCAGCCAACTGGGCGTTGGTCTTTGCGGCTTGAAGCCGCAGCTGCTTGAGCTCTTCTTGCAGCGACTGGATTTGGCTGGCTTGTAGCGCCGCCTCTGGGGCAGGCAGGCCCGATGGTGCGTTAGCCACGCTATCTGTCAAGCTGGCGGGCAAGTTCAAAGCTTCAAGCTTCAGAGCTGGCTTGGCAGGTTCAGCGGGGGTGGCAGGGGTGGCCGCTGGAGTAGAGGCTGATGCCGCTGGCTTGACCACGCTGTGTGGCGGCGCTTTTTTGCGAACCACCGCACGTTTGGCAACGACGGGCTTTTTGGCAACAGGTTTCGCCACCTGGGCCGCAGGTGTTGGACTGATAACCGTTGTCGCAGTTGTTTGAACCGCTGGTACCACAGTTTGTGGTAGGGCCGATACCGGGGCCGCCGCCACGGGTGCCGCCACTTGAGGTAAATCGGTTTGCTGCGGTGCGGGCATCACCACCACAGGGAAGTCAGCCAGCACCACGTAGCGTCGAGACAGAGCGCTGGTGCAGGTGGAGTGCAGCTCCAGCGTAACGACAGGCTCATCTACCAGCGCAGCAGACTGCACACGAACCCGGTAACTGCCCTCAGATGTCGTCGATAGCGGACGTAAGGTAATGGTTGGACTGGCTTGTGCAGCGTCGGCATGAAATACGTCGGCTTTGAAGCAGGCGGCGGACACCTCTTCGCCGGGCGATGCCTGAACCACCACCGAAACGTCGAGCGCGTGACCAATGACCGCGTTGCCGCGCAGGTCGCCCAGTGTCAATGCGTGGCTGGCTGACACCAAACTGGCCCACAGCACCCAACCTGTGACAACGTAAGCAACTCTGCTTTTCAAGACAACGATCCCCTTGGACGATGCGAAGACATCATGGCGGGGGCGTCTGCCGACCCCGGGCGCGGCGAAATTTTCCAGAGCATACCGCGAACTGGGCGACATTTTCCATCCGCAACGACGCCAACGCCGGAAAATTTGGGTAAGCTTGCGCTACAAAGACAACTTAACCAGCACCGTTTGCCACGGATTGCGGGCGCTCGCTATGTGCCAATTGCTTGGAATGAACAGCCACCTGCCGGCCAGTCTGACGCTGAGTTTTACCGGTTTTTCGCAGCGCGGGGGCTGCACCGACCACCACGGGGACGGCTGGGGCATTGCTTTTTTTGAGAGCGACTGCGCCAGCCCTGGCAAGGGCGTACGGCATTTTGTGGACAAGTCCAGCGCGGCTGCGTCGCCCATCGCACAGATGCTCAAGAGTTACCCGATCAAAAGTCACAACGTGGTGGCGCACGTGCGCAAGGCCACCGTGGGCAGCGTCACGCTGGAAAACTGCCACCCTTTTGTGCGCGAACTCTGGGGTCGCTACTGGGTGTTTGCGCACAACGGCGACCTCAAAAACTACCAACCCAAACTGCACAGCAGCTTCAGGCCGGTGGGCAGTACCGACAGCGAACTGGCCTTTTGCTGGCTCCTGCAAGAGCTGGCCAAATCACATGCCGACGTACCCTCCATCGAAGAACTCACCTGCACGCTGCGTGAACTGGCGCCGCAGATTGCACGGCACGGCACATTCAATTTTTTAATGAGCAACGGGCAGGCGCTGTGGGCCCACGCCACCACCAAGCTGCATTACGTGCTGCGCGCGCATCCGTTCCAGCAGGTGCATCTGAAAGACGATGACGTGACGATGAACCTGGCCGAATTCAACAGCCCGCAGGATCGCCTGGCCATTGTGGTGACCGAGCCACTGACCACCGACGAAGACTGGGTGGTGATGCTCCCCGGGCAACTGACGGTGTTTGTCGATGGCCTGCCCAAAGAATGCAGTTGCCCGTCACACCGCAGCGTGCACGTCGATGAAATGACGCACTGCATGCAACACCATCAAACCAGGCTCTCCAGTGCATCGATAAACATCGCTGCCACGTCACACCCGGTCTGATCGGTGATCTCCTGAAAGCACGTTGGGCTGGTCACGTTGATCTCGGTCAGGCTGTCGCCAATCACATCCAGCCCAATCAGCAGCAGCCCGCGCTTGAACAGCACGGGGCCGATCGCCTCGGCAATCTCGCGGTCGCGTGCGCCCAGCGGCTGCGCCACGCCCTTGCCGCCCGCAGCCAGGTTGCCGCGCACCTCGCCACCCTGCGGAATGCGCGCCAGCGCATGAGGCACCGGTTGGCCACCGATGACCAGAATGCGCTTGTCGCCTTGCGCGATGGCGGGTAAAAACTTTTGCACCATGACACTCTGGGCGCCGTTCTGGTTGAGTGTTTCAATGATCGAACCGAGGTTCAGGCCATCCTCTTTGACCCGGAAAATCCCCATGCCTCCCATGCCGTCGAGCGGCTTGAGGATGATGTCGTGCTGCTCGGCGTGAAAGCGCCGAATGGCTTGCGCGTCCCGCGTGACCAGTGTCGGGCCAATGAACTGCGGCCACTCCAGAATGGCCAGTTTCTCCGGGTGGTCGCGTAGTGCGCGCGGCGCGTTGAACACGTGCGCGCCTTCACGCTCGGCCTGCTGCAGCAAATGCGTGGCATAGACGTACTCGGCGTCAAACGGCGGGTCTTTGCGCATCAGCACCGCGTCAAAGTCTTTCAGCGGCTCGCTGACGCTGCCCAGTAGGTCGAACCATTGGGGCGTTGCCCCCGTCAGGCGCAACTGCTGCACCTGGGCACGTACACAGTCGCCACGCTGCCACAGCAGGTGCTGCGGCTCACAGGCGCTCACCGCGTGGCCCCGCCGCTGCGCTTCTCGCATCATGGCAAAGGTGCTGTCCTTGTAAATTTTGAAGGTTGACAGTGCATCAGTCACAAACAGCAGGTTCATCGGTTTTCCAGTGGTCGGGGCAGTCAGTTGCTGGTGCACATGGTAGCCTGCTCAGATTTCAATCTTGCTACCCAGTTCCACCACCGCGTTGCTGGGCAGGTTCAAAAAGTCGGCCGCCGCGCTGGCGTTGAGGTGCATCTGGGCAAAAATCTTTTCGCGCCAGGGGGCCATGCCGCCACCCAGCGTGGGGGCCACGGTGTCGCGGCTCAAAAAGTAGCTGGTGGTCATGGGGTCAAGGTCGCAGCCACGCCCTTTCATGTGCGTGAGCGCCTTGGGCAGGTCAGGATCGTTTTTAAAGCCGTAGTTCACCACCACCTGCCAGCAGTCGTGCCCGAGCGATTCGATGGTCAGGCGCTTGTCCATGCCGATCCATGGGATTTCATGGTTGACCACGGTGACAAACAGGTTAATGGCGTGCAACACCTTGTTGTGCTTGAGGTTGTGCAGCATGGCGTTGGGTACTGTGCCTGGCTCGGCCGTCAGAAACACGGCCGTACCCGCCACACGCACGGGCGGACTGACAAACACCGCCTCCAGAAAACTGGCGAGGTCGATGGCGTCGGCCCTAAGTTTCTGGTTAATCAAACGTCGCCCCTCGTGCCAGGTCAGCATCAGCGTATAAACCGCCCCCGCAATCAACAGCGGAAACCAGCCGCCCTGAAACAGCTTCATCAGGTTGGAGCTGAAAAACGCCAGATCCACCGCAAAGAACAGACCGGTGGCGGTGATGCACAGCGCCAGCGGGTAACGCCAGGTGTAACGAATGACAAAAAATGTCAGCAACGTGGTGATCAACATATCCAGCGTCACAGCGATGCCGTAGGCGGCGGCTAGATTGCTCGACGACTTGAACAACATCACCGCCAGCACGATCGCCACAAACAGACCCCAGTTGACCAACGGCATGTAGATCTGACCCGTCTCCTTGATGCTGGTGTGCAATACCTGAAAGCGCGGCAGATAACCGAGTTGAATCACCTGTTTGGTGACCGAAAAGGCGCCGGTGATCAGCGCTTGTGACGCAATCACCGTGGCCAGCGTGGCCAAGCCCACCAGCGGTAACAGCGCCCAGGGCGGAGCCATCAAAAAAAACGGATTCTTGACCGCCTCTGGATGCGCCAGCAATAGCGCACCCTGGCCAAAATAGTTGAGTGTCAGCGCGGGCATGACCACGCCAAACCAGGCGCGCCGGATCGGCTGCTTGCCAAAATGTCCCATGTCAGCGTACAGCGCCTCGCCCCCGGTCACGCACAGCACCACGGCACCCAGAATCACGAAAGTTGTGCCCGGGTTGGCCCACATGAAGCCCAGCGCGTAATGCGGGCTCAACGCCCACAGCACCTCGGGCATCTGCACAATCTGCCCCACGCCGATGGTGGCAATCACGGCAAACCAGACCAAGGTGACGGGGCCAAAAAACTTGCCGATGTCGGCCGTGCCACGCTTCTGCACAAAAAACAGCACAAACAGAATCAGCAAGGTCAGCGGGATCACCGCGCTTTTGAAGGCCGGTGACACCACCTCCAGGCCTTCGACTGCCGACAGCACCGAAATGGCCGGGGTGATGACCCCGTCGCCATAGAAGAGACAGGTGCCAAAGATGCCCACCAGCAGCAGCACCCGGCGTAGCGCGGGCTTG
This sequence comes from Comamonadaceae bacterium CG12_big_fil_rev_8_21_14_0_65_59_15, assembly GCA_002786915.1. Classification (GTDB taxonomy): domain Bacteria; phylum Pseudomonadota; class Gammaproteobacteria; order Burkholderiales; family Burkholderiaceae_C; genus Rhodoferax. The sequence continues at coordinate 12,210 of PCUV01000013.1, read as the reverse complement.
CCCTTGACCGACTGCGACGCCAACGTCAGCATGGCCACCAGCCCGCCTTCGCCGTTGTTGTCGGCGCGTAGCACCAGCGTGACGTACTTGATCGAGATGATGACGGTCAGCGTCCAGAAGAAGATCGACAAAATGCCCAGCACGTTGTCGTGCGTGAAAGGCACATGACCCGAACCAAACACTTCCTTCACGGCGTAAAGCACGCTGGTGCCGATGTCGCCGTAAACGACACCGATGGCGCCCAGCGTGAGCGCGCGCAAAGACGTTTGAGATGTAGCCAAGCAGTCACCCGGTGGTTAAATCCCCGGGCTCCAAGTCAAGAAGGTGCGTGATTTTGCGTCAGAACGGCCGGTGCAACGCGGCGGGGCACTCAGGCGTAAGTTTCGGCCTCGGGGTCGGTCGCTTCCAGCTCGTAGCTGGCCGCCAGCGTGGCCAGTCGTCCCACCACACCATACATGTAAAAACGGTTAGGCACACTGGCACCCGGTTTGACGCCAGGCTGCGGCAACTGGGTGCTGTGCTCAAACGCCAGCGGCACGTAGCCCGAGCCGGGAGCGTTCAGGCTTTCATCGACACCACGCCCGGCGTGCACGCGGTAAAAGCCGCCCACCACGTAGCGATCCATCATATAGACCACCGGTTCGGCCACGGCGTCGTTGACGCGCTCTTGCGTGAGCACGCCCTCTTGCACCATGAAGTCGTGTGCTGGCAGCGGTGCTTTGCGTCCCTGGGTGAGCGCCTGCACCTTGTCGCACAGATGTTGCGTGTCTTTGGCGTCGCGCACGGTCACAATGCCCAGCTCGTGCGTGCCGTGGTCGGCCTTGACCACCACAAACGGCTTTTCCTTGATGCCGTATTCCTTGTACTTGCGCCGCACGCGCGTCAGCACTGCGTCAATCTGGCTGCGCAGGCAATCCATGCCGCCCTCTTGGCCCAGATTTACTGCCTCGCATTTGTCAAACATCGGGTTGATCAGCCAGGGGTCCACCCCCATGAGCTTGCCCAGGCGCTTGGCGACTTCTTCGTAGGCCTTGAAGTGCGTGCTCTTGCGCCGCGTGGGCCAGCCCGCGTGCAGCGGCGGCAGCAGGTACTGCTCGTAGATCTCTTCCAGAATGCCGGGCACGCCAGCGCTCAGGTCGTTGTTGAGCAAGATGGTGCAGGGGTCAAAGTCTTTCAGCCCCAGGCGGCGCTTGCCGCGGATCACCGGCTCCAGCGTGAGCGTCTGGCCGTCGCCCAGTTCCACCGTGGTGGTTTTCTTGACCGCCGGGTCGATGGAACCGAGACGCACGTTCAACCCCGCCATGTTGAACAGGCGCTGCAACTGCGCCAGGTTGGCCAGGTAAAAACTGCTGTGTTTACCGTTTTCCGGAATCACCAGCAGGTTGCGCGCCTCGGGGCAAATTTTTTCAATCGCCGCCATCGCCGCCTGTACCGCCAGCGGCAGCATGTCAGAGGCCAGATTGTTCCAGCCGCCCGGAAACAGGTTGGTGTCCACCGGCGCGAGCTTGAACCCCGCGTTGCGGATGTCGGCCGAGCAGTAAAACGGCGGCGTGTGCTCCATCCACTCCAGCCGAAACCAACGCTCAATGGCGGGCATGGAATCGAGCACGCGCTGTTCCAGCTCGTTGAGGGGGCCGGTCAGGGCGGTGATCAGGTGCGGAACCATAAAAAAACCTTGGATAGTTTAGGCGTTGATTTTAAGAGCCTCAACCGAGGCCAGCGCCGACATGGAGCTGCGGCGGCAGCAATAGTTCCGCGCCGCACGCGCCATGTGCCAGCCCTCACCCTAACCCTCTCCCAAGGGGAGAGGGAATCAGTCCACATCAGTTTGCATCGCGTCCCATTGAACGAGACTACTTGCCACCTTCTGCCAGCCAGCGCAGCAAGGCGGTGGCGGCTTCCAGACTGATGCGCTCGTGCGCGTCGATATGCTCCAGCGCCTTGCCGGTGCGGTAGCTGGTTACTTTTTGCGCCAAGCCTGCGTCATCGCCCTTGTACTTGGCCATTTTTTCGGCCAGACGCTCCAATGAAGGCGATTCGCCACGCGGGTAACTGCCGTGGCAGTTGACACAACCGTATTCGGCTGCCATGGCGGCGCTGCCCGCAGCTTGCGCCGGGGCGGCCAGCGCCAACGTGCACGCCACACAGCCAATAGATGTTGAAAAGAATTTCATCTGTCGTCCTTTAAAAATCAACCACGTACCTCGCCTTGCCCCAGCACGACGTACTTGAGCGAGGTCAGCCCGGCAATGCCTACCGGTCCACGGGCATGGAATTTGTCGGTGCTAATGCCAATTTCAGCCCCCAGCCCGTACTCAAACCCGTCGGCAAAGCGGGTGCTGGTGTTAACCATGACGCTGGCCGAGTCCACCTCGCGTAAAAACTGTTGGGCGTGCATGTAGTCTCGCGTCAGGATGGCGTCGGTGTGGTGGCTGCTGTAGTGGTTGATGTGGTCGATGGCTTCCTGCACGCCGGCCATAATTTTGATGCTGATGATGGGCGCCAGATACTCTTCAAACCAGTCTGATTCTTGCGCCAAAGTGAGTTTGTACGCTATCTTGTTTGTATCTGTCTGCGCTTGATTGGTAAGGGCTAGAGACCGTTTTGATGCAAAATTCTGGAGCAGCACCAGGGCTTCGGCGTCGCAGCGCATTTCAACGCCTTTGGCCGCATAGACGCTGGCGATCAGGGGCAAAAAATCGGCCGCCACGCCGCGCGCCACCAGCAGGCTTTCGGTGGCGTTGCACGGGCTGTACTTCTGGGTCTTGGCGTTGTCGGCCACGCGCACCGCCAGCGCCACGTCGCAAGGGTCGTCCACGTAGGTATGGCAGTTGCCGTCCAGGTGCTTGATGACGGGCACTTTGGCCTCGGCACTGATGCGCTCGATCAGCCCCTTGCCACCGCGCGGAATGATCACGTCCACATACTGCGGCATCGCAATCAACTGCCCCACCGCCGCGCGGTCGGTGCTCTGTACCAACTGCACCGCGTGCTCGGGCAGACCACTTTGCAGCAGCGCCTGCTGCACCAGTTTGGCCAATGCTTTGTTGGAGTCAATCGCCTCCGACCCCCCGCGCAAGATGCACGCGTTGCCGCTTTTGATGCTCAAGCTGGCGGCTTCGATCGTCACATTCGGGCGGCTTTCAAAGATCATGCCGAACACGCCAATGGGCACGCGCATCTGCCCCACGCGAATGCCGCTGGGCTGCTGCGTCAAACCGATCACCTCGCCAATGATGTCGGGCATGGCCGCGAGCTGCTCGCAACCCTGCGCGCAGGTTTCGATGACGGCAGGCGTCAGGCGCAGCCGGTCCAGCATGGGGGCGAGCAGCCCTGCGGCCACGGCGCGCTCCAGGTCGCGCGCGTTGTCGTCTTGTAGCGCTGCAACCTGCGTGCGCAGCAGGGCGGCCAGGGTTCGCAACGCCCTGTTTTTGATAGCTGTCGGCGCTTTTGCCATAAAGGCTGAAGCCGCCTTTGCCTGCATTCCCAAGGTGGCAATGTGATTCGTTACATCCAGCGTTGTCATGGTTTGTGGTTTTGCATCAGGGTCAAAGGTTTGATCGTTGGCAGCTTGCCAGGTTGCGCCTTGAACAGGGCGACGACTGGATGACGAATTGTGCCTTGTCGCACCGACGGCGATGCAAGGGGTGCTACGGATAAACCCTTGCGCTGCACTGGCGCTTCAGTAGTAAACTGTTTTTGTCAACATCCTTCCTGGAAAAAGGCGAGCCGCATCGTGGGACCACACCAGCAAGTTCAAACCGGCAGGCAGACATTTTTTCGCGCTGTTCCAGGGTCAAAAAGTGGGCTCCTGGCGTGCCAACAGAGCATCGTGAAATGGCTGTTGGCGTGGCTCTGTCTGTTCGCCAATGCCGTGCATGCGGACGATGCGGCGGTAGCGGTGTGGGATTTTGATTGCCTTGAACTGTCGCGCGTGGGCGTATCTGCGTCATGCCAACTGTCGCGCGTCATGTCGGAGATATTGCTCGAGCAACTGCTGGCCTACCCGGGTGTGCGGGTGGTGGAGCGTGCGCGCTTGCGCGAAATTCTGGACGAACAAAAGTTGGGCTCGTCGGCGCTGGCCGATGAAGATGCGCGCATCCGGTTGGGGCGCATTGCAGGAGCAAAGCGCATGATTTTCGGCAGCCTGATCACGTTGGGCGACATTGTCCGTGCCGACGTGCGGCTGGTTTCGACCGAGACCGCACAGATTCTCGGCGCGCAGGAAGCCAGCGCCAACACGGCCGACCTGCCTGCGGCCATGGCAGTGGCCGCACGCGCTCTGGTGACCCAGATGGGCTATGGCAAGACCGGCGGCCAAACGGGCACCCTGACCCAGGTCAGCGCGGGCACTTTGACGCTCTTTGACCAGGGTCTGGCCCTGATGGACCGGCAAGATTTTGCGGCGGCCATTGAGGTGTTCAAAAAAATCCTCACGGGTGATGCAGAATTCAAACCGGCCGAACGCCAGTTACGCATGGCCCTCGACAAATTAACCAGGCAGTAGCACCATGAAAACTTTGATCCAGTCCCTGATTCTGTTATGTGCCGCCTTGACCCTGCTTCCAGCGCAGGCCGCCACCGAAAAGCGCATGGCCTTGCTCATTGGCAACAGCGGTTATGACGTGGCGCCGCTGGCAAACCCGGTCAATGACGTGCAGGACATGGCGGCCGCGTTAAAAGGGGTCGGGTTTGAAGTGGTCCAGAAAGAGAATCTTGATGCGAACGGCATGAAACAGGCGATTCGTGAGTTTGGTACTCGCATGAAGCTGGACAAAAATGCCGCCGGTTTCTTTTTTTACGCCGGTCACGGGGTCCAGGTGAACGGCAAAAATTATTTGCTCCCGGTTGGACGTGGCTACAAATCCGAGCAAGACGTGGAGGATTACGCCATTGAAATCAATTTTTTGATGAAAAACCTCGAGGAAGCCAGCAACCGCATTAGCGTGGTGGTGCTCGATGCCTGCCGTAACAATCCGTTTTACGCCAAAAAAACGCGCTCCATTGGCTCGTCCTACAAGGGGCTGGCGCCGATGGACGCCCCCAGCGGCTCGCTGGTGGCTTTCTCCACCGCACCGGGCACCGAAGCCAGTGACGGCAGTGGCCGCAACGGGCTGTATTCCAAATACCTGCTCACCAATATGCGCATTCCGGGCTTGACGCTGGAACAGGTGTTCAAGCGCACCCGAGACGGTGTCGAGCGTGAATCGGGCGGCACCCAGAGTCCGCGCGAGGAGAGCAGCCTCAAAGGCGACGACTTTTTCATCATTCCGCTTGAAGGCGCCTCACTGGCCGTGCCGCTGATTGGCAACGCCGCTGACATGGCCTACTGGGAAACCATCAAACAAAGCCATTTTGTGAACGACTTCAAGTCGTACCTGAAGGACTTTCCACAAGGCACGTTTGTCAGCCTGGCGCAAAACCGGGTCGCTGAACTGGCCTCGACGCACGAAGCCAAAGGGCGCACCCTGACCGAGCGCGCTACCATGCGTGTGGGTGAAGTCGCTCCACCCTTCAAGGCCAGCAGCCTGGCCAAAAAGACGCTCGACAACGCGGCCATTACCCAGGGCGCCATGTCGGTGCTGTATTTCTTTGACACCCAGCGCTGCAAAGGCTGCATTGAAACGCTGGCCCGGCTGCGCGAGCTGTCCGAGCAGTTTCGCAGCGAAGGCATCGTGGTGCTCGCGTTCGGCAAAATGCCTGAAGCCGAGTTGGCCAGACTGCCAGTCAAGGAGTCGTCCAATTTCCATCTGCTCAGCGCAGACGCAGATGTGCTTCAAAAATTCCATATTGCCGACATGTTGCCCACCGTGGTGGTCACCACCAAAGGCGGCTCCGTCACCAGTGTGATCCACGGCGGCGGTGCCGCCAACGACAAGGTCATTTTTTCGCTCGCCGAATCGATGCTGGCGCGCGGCAATGCGGTGGCCGCCAGCCAGTTGTTCAACTCGTTGCGTGGCATTCAAAGCCAGATGACGGTGGCGCAAATTGGCTACGCCTATGGTCTGCTGAAACAAAACAAATCCAACCAAGCCGCCGCCATCTTCAGCTCTGCTGCAGCCGACACGCGCAAAGACATGGCGCTGCGTGGTCACGAGGGCCTGGCCGAGGTGGCCCTGGCCGCCGGTGACCTGGACAAGGCGCTGGCAGAGGCCAACCTCGCCCTGCGTATCAACCCCAACCGCACGGCGGCGCAACTGACCAAGGCCAAGGTGTACGCGGCGCGTGGCAACAGCAAAGAAGCCGAGCAGGCCGTTGCTCTGGCGTCGTCGTCTGACGCCGTGGCCGATTTTTCATGGCAAACCGCTGAGGCCACCACGGCGCGCGGCAACCTGGTGAAAAAAGTATCCCCCGCAACCGCCATCAATGCCTACAAGGAAGCGGTTGAAGTCAACCCCTTTGCCGCCGATGCGCTGGCCAACCAGGGCCAGTTGCTGCAAGCCATGGGTGACAGCGCGCAGGCGATCGAACTGCTGCGTCAGGCCAGCGAGCGAGCCCCCAAAGACCGCGCCGTGCTGGCGCTGTTGCGTCAGGCTGAGCAGGCGTCCAAACAAAAGATGGATCTGGAGCGCCAACGCTACATTGACGAGTCGGTGAAAGACTTGGTGGCGCGCTTCAAAGAGCAAAAAAATACCAAGCCAGCACGTCCGGTTGACGAATGGACCTCGCAGGCCATGGCGGTGTCGGTGCTGGACTTTCAGACCAGCGGTGACACCGAATTACTGGGCAAGCTGGGTATGGACAGACTGCTACTGCAGGAGTTTTCGCAAGCCTTGCTGAACCAGGGCATCACCGTGGTGGATCGCGCCATTCTGGACAAACTGCTGGCGGAACTGAAACTCGGCGCCTCCGAGCTGGCCGACCCCGACACCCAGTTGCGCCTGGGTCGCATCATGGCCGCAAGGCTGATCACCACCGGCTCGTTCACAGGTGCGGGACAGACCAAGGCGGTATCCATGCGTATGATCGACACCGAAACCACGCACATTGCCTACTCCAGCACGCAGCGCAACATCACGATCGACCCGGTCGCCCTGGCCGAACAAATGGCCACCGCAGTGGTGAAGACTGTGCATGAGAAATACCCGCTCAAGGGGCGCATTGCCGTGGCCGACGACGACCAGGCCATCATCATCAATCTGGGGAAAAAGCACGGAGCTGCACCAGGGCAAACCTTCAACGTGCTGGGTGAAGGGGTACCGATTGAGCTCAATGGCCGCATCCTGGGCTACCGCGAAGCCAAGCTCGGCCAGCTGCAAGTCACTGCTTCAGAAGACCTGATGTCTTACGCCAAAGTGGTTGAAAAAACCGGCAGTTGGGCCAAAAACCAGAAGGTCATTCTGAAGGCCGGCGCCAATTGAAGCGTTGACGGTTTATTTGGTGAAGGCGTGCAAACCTGACACCGTGCCGTTGCCGGTGGACAAGACCGTTGAAAACATCAAACCACTGGCGTTCTTGCCCAGAAAGTTGCCAGTAAACACGCTCGCTGTGGGAGAAAACCCGACGCAGCCGGTACAGGTGCCGCTGCTGTAGTTGCCCTTGAAAAAGCCCGACGCGATGGTGCTGGAGTAGCTGGCCGTGCCACTTAGGTTGGCAAAGTTCAGGCCACTCACGTCAAACCCCAGGTGATTGAGTTGCACGCTACGGTTAACAAAATCGACCCCGATGCTGCCGGTCGCATTGCCGAGAAACCCACCGGCTGGTGCAAAAGTGGCCGTGCCGCTGGTGGGCATGTCTCGCGTAGCCTGGCCGATCAGGTACTGAAATTGCGGCCCCAGGCCGGTCACTGGGGCACCTTTGGAGCTGAGCGAGAAGTTGCCCGGCCCGGTTTGCCAATGGCCCCAGGAAACGGTTGAACCATCGGCCAGTTTCAATGAGCCATCCACGCTGCTGGTGGCACCCGAGCGGGTAGCCTGAAACTCTGCGGTATCGCCCACCTTGAGCAAGCCGGCGCTGTCGCTGCTGGCCTGGTCCAGCGTCCACTCGTTGGTGGAGGCCACCGAAACCGTGATGCCGGAGGTCTCCTGAAGGGTGTAGCTCACGCCCACCGCCTGGCGGTCGGCATAATTTGAACCCGAACCGGCCGGATTGCTGGTGTAGTTGCTACCCGGATCACGCGCATTGGCAGCGCTTGTGCTGGCCTCGGCTTTACTGCCTATCACCACGGTTTGCCCGGACTGCAAGGCGGCGATCGCGCCCGACAAATCAACCTCCACCTGCGTCTTGCCGGAGGCCGTGGCGTTTTTGGCGGCGGACGCCAGCGCCGCCTGCAACTGCACCGTGCCAGTCACGTTGCTGCTGGGCATGGAGATGCTCAACTCACCGGCCAACTGAAAATTGGGGTCGAGCTCAACGGCTTTTTCAAAAAACGCCTTGGCCTCGGCAAATTTGCCCTGGTCTTGCGCGTTCAGCCCCTGCGAAAACAATTTGAACGCAGCAAAATTGGTGGTTTGATAGCGCTCCAGGTTTTTGCGGATGTCGGCGGGCAAACTCTCCAGTGCAATGCCCAGGTCACCCAGGGCGGCATACACCATCTCCTTTTGTGCGGTAAAAAAAGTCGCAATGTCGCCGCTCTTTTTGCCCCCGCCGACGGCTTTTGAGGTGCTGCTTTCAATAATGGCGCTTTCCAGGTCAAAGCGCTCGGCGTGCGCGGTTGTCGCCATCAGACCGAGCAGGCAGACACCTGGCAACAGGTATTTTTTATTTTTCATGGCTGCACTCCAAAACTGCCAATCACTACTTTTTCAGCGCGCATCAGTCGCCCAGCCTTGACCAGACTGTCCTGACTGACCAAACCGCTTTGATTCAAGCTGATCTCATCCATCAGCTTTTGCACTTTTTGTCGCTCCAGTACTTTCAGGCCCGGAACTTTGCTCAGGTCGGTAATCACCATGGCGGCAATGCCTTTGGCCAACGCCGCATAGGCCGGATCGCCCCGGTTGGTAAAGGCCTGCACGGCAATGCTGCCCGGCTCGGGCTTGTCACTGGCGAGCTGGCTTTCCTGCTGGATCGCCTGCTTGACTTCGTCCTGTAGCTGGTTGGTCAGCAGCAGCGTGACCAATTGGTTAACGCCGCGCTCGCGCGCAGCGTCAGGGTCATCGCGCGTGTATTGTTGCAGATGTTGTAGCGCAACGTCGTTCTCCTTGAGCTCCAGCGCAATCAAACCCAGGTAATACGGCACCATTTTTTCGGTCGGCGACTTTTCACGCACGGCCAGCAGCAGCACGCGCGACTTTTCAAATTGGCCACTTTTGAAGGCCTCCATGCCCTGCTTGAGATCTTCGGCCAAAGCCAGTTTGGCCCGGGCGGCAACGTCAAGATGGCTGTCTTCGGCCAGCAGGTCGGCGTCACGCGCCAGAATCAGCGGCCGCCCGCCGCCCAAGGCGGCACGGAACGGCTTGTTGCGCAGCACCGAGCGCCCGCCCGCATACTCAACAATCACCTCGCCCGAGAGCGTTTTCCCATACAGCCCCGGCGGCTCTTTGCAGCCATCGCCACATTGGCGCAGGCGCAGGTAACCATTGGTCTTCAGGCCCAGACCCATGGCAGCCAGCGTCAGGTACCCCTTGGCCGGCAGCACGTTGACGCCACCGGCCAACAATTTCACCTGCGGTTGCGAGGCCATGGACACGCTCACTTCGCTGCCCTGCGGCACGGTAAGAAGGCTTCCATCTTCCAGCAGCAGCTGCGCCTGGCTGCCTGCGCTTGCGCGCACGCCGAAGATGCCGTCAAACGTATCCCCCGGCTTAAGCGGCAATGACTGTTGCCCTTGCAAGCGATCCACTTGTCCGGTAACGGACAGTACTCGCGTGCTTGCTTGGGCAGAAATAGCCAGCAACAGGCCAAGCCATATAGTCAAAAGTCGAATCATGATCCAAACCTTAAAAAAGGTAACGTGAACGTAGCCCCACTAGGGAGCGACGGTAGCTGTAAAGGCCCTGATTGGACTCGTTGTCGGTGTACTGAACGTCCGCACGCAGCAACCAGTGCCGATCCCACAGGTAATTGACCCCCACGTCAGCCGACCACAGGGCGTCGTCACGCACCGTACCAAAAGCGATATCGGCGGCCTCAAAAGTACTTTGCTGCCGGGACAGACCGGCGCTGAGGCTAACCCGTTCGGTCGGGTTGGCGGCCAACGACAGGCGCGTGGTGAGCGCATGACGGCTCAGGTCCTCACGCAGGTGCAGATTGAATTCTTTGGCATAGGTAACTTGCACACCGACGCTGGGACGCCAGGGCGACTGCCAGGTTTTTTGCACCCCGCCACCCAACGTCAACATACGCGCATCACGCGTCGCGTTGACCTGGGCGTGCGCCAGTTCGGCGTATTGCACAACACTTGTGGCGCTGTAGCCCTGGCCCAGATTGAATTGCCCCTCGCCCGTCACAGACAAAGTGTTGCGGTACTTTTCGCCATTCACGCGCAACTGGCCATCAGACAGCGTCAGCCGGTACAGCCCCGGCCCCTTGGCCACGGAAAACCCGGCATAAGCCCCCAGGTTGAACGAGTTGTACTGGGTCGCCTGCGGGTTGTGTTTCAGGTCGAAATCGAGTCCGACAAAAATCGCCAGACCCGCGTCAACACGCCTGAGCCACTGCGTGCCACCCGTTACCTGCGCAAACGCGCTGGGTGCTTCGGACGACGCGGGGTCCACCAGCGGAACGGTACCGGTAATCAAATCGATCTGACTCTTGTAGGTACCCGCATTCACGTTGCTGTCGCGGCCCAGCCCGAACTCAAGGTACGAGCGCGACGAGGCGCGTGACGTGATCACCTCACGGGTTTGCATCGCATCCAGGTATTTCTGCACGCTGGCCTGCACGCCTTGCGGCGGGTTGTAGCGCAACACAAATTCAAATTCCTGCCGCGCCCTGAAATAGTCGCCCAGCTCGTAATAACCCTTGGCCAACTCGAGCCGGGCGCGGTCATTGGCGGGCACCACCGCCAGATGCCGCTCCAGCGCCAGCACCCCTTGCGCCAGATGGCCGGAGTTGACGGCCGCCAACCCGAGCAAAAAGTCATAGTGCGTACTGCCCAGCAGGCCGGTTTGTGTTGCCGCCATTTGGTACGCGGCGTCAAACTGCCCGCTCTCGACGAGACGGCGCAGATCGGTCAGGCCCTGATCACCGGCCGCAAGCGCTGGCGCGCCCAGGCCAGCCAGGCAACTGGCCAGCAATAACTGTTTGAAGAGAAAAGGTGGCTTCATGCGACGATCCAGAAAAAAGGGTGCGACATCGAGTTATTCATTGCGGCCCAACAACTGCAACAGCTGCGGCGGCAGCGACGGCTGCCACAGCAACAAGGGCGCACTGCGCAAGGTGGCGATCACGGCTGCGGAGTCGAGCTGCGCCGTTTGCGTCAACTGCTGTGCAACGCGGCGCATGTCTTCGGGGCTGCGCTGGGCGCGCGCCACGGGTCGGTCTGCCGTGTCGCGCGCTGAAGGTGCTGCGCTCGGCTGTGACGCCAGGATTTGCGCTTGCTGGTTATGCAATTCATCGTCAACTGTCTTGATCTGCGCCGGATCGAGTTGCAGGTAAAACGCCTCGTTACTGGAACCCTGGTTGTCCTTGGCCAGATCTGCCGGCTTGGGCAGCACGAGCAGATAACCATCGACATAGCTGATCGCGTAATTGCTCGCCAGACCGCTGGCGAAGGTCGCCAATGACGGCACCAGATTCAAGACATTTCCACCGGTAGCGCTTGCGCTTGCTGCGGGAGAGACTATTGAAACACTAGCAAGTGCATCGCCGTTGACGAGGCCACCCTGGCCAGTGGAAAACTGGAATGGGTTCGGATCGGGCTCCCCGGTCAGGCGCACCACGTTGTCTGCGGCTACCGTTAGCGGACGCGGGGTCACGACCAGGTTGCCGTCAACAAAATTGCGGAACGCGTAGTTTTGTGCGCTCAGCGTGCCCACCGTTGGCGTGATGGCGTAGCTGCCCACAGGGCTGAGCAGCGTGGCCGATGTGGCGCTGGCGCCGCTGCCCGTGACCCCGGAGGTGGCCAGCGTTTCATTGCCGACAAAACCGCCGAGCGTGGTGGCAACCGCCGGATTCGCGTCGCCATAGTGCCGGGAGCCGTCACCCGAGGTGAGGGTCAGCGGTGCCGGCGTGATGTGCGCGGTTGCGGTTTGACCAGCGGCCAAACTGTAATTGCTCGCCAGACCCGCCGTGGCAGCGCTGCCGCCGTCGGCCAGCGTGGTGCTG
>PCUV01000047.1 GCA_002786915.1 Comamonadaceae bacterium CG12_big_fil_rev_8_21_14_0_65_59_15 | reverse complement strand
GCCGCTGGCGGCGGCTTCCAGGTGGATGTCTGAGGCGCCCGCGCCCATGGCGTCAAACAGCGTGGAGTTGATCAGGCGCACCACCGGGCTGGTGGTTTCGTCGATGCGCGCCAACGATATTTCTTCTACGCCCGACTGGCGCGCGGCCTCGGTAAAACCGTGGTCCAGAATGCCCGGCAGGGCGGAGGTGGCGGCCTCCAGGCGCGCCAGCAGGTCCAGCAATTCAGATTCCAGCACCAGCTCGCGCGCATCCACCGCAATGCCTTTGGCATCGGCCCAGCGCTGAAGGGCTTCATCGGTGGGGTTGGCCAGCAGCAGCACGCGCTGGCCTTGGCGCGTCACCACCAGCGCCGACAGGCGGCAGCAGTCGGGCAGGTTCAAGGTGGCCAGGTCGGGGCTCAGGCTGGTATCGACCGCCAAGTGGCAAATGGGGTAGCGAAATGCTTGACCGAGTTGCAGCAATACATCCGCGCTACCCAAGCTCAATTGCGCAGCCAACACGGCGTCCAGTGTGCGGGACTCCCGGTGGGCAAGTTGCCATGCTTGGCGCACGATGCTGGAATCGATCATGACGGGATTGTCTTATGCTTGCATGTGCCCGGGTTTACGGGTTGACCCGCTGCACCTCAAACGCCACCACGTTGCGCGCCTCTTTGCTGAATTCCACGCCGATCAGGTCGATCGGCTCGCCGCTGGCCAGATACTTGGCCGCGTAGTTTTTGGCTTTGAGCTGCGCCAGCGCTTTGCCCTCGGGCACCAGCTCCACCACCTTGAATTCAAACAGGTAAATGTGGCCATTGAAGCGCACCGCCATGTCCAGACGCCCCTGGTTGCTGCTGTCTTCGACCGTGATGTCCAGGCCCAGTGCGGCAAAGTAGCTGTAGAACACGCTGGCGTAGTAACCTTCATATTGGGCAATGGGGTTGTTGCGGTACCAGTCGGTGGGGATGCTGGCAAAAAAGGCGGTGATCAGGGCTTGCAGGCCGCTCAGGTCATTAGCTACCAGCAAATCGTACAGACGGCTGATCTGGCGACCTGGCACGGAGCGGTTGCCGCTAAGCTCTTGCAGCAGGCTGTCGTGTAGGCTGGCGCGCACCTCCTGGTTGGGGTAGCGCAGCGTCAGCTCTAGCCGCCCGGGAATCATGCGCGCGCTTTCAATGGTCAGGTAACCGGCCTGGAACATCAACGCTTCGGTGGGGATGTTGTCCACGTCAAACGTAGCCAGCAGCGCTTCTGGCGCCATGATGCGCTCCAGGTCGGGCACAAATTGCTGGCGCTGGGTGAGCAGCTTGAGCAAAAACGTGGGGGTACCCGTTTCAAACCAGAACGGCTGAAACTGTCGTTTGTCAAACAACAGCAGCAGGTCAAACGGGTTATACACCGGCGTGCCCAGCCAGTTGTAGCCGTTGTACCACTGGCGGATTTGCGCCCGATCCAGCCCCGGCAGTTCAGCGGCAAATACGCTGTCAACATCGGCTTCGGTGTAACCACAAATGGCGCTGTAGCGTGCGTCGAGTGTGATGTCTTTGAGGTTGTTCAGCCCAGAAAACAAGCTGACTTTTGAAAATTTGGACACGCCGGTCAAAAAGGCAAACTTGACGTAGGCGTCGCTGTCCTTGATGACCGAATAAAAGTCTTTCAGTGCCTCGCGGATTTGCAGCGCAATGGCCGGGTCTTCAATGCGGTCCAGTATGGGTTTGTCGTATTCATCGACCAGAATCACCACACGCTGGCCGCTGGCTTGGGTGATGCGGGCAATCAGGTCTTTGAAGCGGCTGCGGTGGTCCGGGTATTGCGCGGGCAACTGGTATTGCTGCTCCAAGGTAGTCAATTGCTGGTGCAAGCTCTGGTTCAAATCCGCCACCGAGCCCAGCACGCCGCCGCCAAAGCTGATGCGCAGCACCGGGTATTTGACGGCCCAGTTCCAGCGCTGTTCTGCTGCCAGTCCCTTGAACAGCGGCGCGTTGCCTTCAAACAGCTCTTTCAGGGTGTCCAGAAACAGGCTTTTGCCAAAGCGGCGCGGGCGCGACAGAAAGTAATGCGAGCCGCCATCCACCAAATCCACGGCAAAACCGGTCTTGTCCACGTAGTAGTAGTCCGCCTCACGCATCTTGGCGAAGGTCTGGATGCCAATGGGCAACTTTTTGCGCTTCATGAACGTGGATGCTGGATAGGCTTAGGGCATTGGCACAGTTTAGCGCGGGCAGTAGGCTACCATGCCAGGAGCTGGTCCCACATCTGATGTACCTGAATTTACCTGCATTTTTTATCCGCCCCCAGCAGGCCGGCGCGCGCCGCCGGTCAGGGGCGGGCGATAGACAAACTTCCAGTCGCGGTAACTGTACGACTGAGTTTTCAGCGGGGTTGGTTGCGGTGCAGCGGCAGTTAATGGCTGCAAACCGTTTGCAAGTGCCTGGCCCTGCGCCTGCTGGCGTTGCAACGCCAGTTCAAAATCAGCATCCACGGCATCAAAATTGGCGCGCTTTCTGGGTTCGCGCTCGGACAGGCTGTAGATACCCATGATGCCGCCCTCGGGGGCCATGACCAGGCCCCAGTCGGCAAGTCCGGTGATCGGGTCGATAAACAGGCGGCGTAAATGGCGACGGGGAGTGGGGTAGCGGCTGTCTTGCAGCAAGTCTGCCAAGGTTGGCGGGTAGTTGCCGGCCCGCGGTCCGCTTTGCACATAACTCTGGATGGCCTGGCGAAATTGGTGCCCGATAAACAGCAATTCGGCCTCGCGCTCGGCCTGCTCGGTGGCGGCCAACAGCCGCGCCGCGCCCACCATACCCAGACCAAAAAACACCACCGCAATCAGCAGCCCGATATAGGTGAACCCGGCCTGTGCGCGGCGCCCCGTTCTACCAATTGGCATACGCCTGACCCAGCCGCGATTCGCCCGGCGCGCCACTTCGCACATCGTAAATGGCCGTGTCTGCGGCCTCTGCAGCCTCTGCGGCATCGGGTAGCGGCACCAATTGCCAGGTTTGCGTGCTTTCGGTGATGGGGTCGGCCGGAATGGCACGCAGGTAATGTTTGTCCACCAGATCTGTTAAAGCCTGCGGATACTTGCCCTGGTCGGCATGAAACTGGTCAATGGCTTCGCGCATTTGTGCCAGGCTGGACTTGAGCGCCGCTTCTCGCGCGTCATCCACGCTGCGCAGATAACGTGGCGCGGCAATTGACAGCAGCGTGGCAATAATGGCCATCACCACCAGCAGCTCAATCAGGGTGAAGCCCCGTTGGAGCAAGTTACCAGTCACGGTAGGGTGCGCCATTGCTGCCAGTGCCGGGGTTGAGTGAATAGACGTCAAAAACATCGTCGCCCGCCTTGGGCTCGGTGGGCGCTGAGGCGTAGCTGCGCAGACCCCACATGTCGTTGTCTGGTGTTTCGGGTGGGGCAAAGGGGTCGCGCGGGATGCGGCGCAAAAAATAAATCTTGCGCGCGTCGGGTGTTTTGGCATCGGCCACACCGTCGGTCAACGCTGCCAGATCGGGCGGGTAGCCACTGCCATCTACTTTGCGGGGGATGCGACCCTCAAGGCTGGCTTTTTGGTAGGCATCAATGGCGCTGCGAATCTCTCGCAGAGCGTGTCGCAACTCGCGCTCTTTCAGGCGGTGCTCGCCGTACTGCACAAACGGAATGGCCGCGCTGGCCAAGATGCCGACAATGGCCACCACCACGACCATTTCCACCAGGGTAAAGCCGGTGCATTTGCGCTGTGCATTAAAAAATGAAAGAGTCACGGGCGGGTTGGATCAGAATGATTGGGTCAGACTTCGTATGATAGTAGGGTCTGCCTCAGTTACAAATAAAGGAAGGTATTCTGGATATGAAACGTGCAATTTCCCTGTTGCTGGCGCTGGCCGGACTTGCTGCCTGGTGCGGCCTGGTATCGGCCCAAAACACGGCACCACCCGCAGCACCGGCCAGCGCCGCATCCGCCGCCAAGGTGGTATTGCCGCCCGGCATTACTGAAGAAATGCTGGCCCCGCCGCCGGTGCCCAGTTTTATGCTGAAAAAACCCGACAAACCCTTGTCTGTCGATGAAATGGTGCAACAAGCGCGTGAGGCCGAGCGCAAAGCAGGTGTCAAACCCGCTGCCAAAGCCGTGCCGCATTCCGTCCAATAAAAACTCAGCCCACGCTGTCGGCCAGTTCAAAAATGGGCAAATACATCAGCATCACGATGCCGCCGATCAGCACGCCGATGACCACCATCATGAGCGGCTCCATGAGGCGGGTGGCACGATCGACCGCGCGCTCCAGCTCGGCGTCCATGAAGTCGGCGGCACGTTCCAGCATGTCGCCCATTTGACCAGATCGTTCGCCCACAGCCAGCAGGCGGTCGCTGACCACCGTAGTGAAACCTTCGCGTTGCAACGCCACAGAAATCGGCTGGCCTTCACTGACCGCATCAATGGCGCGGGCGATGCTCTGGCGCGAGCGCAGCGGTGCCATGGCTGCAATCATCTGCAACGACCGCACGGCCGAAATGCCGCCACGCAGCAACATGCCCAAGGCGCGGTACAAGCGCACCAGCTCAAACTGGTGCATGCGCTCGCCCAGCCAGGGCAACTGCCAGGCCACGCCGGTCAACCAGGCGCGCGTAGCCGGGTGGGCCAGAAGAAAGATCAAGCCGCCCAGGGTGCCACCCGTTGCCAGCAAGGCAGTCAGCGGGTTTTCTGAAATGGTCAACCCCAATCGAATCACCAGCCCCGACAGGTAAGGCATGGTCTCCAGCCGGTCGATAAACACCACGCTAAATCGCGGCACCACATAGCCCAGCAAAAACGCAATCACCAGGCCACCCAAAGACAGTAGCAGTGCCGGGTAAATGAGTGCCCCCACCAGCCGGTTGCGCAGGGTTTGAAACTGGGTTTCATAGGCCACAAAACGCTTCAGCGCCACGGCCACACCGCCGGTTTGCTCACTGGCCTCAATGGCGGCCTGAAACAGCGGCGGAAAGATATCTGGCCGCTGCGCCAGCGTTTGTGAAAACGACAAACCCGATTGCAAGTTGGCTTGTAACTGTTGCAGGATGTTGTGCTGGCGGCTGTCTTGCTCTTTTTCGGTGAGCGTGTCCACCGCTTCGACCAACTGTAGCCCGGCTTCCAGCAAGGACAGAAGTTGTTGGCAAAAAACCAGCAGCGCAAAGCGCGCTGATGCGGCAGGCGTCATTTGCTGATGTCGGCGGCTTCGCCCTCGCCACCGGGCGCGCCGTCTTTGCCCAGCGACACGATGTCAAAGTCGCCATTGGCCCCGGGGTTGCGGTACACGTAGGGGTTGCCCCAGGGGTCGGGCGGCGGCATTTTTTTCAGGTACGGCCCCTGCCAGCGTGGCTCGTTGGTGGGGCGCACAAACAGGGCGTTCAGGCCCTGCTCATTGCTGGGGAATTTGCCCACATCCAGCCGGTATTGCTCCACCGCTTTTTCCAACCCGTCAATCTGCGCCAGCGCTGCCTTGACCTCAGACTTGCCAATCTGCGCAAAGTAGCGCGGCCCCACGTAGCCCACCAGCAAGCCGATGATGACCATCACCACCAATAGCTCAATGAGGGTAAAGCCGCGTTGGACACGGGCACCGAAAACAGCAAAACGGCCTTGCGGCCGCTTTGCATGGGCAGGGCGCGGGCGCGCCCGCTGACTCAAGGTCATGGCTTATTGACCCAGAAACCAACCCCTGGTGCAAGTGTGCCTGTGGTGCCAAAGTCAAGGTAGCCTTTGCTGAACGTGTAATCAGCAAGACCATTGGAGTTGTCAAGAGACGGCGCATAAAAATACCACGACGACTTGCCGCTGTCCCAAGCCCACAAAGTAGTCAGTATTGATGCCGCAGCAATACCTGCGCTAGGTGGCGTTGGGCTCAGGGCATTATTGAATGCCCGTGGAGTTTTGTTGTCGCCAATTGAAATCAAGCTCCAACCCGACCCCAAAGTAGTTGCAAAAGAACCGGAGCTGACAGCCGTGCCAGCTGGCAAAGTACTGGTGAACGTGCTGGCCGCATTAACCCAGAAGCCCTCGCCACCCACAATGGTCGTCAACACGTCGTATTGCTTGCTGGCGGCATAAGTGGCCAGATTTGCCGGCGTCATGCTTGGCGCATAAAACGCCCACTTGCTAGTGGCAGGAACCCACTTCCAGACCGTGGTGACCTTGGCTGGATCGCCATACGCACTGGCCACATCAATCGCAGTGGTTGTGCTGTTACCC
The DNA here is from genome assembly GCA_002786915.1 of Comamonadaceae bacterium CG12_big_fil_rev_8_21_14_0_65_59_15. GTDB lineage: Bacteria > Pseudomonadota > Gammaproteobacteria > Burkholderiales > Burkholderiaceae_C > Rhodoferax. Next base: position 27,428 of record PCUV01000047.1, on the reverse strand, counting down.
AGCAAATTCCAGCCAGACACCGCATTGACAGCAGTGCCGCTCCCCGTCCCGCCGCCCCCGGTGCCGGTGCACTGGTAACAAAACGGGATCCAGTACTGCGCCGCGTGCATGACGTTGGTACCCTCAACCGTGGTGATCGCCAATTGGTAATGGGTATTTGGGGTCAGCGCCGGTCCGGTGTAAGTCATAGGTGACGCTGTATTGCCGACATACCACAACTGTTGACCATAGCCACCCGTGCCATTGACCTCCCATAAATTGGACTGCACCCGCGTATTGGCCGCTCCAGCAAGCGGGTTGGTAAAGCTCACAGATGTAAAGCTTGACACATCGGCATTGGCCGCCAGAGAAATGGCCGTAGGGTAGTCCAACGCCGCCGCAAACTTGTCAACCGTCAGGGTAGCCACGTTGGTTGTGCCATCAGAGTAAGTCACGGTTGACGTGCAGTCAAACGGTGTGGCGGGTTGGGTGAACCCCAGATCAACGTTGTACCACTCGTGCCCTGCCCCATTCACTATCGCAGTACCAAATGTTCCAGAGGCCGACTTACCGCCAGGACACGCAATGGCGTATGAGGCTTTGCCATCATTTGCGGCTCTTGGATAGCTCACGCCCAGTCCAAAGTTTTCAGGGCTAGCGCCCGCGTTGCGACCAATAAACAACTGATCGTAATTCGCTCCAGTCGTGGTACCACCACCGCCACCACCACTGCACTGAAAGCAGAAGGTGGTGGATGCCCCTGCGCCATAGGTGGTATTGGTCGGACTGTCGTGTTGCTGGCTTTGGACGTCGAGTTGGTAGCTTGTTCCTGGCACCAGGGCGGGACCGTTGTAGGTGACCGAGGTGCCGGAAACATTGGGCGAACTCCACACCTGAGTAAAGCTCATGCCTGCGGTTCTGACTTGCACATGATATGAATACGCGCCGCTGCCGCTCACTGGGGCAGACCAGCTAAAGACGGGCTGCGCTGCCGTTACGTTGGCACCCCCCGAAGGCTGGATGTTGGTCGGCACGGCGGTGTTGTAGCCGGCCGCGCGCAAGCTGAAATTTGATGTCGTCGGGGTGCCGGTTTTGGGCGTCGTTACCGCCGTGAAAACCGTGTTCGACGCGGGCGCAGTGGCACCAAACTGCAGGTGGGCATTCCACTGGTTGGCGCCCGTATCGAGCGCGCCGACCGCTGACTGACCGTTGCCACTGAGCGAGGTGCCCGACAAGGTCTGGTTGGCGTCATTCACACCAAAGTCAACCCCGTAGCTGAGCGCGCCATTGCTGTCGAGCCAGGCACCAAAATACTTCCATTCGCTGTAAACCGATGACGTATCGTCAAACTTGAACAAACCAGCGCCGCGTGTGGCGGCATAAGCGCCCGTACCGGTGGCCATGACCGAGTTGACCAGGTGCGTGGTGAGCCCATTGCTGGCCGGCTCCCAGGTAGCACCACCGTCGTTACTGGTAAATAGGCCACCATCGACACTGGGCTCCCAAACGCTGGCAACCAGCGTGTTGTCGGCTCCCTCAATACGGAGGTCACGCACCTTTTTGCCCGCCATGCCGCTCAACTGCGTCCAGGTAGCACCTGCATCGGTGGATTTATAGACACCGTTGGACGGCAACGATGCGCCTAGTTCGGTGGTATTGAAGACGCCGACATACACCGTGCTGTGGGTCAGCGGATCCGCAGAAACACCACCACTGGGCACCGTCTGGTTAGCGGCGTTTTTGGGCGCAAACACCAACGCCCAGTTCAGCCCACCGTTGGTGCTTTTGAAGACACCCGCATCGGTCGATATGTAGATCAGCGCGCCATAAGCATCGATGCTGTTGATGAACAACGCGTTACCGCTCAAACCGGTGTTGCGCGGCGACCAGTTTGCACCCGCGTCGCTGGTGTAATAAATGCCATCGCCTTGCAGACCCAGGTAGGCATTGTTGGCGTTGGTGCCATCGCCCACATACTTGGGGTTGCGGCCGACCAAGTTAGTCGGCAAACCATTGTTGATGGCATTCCAGACACCGGTGCTGGCATTGAACTTGAAAACCCCCTTGTTGCTGGTGGTGGCATACACCGTGGATCCGCGCACCTTCACCTGGCCGTACATCATGTTGGGCAGGGGCGGCATTTTGGCCCACTGTGTACCGTTGAACTTGTAAACCCCGTCCGCCGCTGAGGCGTAGATATTGGGCGTTGGCGTGGCGTTGTCCATCTTCAGGTTGGTGGTCCAGCCACCGGGCAAGCCAGTTGCACCGCCACCCTGCCAGGTTGCACCACCGTCTGTGCTAACCCGCAAACCGGCTAACGTATCGGCCACCAACCTGCCCGCCACGAGGCTACTGGGTGACACACCTCTGACCGATGGCAACACGTTTTGCGCAAAGGCCAGGGTCCAACTTACACCCCGGTCGTTTGACTTGTAAGTGCCGTCACCGTCGAGCGACAGATACAAGGTGCTGGTATTGTTGTCAAAACGCAGGCCACTCATGGGCACCGGATTAGCCGGCAAGCCCGTATTGCTGGCAGTCCAGGTGTTGCCGCCGTCTTCAGAGACAAAAATGCCCGCGCCTTCCACCGTGGCCAGCAAACGCGTCACGTTGGTGCTAGTGCCGGTGGGCGTGTAAAACAGCGCGCGCACGTTGTACACCACCGCACCATTGGGCCCGCTGGGGCTGGCGGGCAGCGCCGCCCAGGTGGAACCGGAATCTGTTGATTTGAAAATGCCTTGATCGGTGTTGGCCAGCAAGAAGTCAACAGCAAAGTTGGTATGGATGACCCTGCTGATGGAATTCACCCGCACATTGCCCGGCAGACCCGTGGCCAAAGTCCAGCCCTGACCCGCTTCTATGAAATACACACCACTGGCGCTCTGGCAATCGGTACCGGCCAGTAGCCGCGACCCCACGCCGGTCAACGCCGTCACGTAAGTGCAACCCAGGCCGTCGTTCATGGCCACCCAAGTGGCGCCCGCATCAACTGAATCGAATACCCCGCCACCATAAGTGGCTGCATCGAGAGAATAAGGCGTGCGTGCGGTGTTAATGATGCCTGCCTTGATGCGCAAATGGGTCAAGCCATTGTTCGACGCAGTCCAGGTGGCACCGTTGTCTGTTGATTTGTGAAGACCCCCGCCCTCGGTCATCATCCAAGCCGTGCCATCGGGCGTGCCCTGGCTAAAGCGCACCAGCCCCCCATAACCGGGCGTGCCCGGCCCGGTGACCTGGGTCCAATTGGGAGACTGCGCAATGCTTGAACTGGCCAAGCCAAAAACTGCCGCTGTTGCGACAAGCCATTGCTTTGTAACAAACCTGAAATTCGGGCTCATGACTGCTCCTGAAGGATAGTGAAAGCACATCATACTCAAAAATGCAGTTTGCTAGACTGTCATGGTTTTTATTACAGGGAAATCTTATGCAGTTCAACAAAATTCGTGGCTTGGTTTTGTCGGGTTTGTTGTTGCCCGCTTTGGCCAGCGCCGCCACGCTCAATCTTTTGGCCAACTGGAATCTGGTGGGCAACAGCGACACCAGCGCTATCGACGTGGCCACCCGGTTTGCTGACCCAACAAAAATAGTCACCGTGTGGAAGTGGAACAAAGCCAGCGCCTCTGGCGGCAAATGGGCGTTTTTTGCACCTTCCATGAGCAACGACCAACTCACCGCTTATGCGGCCAGCAAAGGCTACGACGTGCTGGCCAGCATCGCACCGAAGGAAGGCTTTTGGGTCAACGCCGTGGCTGCCACGACTCTGACCGATCTACAAGCGGCGCCACCCACGCCAGGTTCGGTGGCTGCCAATTTGCAAGAGTCTGATCTGGCGCAGGGCTGGAACCTGGTAGCCAGTGCCGACAACAAAAATCCGTCGCAACTCAACACCGGTCTGGCTCCCAGCCTGAGCACTGCGGGCAAGTCCATCAGCACCATCTGGTCATGGAAAGCCGACACCTCGCAGTGGCGGTTTTTTGCCCCGAGTCTGGAAAGCAGCGGCCAACTTGCCACCTACATCGCCAACAAGAACTATCTGGGCTTTGCCACCGCACCAACAGCGACGGACGGCATCTGGGTCAACATCGGAGCCTATACGCCGGGTACCGTGGATACCAGCGAACCGCTGGCATTGGCCAAGACGTTTGTTACCTCTCTGCGCAGCAATGCCATGGCACTGGATGCCGCCGACCTGTCGTTACAAACCGAGCTGCAAGCGGTTGCCAACGACCTGCAATTGCGCACCGCCCCGGTTGCCGGTAGCAGCGTCAAAGCGCTGGACATGGCCCTGCAGGCGGCGCAGTTCTATACCGATGTGATCCAGAACCCGGCGGCACCGTTTGTGCAAAGCAAGACTTTTTATGACACGTCGTATGGCGCACCTGCGTACCCGGTTGGCTACTCAGGCACGGCTTACATGGGTCCATCTTTGGGCGGCTGCAGCTTCAACAGCGATACGAATTACAACATTCTCTCCACCAGCAAGGCCGATGCACGCTACGTGGCCTGCGGTTCATCGGCGCAATTTGACGACCTGATCCAGCCGACCAACCCCGATGGCACGCAAAAGCAATGCACCACCGTGGGTGAATCCTGCGGCGCGCGCTGGTCGTACCGCATCCGCTTGCACCCGGACGCTACCGACCCCAATAAATTTACCGTCTATACCATGACGCGTAAAGCCGATCTGACCGTCAAGACCATGGGTTATTCTTACTCTGACCCCGTCACCGGCCAATGGGTTACCGCAGCGACAAGTTGCCCCACTGGCACAAGTTATTGCCAAGCCACGCCCACCGCTTACAACGAGGCCCGCACCCACTACGGCGCGGCCTTCCCCGGCAACGCCGCCACACTGACTGCCCAGCGTGATGTCAACGGCAATATCACGGCCGTCGGCTTGAGCGGAGAACTGTCGCCAGCCTTCACTATTGAGTACAACGGCACCTCTTATTTTGATAGTGCGTCGCAAAACTGGCTGTACCGGCCCAACCAGACGGCCACCGTGCTGGGTGACAAACACAACGTGGCGCTGTCTGGCGCGATAACGCAAACCAATGGCATCTACAAAGTCGCCTTGTCGGGCTCGGTCGAGCTGATCAAGGCGGGCGCACTGGAAACGCGCCTGGCGCTTGACACGGGGTCGTATGTGCAAACCAGCCGTCCTGACATGTATGGCAATATGGCACATGACGGCAGCCAGGAAATGTTGCTCAAACTCAGCGGGGGGTCTGCTGCCAGCACCATTAACGGTGAGCTCAAAGGCAGTGCTTTCAAACTGGATGCCTCGGGCTTTGACTACAGTCCGACGCTGGTGTCTTTTGCGGGCAGCATCCAGCGCAACGGTGTCAGTTTTTTTGATGGCACCATCACTGCCGAGGCGCTGAACCGCAGCACCTTCAACACCCGGCTTCCCATCAGCAGCAGCAACGTGTTGCAAAGCCGCCTGGTGATTGCCGGCAACGTGAGCATCACCAACCGGCCCACGCTGGCGCTGACCTTAACGGGCAGCAACAGCAACGCTGGTACTTACGCATCAGGAAGCTTGAGCGGCCAATACGTGCAAGGCAATTTGACGATCAACATCAGCGGCAGCAGCAGCCCGACGGCCAACGTGCTGACCTTGGAGAGCACCGACGGCATCAAGCTGGTGATGGACCAGGCCCAGTCGGCATTCCCGCTGACCAAGGGCGGCGTGCTGGTAGGAGAGTTTTCTCCGCAAACGAACCTGCTGACCTACACCGATGGCAGCTATGAGCAGTTCTGATTTGCGCTGACCATCATGGCCACCCTGAACGCCCGCTTTGCGCGGGCGTTTTTTTACCTGTGGTGCGTGCCGGGCCTGGCCGCACCATCAACAACCTGGGTGCTGGGCGCAACTGTAGCCCAGGAGTCCGTGGGGTTGAACCTGCCCGTATTGGCGCTGAGCCAGCCCGATTGGTCCAACTATCTTTCCCAAGCCGACAACCCCGGGCGCGCTTTTCAAAACCAGCAAATTGAGATCTACGCCCAGCACCCCAGCGGCTGGCGCGTGGCAGCCGTTGTGCGCTCGCAAACCTGGCTCGACGCCAATGCCGACGCGGTGACCCTTGCTGCTGCCCAAGCCAGCAACACCAACCCGCCCGAACAGCGCCACTATCAGCTTGCGGCCCTAAGCCAGGGCTGGGCAGGCCGGGGGCTGCGGCTGGGCACGCCGTGGTGGCCGGTTGCCACTAGCCGCCGGTGGCAATGGCAAGCCGGCCTGGCGCTGCTACAACTCACGCAATTGCGGCTGGCTCAAGTGGGCGGACAGCTGGACTACACCGCCGCCAACGCGTATGACTTTGACTTGTGGAGCCAGCGTTCCAACACAGGCATCACCGGGCGGTTTTTGCCTGCATCGGGCAGCGCCGGTAGCGGTGCGTCGATGTCGCTGGCCGTGCAAGGGCAGCCGCTGCCAGGCTGGCAGGTGGCCCTGCGCGTGGACGACCTGGCCTCCACCCTGCAATGGAACAACCTGGCCACCGACGCCAACGCGCTGGTATCAGCCAACACCAGCCGCCGCCCCGACGGTTATCTGGATTACGCCCCTTACCTGAAAGGCCAAAAAACCTTGCAAGCGGTCACTGCCCATATCGACCCGCGCTGGCAACTGAACGTGCAACGCACGCTGAACGCTGATGCCAGCAACCATGCCGCACTCACCTTGCAGATGTCGCGCCAGGCCGGTATCAACCAGGCCTGGCTGGGCTGGCAAAGTGGCCCGACAGGTGGCCAAGCGCCCCACTGGAGCCTGACGCTGGAGCCGCATTGGCGCGCGTTGAAACTTCAGGCCGGCTGGCACGGCTGGCAACTGGTGCTAGCCAGCGACGGCAAAGGCCCAGACACCCAGTACCGGCGTGTTGAGCTGGGGTGGCAAAGTGGATTTTGACGCTGCTTGCAAGGCATATTGAGAATTGTCTTGACCAAGTTGGCGATAGAAGTCAAGCAAGCAAGTTGTCGCAAAAGGTGCAAATTTGAGGTGTTAATTTTTCTGCTGATTGAACTCCTTGAATTGCGGCTTATCGGGTTTGAGGTGAACCTCAGTGACGCCGCTCCAGCTGCGCGTCTTGCCTGACATGTTGACGATAGTTTGGTAATCACTGTGACCAAACGGGGTTTATTTTTCGTCTAGGTCCTTGTCCGCCACGCCCTTGGATTTGAGGTGTCACGCGCAGGACCATGGTGCCAGACAAGCTGTGCAGAATGCCGACCCTGGTTGTGTCGGTGGCGTAAGCGGGCTGTGCCGACAGGGTGGTCAATGCGACGGCGGCGGCGAGCGTCTTGAGGGTGAAGCGGCGAGAACTGAAGCTTGGCATGGAAAACTCCGATGGGTGGGTGGATGAACATCGCGCTACTTGGATGCGACGCCTTGACTGTAGAAAGCGCCGCCCGATTGGGGAATACGCCATGTGGCGTATCCGTGCATCCCGGGGACAATCCGCCGATGCGCATCCTGCTGCTCACCCATGCCTACAACAGCCTCACCCAGTGCATCGATGCCGCGCTGCGCGCGCAAGGCCACGACACCTCGGTGGAATTCGACATCAATGACGCGGTCACCGAAGAGGCGGTCACGCTGTACCAACCCGACCTGGTTGTGGCACCCTATTTGCGCCGCGCCATCCCGAAGTCGGTCTGGTCACAACACATCTGCCTGATCGTGCATCCGGGCATCGAAGGTGACCGCGGCCCGTCGGCGCTGGACTGGGCCATCACGCTCCAGGTGGCCCAGTGGGGCGTGACCGTGTTGCAGGCCGAAGCTGACATGGACGCCGGCCCGGTCTGGGCCAGTGAGCGTTTTGACCTGCGCCAGGCCAGCAAGGGCAGCGTCTATCGCCATGAGGTGACGCAGGCCGCCACCCGCTGCGTACTACTGGCGGTGCAGCGTTTTGCGGCGAGCCGTACAACCGCTTCAAACCCGGCCTCGGTTGCATGGACGCCGCAGCGCCCCGCCAGCACCCAATGGCAGCCTTTGATGAAGCAACCAGAGCGTGCCATCGACTGGCAGCGCGACGAAAGCGCCACGGTACTGCGCAAAATTCGCGCGGCCGACGGCTTTCCGGGCGTGGCGGACCACCTGTTTGACCAACCCTGCCATCTGTTTGACGCCTGGCCAGAAGACACGTTGCGCGGCGCGCCGGGTGCGGTGATCGTGCAGCGCGAAACCGCCTTGTGCCGCGCCACAGTCGATGGCGCGGTGTGGATCGGCCACGTCAAGCGCGCCGGCAGCATCAAGTTGCCCGCCACGCTTGCGTTTGCCCGCGAGTGCGAGGATGTGCCGGAGCTGCCCTTGCCTGACTGGTGGCGCGCGCAGGGCCACACCTGGCAAGATATTGCGTACGACGAAGCCGATGGCGTGGCCACTTTGCATTTTGAGTTCTACAACGGTGCCATGTCCACACACCAGTGCGAGCGCCTGCGCGAGGCGCTGATCTGGGCGCAGCAGCGGCCCACCACCGTGCTGGTGCTGACCGGCGGGCATGATTTCTGGTCCAACGGCATCCACCTTAACGTGATCGAGGCCGCCAGCATCCAGGGCGGTTCGGCGGCAGACGAATCCTGGCGCAACATCAACGCGATGAACGACCTGGCGCTGGAATTGCTGTGCAACCAGCGCCAGTTGACCATCGCTGCGGTGGCTGGCAACACCGGCGCAGGGGGCTGCTTTCTGGCCCGCGCGGCCGATCTGGTGTGGCTGCGCGAAGCCGTCCTGCTCAACCCGCATTACAAGAACATGGGCAACCTGTATGGCTCGGAATACTGGACCTATTCGCTGCCGCGCCGGGTGGGGCATGAGGGCGCGCGCGCCATCATGCGCAACCGCCAGCCTTTGAGCGCGCAGGCGGCGGTGGCCACTGGCTTTGCCGATGCCTGTCTGCCCGGCACGGTGGCGGCATTTCAGGCTGCGGTCAAACAGCAAGCACAAAATATGGCTCTAGCGCCCGATATACAAGCGCAGATAGCTACTAAAAACAAAGCAAGAGAGCAGGCTGAAGCTGCTAAACCGCTGGCCGCTTATCGAGCCGAAGAGATGGAACACATGCGGCGCAATTTTTACGGCTTTGATCCCAGCTACCATGTGGCGCGGCATCATTTTGTCTATAAAACGCTGCCGTCGTGGACACCGCGCCATCTGGCGCGGCATCGCGACACAACAGGTCACCTTGCATGAGCCCCAGCCACCCACTGTCACCCTTAAACGTGCTGTTGGTCGATGACGAGCCGCGCTCGCTTGAGTCATTGCGGCGCACCCTCGACGAGCACTTCAACGTGTTCACCGCAGATTCTGCGCAGACGGCGCACGCGCTGATGGAAAGCGCGCCGATCCAGATTGTGGTGTCTGACCAGCGTATGCCCGGCACCACCGGGGTCGAATTTTTGCGTCAGGTGCGCGCCCAGTGGCCCAACACGGTGCGCCTCATTTTGTCGGGCTACACCGAGGCCGAGGACATCATCACCGGCATCAACGAAGCCGGCATCTGGCAGTATCTGCTGAAGCCCTGGCACCCCGATCAACTGCTGTTGACGCTGCAAGGCGCGGGCCAGTTGTGGCGCTTGCAGCAAGAAAACCAGCGCCTCACGCTGGAGCTGCGCACCAGCCCAGAGCAACTGGCGCTGCGCGTAACCGACCTGCGCAACCAGGCCAAGGCCAAGGCGGGGTTCGAAAAGATGCTGCGCGCGGTGGACAGCCCGCTCAACGAGGTCTGTCGGCTGGCGCACAAGGTGGCGCGGCATGATTTGTCAGTGCTGATCACCGGCGAGTCGGGCACCGGCAAAGAGCTGCTGGCGCGCGCCATCCATTACGCCAGCGAGCGCGCCGACGGTGCGTTTGTGGTGGAAAACTGCGCCGCCATGCCCGACAACCTGCTCGAAAGCGAATTGTTCGGCCACAAGCGTGGTGCCTTTACCGGTGCCACCGAAGCGCACCTGGGGCTGTTTCAGCAGGCTGATGGCGGCACCTTGTTCCTGGACGAGATTGGCGAGACGTCGCCCGCGTTTCAGGTAAAGTTGCTGCGGGCGTTGCAGGACGGCGTGATCCGTCCGCTGGGCGACACGCGCTCGGTGGCCGTTAATGTGCGCGTCATTGCCGCCACCAACCGCAAGCTGGAGGCCGACGTCGTCAGCGGCCGTTTCCGCGAAGACCTGTACTACCGGCTGGCCGGCATTATCCTGTATTTGCCGGCGCTGCGCGAACGCGCGCAAGACATCCCGCTGATCGTGGCGGACCTGCTGAAGAACGCGCCGCTGGTCGGGCGCAAGTTCACCCCCGAAGCGCTTGACTTGCTGCGCCAGCACAGTTGGCCCGGCAACGTGCGCGAAATGCAGAATGAAATCCGCCGGGCGTTGGCACTGGCCGACGGCATGGAACTGGGCGCAGAGTTGTTGTCGCCGCGCGTGCGTCAGCCCGCTGTGCCAGTGGCGGTTTTGGGGCAAACGCCGCTGGATGTGCCCGACGATGAAGCCGCCGGACTGCTCAAAACCCGGCTGGAGCGCTTGGAGGCGCAGATCATTCAGGCCGAGATGCAGCGCCATCAGGGCAACAAAAGCCGGGTCGCCCAAGAGCTGGGCCTGACCCGCACCGGCCTGCGCATGAAGCTGGAGCGGTTGGGACTGGCGTAGCCTTCACGTTGTGCTTGGAAGCGGCAAGCGCAGCGCAAACACTGCCCCCCCCTCGGGCCCATTGTTGCAAGCCAGTTGGCCGCCGTGTTGTTCGACGATGCCGTAGCTGATCGACAGCCCCAAACCAGTGCCTTTGCCAACGGCCTTGGTGGTAAAAAAAGGGTCAAACACGCGCGCAAGATTTTCGGGGGCAATGCCCGGGCCGTTATCGGCAAAGCGCAGTTCCACCTGGTCGGCGCGGCGCGTGAGGCTGATGTGCAACGCGGGCTGTGGGCTACTGGCGGCGGCGTCCGAGGCGTTCTGGATCAGATTCATCAGCACCTGCAGCAACTGCCCGGCGTTGCCCTGCACACAGCAGTCTGAGCCATGCGTCCAATGGATTTCAAAGCGTGGCGCGGTGCCTTTTTGCACCCAGTGGATGGCGCGCTCCACCAGGGCATTGAGCTCCACCGGTGCCACTTCTTCCTTGCCGGTGCTGGAAAAGCGTTTGAGACCGTTGACGATTTCGGTGGTGCGTTGTGCGCCCTCGATGGTGCCTTCCATCAGCGACGGCAGGTCGTCCAGCAGACGGTCGATACGCAGCTCTTGCCGCAGCGCCTGCAAGGGCGCAGGCAAGTCAGTCTGATGCACCGCCTGCAGGTACTGCGCCACGCGTTGACTGTAGCGCTGTAGCACGTGCACGTTGCCCAGCACAAAGCTGATCGGGTTGTTGAGCTCGTGCGCCACGCCGGCCACCAGCCGCCCCAGCGAGGCCATTTTTTCGGATTGCAACAACTGCTGTTGCGCGGTTTTGAGCGCGTCGTGCGCTTCGCGCAATTGGCGGTAGGCTCGCTTGAGCTCGCCCATGGGCCGCCCCACCAGCACCTGCCCTACGGCGTGGCCGTTGCTGTCCAGCCGCGGCGTGCAATTCATGTCCACCGGAATAGCCTGCCCGGTAGCGTCGCGCAGGTTGATCTCTACCGGCGCCATCTCGTGCGAGGCGGCGTGGAAGGTGGCCAGTTGCCAGCGCTGCACGCTTTGCGCGTCGGCCAACAGATCGGTCACGTTGCGCCCACGCAGCTCAACTTCTGGCAATCCCACTAGGGTGCACAAAGCGGCGTTGGTTTCTTCGATGACACCGTCGCGGTTGCAGGCGATCAGCACGTCGCTCATGGCGCTGATCAGGCTAAAGATGAATTGCTGCGACTGCTCAAGCTGGGTGTTCTTGGCTTCCAGCTCCACTTCGTCGGCGACCAGCTCGGAATAGACCTCCTCCATCTTGTGGATCACTTCCAGCCAGGTGTCGTCACCGACGCCTTCAAGCTCGCTACTGGTCGGCACGGTAGGCAGTTGGGCGTACGGCGACATGGGGGTGTGCCTCCGGTTCAGTGCACCGTGCAGACCATGCACGGGTCAAACGAGCGCACGATGTGCTGTACCGCCACGCTGTCATTTGCCGCAGGGGTGTCCGCCAGGGTTGGGTCCATTGGTGCGCCCACCAATGCCGCCTCCAGCGCGCCGGGTTGGCCTTGCGCGTCGCGCGGCGAAAAATTCCAACTGGTCGGCGCGATGATCTGGTAATGGCTCAGGCGGCCGTTTTCAATGCGCAACCAATGCCCGAGTGCGCCGCGCGCCGCCTCTACCAGCCCGACGCCCTGGGCTTGTGTGGGCAGCTCGTGCGCCTGATAAAACGGCGCGTGCAACTCAATCGCGTGCAACCATTGCTCCATCTGCGGCAGGATGCGGGCGATTTCCAGCAAGCGTGCCAGCACCCGTGGCAGCACCGTGCCAGCGTGGTGAGCTACCGCGTCGTGGATCAGGGCGTGGCCATCAATCAATTGGCGTGCCAGCGCACCGGTCTGTAGCACCCGGCCGGCCAGCCGCGGTGCCTTGTTCCAACTGTAGGCGCCGGGCTTGTCGGCGTCGGGCTCGGTGGCGCCGTTCATCGGGTGACGCGCGGCGCTGCCCACTGCGTCTCGGTACCAGGCGTGATGGCTGTCTTCGGTGATGTCCTGGGTGACCAGCGCCAGCCGTTTTTGTGTGCTGGCGTCCCAGACACCTTGCACCCAGGTCGGGGTGCCTCGCGCGTCGGGGTAAGCGCCGTAGCTCATATACAGGTCAGGGCCTGCACCCAGCTTGCCCAGTGCGGTGTCTTCAGCCAGTTCCAATAACAGCGCCAAGTCACTGTCCGGATGCTGCGCACACCAGCGCTGCAATGCGGCCAGATCGGTTAGTGCGGTGACTTGTTCCAGTGGCCCGCCAAACAGCGTGCCCTCCAGAAAAGCGCGCATCTCGCGCACACGCTGCAACAGGCGCACGCGCTCACTGGCCTCCAGCGCTCGCGAACTGCCGCCGGGCAAGATGGCGCCGGTATGCGGCCACTTGCCGCCCAATGTGCCGACCAGTTCAAACCAGCGTGCGCGCGCCGCCACGGCAGCGCGGTTGTGCAGCGCGTTGCCCGGCGTGTTGCCCAGCAATGCGCCAAAGCGCTGTTGTGCCCGTGTAAACCAGGTGCGCCTACGATAGACCTGGCGCGTGAAATCGGGCATGAAGAACAGGTAGAAGTGCGTCAGGTGGTCGGCCAGGTTTTCACAGCCCAGCATCAGGTTGGTCGCCAATACACCGTTGGCGGGCGGCTGGACGTTGCAAGCCTGGCGCAGCGCCAGCGCGGCGGCGACGGTTTGCGACACCGAGCAGATGCCGCAAATGCGCGGCACGATGGTCAGCGCGTCCAACGGTGCCCGGCCGACCAGCATACGCTCAAAGCCCCGGTACATCGGTGCATTCACCTGTGCCTGGGCCACCCGCCCGTCATGTACCGTCAGTTGCACTTCGAGGTCGCCCTCGACCCGGTTAAACGGCCCCAGAATCAGGCGGGTCATGAACGGCCTCGCTTGCTACGTGGCGCCGGGGCCACCACCACATGGTCGCTGTGCGCGTTGATCTTGACGCGTTTGGGCGTGGCGCTTTTGGACAGTGATGCCAGCGCCACAAACCAGGCTTTTGGCATATCGGTCGGCAGGCCGATTGGAATGCCAGCCAGCTTGGGCGTGCTTTGAAACGCATGGCCCGGGTTTTGAAAGCCCGGTGCGGTGCAGTTGATGCAGGCGTAGCCGCCGCGCAGGCAAGAGCCTTCCCCGTTCCACAGCCGGATGTTGCAGTCGGCGTTGGCCTGCGTGCCCTTGCAGCCCAGGTTTTCCATCAGGCAACCCAGGTCGGACGGCTGCGCCGCGCTGGCCTTGTATTCGTAATATTCGTTACGAGTGCAGGCGTGGTGTACCAGTTGGTCGGCGTAAAAGCGTGGCCGTCCCAGCGCGTCCAGATCACTCGCGTGCAGAGCGTCGGCGGCCAGCAGCATCAGCGTGTCGATGATCCAGCCCGGGTGCGTTGGGCAACCGGCGACGTTGATCACAGGTAGCCCACTGCCGCTGCGGAAGGTTTGCCCCAGCAAGCCGCCCGGCAGATCGTCTTCATATTGCAAGCCGCAGGCCTGTGTCGCGTTGGCGCCGCTGGCGCTGATGCCGCCCCAGGCCGCACAGCTACCGATGGCCAGCACATGCCGTGCCACGCCGCTGAGTTGGCGCACCCAGTCGATCATGGGGCGCCCGCTACCGGCGAGCATGTGAAAGCGCCCGCTGCCGTGCGGGCCGCGTAACAGCGCGCCTTCAATGCACAGCGCGTCCAGCCGCACCCGCCCGCTCAGACAATCGTCCAGCAGTTGCAGCAGCTCGTGCTGGCTGGCCAGCGACAGGGCCGGGTGCCACAACAGGTTGACGCCGCCCGCCTGCAACTGCGCGGGCAAATCGGGCGTGTCGGCGCACAGCAGCGACATACTACAGCCACCACAGCCACCCGACTGCAACCACAACACATTGAACGTCATGACCTGCTCCACGCTTTGGCAGCGCGCACCGCGCTGCCTTCGGGGCGCAGTCTATACCGTGCAGACCACACAGGGGTCGAACACCGCCGCCAGCCGCCGGGCCGTGTCCGAGTCTGTTGACGACAACACCGCCAGCGCCTGACCCAACGTGCCCTGCGGGTGAAAATTCCATTCGGTGGGCGCGATCACCTTGTAGTCGATGACGCTGCCGTCGGCAGCGCAGTGTGCCCAATGCAGCAGCAGGCCGCGCGCCATTTCGCACCACGCCAGGGCCTGGCCTGGGCCGGTGACCAGCACACCGCTGCGCAAAGGCGCGGGTCCCTGTGCCAGTGACTCGGGCGTGGTCTGTGACAACTCCAGCAGTTCGAACCAGCGCGAGGCCAGACGCTGCTCCAGCGTGGACTGGGTAGCAACTGGCGCCAGCGGTGGCGTTACAGGTGGCACTGCGGGCAGCGTTGCGCTGGTTGTTGGTGTTGTCGCGTGGCGCAGCCGCGTCCACGGGCCGTTTTCAGCACTTTGGCCGTGCCAGGTGGGGTATTGGCAAAAGTCCGGCTCGTGCTGCATCTGTCGCACCAGTGCCAGCAAGCGGTCTTGTTGCCGCGCTGGATTCTGGTCCAGCAAGCTCAGCGCGGGCGCGCTCTGGGCTAGCGCTGTGCTGTGCTGCAAGCCGTCGTCCAGGCAGCGTGCGGGCAACAGGTCGCGGGCATGGGTGTGGCACCAAGCCGCCAATGCGTCCGGCGCACGGTGCTGCGCCAGCCAGGCGTCGCTGGCTTGCTGCAACACCCGGTTGGCCAGCCAGTCGTTGAGTTGCGCCAGCAGGCGCCACGCCAGCGCTTCGTCGCTGACGGGCGTGGGTGCGACGACCGGCAGCGGGCAGCCTTTGAGCCACGCCAGTTGCGCAGCAGGGGCTTGCGCCAGGCCCAGGCGTTGCGGCCAGTCCAGCGCGATGCTGCGCAGGTGGTCGCGGGCGGTTTCCAGTAGCAGCAAGGCGGGGGGATCATTGAACGACGTTGCGCAAGACCCGTGATCGGTGAGGCTGCGCTGCGCTGCGGCCAGGGCCTGCCGCGCACTGCGCTGGTGGGCGTGGGCGCACAAGGTGAAAACGTTGCCTAAGGTGCTTACGGCTTGTGCTGGCGTCTGACCCGCGAGCAACTGGCGCAGTCGGCCAGGCTGCAAAACCGGTCGCCGACCGTGGATGGCCAGGGACTGGCCGGGGTAGAGATGGTATTGGCCAGCCATGCTGGCCGCTGTGGCCATGAAATTTAGGGCTTGTAAAGTGATAAGTTGTGCATTTTGGCGGCAAGATTTAGCAGTGCGAGGCGCAAAGCGCGCGGTTTAGCTCTGCTAAACAAGCGATTTTCAACAACGCAATGCGCCCAAAAATGGCTAGGCAAAAGTTCAAGTTATTGCTTTACAAGCTCTTAGTGCAGCATCACCGGGTTCTGCGCCAGTTCGGCGTAGCGCTCAAGCGTGTCCTCCACCTCTTCCTGGGTTGGCATCTTGAGCTGCCAGGCAGAAATATGCTGTTGAAACAGCTCGGCCCAGGAACCGTCCAGATAAACCTCTTTGCCCGTGCGTTTGTTCACGATCTCAAAGCCGTGGCGTGCCAGCCGCGGCACGATCAGCAACTGTTCACCCGCTTTGAGCGTGTCATCGGGCACGTTAGCCGGCACCGCGTTGGCCAGCATATGCGTCACGGAATAAGTTTCAGAGTCGTAGAGGGTGTGCATGGCTGAAATTATGCTTGAAATGCGTTGGCCTTGTTTGTAATGGGTGGCAATTGGTGCAATTCAAGACGAATACAGACGCTTTATGGCAGCTCGTCCGCCCCCGCAGGCGCTGGGTAGCTCACCTGAAGTACCTCGATATCTTCCACCCGGCCGGGCATCACCAGTTTCAGCACGTCGCCTTCGTGCGCCTTGAGCAGCGTGCGGGCAATGGGCGACACCCAGCTCACCTCACCGGCCGCGCTGTTGGCCTCGTCGATGCCGACGATCTTGACGCAGCGTTGCACCCCGGCCACATCAACATAGGTGACGCTGGCGCCAAAATAAATTTGCGTGCTACCGTGGTGCAGCGCCGGGTCGGCCACCACGGCGATTTCCAGCCGTTTGATCAGAAAGCGCACGCGCCGGTCGATTTCGCGCAGGCGCTTCTTGCCGTAGATGTAGTCGCCGTTTTCTGAGCGGTCGCCGTTGCTGGCGGCCCAGTGCACCGCCTCAACCACTTTGGGGCGTTCCACCTCGACCAGTTCTCTCAGCTCGGCGCGCAGGCGCGCAAAGCCCTCGGGCGTGATGTAGTTCTTGCCGCCGACGGGCAGCGCGGGCAGTTGCGGCTCGTCGTCATCATCAGCGGCGTCGGATTCTTTGGTAAAAGCTTTGCTCATGGTGGGGGCATGTTCTGAACCGCATCCCTGCGCCACAATCAGCGCATGAAAAACGGTCTCTTGTTCGACACTGTAGCCGCTGTGGACGGTTGGCGCGCCATTGACGACCGGGTGATGGGCGGCGTGTCGAGCAGCCGCATGGTGTGGGATGCAGCCAGGTTTGCCATTTTTACCGGATCGGTATCGTTGCAAAACAACGGTGGTTTTGCGTCGGTCCGGCTGGCCACCAATGCGCTGGCGACACCTGACGTGCGAGCTTACTGCTTGCGTGTGCGCGGCGACGGCAAGCGCTACAAACTCAACCTGCGCACCGACAGCGGCTTTGACGGCGTCAACTACCAGGCCACGTTTGCGCCGCCACCCGGGCAGTGGTGCGATGTGACATTGACATTGGGCGACTTTGCCCCGAGCTTTCGCGGGCATGCCGTGCCCGATGCGCCGACGCTGGAGGGCGCGCGCGTGTGCCAGGTCGGGTTGATGATTGCCGAGCAGCAAGCGGGCGAGTTCAGGCTCGCCCTTGAATCGATTTTGATTGAAAACCAATAGCTGCTTGCGCTTGATTTATAAGGGTTAGAGGCATTTTTTGTGCTTATTTCAGTTGACTCAGCAACTGGGCTTTCTTGGCGTCAAATTCTTCTTGCGTCACGATACCCTTGCCCTTGAGTTCAGCCAGCTTTTCCAGCGTGGCAAGCACGTCTTGCGCGGTTGAGGCAGCAGCGGGCGCTGCACCGCTGGCGGGTGCATGTATGGAAGTGACACCCCCCGTGAGGCTTTGCGCCATCACCTGCCCCAGTGCCAAACCTGCACCTAGCCCCACGGCGTCGCTGGCCATACCACCGCCTTCGACCAACTTGGGGATGGCCTGCGCGCTCTGGTACTGCATCAGTTTGGCCAGATCGTCGCCCACCATGCCCAGGCCAATTTTCTGGTCGAGTACCTGCTGCAATTCGTCGGGCAGCGACACGTTTTGCACGGTCACGTCTTGCAGCGCCAGGCCGAGCTTTTCAAACGCGGGCAACAACGCGGTTTGCAGCACCTGCGCCAGCCGGGGCTGGTTGGCGGCCAGGTCGATAAACGCCACACCGCTGGTAGCAAACACCTGGCTGAGTGCTTGCAACAGCAGCGCGCGCAGTTGGCCGTCCAGGTCAGTGCGCTCGTAGCTGGCACGGGTGCCTGAAATTTCGGTGTGAAAGCGCTGCGCGTCGGCCACGCGGTAGCTGAAGTTGCCAAACGCGCGCAAGCGCACGGTGCCAAAGTCGGCGTCGCGCAGCGTGATGGGCTGCGACGTGCCCCATTTCTGGTCAATCTGCTGGCGCGTGCTGAAAAAATAAACGTCGCTCTTGAACGGCGAGGCAAACAACTTGTCCCAGTGCTGCAAGTTGGTTAGCAGTGGCAGCGTTTGTGTGGTGAGGCGGTAGCTGCCGGGGGTAAACACATCGGCCACGCGGCCTTCATTGACAAACAGCGCCAATTGGGACGCGCGCACCACCAGCACCGCGCCGTTCTGGATTTCCATGTCGGCCATGGGATAGCGCCAGGCCAGCGTGCCGTCGCCGTCTTCGGTCCATTCGATGACGTCAATGAACTGTTTCTTGATGAAATCCATCAGTGCCATGTGCGATTCTCCCGGTGGTTGGATGCAGCGCCATGATACCCAGCGCGCGTGCATCAGGCATGAAAACGCCCACACGGCTCGCGGGCCGGATGGGCGCTGCGCAACGGATCAGTGGCCGCAGCGGCGAACCGCTGCGTGCACGACTTTCAGTCGGCCAGGCTGACGCGCACATCGGTGGCGCCGTCCAGCATTGAGCCTGATTGCGCCATCATCACGGGTGCGCTTTGGGTCATGCGGCCATAGCCTCGGCTGGCCAGCTCGCGGCGCGCGGCCTCCACGCGGGCTCGGTCTTGCGCCTGACCACTGCGGCGGTGTTGCGCTTGCGCCTTGTGCAGCAGCTGGATCATCGAGGCCACTTCGTACGACATCACGGGTTGCTCCGTGCGGATGGCTGCCACCTGGATCACCTTTGGGGTAGTCAACAGCGGGGCCGATTGCGCCACTGCGGCGCCTGTGCTTACCAAGCCAGCGACGGCAAAAACTGCGAGAGAGAACGACTTGTTCATAAAAATACTCCTTGAAGGTAAAAACAGACCTAAATCAACAGACCGGGTGCATCGATGTGGCCCAACGATATCCTGCGTGCATGACAATTTAAAGGCAAACGTAACCGCCAGGGCGTGGGTGTGACACCGCTTACACCTGCTTGCACTTGTGGCGCAATGTGTGTTGTTGTCGCGACGTTTTTGGGCCATTTCGGCTATGCTCGGTCGGCCCGAAACTGAGCTGCTCATGACCTTTTCTTCACTTGCTGACGTGATGGATGCAAACGCACCCGCCATGCTGTTGGCTGCAGGCCGTGGTGAGCGCATGCGCCCGCTCACCGACACCTGTCCCAAGCCGCTGCTGCCGGTGCGTGGCAAGGCGCTGATGCAGTGGCATCTGGAGGCGTTGGCGCGCGCGGGCGTAGCGCGAGTGGTGGTCAACACCGCCTGGCTGGGAGATCACATCAGCCAAAGGTTTAAGGATGTTTTTGTGCTTCAACCCTTATCCAATAAGGGCAAGCAGCTATTTAAAGAGCAGCGTCTACAGATGCTGTATTCGCACGAAGGGCGCGATTTTGGTGGCGCACTGGAGACTGCTGGGGGCATCTGCCGCGCCTTGCCGCTGCTGTGCCCAACGCCTGCTGCGCCTGGTGGCGATGTGTTTTGGGTGCTTGCGGGGGATGTCTATACGCCAGGGTTTGAATTTGCTGGCGCTTCGGTCGCGCGTTTTGCTGCCAGCAAGGCGCTGGCGCATTTGTGGCTGGTGCCCAACCCGGCGCACAACCGGCGTGGCGACTTCGGGCTGGACGCCGCCGGCCTGGCGCTGAACCTGGTCGCAGACGACCCACGCCCACGCTACACCTATTCCACCATCGGTCTGTATCGCGCCGCATTGTTTGCGTCCCCCTGGTGTGATGTGGCACCGGGGAATCCGCAAGGGTTGAAGGCGGCGATGGCGCCGCTGTTGCGCGCAGCCATGGACCAGGGTCGGGTCAGCGCCGAGCTGTACACCGGGGCGTGGACCGACGTCGGCACTCCGCAGCGGCTGGCACAACTTAACGGCGAAGCAGCGTAAAGAGCAAGGCAGAGGACAAATACGCGGCATTCATGCAACCGGCGCTAACCCGCCGAACAAGCCCCACCCCAAAAAACTTGTTACGCTTGTGCCCTAGCCCGTTTTACCTTTTGACACCCCCTCTCCATGCAACCCGCAAACAACATTTACATGCAACGCCGCGCCGCCGTAGCGCGCCACATCGGCCCTGGTGGCGTGGCCATTGTGCCCACCGCACCCGAGCGCAACCGCAACCGCGACAGCGACTTTCTGTACCGTCACGACAGTTATTTTTATTATCTGTGCGGCTTTACCGAGCCGCACGCCACCCTGGTCATCAGCGGCGACGGCCACAGCACCCTGTTTTGCCAGCCCAAGGACCGCGAGCGCGAAATCTGGCACGGTTTGCGTGTCGGCCCGGAAGCGGCGCCGGCGCAGTTGGGTGTCGACGCCGCTTTATCCAGTGCCGAGCTAGATACCCAACTGCCCCCATTGCTTGATGGCCGCGAGGCGGTCTGGTATCCCTTTGCCACCCACGCGGGGCTGGAAACGCAAATCGACGGCTGGCTGAGCAAGCTGCGCGCGCGGGTGCGCTACGGCACGCTGTGTCCGCAGCAGCAGCGCGACCTGTGTGGTGTGCTGGACGAAATGCGCCTGCTCAAGGACACACATGAGCAGGCCATCATGCGCCGCGCCGGGCAAATCAGCGCCGGCGCGCATGTCCGCGCCATGCAGTTGTGCGCGCGCATGCTGCGCGCCGGGCAGGAAGTGCGTGAATACCACCTGGACGCCGAACTGCTGCACGAATTTCGCCGCCACGGCTCGCAGGCCCCGGCGTATGGCTCCATTGTTGCCGCCGGCGCCAATGCTTGCGTGCTGCACTACCGCGCCGACGCAGGGCGGGTGAATGATGGCGAACTGGTGCTGATTGACGCGGCGTGCGAGCTCGACGGCTACGCGTCAGACATCACGCGCACCTTCCCCGCCAACGGGCGCTTCAGCGGCGCGCAGCGCACCTTGTATGAACTGGTGCTGGCCTCCCAAGAGGCCGCCATTGCGGCCACAAAAGCGGGCGCGCGCTTTACCGACCCGCACGACGCGGCGGTGCGCGTGCTGGCGCAGGGCATGCTCGACGTAGGCCTGCTCGACAAGAACAAAGTTGGCAGTGTAGAAGACGTGATCGAGCAGCGCGCCTACTTTGCGTTTTACATGCACCGCACCGGCCACTGGATTGGCATGGACGTGCACGACTGCGGTGCCTACACCGAGCCAAGTGAAATTGGCCAGGTGAGCACGCGCAAGGACGCGCTCACGGGCGAAGTCATCAAAGACCGCCCGGCGCGCATCCTGCGCCCGGGCATGGCGCTGACGATCGAGCCGGGCATCTATGTGCGCCCGGCAGCCGATGTGCCAGAGCGCTTTCACAACATCGGCATCCGCATTGAAGACGACGCCATCGTGACCGCCACGGGCTGCGAGCTGTTCACGCGCGACGTGCCCGTGGGCGTGGCCGAGATTGAGGCGCTGATGCGCGCGCAGTGACTGCGCTTTGCGCAGTCAGCGTGTACGATTCCTTTCATCCACTTTTGCTCCATCAGGACACCCATGACCTACCAGCACATTCTTTTTGAAGCCACCGGCGGCGTGGCGCGGCTCACGCTCAACCGGCCCGACAAACTCAACAGCTTTGTGGGTGCGATGCATACCGAGATGCGCGAGGCGCTGGCGCAGGTGCAAACCGATGCATCGATTCGCGTACTGGTGCTCACGGGAGCAGGGCGCGCGTTTTGTGCCGGACAAGATCTGGCAGACCCCGATATGGCGCTGGGGCATCTTCAGCCCGATATTGGCGCGGTGGTAGAGCAGCACTACAAGCCGCTGATTCTGGCGTTGCAAGACTTGCGCGTGCCCACCGTTGCGGCCGTCAATGGCGCAGCAGCGGGTGCGGGCTGTAGCCTGGCGCTGGCGTGTGACCTGGTGGTAGCTACCCGATCAGCCTATTTCTTGCAGGCGTTCAGCAAGATCGGGCTGGTGCCAGATACGGGCGGCACCTGGTTTTTGCCGCAGCGCGTCGGCATGGCGCGCGCCATGGGCCTGGCCATGCTGGCCGACAAGCTGCCCGCTGAAAAAGCCGAGCAATGGGGCCTGATCTGGCAGTGCGTGGATGACCCCGACTTCACCTCGACCGTAGCGCAGTTGGCCACACAACTGGCGCGAATGCCCACGCGCGCCCTGGTGGCCACGCGCGCGGCCATGCACACCGCACCCAACCACACGCTGGAGCAGCAACTCAGCCTAGAAGCCGGCTTTATGCGTGAACTGGGTTGGCGCGACGACTTCAAGGAAGGCGTGACCGCGTTTGCGGAAAAACGCGCACCACGTTTTACCGGCCGCTAACCCGCCAGCTGGCGCGGCCTGAACTCAGCAGTCAAAGCCATTTTTCGACCGCAGCGCATCCAGCACCCAAGCCAGGGCAGCGGCCAAATGCTGTAGCGCTGCCGGGCTGGGTGGCTCCCCCAATTCAAAACTGTCCCCGCGAATCGCCAATAGCGTGCACGGTGGTGCGGGTGTGCCCTGCAACTGCTGGTACACATGCATGAGCGCTTGCGGCGACAGGCTGTGCGTGCTGACGCTGTCGTCAGCTGCGGCTTGCAGCACGCTCACCTCAAACGGTGGCGCGGCGCTGACGCTGGTATCCACAAACAGCACCTGGCTGCGCCCCACCAAGTCCAGCGCGTGCTCCACCTGCAACTGGTAGTCGTCGAGGCATTCCACCTGGGTTTGCAGGGCTGGTGGCAACTGCTCACGCAGCGCAGCCACCAACATGAGCCCCAGCGCGTCGTCGCCCCGGCTCAGGTTTCCCCAACCAAACACCAGCACAGGGGCGGTCATTTTTTCTCTGGCAGCGCCACACCAAGGTGCAAAAAGTTCAGGTCAGCAAAGCGCTTGAAGTCGCCATCAAATGACACCAGTCGAAAATGACCCGCCTGCGCAAATGCGGCCAGGTAAGCATCCGTCCAAAGGCGCTGGCTAAACCCTGGGGCGCAGGTCAAAGCGCAGTAGCGGTCTTCAAGCCCGGCTGGCTCCGGTTGCCAGCAAATGATGGGGAGCGACAAAAATTGTCGGTACATGATCCAGGCCTCATGCGGGCTCAGTGGCCTGGCTAATGCTCGGGGGTGGGTGCTCAGGCGCAAAAAACCATTGGCCGTGATGCGACAGAAGGCGCGGCTTCGCACTGCGGTATCAGCCCAATAACGTGCTGCTGTGGCGTGATGGATGTGACGTTTGTCAATCAGCGCGAGCCAGACGTTGACATCGGGTAGATCAATCATTGACCACTTGCTGCGCTCAGCACCCGCTGGTATTGCGACAAGTCTTCTTCGTCCAGAATGGCGTACAACTGAGCGTTGGAGAGGTAGGGTGTGGTCGTGCCATCCGCTTCCCGTGCGATGGGGATTGGATAGGTCGGCGCCAACCCCGTCGCGGCTGCTTCAGCAGTCATTCGCTGGATGGCCACGGGCGGCGGGTCTGGCGGCTGCCCCGCATGGTTGACTGCCTGAGGTGCTGGCTTGACCCCGGCGGCCAGGCCGCGCTGAATCAATTGGGTGACCAGTTCCTTGAGCTTCATGCCGTTGAGCGCCGCCTGTGCTTTGAGCTGGCGAAAAGTCTCATCAGGAAGGTCCAGAGTGGTACGCATAAAAATGCTTTCACATCAAAAAGTCACATTTTAGTGAGTTGACTGCCCGAAGCCATGCACTCGGAATGGCCCGGTTTCTGGTCATGTCAAAAACGGACGTTTCTCGAATAGCTTGAAGACATTCGCGGCGTGGGCGCCGCTCCTACAGCAGACAGAGTCATTGCGACGACTTTTCTAGTCGGTCCAACACGCTGCCATCAGCGGCCAGCAGGGTCACTTGCAGCGGCATTTTGCCCAGTGCGTGGGTGGCGCAAGACAGGCAAGGGTCGTAGGCGCGAATGGCGACTTCAATGTGGTTGAGCAGGCCTTCGGTCAGCTCTTGCCCTTCCAGATACTCGCGCGCCACCGAGCGCACCGCCTCGTTCATGGCCTGGTTGTTGTGCGTGGTGGAGACGATCAGGTTGCAGCGTGTGACCAGATCGTCGTCGCCCACGTCATAGTCGTGGATCAGCGTGCCGCGCGGGGCTTCGATCATGCCCACGCCGCTTTGTTGACGCGCGCCGCTGCTGATCAAGTCACCCGCCAGCAGCGCCGGGTCGTCGAGCAACTGGCCAATCACCTCCACCGCGTGCAGCAGTTCAATCATGCGCGCCCAGTGGTAGGCCAAGGAACCGTTGATCAGCTCGCCCTGGCCCCAGGCCACGAAGGCCTGGCGCTCAGCTTCAGCGCGTTCGCTGGGGATGAAGTCGCAGTTTTGCACGCGCGCCAGCGGCCCCACGCGGTACCAGCCCTGTTGCGTGCCCAGGCTTTTGAGGTACGGAAACTTCATGTAGCTCCAGGATCGCACCTCTTCTGCAATCACCTCCAGGTAGCGCTGGTCGTCCAGCCCGTCAAAAATGATCGCGCCGCTGGCGTCACGCGCGCGCAGCACGCCGTCGTACAAATCCATGGCCCCGTCGGCGCGCACCAGCGACAGCAAATTGGACTTGAAGCTGCCAAACGTGTTGTACAGCGCCGGGTTTTGCGCGTGCAACTGTTTGACCATATCCACCGCGTCTTGCGCCCATTGCAGCATCTGCGGCAGGTCTGCCAGCAGGGCGTCGCGCTCCTGGCGCGTCACCAGTTTGTTGATGCCGCCCGGTACCGCACCGGTGCCGTGCACGCGCTTGCCCGAGGTGATGCGGATGATCTCCTGGCCAAACTTGCGCAACAAAATGCCTTTTTTGGCAATGTCAGGGTGGGCCTGCGCCACACCCACAATGTTTCGTTTGGCGACGTCCGAGTCAAAACCAAACAGCAAATCGGGTGAGCTCAGGTGGAAAAAGTGCAGCGCGTGCGACTGTAGTATTTGCCCGTAGTGCATCAGGCGGCGCACCGCTGTTGCGCTGGCTGTCACCGGTGTGGCCCCCAAAATCCGGTCAAACGCCTTGGCCGCCGCCAGGTGGTGCGACACCGGGCAAATGCCGCACAGGCGCTGCACCATCACCGGCACTTCCCAATACGGGCGGCCTTCGATGAATTTTTCAAAACCCCGAAATTCAACAATGTGCAGGCGTACCTGCTCGATGTGGTTGTGCGCGTCCAGCAGCAGTGTGACCTTGCCGTGGCCTTCCACGCGCGAGACCGGGTCAATGGCGACACGGCGCAAGGCCTCGGGGTGGGCGGCGGTTTCGAGGGCAAAGGTCATGATGCAACTTTCTAATATATTGAGGACAGAGCTGGCTCGCTGCGGTCTGTCCCGCATCCCTTAGTCGTAGTGAATCAGGTTCTGCGGCAGTTGCGGCGTGCGCCCGGCCAGCAGGTCGCTCAAAAACGACCAGATGGTGTCGGCACTGGGTGGACAACCCGGTAAAAAGTAGTCCACATGCACCACCTCGTGGATCGGGTGCACACGGTTCAGCGGCAGCGGCAACTCGGGGTCGTTGGGCACCTGGCAGCGTGCACCGCTGCCACGTTGCGTGCAATACACGTCACGCAGCATTTGCCCTACATCGAGTTGATTGCGTTGCGCAGGCAGACCCCCGTTGATGGCGCAGGCGCCCACGGCCACCAGGGTTTTGCAATGCGCGCGGAACTCGCGCAGCACCTGCACGTTTTCTGCGTTGCACAAGCCGCCTTCCACCAAGCCCAAATCGCATTTGCCAATGGTCTTGATGTCGGTCAGCGGTGAACGGTCAAACTCCACATGCTCCAGCAGTTCCAGCAAGCGTTCGTCAATATCCAGAAAAGACATGTGGCAACCAAAGCAGCCCGCCAGCGACACCGTGGCCACCTTGAGCTTGCGCGGGCCGTGCGCCGGTTGTATCAAGTTGGCGTTCATGGTGCGGCCTCTTCGCTCTCAGACACCGGATGAATGTCAAAACGCCGCGCGCCAATGGGTGTTCTGAAACCCCGGCGCTTGGACAGCAAGGCTCCCACCGGGCACACATGCACCGCCTTGTCGGTCACAGCCAGCGCACTGTCGCCCAGCTGGCCACTGGGGCTGTTGACCAGCAGATGCGCGCCGATGCCGTGCCCGCCGATGGCAAACACGTTCTTGCCGTCCAGGTCGCGGCTGGCGCGCACGCACAGCTCGCACAAAATGCAGCGGTTCAGGTCCAGCAACACATCCGGGTGGCTGGCATCGACCTTGCGGTTGGGGTAAAACTCTTCAAAGTGCGGGCCGGTCATGCCGGCCTCATACGCCGTGGCCTGCAAACGGCAGTTGCCACTTTTTTCGCACGACGGGCAAAAGTGGTTGCCCTCGACAAACATCATTTGCAACAGCGTGCGGCGCAGGGTGCGCAACTCTTCGGTGTTGCTTTCCACGTTTTGCCCGGTGCTAGCCAGCACGGTGCAGGCCGATCCCATGCGGCCGTTGACCTTGACCGTGCACAGGCGGCACGACCCGTGCGGGTGAAAGCCCTCATGCCAGCACAGATGCGGGATGTAGCCGCCAGCGCGGGTGACCGCCTGCATGATGGTTTCGCCGGGGCCAAATTCCACCTCCTGGTCGTCCAGGGTAAATGTGCCCGGTGTGAGCGCATCGATGCGATCGTTGTTCATGGCAAGGTCTCCAGGTGCGCGAGCGCATCGTCGCGCGCGGTGGCCAGACGCGCTTGCGACAGCTCGGCGTCCAGATCAAACCCCGGCACAAAGTGCAGCGACTGCAAATGCTGCTCGTAAGCCGGGCGAAATTTGGCGATGGTGTCGCGCAGCGGGTTGCACGCCGCCGCGCCCAGCCCGCAGTGCGTGGCACCGTGCATCAGTTTGTCGAGCTCGTATAACTCGTCAAGGTCTTGCGACGACCCATGGCCACGTTGCAGTTTGTCCAGCCGACGCACTACCAGCTCGGTACCAACGCGGCACGGCGTGCAAAAGCCACAGCTTTCGTGGGCAAAAAAGTGGGCAAAGTTGCGCGCCACCTCAAACATGTTGCGGCTGCGGTCAAAGATCATGAAGGCGCCTGCCGTGGGCACATCCTCAAAGCCGACGCGTCGGTTGAATTCCGAGGCTGACAAGCACACGCCCGACGGCCCGCCCACCTGCACCGCCTGCGTGTTGCGCGCGCCGCAGTCTTCCAGGATGCGACCAATGCGCGTGCCAAACGGGTATTCGTAAATGCCGGGGCGCTCGCAGTCGCCGGAAATGGAATGGATTTTGGTACCGGTGGACTGCGCCGTGCCGATGCTGCTCCACCACGGCGCACCCTGTAGCGCAATGTGCGTGACAGCGCAAAACGTTTCCACATTGTTGACGGTGGTGGGTTGGTCCAGGTAACCACGTTCCACCG
>PCUV01000026.1 GCA_002786915.1 Comamonadaceae bacterium CG12_big_fil_rev_8_21_14_0_65_59_15 | reverse complement strand
TAAAAACATCAACGGTATAGCCATAGCGGTGAAATGCCGCCATAACCAGCGCGTTACTTTTGTCGTTAATGGTTGTAGTTGTAATTGCGTTGATAGTCATGTTGCTCTCCAAGATTCTGCGAGAACAGTTATCCCCTGCGGAGAATACTGTCCCGCGTAGGGTTTAAAAGTGACACAGAGGATCTGCGTCGTTTGAATGCCTCTTGCGTGAGGCGGCAAATTTCAGCCGTGGCTGAAAAAGTGAAAACCCGAATCAGGTCGCGGTTGCACGCGCAAAAGCGCACGGGCAGGCGTGACGTTACTCAGGATTCAGTTCGATAGATGGATTGATGCTACAGGTTGTACGAGGTGCTAACAAATGTTAGCGATTGAAATTCTGCGTTTCTTTAACGCCCACGCAGAGCTGGCGACTTACTACTGCGAGTGCAATTTTACGCCTCGCGGCCTTGCGGTGCAATATCTGAACCTAGATTTCCTTAAATGATTGCGTGCTTCTGAGCTATCAACTCTGTAGAAAGACTTTTAAGATCGCTTTCAACTCGCATCTGATTCAGAAAGGCTTTCAGCTTTCAGGTATCATTCAGTTTCATTCAATAATGATTGCGAGGCACCGGTGTCAATGCTTATACCCCTCACAAACCAACCCGTTCTGAACTAAATAAGATCGGAGTTGATACCATTGCATTAACGATTGTGGCCTATTTTATTATGGTGCTCGGATATTTGTCAGCAAGCGCCTGCACGACATTAGTATTCACGATATTTATCGTGAGATTTGCAAATGCTATCGGGATTTCCATACGTGAACATGGGTTCAGGGGAATGATTGCAACCATGCTGCTTGGACTTGCAACCTTAATGCTCATCCTGTTCGCCAGATACATTTTTCTGACTCTTTTCGCCTGACTTGCCCTTTCCGGGTATGGCTTCATTCAAATTAAGTTCCGTCATATCCTTGATTGGCACTTCAATTTCATTCACAAATGAACTGACTTCACCCACTGCCGAGATAATCAAACGATTTTTGGCACGGGTCATCCCGACATAAAAAAGCCTCCGTTCTTCTTCCTGTGATTCATCATCGAGATTTTCTTGCTTAATGTCGGGTATAACGCCATCACTCATCGACAGCAACCACACATTGTCAAATTCCAACCCTTTTGATGAATGAAGGGTTCCTAATGTGATCGCACCAAATATTCCGTCTGTATCCTTTTCTTTGTTCTTCTCTTTGGTTTTCTTATCCAAAGGAGGCACATCACTCGTTACAGTAAAAAGGCGGTCGAAAATAGACCCTTCCAGTGAAGACAAAATTTTACTCGCATTCACCAGCATGCCTAATTGCTTGTGGTATTTATCTTTACTACCGCACGAATTCGCATCCATTTGCTTCATAAACCAATCAAAAACCCCACGAATAACGCCACTGATTCGGTCATCCTTTTTGCGGTCAATCACCTTGCTCCAGATGGCTACCCATTTGCCCAGCTCATTGATCGTATCTGCTATGTCCGTGCTAAACGAATTCGCTATGGTCGCGTTATCAAAGAAAATGTCGCGGAAGTTGGGATAACGCTCATGGAGAATATCCAAGGATACATGGTCTATCCCCGCAAAATGCAGCGCAGCATCAAACCCCGTTTTTTTCCCTTTTGATGCAAGTGAATCCAACAAGCTGATTGCCAAGCAAACAGGTGTGTCACTCCAAATATCTTTGCCTGAATAGATAATAGGTATCCCTTTGGCACGCATAGCACTGGCTAACACTTTCAGTTGATAATTATTACGGACTAGAATAGCCCATTCGTCATCCTTGATGCCAACCTGATAGACGTACTCCTTCTCAACGTAGGTTCCATCCTCCAGTTTCGCTTTATATTTAAGTGGAGGGCGGACAGGCGTACCTTCAGAGAGTTTAGTAATCAACTGTGTTGCATACATTGCCTCGGTCCCAGCATCAGCAAATAGCATCACTTCGACTTCGCCACCTTTCCCTCGCTGGGCAAATAGGGCCTTATCTACCCGTGTTTTATTTTTAACGATCAGTTTTGCTGCCGCAGTTAAAATCTCGTCACGGCAACGATAATTGGTATCGAGCGTGATCAAATTGGCATCAAAGTTATCTACAAAACGCTGCATTCCGGCATATCCAAGTGCGCGTCGAAACTTATATATGGACTGGTCATCATCCCCAACAACCGTGAATTTTGAGCCAGCCTTGATGTGCTCGCATGCCCACGCGTATTGCATTTCGTCCATGTCTTGAGATTCATCAATCATCAAGTATTTGCAAGACTTTGGCGCAAGTTCACCCAGGCGCATCAACCTAACGGTTCGTGCCAGCATGTCGGTAAAATCGATGACATTGTTTCGTTCAGTGAGTTTTGTGTAGGCCACATACAATCGCCCATGTTCATCTTGATGGGGATCGTAATCCGGATTCATCTTTGCATTTTCGAGAAACGCCATCGCTTCTTCTAGTGGTATTTTTGACAACTTGGATTCAATCAATGCGCGCTCGACGTATTGCTTGGTTAAGCCATCACCGATGACACTCCCCGTAAAAGCTGCGCCCTGCCGAAGTTGACTGAGTGAAACTGAATGGAAGGTGCCGCTGGCAACCAACCGTGAATTTGATTCACCGATCGCGTCGATCACGCGCGTACGAATTTCTTTGGCGGAGTCAGATGTGAACGATACGATGAGAATTTTTGCTTCTGGTTCTAATCCGATGATGTGGTCAACCTTGTTGACCAACACCCTCGTTTTTCCGCTACCAGGGCAAGCAACTACCAGACAGTTATCTAAACACTCAACGGCCTGACGTTGCTTGCCACTGAGAATCATGCTGCTTGTGCCACCACTTCATTTGCCTCAACCGCCTTTTTAGCCGGTTTAGAATGCGCCGCAACACTACTTACCATCGAGTCATTGCCAATTTCTTTATTGACCGTATCTTCTGCGTCGGCAATAAGTGCATCTTCATCCAATCCATCGCTGGCTTTATCTGCCTCATTGGAATCTTTAGCACGCGTCAGGTTTAGGATGTAATTAAACTGACGTGCGATACCACCAATCGCGCCCAGCACAACTTTCCGAGCATCACTTTCATTTTTGAACTTGGCACGACTGTCAATTTCACCAGCCAACCACAACTCATAATTCAGTGTATAAAATTGGTCAGTCAACACCATCATTTGTGCAAATTGAGCCGCGCCCGGTGTAGTAATAGGAAGCTCCATGACATGCTGCTTATTGAAGAAAGTTACTTCCGCATCATTGCCAGATGTCTCAATCATAGACTGAACCTGGCCAATACGCTTTTGCATATCCTGAATCGCCTTGAGTATCGTTTCCGCCGCGATTTCTTCAGCCTTTACGATTTCATCTTCTTTGGAATTACCCAGCAAAAAACGACCATACGCCGAGATAAAGAAAAGGTTGCGCGACATGAACTCAAATTGCTTTTCGACCACTTTACGCACCGGATGATTACCGAATGCGACAACCTTGATACGGAATGGACCTTCATAACGCTTGAAGAACTTCAGCTTACTTTGAGCGTTCCATTCATCGACACTCAGGACATTATCGGGAATACTCCCAGTTGCATTATCAGCACTTGTCATGCTTCCTCCTTTTACTTTAAACCGCCCAACAGGGCGTTGTCCGGCCTTTTCCAGACAAAAGCAATAATCCTCGAATTCAAACAAATTTGCACGTTTGAAAAACGAGGGTTTTGCGGTTTATTTGAACTTTAAGTGTTTTTTTCCAAAATAAGGGTTATTTTTTCACTGCGTGAATTAGAACGCTCTTGCCAAAAGAACCGAACGTCGCGTTGTCTAATGCCAATGATGCCGGGAACACAAATCGGTCATAAAATTTAATGGAATTTTCATTCAATACCCCTGATCCGCCGACCAACCGATAAACTCCCGCCGCAAAAAATCCAATTGAGTCTGCATAGCTTGCTGAATGAACATTCCCGCCAGCCGCCATCGTCTTGGCATAAAGTTCATTCACGGTATAACGCCTGACGTGCCCAACCAATTCATCCATTTTGCTATACAGACAATTGAACGCCGGCACAAAAATAACCAACTTGCCACCGGGTCTGAGTTTTGCCATTAACTGTTCGATAGTGCCCTGATCATCTTCAATATGCTCAAGCACATTAAACGACCATGCAATATCCACACTATTGTCTGGAATGGTTGATAGATCAGAACGAGCATCGATTCCATTCCCGACCAGATTTTTCAGGTAATCAGGGTCAATTTCAATGGCATACGATTTGGCGAATTTTGAGCCAACCATCTGCAAGAACCGTCCCGTTCCTGCACCATGATCGAGGCAAACAGCATCTTCAGTAAGGTCAGCCGCAGCCAACAGTATTTGATTCGCCAAATAACCGTTGTATCGCACCGCAAACTGCATTACATCAAGATTTTCCATATTTCCATGCCGAAATTAAAAATAAAGGTGCGAGCAACGGCACAGGAATCGCTGTGTGCAGAACACGATGGAATCCAGCTTTTCTTAACCTCGCTTCTACAGCGTAAGCTGTGTGGTAATGGTCAGCGGGTTTTTGTTTGCGCATCACAAAACGGATCACTTCATACAATGTCGTTTCGGTTGGCAAGGATGTAAATAGCATCCCATCAGGCTTCAATCGCCTGATGATTGCATCAATCGGCATATCCAACTCTTTGAAGTGCTCCAGAACATCCGCAGCTACGATCGCATCGTATTGCTGTGCTGCCGGCTCACGTACATTGGTTTCAAAAATCCTCACGTTATGCAGACTCAGTGAGTCAACAATTCCCCGCGCAAGGTGAGTATCAAGGTCAATGCAGTCAACCTGAGTGAATACAGATGAAAGGGTGGGCAGGAAAGCACCAGAACCGCCGCCGAAGTCAAGACATGCACCCTTAACGCCAGAATGCACAATCAATCGAGCCAGCAGCCTTAAACGGCTCCAGAACATCCATCGAATCCCTGCGTTATCTGAACGGTACAAATCTGTACGCTCATCCCCCTTTGGGGTCAGTTGACGATATAACGGCTGTGGGATTTCTACAAAGGCATCAGACATGAACACCACCTTGTTTCGCTAAATTCAGCGATTCTTCACATGGCCGCAAATGCTCACATGATTCCCGCCGAGAAACTGACGCTCTCAACAACGAGGGCAAATGCTTCCAATTGATTTTCTTGCCTTCGCTATGCTTGCGTGGTGTGTATCGAACGGGCAGGGCGGTAACTGACATTTTTGCTTTTAGGGCAATGAGGGTGATTTCCGTCTCAATGGCAAACGCTGGACTCTGCGTATCCATCAACATAAATGCTTCCCGTGTTAAGCAACGGGTTCCGGTTAATACATCCTCCGGTGCCGACTTGAAACGCAGCCAAAAAATAGTTCTGATCAGATTATTTACACCAAACGACACCACTGGCAACCAATTCAAACGCCATGCACGAACACCAATAGCCATCATGTAACGGCGGTATTCCATAGGCGTGTCAAGCAAGGCTTCAGCAACGCTATGTGCGTCAGCAACACTGTATTCCGAATCAGCATCATGGAACATGAGGACATTCCGAGTGGATGCCAATGCGCCACAACGCATAGCGTGACCTTTACCGGGACTTTTCCCATGCACGACTCGAACGCCGTGTACGGTTTTCGCAAGTTCCGCCGTATTATCTGTACTGGCATTGTCCACCACGATAATTTCAGCAAGCGGGAAGAAATGACGCATTTTAGCCAGCACAGGAATGATGGAGTCTGACTCGTTCTTAGCGGGAATAATAATCGACAACTCATGCTCATTGCGGTGAGGGTCATCTACGAATTTATTGTACATTCCATAATCTCCATTTTTTTTGAACAGCAGAAAGTGTCAGGCATGAAGGTGGTTCACCGGACATTGATTGCTCAACAACGTGGGTGAAGTGATATTTCTTGATGGTTTCGCAGTTGATCTTGGTATTGCGACTTATATCCAATGAGAGTTGCTGCACGTCTTTGGGTGCTGCACCAAACGCATAGGAAGGCTCAATTTGAATGCCGGGATTAAAGAATGGCATTGCGTAGGTCGCTTCCCCGAATGCTGTTATCACACGGGAATTGACCGGAATTGCGAAGTTAGGTGCATCATCACGCGAAGGAATCGTGCCGGCGACCTGGAGCAGTAAAAATAAACTTATGCAGGCGACTAAAGGCATACCCATTGCGTTTAACTCAGGAAGCTTTGGCTTCCAGCATTGGATAGCTAACAACACCATCAAGGGAGCGATTACGCCAATATACCGAACCTGATTTGATGCAATAAAAAACACCAGAACGAATGCAATGGTTAAAGCACGTCGCGTGCCATCAACAACCAAGCCAATCGAGCCGAGAATTAAAAGTCCAATGACAACCGGATTGAATAACAACAACTCCAAACCGAGATTTTCGCCGACTTCGCATATCTGCTTTTGGAGAACATCTGGCAACCAAAGCAGTGCGCTGTAATAATCCGCACCGAACATCAGCAACCAGAATCCAAAGTGGATCACCGTCAGCGCAATTGCCGCGCCAATCTTTTTAGTCACATTTGTTTGGAACAAAAGAGCCGCCGCGAAGTACAAGAATGCGAGCCAATAAGATGTGCACAGTACAGCGCCAGCCAGCGTCCATGCGACT
The DNA here is from genome assembly GCA_002786915.1 of Comamonadaceae bacterium CG12_big_fil_rev_8_21_14_0_65_59_15. Taxonomy (GTDB): domain Bacteria; phylum Pseudomonadota; class Gammaproteobacteria; order Burkholderiales; family Burkholderiaceae_C; genus Rhodoferax. The sequence goes on along the minus strand of PCUV01000026.1, from coordinate 71 downwards.
ACGCCTGAATTACGCCTTACCAAAATAGCTGAAATTGCCCAAACAGAGAGGATGATTTCTGGCCTTGCAAG